>JAHHHW010000073.1 GCA_019359115.1 Pelatocladus maniniholoensis HA4357-MV3
AAAGAGTTTGCTGACTCGTTGGACATACCAATGTCTGAGGCATTGAGAACCCTAGTCCAAAGTTTGGCGATTCGTCGTCCGCCCCATCACCCATCGGATTAAAATCAAATATTGCTCAGGGGCGAGATTCCTCATCGCCCAAAAATTCATCTCATCACCTCCCTTGCGGGTAGGTGAGAGGCTTCTTTTTGATTTAGCTAAATCTTTCTGAGAGACAAGAGATTCCCGACTTCGCAGGAGTTGTCGAGGATCTAAGCTCTGCGATTTCCCCAAAAATTAAGTAACATTTGAAGCTTCCATCGCCAGTAGATCTTCGACCTGAGTGATTACAACTTCTGGTATAACAGGAAAATAAAAACCACCGAATTTTGTATCACCAAGATTGATTGTAGAATCTACAAATAATTCTTCTACATCCGTCATCTGTATAAAACTAGGACTGAGAGAACGGTGAATCTCACGGTTCAAAGGCGCCCATCTATACATTGATGCATTTGTAAAAATGACAACGCTCTTTACTTTTAAAGCATCTGCCAAATGTGATACACCTGTATCGTTACAAACTAGTAGACTAGCTTTACTCAAAAGCGCCGCTATTGCACCTAAACTAGTCTTTCCAGCTAAATCAATCGGTTTGCAACGCATCATTGCAGCTAATGACTGTGTTAAATTTGCTTCTGATGCTATACCAGTAAGCACTACTTGATAACCACTAGCAGCGATCGCATCAGCAACAATTGCAAAGCTTTTCAAAGACCACCGTTTTTCTGGCAAACTAGCACCAGGATGAATGCAGACATATTTGTCAGAAATATGTTGTAAAACCCCAAAATCCTCATTTTGCAACGGAAATTCTAGCTCATCTCCTTGGAGTGGTATACCTAAAAATTCCATCAACCGCAGATGACGCCATATTTCTGGTTCGTTGTGGGGGTAAGACAAAAAGTAATCTGGATTCGGGCAATAATGTTCAAGAAGATGGAAACCTGCGTTAATACGAGCGCCAAGTAAAGCAGTAAAGGAATTACTAATAGTGCCGCTATCATACATTTGCAATGCTAAGTCAAAATGTTGCCCTTGAGCTTTTAGCAAAAACTCTGGTAATTTGTGAACTAAAGGTGGTATTTCCGGTATTCCTGGATAGCCAGGAAATTCTAAGAACTGATCAAGATAATGGCTAAAACGTTCTACAAAAAAACGTGCCGAAGCTGGAGCAATGAGGGTAATTTCAGCTTGAGGGAAAGCTGCTCTGAGCGCTCTTAAAGCTGGTACAGTACAAAGTAAATCACTCAAAGCAGGGAGCGATCGCACAATAGCTATTCGACAAGTAGACAGTTGCTTGAGGGATTGAAGTTCGTGTAACATGCATCTTTGGATCTGCAAGGGCAACTGTTTTTAAGTTACATAGTTATGCACTATAGTTCATTGGGCATTTGCCCAAAATATTTTTAGAAGGGAATGGGGATTCTCCTTCAATCCCTTCAATTAACTTCGTTGCCATATTTTAATCGTCTTATCTAAACTCCCACTCACCAAAATTTCTCCAGAAGCAGTAAACGCTACTGCTGTCACTGTGTGATCATGACCTGTGAATGTAGCTAATAATTCACCAGTTTGTAAGTGCCACAATTTAATTGTTTGATCAGCGCTACCACTAGCGATAGTTTGTCCATCAGGACTAAGAGCGATCGCATATACTCCATCTTCATGTCCTTTGAGAGTATGCAATAGTTCGCCTGTCTCTAGTTGCCAAATTTTAATGGTTTTGTCTCGACTACCACTGACAAGAATTTGGCGATCGCTACTCATCGCTAAAGAAGTCACAATATGAGAATGACCAGTCAGAGCATGTAATAATTGGGCATTTGGAGTCTTACCTTCTGGTTGTTGACAAACTTGCCAAACCTTGATTTTGCGGTAACTACCTGTAACTAAAATTTCTCCGTCTTGGCTCAAAGCAAGAGAATGAGCCGCAGTATCATCCAAAGACAGAGCAATTATGACGCGACGTTGCATCAAGTCCCAGAAGCAGATTGTTCTGTCGTCTCCTCCTGTAGCTAACATACGTCCATCTGGAGTAAAAGCCACACACCGCACCATACCATTATGTTTGTGCAGAATATCGATCAAATCCCTAGCGCCGACGTGCCACATTTTGATTGTAGAATCTGCACCAGCACTTACCAAAGTATGTCCGTCTGGACTAAAAGCCAAAGCATTGACTTCATCTACTAATCCAGACAACATCCAGGGATACTCTGATAAAGTACCTATTAGTTCTCCTTTTGTTAAATCCCATAATTTTGTTTCTCCGCGACTTCCACTTGCGACTAAAGTAGAATGAGCGCTATTATTATTTCCTGGATAAAAAGCAAGACAGTTAATTCCTCTACTATGTCCTTTGAGTGTTTGCCAAAATTGCCAATCTCCAATTATGCCTTTAAGGGGATGTTCTGGTGGTAAAGTTTGAGTCTTTTCTGTCACAAATATTTCGTCAAATAATGGCGACGTATCTTGTTTGGTAATTCCGGTTGCTAAATACCAACTCAATCCACCCGCATACAACAAGTTACTAGGAGATACATAAATTGTTGGTTCGCTAAATTCAATTTGATTTGTCGGCAAAAAACCAGTAACTATCGCTTGTTTCTCGTAGCCGCTTTCACCATAAGATGGATAAAACAGACAGACAAAAATCAAGACTCTGTAATTTCTGATATCTTCTTGAGTAACTGACCATTTTATTTTATTTTTTTTAATCCCATTAAAACTTTCTCCATCGGCGACACAAACAAGAATTTGATTACTATTATTGCCTAGAAATAAATAAGAAAATTTGCTCTCTCCTCGTAAATTGCCTTCATCATCCAAAACCATGTTTTTGATGGCATCTTGTGGCACTTTTTTCACAGATTTACCCAAGCATCGATGCATGACTTGTTCAACAATTTGCTCTCGTAAAATATAATCTTCTACTTGCTGTTGGAAGTATGCATCAAAGGGTATATTCCAATCAGAAAATTCTGGATATTCAGGTGGCGTAGGAGGTGGATTTTTACCAATAATTTCTGCTTTTTGGCAAGCAACTGTCAGCATTTTGTCTAGTGCTTCGCCTGAAAATGCCATGATTTCAGTGTGACAACCTCTGACTTGAGTTTCTAGCAAAGATACGTCATGAGTCCTTGGTTTTTTCACTCGTTGCAGGAAATCAGCTTGTTGAGCTTTGAGTAAGCTAATCCAATCCATCAAAAACCTCGCAAGGGTACTGCAAACTTATAGCGCCAGCAATGAGTTGTGCAGATAATTTTAAAGAAATCAAAGAAAATAATAGATAATTAATAAACAATTCCCGTAGAGAAAATAGGGAATTTAAGATTTAACTTTTTTGTTATTTTCCCATACGCAGAACAACTTGATTTTATCAATATAGTTCATGTTCTCTGCAAAAATAATCACAGTTTGGCTCTCCGATGAATTAATAGTTACTAAGTAAAGTTTGGTATATAGCATCCTTGGAAGGTTACATTTTAATCTGTCAATTTAAATACAGATTTTTTCCAGCTTATTCATAAAAAACCACTGCATACCTAAGTTAAACTATACTTAGCTAGTAATTCAAGTTGATTAACTAGAGTTAACAACTAGCGAGCCAAGTGATTTGTATGCATGAACAAACACAACTAGTCACCAGATATCAGTAATAGTAGGTGACTAAATCAAGGTTTGAATAGAAGAAATTAGCTGATAGGAGTTTATTTTAACGAAGTAGAAAAAGAAAATACTGTTCGTGGGGAAGCAGTTCGTGAGTAAAAATGTAGATTTGGATGCGATCGCATATATTCACAATATCATGCTTCTCAAACAGGTGTGCGATCGCTGACATCACAACCAACAACCAGCGCTTTCCCAATACGGTTCGGATAAGACAAATCGATTAACATTTAAATTCTGTACCAGACACGATATATCGCGTCTGGTACAGAATTTAAATCTCTAAATTTATAAAAAAATAGTGCTGCTATGCACAAAGCATTGACAGCACAAGTTGATACTTCACAATTTAACTATGACCTCGTATTAGCTGCGATCGTCACTTCTTTTTGTTTCCCTGGTTCTCCCAGTTGCTTGGCTTTTTCTTTGTTAATACTTACCAATACACCACCAGCATTGTCAGTTTTTACTGTTAGTTGCTCTTGAGCTTTCCAAATCCGGTGAGTTCCTTCTGGTAATTCACCCTCATACTCTACTTTGCCATCAACTAATACCTGAATCCAAGATTTCTCTGTTAAAGTTAAACCTATTTGTACTTGTTGAGCATTATTGAGATTGCTAGTCATGTCACTAACAGGCTGAAACTTTTGTGATGGATTTACAGTCTGTTGATTCTGTTTGGAAATATTTTGATTATTGTTTGCTGTTTGCAAAGCATTAGCATTCAATAACTGAGATAAGCCACCCACAGAACAAAAAATCATCAATATATAAAGTAAATAAAGATGAAATGGACGTAACTCACCTACCGATGTATTTTTCCAACCAGGTTTTAAGCTAACTCGATTAGTTCCAATTGGAAAATCACCAGCAAATTCTGCACCATTCAAGCCTAATGCATCAGCAAATTGCCGAATCAAACCCTGAATATAAACTGGTTCTGGTAGTTCTTGTAAATTACCTTCTTCAATTGCTTGCAACAGTCGCCGAGGTATTCTGGTCATTACAACCATTTCGTCTAATGATAAATCTTTTTCCTGACGTGAGGAGCTAAGTTGTGCGCCCATTGCTACCAGTTTTTCTCTTCGCTGTTGATCCAATGAATTTACGAATTCATGTTTGTTTTTCTTGTTTAACCATTTCATGTTTTATTTACACTCCTTAAAACCAGCTAAATATTTCAATAGGAATCTGCTTTAATTTTTTCTAAAAAGCGAATCTCACTTTCTTCTAAGTGACGATATTCACCTGCGCGTAAGGGTTTACCTTCAGGCGATCGCAGTTGGATCTCACCTATGGCGGTACGATGTAATTTAATTACTGGATGTCCTAACTGTTCGGCGACACGACGAATCTGACGATTTCTCCCCTCCTTTAAAATGATTTCCAAACAAGTAGTATCGGCAAATTTTTTGATGAATTTCACTTGTGCTGGTCGTGTTTTTCTTCCATCCAACAGCACACCCTGACGCCAAGAGCGTAGTACTGATTCGGTCGGATGCCCTTCTACTAAAACCTGATAAGTTTTTGGGATATTATGACGTGGATGGGTCAGCCAGAAGGTTAACTCTCCATCGTTGGTAAGTATGATTGCTCCTGTAGAGTCTGCATCTAAGCGACCAACAGGGTGAATACCCTGACCAGAATGTAATTCTGCTGGTAATAGATCCAAAACAGTCTTTCTTCCGTGGGGATCGTGACAAGTGGAAACTACACCTACTTCTTTGTGCAGTAGCAGATACACTAAAGCTGGACGTTGGTCAGGTGATACTGACTTACCGTCAACAGTGATTGTATCTTTTTGAGGGTCAATTTTTTGACCCAAGTGCGCCAATTCGCCATTGACCCGCACGCGCGATCGCCTAATCATGTCTTCGGCTTGACGGCGTGAGGCAATACCCCATTGGGATAAAATTTTTTGTAGCCTTTCCTCCATGCGGAAATTACTTGACTTTGAGTCAATAGTAAAACATACAATTAATTGCACAAAACTTTACCTTTGCGGTTTGTAGTTAATAGCCGCAAATGATAAAGTTAAGAGTCGTTTAAATATTTATAGATTTGTAAGTAATTAATCATAAGTAATCAGTAAAGTGGTAGATGGCACAAAACAATTTAGAAACACAAACTTCCAGCAAAAAAGTTCGCATTATTACGAACGTACTGACGACAGCACTCAAATTATGGCTGAGATCCCAGATCAGTCAAGTATCTCAGTTGGAAGTCGAGATTAAAGCGAGCGATCGCCAAATTCTCTCTGGTTGCATTCCTTGGGTGTCGATTTTTGCTAGTCATGCGGTTTATCAAGGTCTTCATATTACCCAAATTCAACTTGTAGCCGAAAATATTCGTATCAACATTGGCTCAGTACTCAAGGGTCAGCCGTTACGGCTGTTAGAAACTGTACCAGTAGTCGGCGAACTAGTAGTAGAAGAGGATGAACTTAATGCCTCTACTTCATCTACTTTATTATCGACTGCCTTAAATGATGTACTGGATAAACTTTTACCAGAACAATGTCCAAAATCCAAGTCAATTTTTTACCAAAACATTATTCTTGACAACAGTCGGATTATACTTCACATTTCCCAACCTTCCGACAACAATCTCACAGTCTCACAAGTTTGTGCAGACATCAAGTTACTCAGTAGTCATGAGTTACAAATATCACAAATAAAAGCCAAAGATACTATGGGAGTAGTGTTAGAAACTCATGATGGACACTATCTCGATTTGGGTTCTGATGTTGATATTCAACAATTAAAGCTGACAAGAGGAAAGTTAGTTTGTCAGGGACGAATTAATGTTAATCCTTAGTTGTCAATGGTCAATTGTCAAGTGTAATAGCAATTATTGACAATTGACCATTGACTCCATCCCTTAATCTAGTTATATTCAGCTAGCTGATGATCCACTTGCAAAACTGAACTGACTAGATGAGCATCTAGGAACCACAGACGCTTATCAACGACCATAGAAACTTCTGCGTAAAGATAGGCTGTATCTGCATCCCCCAAAATAGCCGTACGATCAATGTTTTCCCAGAGCAAATTTCCGTAGATAGCCAAACGCTCTGCGATCGAACTCACATGATCTTTTCCCTCTATAATATTAAGGGGATATTCAGGTAAGACTGATAGTCCTGCTGCACTCCGAGCAGTACCAATTGCCAAACCCCCAAGAGTTGTGACTCGTTGTGCAAGCAAATCGATATACAAATCTAATTCAATCGCAATTTCATTAAACAACTCGTGTAGATTATAGGATTTTGTAATATCAACATTCCAATGGGCCTGCTTGATCTGAGTCTTGAGATCTATCGTGGTTGCAAGCGTTTGATTGAGAATATCGATCAGTTGCGCTCGAACTTGTAAAGGTAGACTAATTTCAGTTTGATCAAGGCTTTTACCGCGAGGTTCGCTACTACCGTTCATTCGACTCCTTAAAGAAGAAATGATGTAGTGGTAGAACGCCCAGCTAGCGCTTTTGGCATAAGTATCTGTTAAATTGCTTTTCAGACTTTTGCTTAAGCTTTAATCCCCCGTCACACCTAATATTTTGCCCCAGCAATTCTGAGGGGTATAGGGGGATAGGGTGATGGGGTAATGGAGAGAAAAAGTATGATTGCTCATCTCCCCATCTCCCAAATTTCCCATCCCCCCATCAATTTTTGGGTTGTAGACAGCTAGCCACCAGTTGGGGCAAAAATTGGGGGGGATTGCTAGGGCTGAACACCACTAGCCGAGGACAATAGGGATTTTAAATCTTTCTATCTAAAAGTATAGAAACTTGATTGTTGCTGTATAGATGATTATTGCTTTTTTAGATAATTATTGCTATTTCTTCCGAATTTCTTTAGGTGTGACTCCCAATATGCGCTTGAAATGGCGTGTAAATTGGCTTTGATCCGCAAAACCAACTATCGAGGCTACTTCAGAAATTTTTAGTTTATTTTGCAGGAGCAACATCTTAGCACGCTCAATGCGGCAGTGAATTACGTACTGATAAGGAGAAAGCCCTGTGGATTGTTTGAATAATCGGGCAAAGTGGTATCTACTCATGCCAACTTCCTGAGCCATTGCTCCTAGCAGCAAATCTTCTGCCAAATGATCAATGATATATTCTGTTACCCGTTGTAGCTTATGTCTGGGTAAACCCCCATCATAATTTTGCAGAGAATGTTTAGGTGCAGAGTAATGTTGCAACAAATGGGCTGATAATGCTGTTGCCATAGAATCAGCGTACAGAGCGCTAGCTAGTCCATTATTATACTCTAGTGCTTTTTTGAGGGCAAGAGTAATTTGATAAATCAACGGATCAGCTTTGGAAAAGTGTGGTATCATTTCAACCGCATCTGAATCAACAGATTCGTAAGCTATATTTGCTAGGAAATCAGAGTCTAAAGTCACAGCCATAAACTCAGATTCCTCTACAGTCATTGCTCTGTGAGTTACGTAAGGCGGTATTACTGCAACGTCTCCTGGCAAACAGTTTTCGCTTCTATGGCATTCTCCCAGCCACCTTTGTAATTCTAACTGGCATTTCAGCCGAATTACAAGCACATAATTCTTAGAGTAATGTTCAGGGCTTTCATAGGCTGGTTGGATGTGATGCTCCAAACCCAGATTTTTCCATCCTGATTCATGACTTGATAATATCGGCGATCTGGTGAGGACATGCTTACGAGCATCCACTCTAGTCACATCAATGGCTAGGGATTTTTCCCTTTGCATTAACTTCTCCTTTGCCGCTGGGCTGTTACTGCCACTTTTTTCAAGTTAGTACTTGTATAAGTACGAAGTGGTTAATGAAATGCAGCCTGGAAATAGATGCAGCTTCTTGTACAGTTTTAAGACAACTGCTTTTCTCAATTTATTGAGAAAAGCAGTTGTCTTCTCCTAATTAAAGTATATTTTTTAGGGTTAATTACCCAAGTAAATAATTCAAATTTGTAATCTTTACCATCAGTTTCACTACAAAATCAAATAGATTTGTTACAAAATCAATTTGATTTAACCCCTCTGGCAAATTTCTTGCATATGCATTTATCCATTAGTCTCATCTTGATTAAAAGTCTAAAAAGTTTTGTTTTATAAGCACTTTAAGCTTTATGTGTTCTGGTCTACTTGAAAAATTAGGTATTATTTTTATCGATAAATTGATTTTTGATCAATTTCAATGAGAATAGAAAACGTAGATTTAAATTTTTTATTTGTTGTGAGTAATTACTATCTTAAATATTGAGAAGTGTCAGGATAATTTATCGACTAGGAGGATAAGAGGAAGAATTTGTATCAAGAATTTTGTGAAATGGTATGACGCACCAAAAATTTAGGATGGTGCGTTAGCCTGGAGTATCACTAATAACTAAATCAGCAATGGTAATATAAGGGATACAAAATAATAAACCAAAGGAGCAGTAAAAATGTAACTATCTGTACGGTCTAAAATGCCACCGTGACCGGGAATCAATTGTCCTGAATCTTTTACCCCAGCATCTCGCTTGAGCATTGATTCAGTTAGATCACCTAAAAGACCAGCAATACCAATTAACAATCCTAACGTCAAACCAGTAATAGGAT
The DNA here is from genome assembly GCA_019359115.1 of Pelatocladus maniniholoensis HA4357-MV3. Classification (GTDB taxonomy): domain Bacteria; phylum Cyanobacteriota; class Cyanobacteriia; order Cyanobacteriales; family Nostocaceae; genus Pelatocladus; species Pelatocladus maniniholoensis. The sequence continues at coordinate 9,294 of JAHHHW010000073.1, forward strand.
ACTTGGGCCAGTTAAAATAATAAGCCACAGCAAATGCAACGATCACACTAGCCGCAACACCAAAGACAGCACCTTCTACGGTTTTTTTCGGACTAATATCAGATAAAGGGGTTTTGCCAAAAAATTTACCAAAGGTATAAGCACCAATATCTGCTGCCCAAATACAGAGAAAAGTCAGCATTGTAGCGGTTAGACCGTCTGGTAAAGAAACTGAATGTCTATGTGCAAAGAAATCTGACCAACTTGGTGGCCAGTAGCCTCCCAAAGGAAGATTGCTGGGTGTTGTATTAAACGCTCGTAACCTTACCCAGTAACTCGGCAAATAACCAGTGTAAAAAAGCCCCAATATTGAAGCAGAAATATCCGCGATCGCCGCAATTTTTGGTTGAAATAGCAGGTAAAAACAGATAAAAGTACCAGCTATTGGCATAACAGCATCAGCCAAATTACCATCTAGCGTACAAATTGCTAGGAGAATTTGACTAACAACCATAGTAGTTTTTACAGTGGGAGCTATGCCTTTGGCTCTAACTAAATTAAAGAATTCTTTTTGACCTAAAAAGATAATCACTGCAAATACGATGGTAAAATACCATCCGCCCAAAACAGTTGCCGATAAAGCGACAACGATCGCAACAATTCCGCTAAAAATTCGAGACCAAGGCATAACTAGGGACTAAAGACTAGAGAATAGGACTACTCAATTAACAATTAAAAACTAAAAATCAAAAATTCTTAATTTAGTAATCTCCTAAATAGTGCTAATTGTGTCTAATCTAGCTTTTCACCACTAAGGATAAAAATTGGATCGACAGCACTGAAAGTTTGAGAAAAACCACGTGTTTCCAAGCGGTTAATAGCAGACTGCACAACTTCAACATTTCTCGCTTGTAGTTGAGCAAAGCTTAGAGAAATTGCATACAGACTTTCTAGATTAGCAGCTGTGGCGACTACTCTACCTGATGGCGGCAAATAATGCCAAACTGCTTGCAAAATTTCTTTGATGGCTCGTCCACCTTCGAGACAGACACGGTGAGGTGCTTCTTTGAGGTCATGCAAACACTCAGGGGCGCTACCTTCAATGATTTCCACATTTTTGACTTCAAAGCGATCGCAGTTACGACGGATGAGGTTAGCAACCTCTTCATCTCGTTCCACAGCAATGATTCGCCCTTTAGGACATAGCAATCCAACTTCTACAGGAATAGTACCTGTACCTGCACCAATATCCCACAAAACAGTGTTGGGTAATAGACGTAATTGAGCAATCAACAACAGTCGAATTTCTCTCTGACTGAGGGGAATTCCCGGTAAATGCTCGAATAAATCATCGGGAATACCAGGACTAATATAAGGCCAAAGTTGAGGTGGCATACAAGTTTAACTAGGGGAAAAGGGATCAGGGAAAAGGGATCAGGGAAAAGGGATCGGGGAAAACAGACAAGGGGACACTCTGGACGTAGGAATTAAAAATTGGGTATCGCGCATCGGGGAAGAGACTTGTTAAATAATTCTCCCTTGTTTTCCATGTCCTCCATATCCCTGATCCCCTATCCCCAATTTTTGTCGCATCTTCCAACCATATTAGGGCGGTTATTCCCACAAGAAGTGTGGAAAATGATTTGCCAAAATTAAAAGTAACGAGAGGTGAAGGTCAATGAAATTTTCAATACAATCTCTTTACAATTGGTATCGCGACTTAATTCGCAACTCTAAATACCGTTGGTGGGTGATTTTAGGAACATTGCTATATTTTGTCAGTCCCTTCGATATAATTCCAGATTTTTTCCCTATTGTGGGGGAAATTGATGATGTTTTTCTTTTAACTTTGTTAGTAACTGAAGTATCAGGGCTGGTAATTGAAGGCTTCAAAGCGCGTCGAGGTACTGTAGACGCCAATGTAGACACCCAAGCCACTGATACTACCCAGGATTCAACCTCCAGTGCCACTGTGGATGTTGATGCAGTTTCTGTGAAATAGTTACAAATGTGATCTTAAAATTAAGTAACCCTCTTCTGTTGCCAGAATGGCTGGGGAAGGGGGGTATTTTTTATTGGTTTTTTGTTGTTAGTTAAGTTTTAATTAGTATTAATCAGCAACTACTAACTACTAACGATTAACTACAAATAAATCATTTATGAGCGATCGCCAAATTATTGGACTTCTACCAGCAGGTGGACAAGCAAAACGGATTTCTCCTTTACCACTAAGCAAAGAATTATATCCTGTCGGGTTTCAAGATTTTGGTGATCAACATAAATTGCGACCAAAGGTAGTTTCTCACTATCTGCTGGAAAAAATGCAACTGGCGGGTATTAATCAGGCATACTTTATTTTGCGTCCGGGAAAGTGGGATATTCCGGAGTATTTCAGAGATGGTGCGATGCTTTCTATGAGCTTGGGCTATCTTATTATGGATTTGCCTTATGGTGTACCGTTTACCTTGGATCAAGCTTATCCTTTTGTTCGGGATGCATTGGTAGCATTGGGTTTTGCTGATATTTTGTTTCAACCCAAAGATGCATTTGTAAAGGTGTTGGCACGTCAACAAGCAACTAAAGCAGATGTAGTTTTAGGATTGTTCCCCACCAACCAACCAGAGAAAGCTGGTATGGTTGAGTTCGATAATACAGGTAGAGTACAGCTAATTATCGAAAAGCCTTCTCAGTCAGATTTGCGTTACATGTGGGGTATTGCTGTTTGGACACCCGCCTTTACTCAGTTTTTACATGAGTATCTTATTCCTCTCAAGGCAAATCCTAATTTGTCAGAGTTACCAGAAATACCGATAGGAGATATTATTCAAACTGCAATCACTCAGGGTTTTCACGTAGAAGCTGAAACGTTTGTTGATGGAACCTATCTAGATATTGGTACACCCAATGATTTAGTGCAAGCTGTGCGATTGGGTGTGGAGGAAGTTTGAGGTGCGGACAAAACAATTAAAAATAAAAAATTAAAAATTGGGAAGAAGAGGGGACAAGGGAGAAGAAATCGCTTTGAAATTTGAACATTAAGCCTTAAAGCTTGAACGAAAGCTTGAACGTTGACGCTTGACCAACCACTAACTATTGATTTTGAAGATATGTTAGAGCTTCTGTGGTTTCTACTTGAGGAAATTGCTGATAAAAATTGCTAACACTAGTAAATGGTTCTGGTGTGGCTAAAACAATCAGGCGATCGCCCCATTGATGTAACCAGGGTAATAGTCTTAGAGGTGCAACTGGCGCACATAACCAAATTTCTGCTGGAGAAAGTTTTCTGATCGCAACAGCAGCAGCAGCTATTGTCATTCCTGTCGCGATCCCATCATCAACGATAATCACTGTGGCGCCTTCTGGTTTCACCTGTGGACAAGCAACACTTAATTGTGCTTCTAAAGATTTAGCTTGGTAAATTGCTGCATCTAATGATATTTGATGCGATCGCAAATTTTGTCTCTGGTACGATTTTCTTGGCTGGGCCCAAATTACACTACCACAGGCAGTTACCGCACCAATTGCCAATTCTGGGTTTTCTGGATGGCTAATCTTTTTCGCTACTAATATCGTTAATGGACAACCCAAAACACGCGCAACTGGTGCTGCTACCTCTAGTCCCCCTCGTGGTAAAGCATAGACAATAGGTACAGGCTTAATATCGGATTTAGACGCTTGTTTGATTAAGGTTACCTGAACAACTTCGGCTAGTCTCTCTCCAGCTTGAGTACGATCAGTAAAAAGCGGGGTATCTGACATTGTTTTCCCCCAGTACATGAAGCTACCATTGCTTTGATCATGACTGAATTTCTGTTAAATTGAACAAATTTCCTATTTTGTTAAACTTAGAACAGTTTGAGTGGCACAAACGTTCAGAAATAGCGTAATGAAAGTATAATTTCGTAGTATTAGTATCAGCAGTCACAAGACGCAGCGCTGCTGGGCTGAACCTGCAAGTTTTTGGGTAAATATTTAACTCAGCTTAAAAACTTGTGCTTAGATTAATATTGAAAATTTCATGAGCAGCGAACATCAACTCAATCTTTTTGGGGAATCCAATTTACAGGAATCTAATCTTGACAAAAAAGAATTGATTCCCACAGATGCCAAAATTCCCATTTCAACGGGAACTTATGCCGATATGCTCGAATTAGCACAGCATTGCAACCAATGTCATCGCTGTGAATTAGGAAACACTCGTATTAATGCTGTTGTCGGACGCGGTAATCCCAAAGCGCCGATCATGGTGATAGGTGAAGCACCTGGACAAAACGAAGATGAAACAGGGCTACCATTTGTTGGTCGAGCTGGGCAGCTTTTAGAAAAAATTCTCGAATCTGTCAAACTAGATACAGATAAAGATGTATATATAGCCAATATCAATAAATGTCGCCCACCCAACAACCGTGTTCCTACTAATGAAGAAATCGAGGCTTGTAAACCTTATTTACTGGAACAAATTCGCTTGGTAGACCCGAAAATAATACTTTTAACAGGTGCAACTGCTGTCAAAAGTATAATTGGCGATAAACGAGGGATTACTAAAATTCGCGGAACTTGGATGGAATGGGAAGGACGTTTATGTATGCCGATTTTTCACCCTTCTTACTTGCTGCGTAACCCCTCCCGTGAAGTTGGAAGTCCAAAATGGTTGATGTGGCAAGATGTTCAAACAGTGCGTATTAAATACGATGAAATGATGGGCTAGAATATCGACTAGTTGACAGCCTCAACTTTGACAGTAACATCAACAATTATTGTGAGGTAATTGGTACTGTAGAAAATATCAATCACTTAACAAGTTATTTTTGATAATCCAGTACCAATTTTTTAGTTTAGAGGCTCGATAGCATCCACCGTTTTGATTATTAACTATCTGTTTGTTTGAGATTCAATCGTACTCGTTAAACGTTCTATTGCGTCAGTCAATCTTTCTTGGGCTACAACTGCTGGATCAACTGCACTTGCTTCAGCAGCCTCACCACTACGCACGAATCTTTTCTTAGCTTTTTCAAAAGCACGAATAATCAGAAAAATACAAAAAGCAATCACTAAAAAGTTGATGATTGCAGACAGAAATACACCGTATTTGACGCCATTGACTGATAAATTTTGTAAGTTATCTACTCTTGCTGATTTAAGTACAGGATTTAAAATGACAGGTGTAATGATGTCTTCGACAAGGGAATTAACGATTTTGCCGAATGCTGCTCCGATAATGACCGCTACAGCTAAATCAATGACGTTACCTTGCATTAAAAACTTACGAAAATCAGCCCAAAAGCCATTACTACGCACCATAAGTCCCTGATCCTTTTGAAATTATCAAATTTGATTTAGTTCAGGTGGAATATTATACAGTTTTTGGGGCGGCAATATTTTAGATGCAAAGGGCTGTATTTTTGATCCACAAAGACACACATGAAGACTCTATAAACCATTTCGGCAAGCTCAAAAGTTATTTCGGCAAGCTCAAAAACCATTTCGGAGCATACAAAAACCATTTCGGAGCATACAAAAACCATTTCGGAGCATACAAAAATTATTTCGGAGCATACAAAAATCATTTCGGAGCATACAAAAATCATTTCGGAGCATACAAAAACCATTTCGGAGCATACAAAAATCATTTCGGCGAGCGCAAAAATCATTTCGGCGAACCCAGAAACTAGTTTGAAAGTCGGGAACTCTTAACAGGGAACAGGAAAAATTCCACTTTCATTTTTAATTTTTACTTTTTATTTTTTATTTTTTAATTGTCGGAGAAGTTGAAAAACTTCCACTTTGTGCGCGACAATCTCTTAACCAAGTTTTAATCCCTTGAGCAACAACACCGTTACTACTATCCTGTGGGGGTGTGGGAATTTCTTGTTTAGGATCAGAGCCAGTCCGAGAAAACATCATTACCATCCACCAACCGTTATCAGCTTTTGCTAAAAATAGCCAGTGAAATTGTTGTAATTCCACAACTTTTTTCCCAGTATACTGCCGTTCTAAAGTAGTAAAAAATACTTGATTAACATCTTTGGCACTATATTTTAATTCTTTAGGGATATCTCCGCTTGAGTTTAGGGGTAGTGGTGTAAATTCTGGTCTTCCTGCCAATAAAACATAACTAAAAACATCAATTTTTCTGCTAGTGCGGCGGGCGCGTTGAATCACACGATTGGCATAGCTAGGTAAATCAAGCAGAAGCTTTGTAGTTAATAGTTCAATGCTTTGCTGCGAACAAAAAGATTTTTCTCTGCTTGTTGGTGAAGAAGTGGGATTCTGAGCAAATGCTTGGTAAGTAAAACAATTTGAAATGAATAACCAAAAGCCAAAAGCTACAAGCCACAAATTATAACTAGACTGATTGCAAAATTTGGGTAAAAGGTAAAACAGAAAAGTTAAAGGGTTGACATTTTTCCCTTTTTCCTTATCATTTTCCTCTTTCCCTACTCTTTGAAATTTATTTTTTTGAGCTTTGGAATTCATCTCACTGTTGCTAACTCCTCGCAAATTTTTTTCCAGGCTAACTCAGGTTCAACAGCAGCAGTGATGGGACGCCCAATCACAAGGTAATTTGCCCCTGCTTGTAGGGCTTGGCTTGGGGTAAGCGATCGCTTTTGATCTCCTTTTTCTGCCCAAGTTGGACGCACCCCTGGACAAACTAACAAAAACTCATTTCCACAACTATTTCGTAGTTGTGCCACCTCTTGAGGCGAACAAACTGCCCCATCCAAACCAACTTCTTGCGCCATCAATGCCATCTCCAGTGCATACTCTGGCAATTCTAAGGGAATTTTTAAATCAAACGCCAACAGTCGGGAAGAAATACTAGTTAACAGTGTAATGACAATGAGTTTTGGTGGTTCTACTCCTGCTTGCATTGCCCCTGTTTTTACTGCCTCTGTTGCTGCTTTGAGGGCATCTCTACCAGATGTAGCGTGAATTGTCAGCAAATCAACCCCATAACCTGCCGCAGCCCGACAAGCGCCAGCAACGGTATTAGGAATATCATGAAACTTCAAATCTAGGAAAATCCGTTTTTGCCGAGATTTTAATTCTTGCAGAATTTGGGGTCCTGTGCTGGTAAACAATTCTAAACCAACTTTCCAAAAGCTGACTTGTGGCAATCGTTCAATCAAGGCGATCGCATCTGCAATATTTGCCACATCTAAAGGCACAATAATTCGCTTGTCTGTGTTCATTGGTATGGGGATAAGGAAAGGGGAACAGGGAACGGGGATAAGGAAGACATGGGGGAAAAGGGAGACAACTAATCAGTTATCAGTTCTCAAATTAAACTGGTAACTGGTAACTGGTAACTGGTAACTGGTAACTGGTAACTGGTAACTGGTAACTGGTAACTGGTAACTGATTCATGCCCGATCCCTATTCCCTATCACTCTACAAGTCGAACAAACTTATTTTTTCCTAGTTGTAAAACTCGTCCGTACAATTGACTTGCGGCTTCAAAAGTAGTGTCCACATCGGTAATGCGATCGCCATCTAGTCTCACGCCACCTTCTTGAATTTTCCGTTTTCCTTCTCCACCGCTTTTGCATAAGCCAGTAACATTGAGAATTAGCGATAATTTTGCCGGAAATTCTACTTTGGATAGAGAAAATTCGGGTAGATCTCCTGCTTCAATGTTATTGACGGTGTCTTGTCCGTGATACTGCCGGACTATTTCTTGCGCGAGGAGTTTTTGGCGATCGCGTGGGTTTTCTGGTAGTGTATCTAGAGGTAAATCCGTCAACAATTCAAAATAATCTTCTAGCAGGTGGTCTGGAACACCCTGTAATTTTTGATACTTTTGGCTCGGATGTTCTCGTAAACCTACGTAATTTCCCAAAGACTTAGACATTTTTTGCTCGCCATCTGTGCCAATTAAAAGCGGGAGTAGCAAACCAAATTGGGGTTTTTGTCCAAAATGACGTTGTAAATCTCTTCCAACTGCTATGTTAAATTTCTGGTCAGTACCACCCAACTCCACATCAGCCTCGATAGCCACAGAATCAAAACCCTGCATCAACGGATAAAGGAACTCATGTAGAAAAATCGGATTCTCTTTCTTATAACGTTCAGCAAATCCTTCTTTTGCTAGCATTTGTCCCACAGTCATGGTTGAGAGTAACTCTAAAATTTTTCCTAAATCCAGCTTGGAAAGCCATTGCGAGTTATATCGCACCTCTAATCTTCCAGGTGTGTCAAAATCTAGTATGGGTCGTACTTGTTCAAGATAGGTCTGAGCGTTTGCCTCGACCTCTTGTTGTGTAAGTTGGCGACGTACATCTGATTTCCCCGTAGGATCGCCAATCCGTGCCGTAAAATCACCAATGATCAACACTGCTGTATGACCAGCATCTTGAAAAGCTCGCAGTTTCCTTACTGGTATGCTATGACCAAGATGAATATCAGCGCCTGTCGGGTCAATACCCAACTTTATCCGCAAGGGTCGGTCGGTTGTGGTCAAGCGTTTTTCTAAACTTTCAGATTCAGTATCCGAATCGGCTGGTTGGGGGAAAATTTCGACAATGCCACGACGTAACCAAGAAAAGTTCTGCACCATACTATTAGGATCTTGACTGTTCTCTATACTTTGCAATATGGAAGTTAGGTAGGTTATAGTCACTAGCAATGCTTCCGTTGTTTATATCTGCCAAACTAATATAATTGCAAAAAATTAACCGTCTTGCTGCGCCAAAGAAATTATAGTTATATTTACAAGTGAGGAAGTGAGAACGCCGTGTCGTCTAGGACTTTTGAAGATAAGCAATCCCAAGGTAGCCCTTCATCTGGCGTTGAGTTTTTGAAAGGAGTAGGTCAGGTAGCTGGCGGTACTCTACTATCAATTACCATGCTAGCGAGTTCCATTGTCGCGGGAGGATTAGTAGGTTTAGCCATTAGTTTCCGCAACTTGCCTGATGTAAGACAGCTACGTAATTTTTTCCCTTCAGAAACTACCTATATTTATGACATCAAGGGTAAGTTATTAACAAGTATCCACGGTGAAGCCAACCGAGAAGTTGTACCGCTAGATAAAATTTCACCACACCTAAAACGTGCAGTACTAGCAAGCGAGGACGCTGATTTTAACTCTCACCACGGCATTAACCCTAAAGGTGTGGGACGTGCTGTAGTAACCAACTGGGTAGCTGGTGGAGTGCGTGAAGGTGGTTCTACCATTACCATGCAGTTGGTGAAAAATCTGTTTTTGTCCCAGAAACGTCAATTTACCCGTAAAATAGCCGAGGCAGTATTAGCGATTCGTCTCGAACAAATACTTACAAAAGATCAAGTTTTGGAAATGTACCTCAATCAAGTATATTGGGGTCACAATAACTACGGTGTACAAACAGCAGCACGTAGCTATTTTAATAAGTCGGCGGAGTATTTAACCTTAGGTGAGTCGGCAATGATGGCGGGTTTGATCCAAGCACCAGAGGAATATAGCCCGTTTGTCAGTATGCAAAAAGCTAAATATCAGCAGAAGGAAGTTTTAGGACGAATGCTGACTTTGGGCTGGATTAACCAAAAAGAATACGATGACGCTTTAAAAGAAAAAATTAAACTAGGCAAAATTAGGTCATTTCAAGGTAGCGCCTTACCTTATGTTACCAACGCTGTATCTCAAGAACTGGCAAGGAAATTTGGTCGTGAAGCCTTGTTAAAAGGTGGAATGCGCGTACAAACCACAGTAGATGCCAAATTTCAAGAAATGGCAGAAGAAACTGTCAGTAAATGGCATAAAAGACTAAGCAGTCAAGGGTTAAATAAAAATCAAATGGCTTTGGTGGCTATCGATCCCCGCACCCATTACGTGAAAGCATTAGTGGGTGGTGTAGACTCCAAAACTAGTGAATTTAACCGTGCAATCCAAGCTTATAGGCAACCAGGATCTGCTTTTAAACCTTTCGTTTACTATGCCGCTTTTGCTACTGGAAAATTTACGCCTGATACGGTTGTTTATGATACTCCTGTGAGTTATAGGGATGGTAGTGGTTGGTATAGTCCACGCAACTACGATGGCGGTTATAGTGGGGCAATGTCTATTCGTACTGCTTTGAAGCTGTCTCGTAACGTCCCAGTTATCAAAGTTGGCAAAGCTATAGGCATGAACAAAGTTGTTGAGACATGCCGTACCTTAGGAATTATGAGTCCCATGGAACCAGTGACTTCTTTACCACTTGGTGCGATTGGGGTGACACCGATGGAAATGGCAGGTGCTTATGCTACTTTTGCCAATTATGGCTGGCAATCACCAACAACAGTGATTGTCCGTGTGACCGATAGTAGCGGTAATGTGTTGTTAGATAACACTCCTAAGCCTCAGCTAGTTCTAGAACCCTGGGCCGCAGCAGCAGTAGTCAATGTGATGCAATCAGTAATTACTGATGGTACTGGAAAAAATGCAGCTATTGGCCGCCCTGCGGCTGGTAAGACGGGAACTACTTCTTCCGAAAAAGATATTTGGTTTGTCGGAACTGTACCCCAATTGACAACTGCTGTCTGGGTGGGTAGAGACGATAATAGACAATTGGCTACTGGTGCTACAGGAGGCTCTATGGTAGCTCCTGTCTGGCGTGATTTCATGCTTAAGGCACTTAAGGACACACCTGTAGAGTACTTTAAGCCACCTTCTAAGTTCCCTCGTCCCAAAAAGTAAGGAGTTAGGAGTTAGGAGTTAGGAGTTAGGAGTTAGGAACTGGAGATTAGGGATAAATTTATTAAAAATTTAGAAATTAAAATTTTTGTTTTGAATTTTCTAACCTGTAGCCCCTATTCTCTATTTCTGTTTTTCTAGTTCCGCTTTCATTCTTTCTAGGGTAATGTTCATCTGATCGAACATTTGTTGTGGTGTGACGCCAAACTGACTGAGCTGAGTTTTCAGCTGCTGAATAGTCATTTGCGCCATAAAATCTTCTGACAACTCAAATCGCTTCATAAAGACGCGATAACGCTCCATCATCGCTTCCATTTGCTCAATAAACAGCTTTTTACCCTCGCGGTCAAACTTGCCGTAATTGTTGCCAAGTTTGATTAGCGCTTGATAATCTTCAAACAGCTGCTTTGCTTCTTGCTGAACTATCTCAGAGTCAAAGAATCCCATGTTGCTTCTATATCTTAATAAGTACTGATGATCAGTACCTCACTTTGTCTTAAAATTTTGCCTCTAGGTTTATTTTAGTCTTTAGTCTAAGAAACTAAGCTAGAAAATAAACTTCGGTTAAATAACAGTATTTACCGAAATATCAACACTTGACGATTTAGTTAGTGGTTGGTCATTTGTCATTTGTCATTTGTCATTGAGCATTGGGAAAAGACGGGGTGACGCCCAGAGCGGGAGACACGGTGAATAAATCAAAATTTTTCTCCACCTCCCCGTCTTTCCCTTCCGTGTTCTCCTTGTCTTTGATCCCCTATCCTTTAGCTTCAATACAATAAAAAATATGGTGGTGGTTAGTTGGATGAGGAGAACCAAAGATGTTGACTAAGCGAAAAAGCCGGAGTGTTGCTGCTATTTTAGCGTTTGCTGGCACATTAACAATTTCTGGTTTACATAAATTTTATTTAGGACAGCCGTTGTGGGGTCTATTGTATGTGCTGCTGTCGTGGACGCCAATTCCCAAGGTAGCAAGTGCGATTGAAGGAGTATGGTATTTAGCTCAAGACGAAGAAGCTTTTGATCAGAATTTTAATGAAGGTAAGTCAGTAGTTCGTTCTGTACGCTCACAAGCCAATCAAGTCGGAGCGATCGCAGATGCTTTGCGTGATTTAGATGCTTTGCGTCAAGATGGATTGATTTCTGAATATGAATTTGAACAAAAACGCCGTCATTTGCTTGATCAAATTTCTTGATTTGTTGCTTGATGGTTGTTTGTTGTTGGTTGTTAGCATTAACCACTAACTTAAAAAGTGAGATGAACTCAAATAGGCTGCCATTTCCACTCAACCCTAGATTGCAAAAACTGCGTTCAAAATTACTAAATGACCCTTACTACCGATTACAATCAACAGAAGAAATCGCGATCGCTGTATCTTTAGGTATACGCATAGACGCCAATCAAGCAACTGTGGATGATTGGTTGCGCTTACCTGGTTTATCTATTCATCAGGCGCGATCGCTTGTAGAACTATCCGATAGTGGTGTCAAATTTTACTGTATTGAAGATATAGCGGCTGCTTTGAGTATATCGTTACAGCGACTCAAGTCTTTAGAGATAATTTTAGATTTTAGTTATTATGATGACGACTCTGTAAACAATATTACTTATAAAATTAATCCTAATACAGCAACAGTTGAGAGTTTAGTAAAAATACCATTTATAGAACTATCCATCGCTCAAGCAGTGATTGAAAATCGCCAATCAGCTGGGCCTTATCGTGACTTGGTAGATTTCCAACGACGCTTGAATCTCTCCGGTGATATCCTTGCCCAGCTGATGTATTATCTCAGGTTCTAGATCAGGACGAGCCATCAGGGAGCCGGGAGCGGGGATCAGGAGGAAAAGGGGGACAACTAATCAGTTATCAGTGTCAGTTATCAAATTAAACTGATCACTGTTAGAGGATGTTTGAAAAGTCATGATTGATGTATCAAATATTTTTTACCCCACCTTAACCCTCCCCTTTACAAGGCTACGGTGTACACACAAGTCAAAATTTTTCATGTTGAAACTGTATCCCGCCTAGAACTAAAGTTCCAGGCTCATAGCGAAAGTCCACTCAAGTGGACTGGAACAAACTTTTTTTTGAGTCCTCTTCAGAGGACTTGCGCTACGAGACTCGGAATAAATTCCGAGGCGGTACTGCTCCTCGATCCCTAATCCCCTTAAACTAATCCAATGCGATCAAAGGGCCAAAAACGAAAAACTGCCCGACCAATAATATTTTGTCTGGGCAAAAAGCCCCAGTAACGGGAGTCATTACTATCATTACGATTATCTCCCATGACAAAAAATTCATTCTCTGGGACTCGCACTTGTGTAAATGGCTGGATTGGTGGTTCGGCAATATAATCTTCTTGTAGGGGTTTTCCATTAATGTAAACCTTGCCACCAGTAACTGCCACTGTTTGACCTGGTTCACCGATTACACGCTTAATGAAAGCTTGGTCTTTTGGGTATCCTCTTTGTTGTAGTTTTTCGGGAGGCTGAAAAACAATAATGTCGCCCAAGTGTGGAGGGTGAAAAGAGTAAGAAATTTTTTCTACCACTAAGCGATCGCCTGTATGTAGAGTAGGCACCATTGAATCTGAGGGAATGTAGCGAGGTTCAGCAATAAAAGTCCTGATCAAAAATGCCAAAACTAAGGCTATAGCAATCAAACCCAAATTTTCCCGCACACTGCGCCATACTCCTGACGACGTAGAAGCGTCTTGTGTATTACTTTTTTGAGGGGTCATAGAAGTTAACTATTTGGTTCCAAAATTAGACGAACACTCTACTTATCTTGACGCTAAATATATCTTTTATTGACAATCGTGCGGGTACTCTATCTGGAAAATGGGGAAAAAGAAGGGAGACAAGGGAGAAACAATCAATTAAATATGAAAAGAATATTAGAACCAGAAGTTATGGATAGCGTCGAAGAAGCTATTGAGTATGATGCAATGGACTTTACTGAGGTAAATGGTGCTTTTGCTCAAGAAGCGATCGCTTTGGGATCATCAGAACAAGCTGTGGTTTTGGATGCTGGTACTGGTACGGCTCGAATTCCGATTTTAATCTGTCAAATGCGACCTAATTGGCAAGTTGTTGCCATTGACTTAGCTGCAACTATGCTACAAATTGCTTCTTCTCATGTTCACGAAGCTGGTTTGCAAGACCAAATTCGTTTGGAATTGGTAGATGTTAAACGTATGCCTTACAAAGATGAACAGTTTGATATAGTTGTATCAAATAGTCTTGTTCACCATTTACCCGATCCTTTATCTTTGTTCCGAGAACTCAAGCGTGTATTAAAACCCAACGGTGGCATTTTTATTCGTGATTTATTTCGACCGTATGATGAAGTAACAACAGATGCTTTAGTTGGCAGTATTGGTGCTGAATACAATGAACATCAAAAAAAATTATTTCGTGATTCTCTGCACGCTGCTTTAACTATAGAGGAAGTGAAAGATTTACTTTCTGAGGTGGGTTTGCAAGCAGTGGAGGTTTATCAATCAAGCGATCGCCACTGGACAGCGCAGAGGCGTGGTCATTGGTAAGATTTACCAATGACCAATAACTAATTACAAATGATGACTCTGGCTAGTTAACTTGAATTGTGCTAACCTGACCTAGTTAGTGAATTCTTTGGCTTCATAGTAACGACATCCTTCACACGGTCCACTAGGATTTACGGCACAGCGTAAATAGCCAGAACGAGCATTATACCGACAGCTGACGTCACCAATAAGATAACCTACTCCTTCTAGGTAGTAGCGATCGCTTACATCTGGTCTAATGTCTATTGATATTGGTTCTCTGGGAAAATTTCTCGCCGCGCGTCTAAGGTGCGATCGCATCCTCGCCTGGGTTTTACGCATTAACCACAGGGAAAGTAGCGATGGTAAGAAACCAATGGCAATCACCAAAAGTATTCTAAACACCTTTTTTACACCTCTTGTGTGCGCTTTTCTTCTCTAGTGTTACATATTCGTAGGTAGTTCAAACTCGCCCGCGATTTCAATCGCAGTCTCATAGCATTGTCCCCAAAAAAACAGGTACCGCGTTGAACCAATTGATTGATCTGTGGGACTTAGAGATATTTCAACAGAAGCCTATCTGTTTTTTCTACGCTTAGAGGATGTTTGAAAAGTATTGGGCGAATATAGTTCGCTACTACACAAGCACGACGCGTAGCGGCTTCCTGAAAGGAAGTCTGCCTGCGCGGACTAATGGAAAATTAAGGGTTTTAACCCAAGCGCGGTATATTGAATCATTATCGTCTCAAGCTGACCGCAGACATAGAAATTTTGATCGTCAATTTTGGTGATTATTTTCAAACATTTTATACTAATTGATACTTATAATTAAGCTACTGTAGCAAGTTTTAATTTTATTTTTTCCCATTCCCTTCCCCTTTGCCATTTGTCATTTTATCATCTACATTGTAGTGTTTTCGCCAGTGTTTTAGTTTATCAATCGACACTGATTTCGTTATGACATTCACGTCATTTCCTCTCCAATCAATTTCTAGATCTGTTGTAAAAACACCACAATCTAATTCTTTCAATTTTATATTCCAGTACTCACTGAATCTATTTTTCAAAGTAATAACCTGTTCAAATACTTTGTTTCTATGTTTATTTCTTCTTTTTCTTTCGGTTGCTCCTGTTGCTTCCGTATCAATAAATTTTGTCTCAATTAAAAACAATTTATTTTCATAAGTAAGGTAGACAAAATCACACTTTCCTAAATCTGTATGGTCGGCAATTGGAGACTTTTCAAATAACAGCAATTCAGCGCAGATCGGAAATAATTCGTTGATATTTAAAAATAAATATGCTTGCAATAAGAGTTCCTTATCATAAGGAAATCCAACAACTCCCTCAAAAAATTTTTTAATTTCTTCTTGAGATTGGGGTTGAATTTTTTTGCAATATCCAACAAAATAATCTATCGCATTTGCCGTTACCAAGTATTTGCTCCTTACCCTGGTTGCTGCATTTATTCTCATGGCATCAAAAGATACCATTTTTTCCAGGAAAGCATCATCCGCAGAAGCAACTAAAAAAACATAATTTATCCCTAATATCTACGGTTTTATACTTAATAAGTTAAATGAGTATATAGTTTTCAATTCTTTACATACAAAAATGTGTTAACAGAAAATAGTGTTATTTGAAAAACATAGATGTATTATTTTGACCAAAAAATCTATGTATTAGTAAGTAATTGTGCGCGAGCAGAGAATCGAGCATTTTGTAAAGCCAAAACAGCACTTCGAGAATCCTGTACCCAAAATTGACGTCCGAAACGGACGAGATGGCGGGAATTTTCAGCTTGAACAATTCCAATCACTGGTACTTTGGCTTTTTCTTTATCCCCAGACTGTTCTTGCAGAATTGTTCGTAAACGATGTTGTTCTTCAATGGTAGCTGCTTGTTGGATATTTAATTCTACCATGACCATTTGTACTGTTTCTACTGCTTCTGCATCTTCAACAATAAATTGAGTTTGGTCATCTCGTCGGTCTACTTTACCCCAGATTATTAATCTGGAATCAATTTGCAGAAGTGAATTAATGCGTTCATAGGTTTTAGGAAATGCTATTGCTTCTGATTGAGAAGTTAAATCTTCTATTTGCAATATTGCCATTGGATCACCTTTTTTTGTGATGACTTTTTTGACGTTATTGAGCATTACTACTGCACATAAAATTGATTCTTCTTTTTGTTCACCTAACCCCGAAAGATTAATTGGTGCGAGGACTCGCGCTGAACTGCGTACGGATTTAAGTGGATGATCTGATACGTAAAAGCCTAATAATTCTTTTTCTTTGCGTAACTTTTCTTGAGGAGGTAAATCAGGAACAGGTTTAGCTTTGGGAGCGCTATCAAAACTATTTTGGATATTATTTTTATTAGTATTGCTAGCAAATCCACCGCCTAAAAAATCGAATAGATTACCTTGACCTGTGGCTCTATCTTTGGCGCGGGATTGGGCCCAGTCGTAAACTAAAGGCAAATCATGAAGTAATTGATTACGATTGGAGTCAATTTTGTCAAAAGCTCCACAATAAATTAGTGATTCTAAAGTGCGACGGTTCACAGTACCCAAATCAACGCGATCGCAAAAATCAGATAAAGACTTAAACTCATCTTTGGATTCTCTCGCTTCCAAAATAGCAGCGATCGCATTTTGTCCAACATTTCGCACTGCCGACAATCCAAACAAAACTTTCCCGTCCAAAGGGGTAAAATCGATCCCAGAACGATTAATATCGGGTGGATCAATCTGAATACCCATATTTGTGCAGGTAGCAATATATTTCTGCACCTTATCTGTATCGTCACTGTTAGCTGTTAACAGTGCTGCCATATACTCTAAAGGATAATTCGCCTTTAAATACGCAGTTTGATAAGTTACATATCCGTAAGCTGTAGAGTGGGATTTATTGAAACAATTGGAAGCCACCAAACCATTTTTAATCACAAAATTATGGTTTTGCTCTACTCCAATGTCATATACGTTTTGTATACCTAAAAATTTACGTGTTACAATTTTAACCATTGCTCTTTAATAGATTTAAGTCGTAATTTGTCATTTGTTATTTGTCATACTCTACTCTACGAGAAGCCGAAGAAGGCGCGTCTACGTCCTTGGTTAAGGGTTTGGTGTATGTTTACTTTTCGTAATTCCCTTTATGTTTATTCCCGCCGACTTACTTAGTGTGAAATACATATTAATCTAATTTAAGAATATAAGGCCATAGCGAACCCCGTTCCCCGTTCCCTGCTCCCTGCTCCCTGCTCCCCAATCCCCGTACTCTATGAGAAGCCGCTTACGCGTCTACGCGTAGCGTCTCCTCTGGAGAATCCCCGATCCCTTGATCAGAAATTGTCAAACTGTACTAAAATCAATGACTTGAGTCACTAAGGAAGCAATCATGGCATCCATCCGCGAGTTGCACAAACAGCTAGTTAAAAAAGAACGTTCTGCCGTAGAAATTACTCAAGAAGCTTTAGACCGCATTCAAACACTAGAGCCAAAATTACACAGTTTTTTGTGTATAACTGTCGAACGGGCCTTGGAACAAGCGCGGGCGGTGGATGCTAAAATCGCCGCAGGCGAAGAAATTGGGTTATTGGCAGGTGTTCCCATCGGCATTAAAGACAACATATGTACAAAGGGAATTACCACTACTTGTGCTTCCCGGATTTTAGAAAACTTTGTGCCGCCCTATGAGGCAACGGTAACACAAAAGTTGGCAGCAACTGGTGCTGTAATGGTGGGTAAAACCAATTTGGATGAGTTTGCTATGGGTGGTTCCACAGAAACTTCAGCCTATGGTTTGACTGCTAATCCTTGGGATTTATCGAGAGTTCCGGGTGGTTCATCTGGTGGTTCGGCGGCGGCAGTAGCAGCAGGAGAATGTACTGTTTCTCTGGGTTCTGATACTGGAGGTTCGATTCGTCAACCTGCTTCTTTCTGTGGTGTGGTGGGGATCAAACCGACTTATGGACTAGTTTCACGTTATGGTTTAGTCGCGTTTGCTTCATCTTTGGATCAAATTGGTCCTTTTGGTCGTTCTGTGGAAGATGCAGCAACATTGTTACAAGCGATCGCAGGTTACGATCCAAAAGATTCTACTAGCTTAAAAGTTCCTATTCCCGACTACAGCGCAAGTTTAAAGCCAGACCTTAAACCGAGAGGACAACTCAGAATTGGCGTGATCAAAGAAACCTTTGGTCAAGGTCTAGATTCACAAGTTGAAGAGGCTATCACCATAGCACTTGCTCAACTGCAAAATCTGGGTGCAGAAATTCATATTGTTTCCTGTCCTCGCTTCCGTTATGGTTTACCTAGCTACTACATTATTGCTCCTTCCGAAGCTTCAGCGAATTTGGCTCGTTACGATGGCGTCAAGTACGGTTTCCGTGCTGATGAAGCGGAAAACTTGATCGATATGTACACTCGTACTCGTGCAAGTGGTTTCGGTACAGAAGTCAAACGCCGGATTATGTTGGGAACCTACGCTCTTTCAGCAGGATACTATGATGCCTATTATTTGAAAGCACAAAAGGTACGCACCCTAATTAAGGAAGACTTTGAAAGAGCTTTTGAACAAGTTGACGTTTTAGCTTGTCCTACAGCTCCTAGCACAGCATTCAAAGCAGGAGAAAAAACTGCTGATCCTCTAAGTATGTACTTAGTTGATTTGATGACTATTCCCGTAAATTTAGCAGGTCTACCAGGTATAAGTGTACCTTGTGGTTTTGATGACAGTGGACTACCGATTGGTTTACAGTTAATTGGTAAGCCTTTACGAGAAGACCAACTGTTTCAAGTAGCTTACGCTTATGAACAATCTACTCAGTGGCATTTGCGTATGCCACAAGTATAGTTATTTGTCAATGGTCAATAGTCAAAAACTGTTGACCGATATTTATTTGATGCTATAAGTCCCCAAATTTTATAACTGAAGTCAATTCCAAAATCCAAAATCGAATGAATCTGGACTATTGACTATTGACAGTTTCAGGAGTAAAAGTTACTGTCTTGATCTTTCCTATATCTCCAAGGGGTTTTTGTTCACTTTTATTAGCAGAAACCAATACAGCACCTGCATTTCCAGAGCGTACAGTCAATTGCTTGTTTGCTGTCCAAGTTTTTCGCTCTCCCTTCTTTAAAGTCCCCACAAACATAGTTTTACCATCTGCTTTGACTCGTACCCATGATTCCCCTTGCAATTCCAGTGTCACTTCAACTGGAGATGCTGCTAGGGTGGAAGGAGATGTTTCTGATAAGGGAGTTGTAGTTGTTGTTGGTGTGGTAAATGGGGATAATGTTGGTGACGCAGCTAGGGATGCTTCTGGTGATTGAGTTGTAGCTGCTGGGGTAGTAAATGGAGATAATGTTGGTGAGGCAGCTACAGTTGTAGATAATGTTGTTTGTGGGGAAGCTTTGGATTTTTGATCCTGAGCAACAGAATCGGCTGGAGCTTTGGGATTAAGACGAAAAAACAATATAAAAGAAGCAACTGTTAATAATACTACATAAGGAACAGCAAGAGGGATATGTATACTTGGGCTTTTCTGCGCTTTCTTATCATCATTACCAGCATCGAGAAGAAAAAAGTTAATTGCAAAGTTTTTGGCTAATGCTACACCATCAAGTCCTAATGCGTCACCGTAGCGTCGGATAAACCCTTGTACAAAAATTGGCTCTGGTAAGTCTTCATATCGACCTTCTTCCAATGCTTCTAGAAACGCTTGTCTGATCAGGGTTTGAGCAGTTATTTGTTCTATACGCACGGATTTCTCTTGGCGTATCTGTCGTAAATATGCTCCAATTTCCTTGAGTTGCTCTTGTTGAGCCTCATTAAAGGACGTCACTGTCATCTCCCAAAATCTACTGAATAATCTACTATTCTTTATTTATTAAACTTTTAAATCATAATTTTTTGATAAACAATGTTAATTGGCAAATACTAAATTTACAAGCTTTTGCGATTATATTGTATACATAAATACTGGCATTTAACAGATTAAGCTGCAACATAAAATACAATTGTTCACCAATATCTTATTTTGGCTTGGAATCCTTACAGTACTCACCTACTGTGCTGTATGTATACTTCTTTTTTTGCGACAAACACGGTTTATCTTTTTTCCGTCTTCTACCATTGAAACAACGCCAAGGTTTTTAAATTTACCTTACGAAGAAATTTGGCTACCTATACAAATTCAATTGCATCAGTTGGAATATATTCATGGTTGGTGGTTGAGAGCAAATCAATCGAATGGGAAAGTTCTACTCTATCTACATGGTAATGGTATAAATATTGGCGCAAATATTACCAATGCTAGTAGATTTTATCAACTAGGGTTTTCGGTATTATTAATTGACTATCGAGGATATGGTAACAGTCGAGGTCGTTTTCCCAATGAAAAGCGAGTGTATGAAGATGCAGCGATCGCTTGGAATTATTTAGTACATCAGCGCAGGATTACACCCAGTCAAATTTTTATCTATGGTCATTCTTTGGGAGGCGCGTAGCCGTGAGGCTTGTCGTCAGACATCGCTATTGATTTAGCTATTAAACAGCCAGATGCAGGTGGATTGATTGTAGAAAGCTCTTTTACCTCAATTCGCCAAGTAGTTACTTACCGGAACATTTTTCGGATGTTTCCTGTCAATTTGATATTGACACAGCGATTTGAATCAATTCAAAAAGTACCTCGGTTAAAAATGCCTATTTTATTCATTCATGGTATCAGTGATATCACTATCCCTGCTTTCATGAGTGAAAAATTATATGCTGCTGCTCCTGAACCGAAAAGATTGTTTCTGGTTTCTGGTGCTGGACATAATAACGTAGCAGAAGTAGCTCCTGCTGAGTATTTGCAAGCAGTGCTTCAGTTATGCAACCAGCTTTATCAAGGAGACGAGCAAACAAATAAAAATTAAATAACGTTTTTAATTAAAAGTATTCTTTTTAATAAGAAGTTAAACAAATACTTATGTATAAAAAATTAAATATATGCTGTTGTAAATACTAAGGAATTTACTTGTGATTAATTTTAACTTTAGTAATAAATTTATACTTAACAATCCGGATATGTGAACATAATTTTAGAAGAAATGACACAGGTATAACTTTTTTGCTTTGATTAATAAAGAGACTTATAGTAATGGTTACTACACCTGTGTACTTTTCACAAATATTAGAGAATCCCACTATTGAAATTTCTCAAGATGAATTGCGATCGCTGTTAGGAGAAATAGAAGCAGAACTGCATAATTCTCTAGTTTACCGTCGTGCTTTAGCTACTATACAAAAACTACTTGGTGACTCTGCTGACGAAGGCAAAATATTGATCAAAGCTGTGGCTAGAGAAGCGATTGATTTAGCATTTCAACAATTAGTTCAAAAGTATCAACGAGTTGAAAAATCTCTAGAAAAGTCAACAAATAATCAACCACAAGCAGAGAGTATTGATTTCACACAAAAAACCCAACACGATAATTACAATAACTTATCAGAGTGTTTGACAAACGTAAAATTTCATACTATTGAAATCAAAGAAAATACTCAATTAGGAAATTTACCATCTCCGCAGCAATTAGTAGCAAATATAGCCAACAACGAAAATATTACGGCAGTCAAACCATCTTTAGAGTCACTCAAAAACAAAACAGTCTCCCAAACAGAAGTCACAACACAAACCACAGAACAACAACGTACAGAAAGTCTGCGTCAAATAGGGGAACAACTGCGCCAAGCTCGTGAGTCCAAAGGTCTGTCTCTTGAACAACTCTGCGTTTATACTTACATCTCACCTCATCAAATGGAAGCTATAGAAAATGGGAACTGGGAGTTATTACCAGAAGATGTGTTTGTACGTGGTTTTATCCGTACAATGGCAAATGTTTTAGGACTCAATGGGACAACTTTAATCACTTCCTTACCAGCACCAGAAACAACAAAATCCGTTTTACCCTCTTGGGGTGAGTCTAAAAAAACTTCTAAACCACTAGGCTTGGAAATTCGCCCCATGCATTTATATTTAGGCTACACTGCTCTTGTCGCTGGTGCTGTAAGCGGATTATCGTATATTTCACAACAAGGAGAAACTAGCAGATTTGTGAATCAAAATGCAGTTACTCCTGCTCCTAACTCTTCTTCCGTTTCAGGCTCATTCAAGCATAATGAGTCTAAGATTATACCGGGAATCAAGTCTAGCGATGCTGGTGTGACTGTTGGACCAGATATTTCACCACCAGAAGCGTTGTAGGAGGATTGGGATTGGGGATTGGGGGTAGGGTGTAAACAGCCTAGATTGAAGGAACAAGGGGGACAAGGGAGAAATTTCTCTCGATCCCCAATCCCCAATCCCTAATCCCCAAAATATATTACTCTACTCTTCTTGTGCCAAGATGGTGTAGATTTCGCGTTTGGCTCGACTGAGTATTTCACGTACTCTATTTATATGATCTGCATTGCCACTGCGAGCAACTTGCATTACTAATCCACCTAAATCAGCGATCGCATTTCCCAATTCCATCCACTGCTGGGGTTTGTTTTTTCTAGTCATCCAGTCTTGAGGATCACCCCGTTCGGCTAATAATTGTCTACCAGTTTCTGTAATTGTGTATACTTTCTTACCTTCTACTTGCTCAGAAATGAGATAGCCTCCTTCTTCAAGTAGCTGGAGTGTGGGATAAACGGAACCTGGGCTAGGTTTCCAAAAACCACCATAACGTGCTTCTAATTCTTTGATCAAGTCATATCCATGTCGTGGTTGTTCTGCTAGCAGGGATAGAAGAATGTATTTTATATCACCGCGAGGTGTGCGTTGCTCATCTTTCCAATCCCACTTTGAGGATCGGTGATGTCTATGTCTACCTTTGCGGGGTCTATCGTCACATCCTGATTCAAAAAAATCAGGATGCATAGGAACACTCAAAAACCTACCCATAAAATGAGGATGTCTAGGAAGACCTAAAAACATAATTTTTCTCTTGCATACTTCTATTTCGATTATAGATACATCACGATATATCGTTAATAAAAGTTAACAAAAAGAATCCCCCATTACATCGGGGGATTCTGACCAAAATAACTAAAAAATAGGAGAAATTAGGGTTTTAAGTGGAATATATGCAAAGCACTTGAAATTAGAGTTAAGAAAATGACAAACCCGATCGCATCCAGCATAGTTGTTACTAATGGTCCACTAACTAATGCTGGATCGAGTTTGAGGCGTTTTAAAACCATTGGTAACAAAGTTCCTAAAGTGACGGCGACAAGGGTATTTATGGCCATTACCGTTCCAGCAATCAATGATACCCAACGTTCTTGAGGAGGCGCCCAAATCAAAGAAAGACAGACCATTGTCAAACCCAAAGCGATGGCTGTACCTAAACCTGCTGTAAGTTCTTTACGCAGAAGTTTTACAGTATCCTTGGGTGTGACTTCTCCCACGCCAAGTCCACGAATTGTCACTGTTAAAGCTTGAATGCCAACAGTACCACCAGTATTAGAAAATAAGGGCATAATTACAGCCAATACTGGCACCATCGAAATAGTAGACTGAAATGGCGCGATCGCACTGGATGCTCCGATATACAACAGCATCACTCCAAATAGCCACGGTAAACGTTTTTTGAGCGTGATCAATGGAGAAGACAAAGTGGCTTCGTCACCACCACTCACCCCAGCTAATTTTTGAATATCCTCTGTGGCTTCTTCTTCAAGAATGTCAATCACGTCATCAATGGTGATGATACCAACTAATCGCTCTTCCCGGTCAACCACGGGTAAAGCGATCAAGTCGTAACGCTGCATGATGCGGGCGACTTCTTCTTGGGGCGTTTCTGTTTTGACTTTGACAACGCGATCGCTAGCGATACTCCCAATCAAAACATCAGGAAAAGTAAACAACAATTGTCGCAGAGAGACAACACTCACTAACTTGCGGTTGTCGTCTGTAACGTAGGCGTAGTAAATTGTTTCTTTGTCTTCGTCTTGGCGACGAATTTTGCTCAAAGCTTCGCCTACAGTCAATCCTTCTCGCAAGCGTACATACTCTGTAGTCATTACCCTGCCAGCAGTGCCTTCAGGATAACCGAGAATTGTTGCTGTTATTTGTCTTTGTTGGGGACTAAGTTCCTGCAATAAGCGTTTAACAACCTTTGCGGGTAACTCATCAAATAATTCTACCCGATCATCGGGACTCATATTTTCGACAATTTGTACAACCTGCACATCATGCAGAGAATTGATTAATTCTTCTTGCACCTCTGGAGGCAGATATTCAAAAACGTCTGTGGCTTGATGTTTGTTAAGTAAACGAAATGCGATCGCCCTTTGTTTTCTGGGTAATTGGGTAATGTACTCTCCCACATCAACCGGTTGTAAACGGTTTAAATCCCATTTGAGCTGGTTCAAGTCAGCAACGTCAATAACAGAATTGCGAACGTCCTGTACAAGCATTTATTTCTAACCTCCCAATTGCCTCCCCCGCGCTGGGAGACAAACTCGCCAGCTTAGAGGAGGATAGTACTACCGTCTTGTGGACTTTGGTCCATAAAATCTCTGGAACTCAACATCGATGACCAATCAAGGCATCGCTCAGTTTAATACTAACCCGGAGTTATTAACCATCCGGTAAACGCTAAAGCGTCAAAGTGGATATTCTGTGATGCTACACACAAGCAACCCACTTAGCTACCCTGATTTTTTAATTACTTTGAGTAGATTCTACTACTGTTAGCAAATGTGTCAAGCTTATCTCAGGATTAATTTTTCAACTTTACGAAGTTAAAATAATTACTACTTTAGAATTAGCGATTATTTCAAGGTACTTTTAAGGCATTCATAGGCAGAAATTCGGCAAACTTAGCTCACACTAATAGTTTGCCTGAGAGCAATTGCTACTGTTATCAGCCGGAAAGTTGGCAATCAACGAAGTTATAAAACTCGTATTTATTCCCTTGAGCAAGTTTCAGATACAACTACCAAACAGTATTTTTGATGATTCTGCTCAATAATTAATTAGCAGATAGCATTTAACTTTAGTGTTGCAGGATAGTCAATATTCAGGAATTTTAAATATAATAACATATCCATAATGATTTTATTTACAGCAAACCCAAATTGTTTGTGAATAACGTCATTTATTATCTTTTATTTAAATTATATGTATACTTTGTGTCCTTGATGGGTTTGTTCAAAATTTTCTGGTTCATAGCCATAGAACGGCTGTATAATAAAAATTTTTAAAAAATTATAATTCTGTTAAATCAGCCATAACAAATAGTTAATGAGTTAACAATTTGATTCAAAATATAGCAACTCTGTATGACTTATAAGAAATGTTTCTGAGGAACAAATCACAAATAAGGAGAGAATAAAAAATACAAATTATTTATTGTTGCTATATAATATTATTCTTAAATCACAGAAAATTTTGGGGTTAGCTGACATAATTAAATACAAAGTTACAGGGTTATTTTCCAGAATCTACAGTCTAATTCAATATGAAAAAAGCTTCCCAATTACCAGAACGTCTAGAGTATTATTATCAGCAAATCAAGACAATAATCTTAGTACGGCAAAATCCAATTACTGGTCTATTACCTGCAAGTACAGCAATCACTGCTCATGGTGATTACACTGATGCTTGGGTACGTGATAATGTTTACAGTATTTTGGCAGTTTGGGGGTTAGCGCTAGCATACCGCAAAGTTGATGAAGACAAAGGACGTACCTATGAATTAGAACACAGCGTCGTCAAATTAATGCGGGGTTTGTTGTTTGCGATGATGCGACAGGCGCATAAAGTAGAAAGATATTGCAGTTGGTAAAGCTTACAGCGAAGCTTCATTGATGACTGTACCTCTGTCCCATAACGAAATTGTCGAGAAAATCAATCATTTTTGCCGCGAAGATATACGCGATCGCGTATTAACTCAAGAAATCCTTATTTATTTGAGTACTTTAATTAAATCAGAACCAGAGTTATTTAAAGGACTACTCACCCTGAGAGTTGGTTATTTGATTTTGTTAATTACCAGTGAATTGGCGCAAGAGTTGAAAGTTACTCAAGATGAAGCCTACGAAACCTTGATGCAACTTTCACCATTTGAAGTCAAAACCCGGTTAAGCCAGGTATTAGGCGAGTACTCAGACATGAGTAAGTTATTACGTCAGCAAGAGTCTTTGCACGTCAAACAAAAAGAAAGCGATATTGAGTGGGTGGTACAACCACTTATTTTTGAGGACATCGAAGTCCAACCAGGCGGTTGGCGACGGTTCCGTCAAGCTGAAGGCGCAACTGGACGCACACCTAAAGACTTTTATAAACAAGTTTGGCTGTTAATGCATCATTGTAAGGGTTTGGTGATTGGCGATAAATTAGAACGCCGCAACCGCTTAGAAAGTGAAGAGATGATTTCTGAAATGACAGCCGGGGAAAAGAACTTTGCCCTGCAAGTAGAACATTTGTTAAATAAAATAGAGGCTCCCGAATATCGTCAAGTCAATATCGAAACATTAATGGAATTAGCTGCGATCGCATTCAATAACCCTGATTTGCAAATCGAAGAATATATAGTTTTAGATGTGTTAATCGGTCATGCTGTGAGACTAGCGTGGTTGGATGGACATCCAGAAAGAGGCGATCGCTATGATGAAGACAAAGGTAGTGCGTGGCGCTCATTTTACAATACTTCTCCCAAAGAGTGCGCTAGTTATGTGGTGAAGGCGTTTAGGTTCTTGACGGAGTTTGGAGAAGTTAGCACAGTTTAGTATTTTTTCAATATACCGCGCTTGGGTTTAAACCCTTAGCTAATAGCACATATTAATCAAAAGTTAATTAAACATTTCCTGACACTTAACCCACAACTATCTTATCCTTTAAGTTAGCGATTTTAAACTGAAATAAACAGTTAGATGTGATTAAATAAGAGATTAATAATTATTTCTCTGTTTTTCTAAAGTTTACGCTGTTTAAAAAAATATTATTCCAAGAAACTTTGATATTTTTTTATTTATTCTTAAGTAACTTCAGAGAAAAATATGCTGAATCTTTTAAGTCAACTTACTGTTAGATATTCGATTTCATGTTGTCGGTCTGCCTAACAAATATTCTACTTATTATTTTTATATAAAGCATACATTGCACTTTTTTATAAAAATTACTCTTGCTCCAACCACACATCAGTATTTATTCTGGCCTACCACTAGCGATCCACTCTATCGGCTAGTGGGCGATCGCCAAAATGCTAATACTACTCCTTTTCTTCCTCAGACCACAGTTTAGTATGGGCGGATTTAACTATGACGAATGCTTCTTTAGTCAAATATTCTTCACTACCTGCTGATACCTATGCTGAAGGCCCACCATCGGGTCAAAATGATGGTAATGGCAAACTCATTTCCAGTAACGGGCGTACTGGGCCATTTCCTGGACAACCTGTACAAGGTTTTAGTGGAGTGCAGTTTGCTGACTCTGATAATTACTGGTTTTTATCAGATAACGGTTTTGGTGGTCAGACTAATAGTGCTGATTATTTACTGCGGATCTACAAGATCGATCCAGATTTCAAAACAGTAGACAATGGCAGTGGGAATGCACAGTGGACTGACTATATCCAATTATCCGATCCTAATAACCTAATTTCTTGGCAAATTGTCAACGAAAATTCAGCAGATCGCTTCTTGACAGGGGCTGACTTCGATCCTGAATCTATTGTTCTAGCTGAAGATGGCACAATTTGGATTGGTGAAGAATTCGGTCCCTATCTGTTGCATTTTGATAGTAATGGCGTGTTGATTGATGCGCCTGTTTCTACCCCCAATATTTACCCAATTAATACTCTCAATGGACAAGATCCAATTGTCATTGGTCATCGGGGTGGTGCGCCGGGAATTCGTCCAGAACATACTATTGGCGATTTAGGCGGAAATTTAGTTGCTTCTAATAATTTAGGCGCGGAATTTGGGGCTGATTTTCTCGAACCAGATTTGGTCGTCACCAAAGATGGAGTTTTGATCGTCCGTCACGAACCAGTGTTGGCAAGTGTGAAGACGGATACAAATGGCAAAATTGTTTACGATGATAACGGCAAGCCTGTTATCCTCGAAGCCACAACCAACGTTGCTAATTTTGAAAAATTTAGCGATCGCCTGACGACCAAAGTTTTAGATGGACAAAGCATCACAGGCTGGTTTGCAGAAGACTTCACACTGGCTGAAATTAAAGAACTGCGAGCAGTTGAACGTATTCCTAACATCCGTCCCGAAAGTGCTAAGTATGATGGCTACTTCCAAATCCCCACACTGGAAGAGTACATCAACTTCATCAAAGACTACGAAGCCGAAACCGGGATCAAACTGGGTATCTATCCCGAAACCAAACACCCCACCTACTTTGCTGAGGAAGGCAAGTTTTTAGATGGTACTCCCATCAATTACAATACCTCACAAATTTTAATTGATACCCTAGTTGCCAACAATTTCATCGATCCTGATCGGATTTTTATTCAGTCCTTTGAAGTCTCTAATCTCGTTGACCTAGAAAACGAGATTATGCCCTACGCTGGGGTTGATATTCCCTTGGTACAGTTAATAGATGGTAGTGGTTCTCCCTACGACTATATATATCAGGGAATTGATCAAACCTATGCCGATCTAATTACTCCCGATGGCTTGACAGAAATTGCTACCTATGCTGAAGGCATCGGCCCCAGCAAGCGACTGATTGTACCAGCTAAGACCGTTGATAAAAATGGTGATGGTCAACCAGACGATATTAACGGCGATGGACAAATTAGTGACGCCGATAGATATTTAGGAGAACCGACCACCCTAGTTTACGATGCTCACCAAGCAGGATTGTTAGTACATCCCTATACCTTCCGCAGTGATGCATATTTTCTGTCACCAGACTACAAAGGCAATCCACAACTAGAATATGAGCAGTTTATCCGGTTAGGGGTAGATGGCTACTTCAGTGATTTTGCCAATGATGGAGTGGTTGCAAGAGACAAAATTATCGCCGATTATGTTGCTTCTCCGCAGAATCCAGGAGTAGAAAACAACGAAGCGATCGCCAATTTATCAGGTTCACGTGGCTTTGAAGCCATGAGTTACAGCCCTGATCACAAGACACTCTACCCAATTCTAGAAGGATACGTCGCAGGCGATCCCACAGACGCTCTACGTGTTTATGAGTTTGATGTTGCGACTAAATCCTTTAGCAATGATTTGGTTGGTTACTATCAATTAAGCGATCCTAGCCATGCGATCGGCGATGCAACCCCCATCAACGACCACGAATTTCTGATCATTGAACGAGATAATTTATCGGGAGACGATGCGAAGTTTAAGAAAGTCTTCAAAGTCGATATTTCTCAAACCAACGCCCAAGGTTATCTCTACAAAGAAGAAATAGTTGATTTACTGAACATTGCTGATCCTAATGATCTCAATGGTGATGGTAGCAATGTCTTTACTTTCCCCTTCCAAACCATTGAAGATATTTTGGTTTTGGACAAAAATACCATCCTGCTGGCTAACGACAACAACTATCCATTTAACGCTACCCGCAATCCATCCCAACCAGACAACGACGAATTCATCGTACTCAAATTATCTACCCCACTTGATCTTGATCCGCGTTTAGGAACACCCAAATCAACCATCTACGGTACACCAGGAGATGATTATTTTGATGATTATCTCTACGATCCAAATTCCGATAATGCTGCTCTCTATCCAGATTTCTTCATTGGAGATAATCAAAAACTCTTTACCGGAGATGGTAATGACATCGTTGATGTCAGTATATTTGGTAGCAACAACCAAATTGACACTGGTAATGATGATGACATCGTATTGGCTGGTACAAAAAATATCATAAACACTGGTTCAGGTAACGACGAGTTATATCTTGGTGTTGGCGGAGGTCAAAACATTGTTACTGGCGGTGAAGGATCTGATGAGTTTTGGATTGTTACCGATGAGACACACTTACCAGCAAAGCCTAATACAATCACTGACTTCAACAGTACAGAAAAAGATGTGATTGGCTTTGCTAACGTCAGTTTTACCTATGAGTCTCTTGGTAGCGATTGGACAACCCGCCAAGAAGGTGATAACACCATCATCGGTGTCTATGGACAAGATGTAGCTGTGTTACTCGGAATTCAAGCTACTAGTCTGACTCAAGCAAACTTTGCTTTTGCTTAACAAGAGGGAAAGGGGGAACATATCAAATTAAACTGTTAACTGTTAACAGTTAACAGTTTAATTTGATAACTGATAACTGATTAATCCCCGATTCCCGTACTCTGTGAGAAGCCGCTTGCGCGTCTACGCGTAGCGTCTCCTCTGGAGAATCCCCAATCCCCGATCCCCTGATTATGAGCGTAATTCTACAAGTTCGTGAACAAAAAGTAACAGCAGAAGAAATTATTCCTTTGCTGGCAGATTACCAGTTATTGCCACAACTGTTGCGAGAAATGATCATAGATCAGGCGATCGCACCATTTGATTGCACACCAGAAGAAGAAGAAAAAGCTTACCAGGGTTTTTACTTACAGCAACGTTTAAAAACAGAAGCTGAACGTCAAGCTTGGTTACGCGATCGCAACATGACTCCAGAACAAGTCCGCAAGTTAGTTATACGGGCGTTACGAGTGGAAAAGTTTAAACAAGCCACTTGGAACGAACTAGATGCTTACTTTGCGATGCGTAAACCCCAACTTGATCGGGTAATTTATTCGGTGATTCGTACCAAAGATAGTGGTATTGCTCAAGAAATATACTTCCGTTTGCAAGCAGAGGAACAGTCTTTTGCCGAACTAGCCCCTAAATATTCAATGGGACCAGAAGCCCGCACTAAGGGTATCGTTGGCCCAGTAGAACTAGGTAAACTCCACCCCACCCTGGCTAAATTATTAACCGTCATTCAGCCAGGACAACTTATACCGCCCACACCTATAGATAATTGGTTTGTGATTCTCAGGTTAGAAAAGATACTTCCTGTTGAGTTAAATGACCTTACCCGTTGGCAATTACGCCATGAGTTATTTCTCAAATGGTTGGGACAACAAGTTGCAGAATTGAACCCGATGAATCACGTTCAAGAGGATACAAATTTATTCCCAATGTAATTGTCTCATAACCGATAATTCCGAGCAGGGTACAACAAAGCGGATAAGTCCTGGGAATTAATTCCGTTTTCTAAAATCCAAAATCCAAAATCCAAAATCGGATGACTCAAACTTCTGACACAATCCAAACTTTTTTATCAGGTATCCCACCCTTTAAACAATTATCTCCTGCCCAATTGCAGCAATTATCCAACAAATTGCAAGTGCGGCGTTACGGGATGGGACAAGCTATTCTACCACTGCAAGAATCACCGCCCTATATAGCAATTATTTATACTGGAAAGGCGCGGTTAATTGGTAATAACTCCCACAGTGATATACCTGTAACCTTGTACAAATTAAAACCGGGAGAAATTATCGGGTGGAAAAGCTTGTTACAGGGTATACCTTGTGAAAAAGTCATGGCTTGTGAAGAAGAAACCCTCTGTCTTGTGCTTGCAAGCGAGGAGTTCTTGACTCTGTTAGAAGAAGAACCAATCTTAAAAGCTTGGTTTGCAGTAGAAACGCGGTCATACTCTATACGAGAAGCCGCTCTTACGAGCGTCTACGCATCTGTACAAGAGTCAATAAATTCCCCAATCCCCAATCCCCGATCCCCATTACCCCTTATCCCCAGAGGGGGCCCCACCTTCCCCAATTCCCAATCCCCAATTCCCAATCCCCAATCCCCAATCCCCGATCCCCATTCCCAAAACAAAAAATATCCCCACAAACGCGACTCTTCGCGCAATGCTACTCTCGCTTGTTTACAGATGGTGAGTCAATATTTTGGGATGCCATTTCGCAAGGAAAATATTCGTAAAGCGATCGCCAACAATCACAAAGATGCAACAAAACCAGTTTCTCTACAATTATGTGGGGCAATTGCTGATTTTATGGGGTTGAAGGCGCAATTGGTGACAGTCCCAGCCAGTGCAATGAATCGTTTACCGACACCTGCGTTGATTCATTGGCAAGATAGCATGGCGGTGGTTTATGAAACGAGTGATCGCCAAATAGTTTTGGGTGTACCAGAACGGGGGATTGTGCGTCAAAAAATGACTGAGTTTCTGAAAAATTGGGGTGAACAAGCTCAAGTTTTACTACTGACAACCACTTCATCGACACCGCAGCAAAAGTTCGGCTTGAGTTGGTTTTTACCTTCACTGAACCGTCATCGCACAGTTTTATTGGAAGTTCTGATCGCTTCGTTTTTTGTGCAGTTGTTTGGACTTGCCAATCCGTTGATGATTCAAGTGATCATTGATAAGGTTTTGGTGCAGAACAGTATTGATACTTTGCAAGTGTTGGGTGTCTTTTTACTGTTGGCAGCGATCTTTGAAGCGGTTCTTGGTACTTTACGTACTTATTTATTTGCAGAAGCGACTAATAGAATTGACTTGGCTCTGGGTTCAGAAATTATTGATCACTTGCTGCGTTTACCTCTGCGTTACTTTGATCGTCATCCGGTGGGAGAATTAGCAACGAGGGTCAATGAATTAGAAAACATCCGCTCCTTTCTCACGGGTACAGCTTTGACTGTGGTGTTAGATTCTGTGTTTTCGGTAATCTACATCGTTGTGATGGTGATCTATAGCTGGGTGTTGACATTGGTATCTTTATCAACGATTCCTTTGTTTGCCATCCTCAGTTTAGTTGCAGCACCGATAGTGAGGCGACAATTGCGAGAAAAAGCCGAACGCAACGCCCAAACCCAATCTTATTTAGTAGAAGTGCTTTCTGGGATTCAGACAGTCAAAGCCCAAAATATCGAATTGCGTACCCGTTGGCAATGGCAAGAACACTACGCCCGTTATGTTTCATCTGGGTTTAAAACCATAGTAACTTCTACTGCTGCCAGTTCAGCGAGTAATTTTCTCAATCAACTTTCAGGGTTACTGGTGTTGTGGGTAGGGGCGTATTTAGTACTTAAAGGCGAACTTTCTTTAGGTCAGTTGATTGCTTTCCGGATTATTGCGGGGTATGTTACTAGTCCATTGTTACGATTATTGCAACTATGGCAGAACTTCCAACAAACAGCCCTGTCCCTAGAACGTCTGAGTGATATTGTTGATACGCCGCAGGAAGTCACACAAATTGACCAAGATAATATTCCCATGCCTGTGATTCAGGGTGCTGTTACTTACGAAAACGTTTCTTTCCGGTTTGCTGCTAGCGGTTCACTGCAATTAGACAATATCAATTTAGCGTTTCCGGCTCAAAGGGTGGTAGGAGTTGTCGGGATGAGTGGTTCTGGTAAAAGTACGTTGATGAAATTGCTACCACGTTTATATGAACTCAACGCTGGTCGGATTCTCATCGATGGTTACGACATTAGTAAAGTTGAATTGTATTCACTGCGATCGCAAATTGGCATTATTCCCCAAGATACTTTGTTATTTGACGGCACTGTTATCGAAAATATAGCCTTGACAAATCCTGAAGCTAGTAGCGAAGAAGTGATCACTGCTGCCAAAATTGCCGTTGCCCACGACTTTATCATGAACTTGCCCAACGGCTACAACACCAGAGTCGGTGAACGTGGTTCTGCACTATCGGGAGGACAAAGACAACGGATTGCGATCGCTCGCACAATTTTACAAAATCCCCAGTTGCTAATTTTGGACGAAGCAACCAGCGCCCTCGACTACGATACTGAACGCCAAGTATGTACTAATTTAATTCAAGCTTTCCGAGGGCGAACAATGTTCATCATCACCCATCGCCTCAGCACAATTCAACAAGCTGATGAAATTGTACTTATGCACCAAGGTAAAGTCGCTGAACGTGGTACTCACAACCAACTCATGCATCAACGCGGTCGCTACTATCATCTGTATCAGCAGCAGGATGGGCTGGGAACTGTAACTAAATTGTTAGACAGACATTGATATTTTTCCCGGAATGGGTAACTATAGCGATGTAGTCTATATTAACAACGATATGGATACATCAGAAGTGACTATCTCAATAGGAGATGCTGCTAAAGAGCTTGGTATCTCAACCAAAACATTAAGGAGGTGGACGGACTCAGGAAAAATACGTTTTGAGCGTTCACCTTCAGGACAAAGAAGATTTTTTCTAGCAGATATCAAACGCATAACACCGCGAGACTTGAAACAGTTAGATGACCGCGTAACTATTAATTACGCCAGAGTTTCAAGTCATGACCAAAAAGGAGATTTAGTGCGCCAAGTGCAGGTTTTAGAAGCTTTTAGCGCGGCTAACGGATGGCAATTTGAAACCATTCAAGATTTAGGAAGTGGCTTGAATTATCAAAAGAAAGGACTTCAAAAACTGCTCAAACGTATAATGCAAGGCGATGTTGCCAGACTGGTATTAACTCATAAAGACCGATTACTTAGATTCGGCGCAGAGCTTGTATTTGCCATGTGCGAAGAATTTGAAACGGAAGTGGTAATCATCAACAAAACCAACGAAGAAGTGACCTTTGAGCAAGAGTTGGTGCAAGACATGATTGAACTCATTACGATTTTCTCAGCACGTTTGTATGGTTCTAGAAGCAAGAAGAACAAGAAATTAATTGATGGCATGACAGCCGTTGTAAATGAGGTTAAATAATAGACATGACAACAATAACGATTGGATTTAGATTATTTGCAAATGATGAAGAAGAGGCAAAACAAGCAGGACTACCCAAACTAAAAAGCTTATGGGATAAAGTTTTAATTGTTTTAGAACCAGTAGAAAAAGACTGTTTGCTTATTCATCCAGATTTAGTTTTTGAGGTTTCTAGTTTTGAAGCTGATTTTGTTTCTTTCGATGAAACTGATGAAAAAGACGGAAAAATATTGTTTGATTTGACTTACTGGATGGAAGTATCAACAACGTCACCAGATGGTATTCCTGAGTGCGACTATCAATTTGATGCTTATGACCGATGGCGAAAAATGGGAGAACCAATGTATCAAGAAGTGTTCGAGCCTTTATTTGATTGCAATTGGACATCTCTCGAACCTTTTTGTTGTGCTACTGGAGAAACGATGGGAGATATTGTTTCAGTAGAGTTTCAAGCTATTAAGGCTGTTGATAGCTATCACGGTGGAGTTCATTTTTACAGCAATCATAGATGGCTTTGAGGTGAAACAAAATGGCTACGCTCACATATGTTAAAGGATTACCGACGACCGCAGAAGAATTAAATAGTTTAGGACTCACAGAATTTGAGATGTTCTTGGCTGCTTACAGTCCGATATTCCACAAAGCAGCGTGTGAGACAGCCAATTATCTTTTGTCTGGACAGTCATTTAATAAATCTAGCTGGAATACTTATCTACAAACGACTTACGGCATTTCAAAACGTCATGCCAATGGCGTGATAAGTCATGCTCAAGGTGCTGTTGATGCATCTAAAGAACATCGTAAACGTCACATTAAGACACTAGAAGGAAAGCTGAAGTCCATCAATTCTTGGATTAGCAAGTTAGAAAAGAAACTGGCTGATTCTGTTAAGTTTTATGCGAAAAAGAACTGGCAGAATTCCAAGACTGGATGCAGGTTTCCATTGTCTTGTTCGCTTCAATTTCGTGACACCAACTGGAGAAATTTACGTTTTCAAATCCACAATAAAAAACGTAGAGCATACCAATTCACTAAACAAATAGAGCATTTAAAAATCACACCAATCCAAACAGCTATTCCAAAAAATCAAGCATTTGTAGTTGGTTCTAAAGATGAAAGTTTTGGGAATCAAGTTTGTCAGTGGGATGGAGACATGATCAAATTTCGCGTACCTGCTTGTTTGGAATCAAAGTTTGGCAAGTACGTTCAGACCAAGCTAGGCAACTTTGAACGCAACATTAACAGGTTGCCTGCTGATGGTTCTAAAACATGGCATTTCTACCGTAAGGACGGCAAGTGCAATGCAGCAGTCCAGTTCACTCCAGCGCCAGTAAAACGTGTTTCCAGACATTCTGCTTATGGTTGTATCGGAATTGATATGAATCCAGGTTCCATTGGCTGGGCATATGTTGACCGCGATGGCAACCTCAAGGCTCATGGTCAAATTCCTCTACAGATGGGACTGCCGTCTGGTCAACAGGATGCTCAGATTGTTGATGCTTGTTTACAGTTAGCCACACTAGCAGATACTTTTTCTTGTCCAGTTGTTTGCGAAGAATTAGATTTTTCAGGCAAGAAAGAACAACTTTCGGAACGTGGTAGAAAGTATGCTCGAATGCTTTCAGGTTGGGCATATAGCCGTTTTTATGAGTTGTTAGAAAGTATTTTGAGTAACCGAGGGATTTATCTTATGAAGGTAAATCCTGCTTACACCAGCGTCATTGGTTTGGTGAAATATGCACGACAATACGGTTTAGCCAGTGATGAAGCTGCGGCTATGGCAATCGCTAGACGTGGTATGCGGCTGACTGAAAATGTTCCAGGCTCCATAACCGCCTATCTATTTGTGAAAGATGGAAAGCACGTATGGAGCCTGTGGAATCAACTAAATAACCTGATAAAGAAATCTAGCATTAAGCGTCACAACTTCTATGCTATCTCTAACTGGGAGTCTTTGGTCAAGCGATGGTCGGAGCAATCCACCCAAAGCAAGCGAAAGTGTTAAAGATGATTTCTTGGAAGATAAACCGCTAACTTCCCCTTGTACAACTTTGTCTACTTGTAGGTAACTTTGTCCAAGTTTTTAGAAGCGGTTAGTTGTTGGTTAAGCAAATGGCTTGGGGGTGTAGTTTGAAACCCGAAAGTTCTCATTTAAAACCTGAACGTTCTCGTTTAAAACCTGAAAGTTCTCATTTGAAACCTGAAAGTTCTTGTTTGAAACCCGAAAGTTCTTGTTTGAAACCTGAAAATTCTCGTTTAAAACCTGAAAGTTCTCATTTGAAACCCGAAAGTTCTCGTTTGAAACCCGAAAGTTCTCGTTTGAAACCTGAAAATTCTCGTTTGAAACCTGAAAGTTCTCGTTTGAAACCCGAAATCTCTCCCTACCTGATATCTTGCACCAACCCCATATCCCGCCTCAGAATTAATTCTGAGGCTAATAGCATAAGTCCGTTAAAACGGACTCAAAGATTTTCCTGGTCAGATTTATCTGACTTTATACCATTTCACGTTAATCACGATACACATAAATTTTGTAGAGACGCGATATATCGCGTCTCTACAGGGTCTGTATTTATATCAGATTTTTTGTGAAATGGTATTAGCTATTAGCCAAGAAATTTATTTATTGGCGGGATATGGGGTTGATGCAAGATATGAATTTTGAATTTTGAATTGGTATTACAACTTCTATGAATAACTCCAACGGTTCTCATCCTTACTCTAACGGTCATGGAAACAACAGTAAAACTGCTGTTTCGATTCAGGACGATACATCTTTGGTGACTCCTGCGATTGATGTACCGCCAACACTCAAACGCTTTGATCAGCCTGTGGTGTTACGACAGTCGTCGGTTTTACCGAGGGCGGTTGCTTGGACTTTAATAACTATGACTACTGCTGGGGTAATCTGGGCTTGTGTGGCACAGTTTGAAGAGGCGATTCCTGCTCAAGGTAAACTCGAACCAGAAGGAGCTGTCACGGAAGTGCAAGCACCAATTACGGGCGTCGCGAAAAAAATTTTAGTCAAAGATGGGCAACAAATCAAACAAGGTGATTTATTGCTGACTCTCGATCCAACTGTTGATAATGCTGAACAAACGTCACTGCGAAAAATTCGCGCTGCTTTGATCGCAGAAAATCAGTTTTACCAAATACAAATGGCTGGTAAAACTCCTGCGAATTCAAAACTTTTGGCGTCCCTACCTGCTCAACAGGCTTTTTTAACAAAACACCGTGCAGAATTGGTTAGTGAAAATCAACTTTATCGTCTGCAATTACAAGGTGCTACGACTGGTGCGGGGTTAAGTGCAGAACAACAGACACGATTGCAGTCTGCGGAAGCGGAGGTGCGATCGCGCGTTAGTGCTGCTAAGTTAGAAGTTGATCAGTTGCAAAAGCAGTTAAAACAAACTCAAGTCGAACTCGCTAGTGCTAAAGATTTACTAGTTATAGAAAAAACGATTCTCACAGACTTGACAGTGTTGGCAAATCAGGGAGGAGTTGCTAGAAATCAGTACTACAAGCAGCAACAGCAATTCCGCAGTCGCCAAGCAGATGTGGATCGACTTTTAGAAGAACAAAAAAGACTACAGTATGCAATTACACAAGCTGACGAAAAAGTCAAGAATGCGATCGCTCTGAGTCAGACAGAAATTCTAACTAAAATTGCTGAGAATCAAAAGCGGATTGCAGAAATAGACAGTCAACTAACAAAAGCAATTGTTGACAACGAACAGCAAATTGCCCAAATCGATAGTCAAATTAGCAAAACTCAGCAAAACCTACGTTACCAAGAACTCAAAGCCCCTATTTCGGGTACTATATTCGATTTACAAGCTCATAATCCTGGTTATGTGACTAACTCTTCAGCGCCAATTCTCAAAATAGTTCCCAATCAATCCCTTGTCGCCAAAGTCTTCATTACCAACCGCGACATTGGTTTTGTCAAAGAAGGAATGAAAGTTGATGTCAGAATTGATTCATTCCCTTACAGTGAATTTGGGGATATCAAAGGTAAATTAGTTTGGGTTGGTTCCGACGCCCTACCCCCAGACAATATTTATCCCTTCTACAGATTTCCTGCCAAAGTCGTTCTTGAACACCAGTATTTAATGATTAGCGATCGCCAAGTCAATCTCCAATCAGGGATGTCAGTCAGTACCAATATCAAACTTCGCAAACGCAATGTTGCTAGTATTTTTACTGACTTGTTTAGCAAGAATATAGAAAGTTTGAAGTTTGTGAGGTAAAAGAGAATAGGGAGCAGGGAACGGACAACTAAAAGCCGCTTTATTTAATCAATTTGCACCCAAAGAGAAAAGCAAGCGACGAAAAACTAAAATAATTAATTTAGAAAAGTGGACTTTGCTAGCAAAATGTTTGATCGTAGTCGTCGTAATCTTGCTCACTGGTTTGCTCTATCGATGGGCGGAATTCTGTTTGCGTTTGCAGGAGTGGGCTACTGTCTGAATGTAGAGGAGCAGTTGCGATTTTTTGATGAGGAACTGTTTAGCCAAAGTAAAACTTTTGCTAGTAAAACTCAGTACACGCTTGGTCAAAATCAACGCGATCGCACTCCTCTAGAGAAAGATGTGTCATTAAATGGTGGATTGCTGTACGCCCGATGGTACAACGCTGACAAACAACTGGTGCAGTCTATTGGTTCATTGGGTATAAAACAGTTAACCGCACAACCGGGATTTCAAACTTTGCAACTGTCAGGAGACACAGAATACACTCAAACTACTTGGGTTCGCCAAGTCACTATTCCAGTTGTGCAAAATAAGGAGTTGATCGGTTATTTTCAAGCAGCAGCTCGCTTGGACTCACTACGCAATAGCTTAAATCAAGCTCGCTTGTTTTTAGCTTTAGGTGTTCCCTTTACTTTTGTTGTGATTGGGATTACAGGTTGGTTTTTAGGAGGATTAGCAATGCGACCAACCCGCCAAGCATATCAGCAATTACAGCGATTTACGGCGGATGCTTCCCATGAACTACGCACACCTGTAGCAACAATGTTGAGTAATGCTCAAGTTGCTTTAATACCACCTGAAGATCCTTGGGAGCAACGACTACGATTGCAAAAGATTGCAGAAACAGCCAAGTCTATGAGTGTACTGATCAATAATCTGCTGTTTCTTTCACGCCATGACGGCTCATTAGCGGAAACTACATTCAAACCAATTGATTTGAGTGAACTGTTGCGATCGCTTGCTACGGAGTTCACCACTCAAGCTACTGCTCAAAATTTAAATTTCAGCACCCAATTACCAGAGCAGTCTGTAATTTCACACGCCGATCCTAATTTGCTCAAACAAGCGATCATCAATCTTCTTAGTAACGCTTTCAAATACACTCCAGCAGGAGGTGAGGTACAATTGTGCCTTTTCACCCAGTCCCACCGCGCGGTGATTCAGTTGAAAGACAATGGTATAGGGATTCCCGCTAGCGATTTACCTTATATTTTTGATCGTTTTTATCGCGTAGACACCGTTCGCTCTCGCCAAACTGGTGGTTTTGGATTGGGACTGGCGATCGCTCAACAAATTGTGCAAGCTCACCAAGGAAAAATATCTGTCAAGAGTATAATTGCTCAAGGTTCAACTTTTCAAATTGAACTTCCGCTAAAAGTTTGAACAGTTAACAGATAAAAAGTAAAAAGTAAAAAGTAAAAAGATAATCCCCATAAATAAATTTAGGGGCTTGTAACCATTTTTTCTTGTTCTTTCTTTTGCCTTTTAACTTTTTACTTTTGCCTTGTTCGGTCAAGTAGAAAATACTTTTTCCACTTGACCAACAACACTCAATTAACTAAAACGAAAAGATTGTTTATTTTTGAGAGTAATTATGAACTGCTTTAGCTTTTTGGTTGAGCAACTACGGCTTTAACATTCACAGCTTTGACACCTTTAATTTCCTTTGCTAAAGGTTCAATCTTAGCTAGCTCTTGTTGATTGGTTACGGTTCCTGAAACGGTAATAACGCCATCATCAGAAGCTTGAACTGCTAAACTACCTCTGGGGATATTTGCTTCTAACTTAGAGCGAACTTCACTTTCAAGGTCGCCTTCTGCTCTTTGTGTATCACCACCAGTAATATTATTTCGCTGCTCACGAGCACGAATATCTTCATTTAGTTGTCTTCTGCGGAGTTCACTTTGGGCGTCTTCTTTAGCTTCTTGAGTTTCTTCAGTGTTCGGTGTTTGTACTTGAGAAGGACTAGGATTATTGGGTGCTGTCTGACTTGTTTTGGAAACATTTTCACAACCAACACTCAATACTAAAAGACTACTAATTAATAAGAAAGTTACCTTTTTCATTTGTTTAACTCTTAACATTAATACAAGATAGGGAAATTAGAAAAATTGAGTGATTGAGAGCTAAAAATTAGATTTGCTCCCTTTCCAAACCTCCCTCCCTTTTGGAGAGAGATTTAGAAGTTTGATTTTTAGGTTTCTTCTCCTTTGTTAAAAGCGAAGGAGAAGAGTAGCAAATTCAGGTTCAGCTTAAATTTCGCGATGGTCAACAATAACGACCTTCGGCTCTTCAACTCCTAATTCTGGTGAATAGCTGGTTTGACTGGTATCTGTAACTGATGCAGCGTGATGTGTACGATTTATATCAGTAGCATCAAAGATGTCAAAGTCTGTAATTCCTCGGCGCTTGAGAATGGCTTCTGCACGATGGATTTGCTCATCAGTACCATCTACGATCACTAAATAATCACCTCTGTTGAAGCGATCGCTATATAAACGCGCTCGATTTTCGGGAATTCCCAACCCAACTAGTCCACCAGTTAAACCGCCAGCAGCAGCACCAATCGCACCCCCTGCAACTGTTGTTGCTAAAGCTGTTGCTATAGCACCACCTGCGATCACAGGGCCGACTCCGGGAATAGCTAAGGCTCCTAAACCAACTAATAACCCTCCCAGACCACCTAACACTCCGCCTGTAGCTGCTCCAGCTTTTGCACCTTCATCGGCCTTGGTTTGTGCTGCTACATTATTCTGATTTACACCTACACCTGTGTTGACATTAGGAAGGCGATCGCCACTATCTTTAGCAATCAGAGATACTTGGTTCATTGGAAATCCAGAGTCTCTCAGTTCCATGAGCGCTGCTTCTGCATCTCGATGATGGGAAAATGCTCCAATCGCTCTTCTATTTTTGTGCAGAGGTGTTGTACTGTAACCAGAAACTGGTGCATTCACTGCATTCCGCGCAGGGGTAGCAGTGTAATCTACTGTGGGGTCAAAAATTTCCCAATCTCGGATTCCATGACGATTGAGAATTGCAGCAGCACGCTGGATTTCCGCATCTGTACCGCTAACAACAACTACATAATCACCGTGATTGATGCGCTCATGATAGAAATGACTACGATGATCTGGAAGTCTCAATCTCAGGTTGTGAATCGCCTCATCAAAGCGATCGCGTAAAGTTACTCCAGCAAAGCGATCGCGTCGTGACCAATTTCTATTAACCAAGGAAATTTGACCCAAGGGGAA
Source organism: Pelatocladus maniniholoensis HA4357-MV3 (assembly GCA_019359115.1). Taxonomy (GTDB): domain Bacteria; phylum Cyanobacteriota; class Cyanobacteriia; order Cyanobacteriales; family Nostocaceae; genus Pelatocladus; species Pelatocladus maniniholoensis. Next base: position 51,666 of record JAHHHW010000073.1, read on the forward strand.
ACCTACAGATCGCAAATCGCCAATTGCAGCTTCCGCATCTTCCAGACGAGAGAAATAACCAATGGCGTGTTTGTGATTTACACCCAAATTTCGTCCAGAGGTAGCAGTGTAATCTACTGTGGGGTCAAAAATTTCCCAATCTCGGATTCCATGACGATTGAGAATTGCAGCAGCACGTTGAATTTCCGCATCTGTACCACTAACAACAACTACATAATCACCGTGATTGATGCGCTCATGATAGAAATGACTACGATGATCTGGAAGTCTCAATCTCAGGTTGTGAATCGCCTCATCAAAGCGATCGCGTAAAGTTACTCCAGCAAAGCGATCGCGTCGTGACCAATTTCTATTAACCAAGGAAATTTGACCCAAGGGGAAACCCACAGATCGCAAATCGCCAATTGCAGCTTCCGCATCTTCCAGACGAGAGAAATAACCAATGGCGTGTTTGTGATTTACACCCAAATCTCGTCCAGAGGTAGCAGTGTAATTTCCTGTACCAACAGGTATATCATAGACTTCAAATTCTTCTATTCCTCGGCGTCTGAGAATTGCTTCTGCTCTGGCAATTTCCTCTTCTGTGCCATCTATAATGACTAAGTAATGTCCTCTGTCTACTCGTTCATTATATACTCTGGCACGTTCTTCGGGAATTCCTAAACCAATCAAAGCACCAAGCAAACCACCAGCTACTGCACCAATACCAGCCCCTGCTATAGTTGTAGCCAAAGTAGTTGCAGCTGCACCAGCCAGCATGATTGGGCCAATTCCCGGAATAGCCAAAGTACCCAGACCAACTAATAAACCAGTCAATCCACCTAAAACACCACCAGAAACAGCCCCGGTTGCTGCTCCTTCATCAGCTTTATTACCAACGTTCTCTGTGACTTCAGCGCCAGCAATTTGATCATTGCGATCAATATCGCGTGCTACGACAGAGACTCTGTCCATGGGAAAACCAGCATCTCTCAATTCATGTAGGGCTTCTTCTGCATCACGACGATGAGAAAAAACTCCTACAGCACGTCTGTGTATACCTACAACCATATTTCTTACCACCAAAAATTTATTTATTTTTAAAAGTGAATTCGAGGCATGTAACTTAGTTCTATTAAGCTTTATTTGTGATCAATTATTCATCAATCCCTTGGATGAATTTGTATGTATACCATTGGGATAAATTACGTCTACATCCAAAGAAATAGGTATATTTGATTTGGTTTTCAGAATTCAAAAAATCAACAAAAATATACACAAAATATTTATATAGCAGTCATAAATAATTTATGAAAAACAAGATCCCCGACAACTGTTGCGAAGTCGGGTATCTCTTTAACGACACATATCACAATTCAATGATGAAACTATCTCGCAAATGGAAATCAGCCTCTTTTTCTTGATGAATCAACGCCCAGTAACTAACTTCGCCGTCTTTAGATTTAATAACAGTAGTAATTGCTATTTGAAGTATTTCTTCTAATAAGATGATTTTACTTAAATCCATTTCCAAAACAACCACCAAACTATCAGATTGATGCTGGACGTTAAACGGTAAAATTGAAAAGGCTGTTTCCTCTTGCATTCCTTGACGATACCCGTCAAAACGATAAATATTCCAATCTCCAGTTGGAGAAAGATTGAATTCCCAGTATTTATCTGAGTTTTTAACGCTCAAGAAGAACTCAAAGCAAGTATCTTCCCAAAGTTCATGCTTGCGTTTTGGCGTATTTGATGGTGAGGCGATCGCAACTTTTTCTAAATCGCCGGAAAGTACATAGCACAGATTTAGCTGATTAGCATGTCGAGTAATATTACCTGTTATTTTGAAATTAGGCAGCAACTTGCCATCAACAAAAGGTTGCAGCGAAAATTTTTGGTTATTCATTTCATATCTTGAATAATTTTGCGAATGTTTGCTTCCTGAGATTCGATGCTTTCGGTCAGCTTAAACTGGACAAGCGCCCTTGCTAAGTTGTGTTCTGGGTGCTTGACTTTGAAATACACATTCCCGGCTAAATAGTCAGCAAAAAACCGCAGTCCTAATTCAAAGGTGATGAGACGGATCGCGTCGTAGATATAGGTATAGTCATTTTCAGTCAGAAATTCTTTAGCGACACAGAGATATCCTTGGAGAATTCCCTGACACAATTCTGTATCAAAATAAACTTTTTGCCAGTCTTCTGTTTCTTCTCCAGCAGGATTACAACCGGAGCGCAAACAATCACCAATGTCGTAATGAACCAGTCCCGGCTTAACGGTGTCGAGGTCGATGACGCTGACTGCTTGTTTAGTACTAGTATCAAACATAACATTATTAATTTTGGGATCGCCATGCATCAGACGCAGGGGTAATTTACCTGTAGCTTTAGCATTTTCTAGAACATGGGCAAAAGTTTGGCGATCGCTCACAAACTTTAAGCAATAATTGACTTCTGGAGATTGACACGGGCTAGTTTTTGCTAAAACTTCGTTGTAGTGTTGCAGGTAAAGCGGCGTAATATGAAAACCTTCGAGGGTGTCAGCGAGTCTTTGTGGCGGTAAATCACTGATCAGATTATGGAACATCCCCAAAGCGTAACCAATTTCTTTGGCTTGTTCAATATTTTGCATCGTATCAAAAGACTGGGAACCTGCGATAAAGCTAATCGCCCGCCAGAATGAGCCATTAATATCTCTGCAATAATCTTGATTATCCTTTGTGAATAATACACGCGGCACTTCCCAACGACGATTAAGGGGATGAAGTTGTAGCCGATTGCGAACATGCTCAGTGAAAGTACACATATTTTGCATGATCAATTGCGGCTGACGAAATACCTGTGTATTAATGCGTTGCAGGACAAAATATTTTTCATCTGGAGAATCTAGCGTAACCAAAAAAGTATCATTTATATTACCACTGCCAAATGTTTTAACAGTTCTAACCTTTCCCTGAAGAGTGAATTGGTTAGCGATATTAATAAGATTGTCTATGTCCTGTGTTTTGAGATAATCGGTCATCTTCCTGCACTACTCCCCACATAATTGCACAAAGGCAATAGGGGATATATTAGCGCAAGTTTCACACCAGGTTTATATAAATGTGTTGCAAGTTCAATGATGGCTAATAAAGTCTTTAATTCTTGAAGTTTTTAACAAAACAAGCAGAGCAACGCCAGATAGTGTGATTGATAACTGTAAAAGAAGACTTATCAAATATGACAATGACCAATAGGAGACTCATAATGGATGATGCCAAAAGAGAACGTTTAGAAGCGAAAGGTTGGAAAGTAAGTACTGTTACAGAATTTTTAGAATTATCTCCAGAAGAAACTGCCTTAATCGATATAAAACTGGCACTGAGTCAGAGTTTGAAAGAACGTCGGCAAAAATTAATGACGCAGGCTGAGTGGGAGCATCCCAATTTTTTCAAAATACCGTAAAGCAAAGGGTTTAAACCCTTTGCTAATAGCGCAAGTCGTCTGAAGACGACTTCATAAAATCAAACAGTCTGCTGAAGCAGACTTGAACTATGAGACTGCGATTTCAATCGCAGGCGTTTTTTGAACATTTGGGATGCTCCCGGCTGAGTTAGCAGCAAAACTCCAGTCTAGTCAACCGCGTATTGCCAAAGCTGAAAATGGTGATGCTTCTGTATCGATTGAACTATTAGTAAAAGCAATGTTAGCAACAGGTGCTACACCAAAAGATATTGCACAGGCGATCGCTAATGTAGATTATTAATTTAGTGACTAGCTAAAGCTTTAACTAGAGCGATCGCACAAAATAGAATCCATATTATCTAAGTTTATTAGTTTTGAGCGCGCTGGCGTTGAGCAATTTGCATCAATAAAGCATCAGCAAATACAGTCGCAGCTTCTTGGGTCTAATTTCATCACAAAACTCCATTTCGATCAATCTGAGTTTGTAAAAATTTATATACAAAATTATCTCAATCAGGAATGTGTCTAAATAGTCACCCACCAATATCACCCATTGGAAAAATCCGACTCAAATCCAAGAACGCATCTTCAAACCCAGGAATCGCTACTGACTCATTCGCCAGAGAAATTTGCTTGATAAGATAATTAAACTTACCTTGAATATTTTGATAAGGCTCTTTGTAACGCTCTAATTGACGAGTATTTAAATCTATAATCCAATAATTAGAAATTCCGGCTTCTGCGTATAGTTCTAGTTTCTTTGTTTGGTCGTATGTCAATGTAGAATCTGAAATTTCAATGACCAAAAAAATATCTTCGGGGTAAGGATGATGAGCCAGATAATCCTCATCTCTTCCGCTTGCAATGACAACATCTGGCTCTGGCTCACTTTGATTTGGTAGTGTAATCGGATCTTGCCCACGAATGACAGCGCGATCGCCTAAAATTCGATCTAGTTGACGGCACAAAATAGAATTACAAACTGTGTGTGGTCTTCCCTTTGCGGTCATTTGGATCAATTCTCCACGAATTAACTCAATGCGATCGCCCTCCTTTAAAAAGCCTAGTTCAATCAACCAATGATATTCGTCAATTGTGAATCGCTTCGGTGTAACAACATTCATAGGACACCCATCAGATAAATCTGTTTTTACTCTAGCTTTTCAACAGCAGCTCAAATTGTTGCCAACAAAGATACATCGCACGCGGTACATGAAAACAGCCTTTCCATTTCCCGCCTTTGAGATGCAAAAGCACTTCCCCACGGCGATTGAGATAACCAAACCACTCACCGTCTTCTGAATCGGCAAAGTGTGACCAAGCGTAATCATGCATTTTTTGATACCATTGCCAACATACTTCCCGCCCTGTCAAACGATAACCCATCGCTAAGGCAACTAACGATTCTAAATGCACCCACCACAGCTTTTGATCCCATTCCAATTGCTGCGGTGGATGACCGTCTGCATCCATAAAATAATACAAGCCGTCATATTCATTATCCCAAGCAAAATTGAGAATATTTAACACCACATCAACAGCTTGATTAATAGTTTTAGTATCATTTTTACGACGGGCAATGTCCATAATAAACCACATCGCCTCAATACCATGACCAGGGTTAATTAATCGTCCCTCAAAACAATCAATATGAGAGCCATCGGGAGCAACACTTTCGTACATTAACCCCTTTTCTTGATCTAAAAAATCAGTCATCACTTCTTGAACGGTTTGAGCTAGAACATTTTCCAGGATTTCACTAGATAGCAACCATTCCATTTCTAAAGTTAAGTTAGCTAAAATCATTGGCACAGCTAAAGATTTCATCGGGCGTGTGCCGGGATAGGTTTTAGTATATTTCCCCTTGGGGTGATCTTTACGCCGCAAAACGTTATTGTAAGCTTGCATTGCCACATCTTTTGCCCAATCTTCACCAGCAGCAAGAGCATATTGGCTAAATGCCATGGCCGCAAAACAATCAGAAAAAATATTGTAGGGTTGTATGAGTGGCTCACCTGTACGAGTTAGGGCAAAGTACCAGTTACCATCAACATCTCTACCATGTTGGGCGAGAAAATTAGCACCATTGCGAGCAATATTTAACCAATTTTCGCGTTTTTCTAGCTGATTGCAAAGCATCGAAAAAGTCCACACTTGGCGATTTTGCAACCAAATGAATTTGTCTGTATCGTAAATTTTACCCTCGCGATCCAGGCAGGTAAAATAGCCGCCGTACTCCGAATCCAAGGAATGTTTTTCCCAAAAAGGAAGTACATTGTTAAAAAGTGTGTTTTTGTAAAGTTCTGCTAAGGCTTGCAATTCATACTCCATAAATTTCTTCTCCTTGTGTGCCAAAACCAACAGCGTTAATTATCACCTCGCTAGGGATGGAGTACAAGGGTTATGATGACTTAATTGTCGCGCCAAATAGCAACAAATTGCTACATTGATAGATATTTGGGATAATCTCTTATTCCCTGTTTGCACCATCTACCAAATTCTGGCTATAGCCACCAAACCGTGATTACACTATTCAGAAAACTCCGCACTACTTTAGCAACCAAAGATAGGGGTTCTCAGGACACCACTACTAGAAATTGGCTGCAAACTATTTTTATTACCAGTGTCGGAGTTAGTGTTTTAGTACTAGGAGTTCGCCATCTGAAATGGTTGCAAACTTGGGAATTGAGTGCTTATGACCAAATGATACGGCTACGCCCTACTGAAAAACCAGATCCTCATCTGTTAATAGTTAGTGTCACTGAAGAGGATTTGGGATCACAAGATTTTTCCCTACCAGATAACATTATTAATCGGCTATTAGTTAAAATTCAGTCTTATCAACCGCGTGTCATTGGATTAAGTATTGATCGTTCCAAACAGAAAAACTTAGGGGCTGGTCTTTCCAATCTAGATAATGTTATCACTTACTGCACATTCAGCAGTATGGGCAGTCCAGAAATTCCACCACCACCAAATTTCCCCAAAGATCAAGTCGGCTTTAGTGATGTGATTTCTGACGATGAAGATGTGATTGTGCGTCGTAGTTTGTTATTTGCTGGTTCCAATGACAAAAAATGTCAAACACGATTTTCTTTTGCTGCTCTATTAGCGATTAATTACCTAGAAAGACAAGGTATTAAATCTCGTTTCCCTGATCGAGACCATTTTTATTTAGGTAAAACTCTGTTTCCACGTTTATCAGAAGATGCGGGTGGCTATGAAAACATAGACGCGGCAGGTTATCAAATTCTACTAAATTACCGTGACCCGTCTCAATTTGCCAAACAAGTCACTCTCACACAAGTTTTAGAGAACCAGGTAGATCCCAATTGGATCAAAGATCATCTCGTCATTATTGGTACTACTGCTCGTAGTGTTCATCCAGGCTTTTATACACCCTACAGTGGTTCAGCTAAGTATCCGTCGAGGATAGCACCTGTATTTATTCATGCACAGGTAGCAAGTCAGATTATCAGTACAGTATTGAGCGATCGCCACCTAATTTGGTATTTACCAAACTGGGCTGAAGCTGTTTGGGTGTGGGGATGGTCGATAGTGGGTGGTGTTTTAGCATGGCAGCTAAGATATCCTATGCGTCTGGGTTTGGCTGGTAGTGTATCTTTGGGTAGTTTAGTGGGTGTTTGCTATTTGCTATTTTTACAAGGGGCATGGTTGCCAGTTATACCGCCTGCTGTGGCTTTGGTGTTGAGTGGTGTGAGTGTGATGGCTTACAGTACATACCAAACTCAACAACATACTAAAGTAATTATTTTACAAGTTGAAAAACAAAAAGAAGCAATAGAACAATTAAATACACTTTTAAAAGAAACAACACACATTTATGACAAACATGTTCATTCTGACACCACAGGTGATAACACAGAAAAAGTCACTGGTGATTTTCTTTTAGGTGGACGTTATCAGATTCATAAAGTACTTGGTTCGGGTGGATTTGGTTGTACTTATTTAGCAAAAGATACCCAGCGTCCAGGTAATCCAATTTGTGTTGTCAAACAACTAATGCCAGCCCGACGAGATACCAGATTTCTGCAAGTTGCAAGAAGATTATTTGACGCAGAAGCAGATATTTTAGAAGTTTTAGGTAAACATCATCAAATTCCAGAATTGTTGGCATATTTTGAAGAGAATAACGAATTTTATTTAGTACAAGAATATATTTCAGGACATGCCCTAAGTGATGAATTACCACCTCATCAAAACATCAAAACTGAATCTGATCTCATCGAGATGTTGAAAGGAGTATTAGAAGTTTTGGTATTTGTTCACGAACATCGTGTGATTCATCGGGATATCAAACCGAGTAATATTATTAGATCTGATACAGATAATCGCTTAGTGCTAATTGATTTTGGCGCAGTGAAAATGATGCAGCCAAAATCTAGTGAACAAACCGAATTAGCTACAGTAGCCATTGGTACAAGGGGTTATGCACCACCAGAACAATTTGCTGGTCATCCTCGATTATCCAGTGATATTTATGCTTTGGGGATGATTGCTATTCAATCAATTACCGGAATACCACCACACCAACTGCATCCTCACCCTGAAACTGGTACTGTGGAATGGCGACATGGTGTAAAAGTTAGCGATAAATTAGCAGAAATTTTGGATAAAATGGTACGCTATCACTTTAGCGATCGCTATCACTCTGCAACTGAAGTCCTCCAAGATTTGAAAAAAATTGAATAATTTTCTTGTTGGTTAAAGTTGGTTAGTGGTTAGTTCTCCCCCTTGTCTTTGTCTGCCTTGTTTCCCATGTCCCCTCCTTTCCCAACTTCCCTCTCCACCATCTGCCACGCCAACTTCGCTGCACCAAGCATTCCCGCAGCATTACCTAATTCGGCTGGTAAGATTTGTAAATCTAGGCGAGATGTAGGTAAAACTCGTTTCTCTATTTCCGCTTTGGCTGCTGGTAGAAAAAAGTTAGCGCTAGCACTAACACCACCACCAATGACGATCGCTTGTGGTGTCAGTACGTAAATCAAACTTGTTAAACCAATACCTAAATATCTACCGTATTCTTGCCAAAAAATTAAGGCGTCCTTGTCTCCAGCTTTTGCCAAAACGCTTAATTCTGAAGGTTCTTTTCCCGTGCAGCGACGAATTGCTGTAATTGAAACATGCTGTTCTAACGAACCTTTGTTACCACTCTTACATAGGTGTCCATCTGGATTAAATGTGATTAAACCCAATTCCCCAGCAGCACCATAATGACCAACAAATAATTTACCATCAATAAAAATTGCCCCACCAACACCAGTCCCCAAAGTCAACAAAATGAAATTTTGAAAGTGGCGACCACTTCCTAACCAAGCTTCTCCCAAACCTGCACAATTGGCGTCATTATCAAGAATAGTTGGTTTGCCTATTTTCGCTTCTAAAGCCTCTGCCAAAGGAACATCAACCCATCCTGGCAAGTTAATAGCTAATTTGGCAATGCGCCTAGTTGCATCCGCAGGACCGGGAGTACCAACACCAATAGCAATAGCTTGGTTGAGTGGATCTAATTGGGCGATCGCATCCACCATTGTTACTATCACCGCTTCTGGAGTTGCTGGTTGGGGAGTCGCTACAGTCAAGGATTTTAGGCAAGTACCATCAACCGTAAATCGTCCCAGTTTAATTGCTGTTCCCCCCAAGTCAATACCAATTACTTCTGCTCCCACCACATTTATCTCATAAGTTATTGTTAGTAGTTAATTGTCCAAACAACAAGTAACTATCTATAATTACTATTTTTCTGAATAATTTCACTCGCGTATGGTGTAGATCGAGTTACATACATCACTGGAGTTGAACCCAAATTTGCTTGTACCTGCCAAGATGTAACTGGCGCACCTCGTAAAATACCAGCCAAAGCAACGGAAAGCATAAAACCGCCAGCAGTAGCAGCAACTAAAGAAAGTTTATCGTTCATACAAATTTCTCATTAAATATAAAAGGACTAGTACAACAAGGCAAAAGTAAAAAGTAAAAAGGCAAAAGAAAGAAAGCTTATTTTATAGGCTTTTCAGCCATTTTTAATGGTAGCTTTATTTCCGCCGACCTGTACTAGGGATCGGAGATAAGGGGTAATGGGGATTGGGGAAAAGGGATTGGGGATTTGCTTATTTTCCCTTGTCCCTGATCCGTGATCCCCAATTCCCGATCCCTTAACTATTTCCGGATTCCATTTTCTTTCCTCAAACGAGGATTGACAAATTCGTTTAACCCCTCACCTAGTAGTGATAACCCTACAACCATGAATGTTAAACCTAAGCCGGGGAAGAGGGTAGTCCACCAAATACCTGTGGGTAGTGCTTCCAAAGCTTGTTTTAAGTCACGTCCCCATTCTGGGACTTCTTCGGGTAATCCTAAACCTAAAAAGCCCAAACCACCCAAAACTAAAATTGCATCGGCGGCGTTGAGAGTGAAGAGTACGGGTACGCTTTGAATAACATTAAAAAAGAGATAGCGAGAAAGTACTTGCCAAGTATTAGCACCGATCGCTTGGGCTGCTTCTATATATACTTCTGTTTTGACGCTTACCGTATGATTACGAACAACGCGGTAATATTGGGGAATATAAGCAATACTAATGGCGATCGCAGCATTTAATATTCCCCGTCCCACCACAAACGCTAGTGTTACCGAAAGCAATAACCCCGGTAGCGTATAGATGCTATCCATTAGGAATAGCAAAGTTTTATCCAATCTACCGCCAACATAGCCACTTACCATCCCCAAAGGTACACCCACAACCATACTTAATGCTGTTGCGAGCAAAACTACTTGCAATGCTGCTTGGATACCAAATATTGTGCGTGAGAAGACATCATAACCAAGACGACTAGTACCAAACCAATGCTTGGCTGAAGGTGGACTATGAATGGGGTTACTCAAGAAATCTGTGGGATCTTGTAACCATCCCCAAGCCTGAAATACAGGAGCAAATAATGCTAGAGATATGAATATGCTGCTAATCACTAAGCCCACAATCATTAGTTTTTGTGAAAGATTAGGACTTTTAGCAAAATTTAAAAATCTTGGCAGTTGAGTTTTTACAACAGTCATAGGTTTGGAAAAGACGCACCATGACGCGTCTGAAAAATCAGATTTGAGTTATGAGTTTTGGGGTTTGAGGGCAGTTTTGTCAAGCATAAAGTTGGATCAGTTAATGAAGTGTAACTTTTTGATCAAGCTCTTCGGGGAGGGAACGGAGAACGGGGATTAGGTAAAGCATCATTATTCATGAATGGATAATATCCGGTTGCCTGTTCCCTTTTAAAACATTTTTTTGCTCAATTCGGGAATGCGATCGCTCTCTCAAGCTACTTTTTTTACTAATATCGCAGCCCTAATTCTCAATACTGAAGCTGTGATTGCTGTAAAAAATATACCAATTAATATATTTCTCCAACTAATTTCTTTTCCGTTCGCGCTTACCAAAAACACTTCTAGCATCAAAGAAGGTAAAACTATACCCGCAATCAGTAATAACCTATGAATTATTTGCTGATGTTTAGCCAAAATAGAAAGTAGTGCCAAGTAAATTCCTAAAGGCACAAAATTCAAGGCATAGTAAAATATTTTATTTTCTATGGGAATTAAATCTAGCAAATTTAGTGAATAAGAATTTTGTAAGTTATCTACGTATACTTGAATACTTGAACGAAAATAACTAATGATAATATGATGTAATTGCTTATCTGTAAAAACATTTGGAATATTCAGTTGTATCTCGCTAGCATTTTCTCCAGTAATTGGTGTTCTCAATCGCAAGTTTAAAGCAGTTCCCTGCTGTCCTAAAGTAAAATTGCGACGCAACTGATCCATAGAAATTGACACAATTCGAGCAGGGCCGGTTTGATTTATGTCGCTAGTAGCTACAGTTGTGCTGATTGTAAATTCAGAGGTATGAGATATTCTTTGATTCAATTTTGTCACAGAGCCAGCAGTTTCTAGCCAATTACTGGAACTCAATAAAGCGCCTTTTTTTTCTTGAATCTCTGAAGGCTGAATACGCCACAACAATTTAGGTAAATTACCACTTTTATCCTGATAGTAAGATTTGCCGTTTGTGTCTAATTTATAAGCAGCTAACAGAGAACTTCCAAATTTATCAAAATAATTTTCATCTGCAAATGTCTGTGCAACTTCAATGGCTGACATAGCTCTATCAGTCATATTTACTTCAGAAACGTATCCTTGCCAAGGTCTATCTCCTGTGACTTCATTACCAATTGTTAGCGGATAATTTAAGTTCCAATTACTTAAATAGGTTGTACTTTGCCAAAATACTAAATTTAGAGATGATAATAATATGTATCCCAAACAAAACACAGCTATTCTTTGATTAATCTGCCTACTTGTGTTGTTCTCTATCCTCGCTAATGTGTAAGCAAAACTTTGAGAAGAAAACCAATTAAAGCAAAGCCAACCCACAAAACCACCGATACTATTATTAATAATATCGACGAAAGTGGGTGTTCTACCAGGCAGAAAAACTTGCAAAAGTTCAACTATCGTTGATAAACCCGTACTGATTAATATAACTATTAAAATTTCCAGTGCTAAGTTCACCCTTTTTCTTTGTAAAACACTGCTAGCAAAGAATCCTAAAGGTATAAACAATAAAATATTGTTGACTTGATCTTGGAAAGAGGTTTCATTACTAAAAGTCGCAATCAGTTGTTGCCAAGAAAAATCATTTGGGAAGAAAAAACTAAAAGGATAAAGTGTCGCTAACAGTACCACTAATATACTCATTGCGACAAATGCGTAATTTTTAGTTAATTCGACTAAATTAGCGTTACGAATTATTTGACGTTTATTCATAGTCGCCGATTCTACTTATACAATTTACTGATTTTATCTAGCTAAATATATATTCCTTTTACTTTCATTGAATTACGTAATAGTTACGCAAAATTCTCACGAAAATTTTAGTGGTTTACCAATCTTAACATATGTATTTTTAATTGTTTTTAATATCACAATCCGAGTTTAGATAATTAAAATATTGTGTAAAAAAATATAAATAAACTGTAAAGTTTAGCTCCCCGACTTCTTAAAGAAGTCGGGGGGCTTGTCGTTCAAATTCACAAATAAAATTAGATTACTATATTATCCAATAGATATAATCACTTACGTAATTGTATATTTTATTGCGCTTAGATTGCGAAAGATTAAAATTTACCAATCAAGTCTTGTTGAAAAGTCTAAAATTTTTATGGTGGCTGAGAGTATGGACACGGGTAAGCATTTAAAATAGACAACTTGTAAAACAGGACTTTTGCATTTTGATATAGGCAAAGGAACAGCGTAATACCCTGCTTCTGCAAGAAGTCGAATGCTTACTGAAATTATTTTCTATGGGAGGTTGGCTATGCCTATCGCCACAATTAATCCTGCGACAAAGGAATTACTCAAAAACTTTGAAGCGCATAGTGATGCTGAAATTGCTGCCAAACTAGATTTGGCACAACGAGCTTTTGAGGATTACCGTCAGACGAGTTTTTCTGAGCGATCGCACTGGCTGGAAAAAGCTGCTTCTATTCTTGAACAAGAAAAAGCAGACTTTGCCAAGGTGATGACCCTAGAAATGGGCAAAACTTACAAAAGTGCGATCGCTGAAGTCGAAAAATGTGCTTTGGTTTGTCGTTACTACGCTGAAAACGCTGCCCAGTTTCTCGCTGAAAACTACGTAGAAACCGATGCTAGTAAAAGTTTTGTTAAATACCAACCATTAGGTATAGTTCTCGCAGTGATGCCGTGGAATTTTCCCTTTTGGCAAGTATTTCGTTTTGCAGCACCCGCATTGATGGCAGGTAATGTTGGTTTACTCAAACATGCTTCCAATGTACCGCAGTGTGCTTTAGCAATTGAGGAAATTATCAACAAAGCTGGTTTCCCCGCAGGTGTATTTCAAAATTTGTTCATACCTGGTGCTAAGATTGGCGACTTGATGAGTGATGAGCGCATAAAAGCTGCTACCTTAACAGGTAGCGAACCAGCAGGTATATCACTAGCTGTTGCATCTGGTAAACAAATTAAAAAAACCGTTCTAGAATTGGGTGGCAGCGATCCATTTATTGTGTTAGAAAGTGCTGACTTGGAAGCAGCAGTTGCAGTTGCAACTACAGCAAGAATGCTCAATAACGGGCAATCTTGTATTGCTGCGAAACGCTTTATTGTTCAAGAAGCGATCGCAGACAAATTTGAAAAGCTACTGCTAGAAAAATTCCAAGCGCTCAAAGTAGGCGATCCCATGCAATCAGATACTGATGTCGGACCACTGGCAACTCCTGATATTCTCCAAGAATTAGATCAACAAGTACAAACTTGTGTCAAAGCAGGAGCAAAAGTTCTGATTGGCGGACAGTCTTTGGCTGATCGTCCTGGTAACTTCTTTCCACCAACAATAATTACAGAACTGTCTCCAGATACTGCGATCGCCAAAGAAGAATTTTTTGGCCCAATAGCTTTAGTATTCCGCGTACCCAATATTGACGAAGCCATTAAATTAGCAAATGCAACACCCTTCGGTTTAGGTGCAAGTGCTTGGACAACAAACTCCCAAGAACAACACCGTTTCATCGATGAAATTGAAGCAGGTGCAGTATTTATTAATGGCATGGTTAAGTCCGATCCTCGCCTACCTTTTGGTGGAATTAAACGATCTGGATATGGCAGAGAATTGGGTATCCAAGGAATACATGAATTCGTCAACATTAAAACAGTGTGGGTTAAATGATTTAATCATTTGTCCTTAGTCATTAGTCATTTGTACAAATCTAATGACCAATGACAAATGACTAATGACTAAAATATTTTTCGCTAGTGAGGAAGTTCAATGAATACGGCAGAGTTATTAGTAAGGTGCTTAGAAAATGAAGGGGTGCAATATGTTTTTGGACTCCCTGGCGAAGAAAATTTGCACGTTTTGGAAGCGCTAAAACACTCCTCGATTCAATTTATTACTACTCGTCATGAACAAGGTGCAGCATTCATGGCAGATGTTTACGGACGTCTGACAGGAAAAGCAGGAGTGTGTCTTTCAACTTTAGGACCAGGGGCTACAAATTTAATGACAGGGGTTGCTGATGCAAACCTCGATGGTGCGCCACTAGTGGCAATTACCGGGCAAGTCGGAACAGATAGAATGCACATCGAATCTCATCAATATTTAGATTTGGTGGCAATGTTTGCTCCGGTAACAAAATGGAATAAACAAATTGTTCGACCTAGTATTACACCAGAATTACTACGCAAAGCATTTAAACTGGCACAAAGTGAAAAACCAGGAGCAGTTCATATTGACTTACCAGAAAATATTGCTGCCATGCCAGTAGAAGGTAAACCATTATATAAGCAAAATATTGAAAAAACATTTGCTTCTTTTGCTAGTATTCGGTCAGCTTCAGCCTTAATCTCTCAGGCAAATAATCCCATAATTTTAGTTGGTAACGGTGCAATTCGCGCCCAAGCCAGCGACGCTGTGACTCAATTTGCTACTCAATTAAATATTCCTGCTGCTAACACATTCATGGGTAAAGGAGTTATTCCTTATACTCATCCTCTAGCATTATGGTCAGTGGGATTACAACAGCGAGATTTTATCAACTGTGGTTTTGATAACACAGATTTAGTGATTGCTGTTGGCTATGATCTGATTGAATTTTCACCCAAAAAATGGAATCCCGATAGCAAAATTCCTATTGTTCATATAGCTGCTACTCCAGCAGAAATAGATAGTAGTTACATTCCAAGTGTGGAAGTTGTAGGCGATATTTCTGATTCTCTTGATGAGATTTTAAAAGTAGCAGATCGCCAAACTAAATCCAATCCCTACGCTATCAGTTTAAGATCAAACATTCGTTCTGATTACGAACAATATGCCAACGACGACGGATTTCCAATTAAGCCTCAAAAAATCATTTATGACTTGCGTCAGGTAATGGGGCCAGAAGATATTGTGATTTCTGATGTCGGCGCACACAAAATGTGGATTGCCCGCCATTATCATTGTCATAGTCCGAATACTTGCTTAATTTCCAATGGATTTGCAGCTATGGGAATTGCCATTCCTGGTGCAGTCGCAGCTAAACTTGTTCATCCCAATCGTAAAGTTGTAGCCGCAACAGGCGATGGCGGCTTTATGATGAATTGTCAAGAATTAGAAACTGCTTTGCGAGTTGGTACAGCGTTTGTGACTTTGATTTTTAATGATGGTGGTTACGGCTTAATTGAGTGGAAACAAGAAAATCACTTTGGTAAAGGTAGATCATCTTTTGTACATTTTGGCAATCCTGATTTTGTCAAATTAGCAGAAAGTATGGGATTAAAAGGTTATCGAGTAGAAGCTGCTACCGATTTAGTTCCCATCCTTAAAGAAGCTCTAGCTCAAGATGTACCAGCAGTGATCGATTGTCCTGTAGACTATCGAGAAAATATTCGCTTTACTCAAAAAGCTGGCGAATTGAATTGTGTGCTTTAATTAATTGTCATTTGTCATTTGTCATTTGTTCTTTGTCGTTGATGAAGAACGAATGACAAATGACAAACCTATTGATTTTTTCGTTGGTTCTTAATCTTGTTTCTCATTGAGAGTACTTTAGATGCGTTCGCCCTGATCTCATATCCTGCCGAGAAATAAATTTTTTTGCTAATAGCTAAAGTCAGATAAATTTGACTAGGCAAGTGTTTGAGTCCGTTAAAACGCAATACGATTCAGTTAAGGTTATTGGTAGGTTTTCCGATGTGTAGAGACGTTGCACTGCAACGTCTCTACAAAGGTTATCGGTAGTAAATTATCTTATCTGAACCGTATTGCGTTTTAACGGACTTGTGCTGTTAGCCTGAGAATTTATTCTCTGACGGGATATGTGCTTAGTTTCAAGTACTACTTCACAAAAGTCCACTCTAAAGTCTTGATTGGTGCTGTTTGCAGGGCTTGAGAAAGTTCAGCACTACTGGCAAATTGCAACTGTTCCACATAGCAAGCTTCTACATTCACGGTAAATTCTTTTTCCTGAAAAGGCCAAGGAGTAACAGTTAAATTACCGTCGCTGCGCTGCATCACATCATAACGCTTAACATCTGATAAAGTTGCAATTTCTAAAGCACGCTCATCTACAGGTATCATTCGGTTACAGAGAATGAGTGAAAGGCGATCGCACCACTGAAAAAAATCATAAGTTTTCACAGCATCATCTTTTGTTATTTTTAACTCTTTACGCCATTGTTCTTGATTCTTTAACTGTTCATCTAGAAACTCATCCAATTCGGGTAATTTACCGCGATTACCTTCATTTAAAAAACTCATGTGCATAGAAATCAGCATTGCTACCCATCGTCCTCGATAGCGAGCATTGTTTGTTAATTCCCGCATACTTGCCACACCACTGGCTTTAGTATCTTTCATCAAAGTAAAATCTAGGGGCGCGCCAGCATCTGTAGTATGTTTTCCTTCCCATTCTTTTTCCAAATCATCGTGATGGGAAATTGCTGCAATTGTCTCTAACCAACGTATGGGACGTTCTTTTACATTCCAATGTCCCGCAATTTCAGCCGCCAGCAAAGCATGAGCGCGATGATAAATAACTTCCCAACCCTTTTGGTGTTGATTCACAATCATGAATCTAACCTTGATCCTTCGTGTAATATGAGTTTGCTTCCCTATCTTGGGTGAGCAAAGACTGTTCGCTCATCTGTCAACAGCACGAAGATCAAGTGCCACTATGGATAAATTGACATTGAAAAATTGGATTTTTATCAATCAGCGACTGACACCTTATTTATTTTTGCTACCCGCTTTAGTAATTCTGGTATTAACTGTCTTTTGGCCGGCGCTACAAGCTTTTTACCTCAGCTTTACCCGTTACGAATACGATTTAACTCAAACACCTGCATGGATTGGTTTTGCTAATTTCCGCCGCTTATGGGTTGATCCTGTTTTTTGGCAAACTTTGGTGAATACCCTACTCTATCTTGTGGTTGTGGTGCCGATTTTAGTAATCGCCCCCTTAGCACTGGCAATTTTAGTGAATCAAAAATTGCAAGGAATGCATTGGTTTCGTGCTGCTTATTATACGCCTGTGGTAATTTCAATGGTGGTGGCGGGAATTGCTTGGCGATGGTTGTATGCGGAAAACGGTTTGCTTAACCAGTTACTCAAAGGCATTTTACCAGAGGGAATTCCTTGGTTAACTAGTCCCCGCTTCGCGCTTTTTAGTGTCATGGCTGTGACTGTCTGGAAAGGATTAGGCTACTACATGGTAATTTATCTAGCTGGGTTGCAATCAATACCGAATGATGTCTACGAAGCCGCAGCGATAGATGGTTCTGATGGCATTAGCAAACACTGGGATATTACAGTACCTTTGATGAAACCCTATCTGGCTTTAGTTGGTGTTATCTCAGCAATTTCCGCAACTAAAGTCTTTGAAGAAGTATATATAATGACGCAGGGCGGACCCAGGAATAGTTCAAAAACAATAGTCTATTATCTCTATGAACAAGCATTTAATAATTTAGAAATTAGCTATGCTTGTACGATTGGGCTGGTACTGTTTTTGATCATTTTAGGGTTGTCAATTTTGCGATTATCAATTGGCGGTGTTAGTGCTTGATAGTTGCTCAACTCCCATTTATCGATTGAGACGACGAAATTCAGCAGGGGTAGAACGCATGGGTTTTTCTGGGTTCCAAATCCCTAATCCCATGATTCTAGCCCATTGTTGGGCGCGTTCTAAGCGTTGGTCATATTTGTGGTTAGGCGATCGCCCCACAAACAACGCCTGACCTTGTTTGACTAACTCTTCATTCAACAAAACTTGATCTTGCCACACATAAGCCAGAATCCGCCCAAATTTATCTTGTCCTTCCACATCAAACTCCAGCGTTACAGACTCTCCCTTAATTAGTGCTTGCAAACGTTCTTTTGCTGTATCTCCCCAAGGACGTTGTTGTAAATCCGGTGCATCAATACCCAGCAAGCGTACTTGGGAAATTAAATTGGGTTGATCACCCATCCCCAGCACTTCCAAAGTTTGTCCACTCACTACCTGTGCAAGTTTGACTTGTACCTGTGTATTCTCTAGAGATTTGTTTCGAGGTTGACAACCAACAACTAAGAGTAACAAGCAAGATAAAATTACAAGTTTTTTCATTTGTCCGATTAACGAGGTTGGGGGTTAAAAATCAGTGAACACTTAACAGTCAACAGTTAACAGTTAGTCATAAAATTTGATAACTGATAACTGATAACTGAACTACTCCTCGTCTAACGGTAAACCTGCGCGCACTCTCCCCTTAGCAAAATATCGCCCAAACTGGAGTTCATAAACTTCATCTTCGTCTTGTGTCTCTACTTCTAAGTCAGAACGGGCGTAACTGACACACAATAGCGCATAGCCTTGCTGACGTAACTCTAGAGATAGTCCCACTGCTTCCGGTTGGTAAATTTCTCCCTTTAACACCCTGACAGCGCATGTGGTACAAGCGCCATTGCGGCAAGAAAAAGGTAGTTCTTTCCCTTGTTTTTCACAACTATGCAGGATGTAGCGGTCATCAGGTACTTCTAAAGTATGTTTTATGTTTTTGGCGCGATCGTGAACTGTGATTTTATATGTCCGGGACATGTTGGTTTTGAATTTAAGATTTTTGAGCAATTTGATTGCACTTTCTAGAAGTATATTGTACAATTGCAAATCGTGACCTCTGGAGAGATGGCCGAGTGGTTGAAGGCGCAGCACTGGAAATGCTGTTTGGGGGCAACTTCAACGTGGGTTCGAATCCCACTCTCTCCGTTATTCAGTTGCAGTAATGAACAAAATAATCATCATTGGTGGCGGAATTGGCGGTGCTGCAACTGCGATCGCCCTAAGTCGTGCTGGTCTAGAGCCTGTCGTTTATGAGCGAACCAAACAGTTACGAGAAGTTGGGGCTGGAATTGCACTTTGGGCAAACGCCACCCATATCTTGAAGCAATTAGATTTACTCGAAGATGCGATCCAAGTTGGTTGTCTAACGACGAATTACCAATTTAATTCGCAACGGGGTAAGGAATTAGTAAATGTGCCTGTTGATCGCTTTGAATTACCCGTGATCGGAATTCATCGTGCCGAATTGCATCAGCTATTGTGGCGGAATGTAGCGGGTGAGAAATTCATTTTGGGAGAAAATTTTGAGCGATTTGAGCGCCAGGATAATCAGGTTCAAGCTTATTTTGCTTCAGGTTTGAGGGTTGCAGGGGATGCGTTAATTGGTGCAGATGGGTTGCGATCGCAAGTCAGAACCGCTATCTTAGGTGACGAACCTCCCATTTATCGGAATTTTAAAACTTGGCGTGGTTTGACCGATTATATTCCCAGTGCATACCGTCCTGGTTACATTCAAGAATTTTTAGGATGCGGTAAGGGATTTGGTTTTATGATGCTGGGCAAGGAAAAAATGTATTGGTATGCAGCAGCAAGCGCGCCAGAAGCACAACCAGATGCTGCGATCGGTCGTAAAAAAGAACTAGAGACGATGTACCAAGATTGGTTCCAAGCTATTCCTGAGTTAATTGCTGCTACGGACGAAGCCAATATTTTGACCACAGATTTATATGATCGTCCTGCAAAACAACCTTGGAGTTACCACAATATTACCCTACTCGGTGATGCTGCCCATCCTATGTTACCTACAATGGGACAAGGCGCTTGTACAGCTTTGGAGGATGCTTATGTTATCGCCCAATGCTTGCAAGCACAATCAGATCCTAGTATTGCTTTTCAACAGTATGAGTCTGTGCGTTTTCCCCGCACCAAGGCGATAATTGAACAATCTTTGCAATCCGCCAAGATGGGCGAATTGAAAAACCCGATAGCTGTGGGACTTCGCAATAGTTTTATGAAGGTAATGGGTTCAGCAATTAGCAACAGTTTCAAGTCTCTTCACGCTTACCGAGCCTGACATACTCCCACAAGTAACACTCCCCAGCGCTAGTTTTGTAGAGTGTGTTGTCGCGCCGATATACGCACCATTCGGTGATTTTCGGTGCGTTAGGACGTTCTGTCCATAACGACACCCTACCAAATTCTAATTATCCGAACTAGATATCACTTCATCAAAAAAACATCAAAAAAACATATTAGTTTAGTTTTGAGTAGGTAAAAAGCTCGATTACCTACTCAAAATGGCATTTCACTTACTCGAAATGCCATTCTACCTTCTCATTTAGGTAAATCACGCACTGGGAATGCCATTTTACTTACTCAAAATGCCATTTCACCTTCTGATTTTAGTGAATCACGCACTGGAAATGTCATTTCACCTTCTGATTTTAGTGAATCACGCACTGGAAATGTCATTTCACCTTCTCATTTGGGTAAATCACGCACTGATTTTGACAAAATCAGTAAGCAAAAAGCCATATTGCTTACTCGAACGGAAGCATCCCAATTTTTTACCGTGCTTGGGTTAAAACTTTTGGCTAATAGCACAAGTCGTCTTCAGACGACTTTATAAAATCAAGCAGTCTGCTTTAAGCAGACTTTAGCTATGAGACTGCGATCGCAATCGCAGATGGATTTTTTGAACTTGTGAGAGCGATCGCACTTTTGCCGAAAGTTATTAGAAATTTGCCGAGATTGTTGTGATGATATCTAGCCAACGAGCAATTTGATGGCGTTGCGAATCAGAATTGTGGTGCGGTGTAAGTCCTGCATTTTTTCTTGATAGAATCGCCACTGCTGATCTTGTAACCATTGTTCACAATCGCTAGCTTTAAGCAGTGCTTTTTGGCTATCTGTAGGTTCCCCAATCATATCAAGCACTTGGGTCAATAAATAATAAGCGTTGATTCCTGGATGATGCATTCCTACACCGTCTCTCATCTGATCAATGGCTTGGTATGGAAACCGTGCGATCGCTCTAATCCATAATTCCCTTTTACTATAATTTCCCACTGGCTGGATGCCATAATCTTTACCTATCGCTTGCAAGTCTTCTAGCGATAGCAATTCAAGCTGTTCTCTTGATAGCATAATGATTGTCTACTCTTATAAAGTGGATATGGTGGATGAAAACTTACCAGGTAAAGCATCCACCAATTACTCATTAAACACGTGGTGTCGCGTGTTTCATCATTATATTTACATTTATATACAATGCCCAATCCTAAAGGTAATCCCAAAAGCCTTAAGCCATTCACTACTGATAGAGAAGAACCGTTAACTGAAAGAATTAATTTACGTATACCTAAAAGCATGAAAGATGAATTATCCCAAAAAGATAATCCACCGGAATATTGTAGAGAAGCTATTCGTGAAAAGCTGGATAGAGATAAAAATAAAACAAATGAATAAATTAACAGAAAAGTCAGGGCGATCGCTTTTGCAGTCAAAAAAGTAGCGTGCGATCGCCCTCTCGTACTAGCCTTTTTGTTCCATGTAACTCAATAACCAATTAGCAGCTGTCGCCCTGCGAGTTTGTCGAGGGCCAAATTCCCCGATTTTATAACCCTTAAAACCCAGCTTTTCTTTGACTATTTGTTTATACTGTGTTGGGATAGAACGAGTCAATTTGACTGTTGCTGGACGACTGTCAATAAAATCAGGCGGTTCTGGATACTCATCTCGCCATTCGGCAGACACTTCCTGATTATCCCACTTAGCTGTTACCGAGTCGTAGCGATAACCTAAGTAGTGCCATACTAATTGATTAACTGTGGCGTCATCAATTTCTTCGTTGAGAATTGCCCAAATAGTATCTGTATTAAGTGGTGGCAAATTAGACATAAGCAATTCAAAATCAAAGCAGGATAAAGTTTTGGACTCTGTAATAAGTCCATTTTTTAGAGCATTATGTCTAACTTGTCAATGCATAAATTCCAATTTCCTCTTTGTGTCTACCTATGGAAGCCCTAATTCCTGAGTGCGTTGATAAACCTTTGCAAACCTCTGAATACACTTGGTTTTTTCCCTGGTACTGCTGCGACAGAATCTCCTTGTGTCGTAGTTGTCGAGTCTTGTCCTTTAGCAATAATTAGATCCAAGTCGTCGCCGGAGGGTTTTTGTGGTAATTCGGCAATTTTTTGGTATTCTCCGTTATTTTCTACCAAAATTTCCCATAATCCTGGATAGCAACGGAACAATGCTACATCTTCGTATACAGGACGTAAGTAGTAACAAGATTCTATTGTGCTGAGAAAACGAATTCGGGTTTGCCTAGCAGCATAACCAATTCCGATCTTGCCAGCATCTTCCAAAAAAGGATTTAACATAACGAAGGGGCGATCGCCTATAACCGCACAAATTTTTTCCAATTGCGGGACTTCTGGTGAACCAGGGGCGATAAACAGGAAAATTTCATCTTCTGATTGAACTTTTGACTCAATAGAGGCAGCTCTACCAGTGCCAATGTCAGTAATTTGGAATGATACATCTTTCCAGTCGCGACGGGCAAGACCAACACTACCCGCATCTGCAAAGAAAACTTTAAGTTTGTCTTTGTATTGGGCAAAAGTGGGTAGAAATTGTTGAGCTACTTCCATTAATTTCAATTCGGGAAACAATAACTCAACTTGTAGCCGAGTATAGCCATCTGCTATTGCTGCTTGGGTAGCTGTACGCGCTTGGGCGATCGCATCTTCTAAAGAGTTTGGTAGTTCAGCCATTTTAAAAATTTTTAGATTTTAGACTTTGGATTTTAGATTTAGCCATTAATTATTTCATTACATAATGACCAATGACTAATGACTAAAAACCAATTCTACAGGTGATAGTCTTTGTAAAACTTGCTTAAATACCATCGCTACCCAATCTACATCCGCTTCGGTGGTATCTCGTCCTAGCGTCATTCGTACACTGGCAAAAGCTGCTTGTTCTGAATAACCCATTGCTAACAAAATTGGGCTAGGGCTGAGTTTACCACTATTACAAGCAGCCCCAGCGCTTACCCCAATCCCGGCGCGGTTTAATTCTCGTACTAAACTTCTACCACTAACTTTTTCACCATCGGCGTGTTCTAAGCAAAAGCTGACGTGATGGGGGAGACGATGAACTAAATCACCTGTGGGTATTAAATCGGGGACATCTGTTAACTGGGAAAACAGGCGATCGCGTAACTGCATCAATCTGGGTGTTTCTCTCGCTATTTCTTGGGCTGCTAATTCGGCGGCGACACCAAACCCAGCAATTATTGGTACTGCTTGTGTACCGGAACGCGATCGCTGTTCTTGTCCTCCACCACCCAATAGGGGAACCAATTCTACACCTGGACGCACATACAAAGCTCCTGCGCCTTGTAGACCGTAGATTTTATGACTAGAAATACTCAGTAAATCCACAGGTAAATTTTGCACATCAAGAGGTAGGCGTCCTGCTACTTGGACTGCATCTGTGTGAAATAAAACACCAGCATTACGGGCAATATTTCCCAATTCGGTGACTGGTTGGACTGTACCAACTTCGCTTTGTCCATAAATTATTGAGACTAATATTGTGTTGTCTTGCAATGCTGCTTTCAAATCTAAAGGGTTAACTCTACCTTGATGATTTACTTTCAAGCGAGTTACTTCCCAACCCCACTGTTCTAATAACCGCGCAGGTTCAGAAATAGCGGAATGTTCAACACTGGAAATAATTAGATGCTGGGGTTTGCTATACAAACGAGCAATACCCATAATTGCTAGATTATCTGCTTCTGTACCACCAGAAGTAAAAATAATTGATTCCGCAGGTGCATTGATGAGTCCGGCTACCTGCATTCTAGCTTGTTCTAATACCGTTGCTGCCCGTTGTCCCCACTCATGTAAGCTAGAGGGATTACCCCACTGTTGAGTGAGGATTGTTTGCATTGCTGCGATCGCTTCTGGGCGAGTAGGAGTAGTAGCACTGTAATCTAAATAAATTTGCATAGACTCTCCAGTCAATACACTGGGAAACGGGCTGTTTCTATTTTCACTAATACAATACATTTCTTGAATAAGTCAGCCCCTCACAGACTTTTCGCCGACAATGAGGAGAGGAAAAATCGATCACTGTCCAAGGCGATAAACACTAATAAACATACAGCAGATTTCAACAAGCGTGAGGTATGGAAGAAACCCACCCGCTTTGGGGATTAGGGAAAGGGTGTACTCCATTTAGATACAAAGTGCTGTAGATGGATTATGGGTTGGCTGATAAGTTAGTCCCCAATCCTCAATCCCTAATTGTTCTGTGATTTAATCACCTACAGTTTGGGAATTATAAATCTGTTCAGCTAAGTAAATTTTTATCAAACTACTGTGTTTTTGTTATCTATCCAATGGCGTTTGTCTTCTATATTTTTAGTCATACTAATCTTATCTGCTTGTCAACGAGTCCATTCTGACAGTAAGCGTTTAGAACCACTACCGCAAGATCCATTCGTGCAAGTTTACTTCAATCATTCTCAGTCTTCTCAATATTTAGAACCTTATCGTCAGCAAATTCATCAAGGAGATGATTTAGAAAAATTAATTGTTGACACTATTTCCCAAGCAAAATCAACAATTGATGTCGCAGTCCAAGAATTACGTTTACCCAAAATAGCGCAGACAATTGTAGATAAACAAAAATCGGGAGTCAAAGTCAGAGTCATCATAGAAAATCATTATAGTCGTCCTTGGAGTAGTTTTACTGTTGATGAGGTGAAGAAATTAGATAAAAGAGAACAGCAACGTTATCAAGATTATCGGTTATTTGCAGATAGTAACAAAGATGGAAAACTAAGTATAGAGGAAATAAACAAAACAGATGCTTTAGTAATTTTAAATCAAGCAAAAATACCTTTAATTGATGATAGGGCTGATGGTTCTCAGGGTAGTAGTTTGATGCATCATAAATTTGTAGTTGTAGATAATCGCTTTGCGATCGTTACTTCCGCAAATTTTACCATGAGTGATATACATGGTGATTTTATTAATACTAATAGCTTGGGTAATGCTAATAATTTATTAAAAATTGACAGTCCCGAATTAGCAGATTTATTTACAAAAGAATTTAACTTGATGTGGGGTGATGGAGTAGCAGGTAAATTAGACAGTAAGTTTGGTTTACAAAAACCTTTACAAAATTCTCACCAAGTTATCTTAGGTGATAATCAAATTACAGTCAAATTTTCACCTAACTCTCCCACACAGCCTTGGAATTATAGCAGTAATGCTTTAATTGGCAACACCTTAAGTTCCGCTAGTCAATCTATAGATATAGCATTATTTGTCTTTTCGGAACAGCGTTTAGCAAATATACTTGAAATCAGGCACAAAAACAACGTGAAAATTCGCGCTTTAATTGAGCCAGGATTTGCCTATCGTCCCTACAGCGAAGCATTAGATATGATGGGCATAGCTTTGAGTGAAAAATGTAAAAATCAACTTGATAATCATCCTTGGAAAAATCCCATTACTACCGTAGGCGTACCTGTTTTAGCAAAAGGTGATTTATTGCATCACAAATTTGCCGTTATTGATCAAAAGACAGTCATTACAGGTTCTCATAACTGGACAAAAGCAGCTAATAACAATAATGATGAGACACTTTTAGTAATTGAAAATCCTATTGTTGCTGCTCATTATCAGCGAGAATTTGACAGACTTTATACCAATTCTAGATTAGGTATTCCACCAAAAATTCAACAAAAAATCAAAGCACAATCAAAACAGTGCCATAAATAATTAAGTAATCACGCAAAATTAATTACAGTCATTGCGAGCGAAGCGTTCGCTCTTAGCGTTCCCGAAGGGTAGCAATCCTAGCCGCAATGCTCTTAATAAAGGGTTATAAAACTTCAATATCTTTATCATTAGAATAATTTATTTTTCTTTTTATAACAATGTTAATTAAATAACAATATTTCATCAATTAAATTGAGTATTATATAAATTTCAAAAAGAATGGTTTCAATCTTGATATTGATATTTCTGCTCTTTTGAAAGTAAAAACTTATCTAAATGCTGCGATAATTCAATTTTTATATAGAAATACAGTTTGATTTTTCAAAATATACGTAGGGTATGTTAGCGACAGCGTAACGCAACCTACGATACTTTATTTTGTTCAAAATTAAAATAGCAGCCCTATATGATTTGTGAAAATGCTTTTAATAAACGAACTACATAGACACAAAGTGAATACTTATTCTACACTGAAGCCGGGTCAAGCCTGTCTACAGAAGTCACCTAAACTCTGCTTAAGCAGACTGCTTGATTTGTTTGAGTCGTATAAAGACGACTTGTACTATTAGCTAAGGGTTTTAAACCAAGCGTGGTATATTGAAAAAATTGGGATGCTCCCTATACTTGGAATTTATTCACGTCTATTAAGACACAGTACTGAGACTAATGCAGGGTGGCGAAAATAAAGGTTTTTGATTGCGTGAATGCATGATTGTTAATTCCTCGGAAGTATTACTAGTTCTAGATAATAGCTCCAAAAGAATTTTGACAAAAACATATTAGATTGTCGAAAAAAATTCTCTAAAAAATTGAATTATAAGTAGCCTTTTAAATTGGTGTTGTCCAGAAAATGTAAGGATATAACAAATATTAAAATTCATTTGTTTCATATTTAACTACAAGGCTTGACATTAATTTATTGTAATGTCAGCCATTTATTTTCATCAGATAGATCATACTATGAAGCGAAGTTTCATAGCCTAGTTAAAATAGGATTATGTGCTAATGGCTGATTTGATTCTCTCCTCAAAGAGTACGCTGCTTTCAAAGAGAGCGGATATTTATACGGAGTCCAAATATGAACAAATATGCTGTGCTGTCACAGTCACAAATGAATAAAGTTTTTCTATTGACAAATTCAAAGAAAAACTTTCTAGATTTAACATCCAGAGGTATCAATGAATTTTATTTCTTTTAGCAAACAGCCAAATCCATATAAATTACTTAAACAAAGACCACAATGGCACGGAGAGAACATCATGGACACCAGTATTGAAAATGAAGATTTAACAATGCCAGATTCTTCATTAGACACAGGCATTTTCAGTCAATCAAATCGTGGTCGCGTGGCTATTTTTATTGATGGTTCCAGTCTATTTTATACAGCTTTACAACTAGGAATTGAAATTGACTATGCCAAATTACTTTATTGTTTAACAAAAGGTGCAAAACTATTGCGTGCATTTTTCTACACAGGTGTCGATCGCAATAATGAAAAACAACAAGGTTTTCTGTTATGGATGCGACGCAATGGTTATCGTGTAGTTACCAAAGAATTAGTCCAGTTTCCAGATGGTTCTAAAAAAGCCAATTTAGATGTAGAAATGGCAGTAGATATGATTAATTTAGTCCCCTATTACGATACTGCGGTTTTAGTGAGTGGGGATGGAGACTTGGCTTATGCTGTCAATGCGATCGCCTACAAAGGAGTACGAGTAGAAATTGTCAGTGTCCGCTCAATGACTAGTGATAGCTTAATTGATGTTGCTGACTGCTTCATTGATTTGGACACAATCAAACAACATATTCAAAAAGACCACAATTCTGCTTATAACTACCGACCTCTATCTAACACCAGCGTACAGTAAACAATTTCCTGATCAATTCATCCTCATCTATACTGGTAACTTGCCAGAGCAGTAGATATTTTGTGGAGTAAACTGCTCTTAATTTGTTACGTGCATTTTACTCGTCTTTAACTCAAATGGATATTTTAATTGTTGAGGATGAACCGGAAATTGCTCAGTTGATCCAACACTCTTTAGAAAAAGAAGGATTTGTCTGTCGTACTTGTCGCGATGGAAACACTGCTTTGCGGATGTTTCAAGAGCAAACACCAGACTTAATGATTTTGGATTTAATGATTCCTGGCTTAGATGGACTGGAAGTTTGTGCCAGAATTCGCCAAAAACCAGGATTAAAAGACCCATATATATTAATGCTGACAGCCAAAGGCGAGGAAATAGATCGAGTGATTGGCTTATCTACTGGCGCTGATGATTATATGGTTAAACCCTTTAGCCCTAGAGAGTTAGTTGCTAGAGTCCGCGCTCTTTTGCGACGTAGTCTGCGAGGCGTAGGTCAAAATCAAATTTATCGTACGCAACATTTTACAGTAGATGTAGAACAGCGTACCATCAGTCGCCAGATAGATTCTCAGCCACTAGAAATTTTGGAGCTAACAACTCTAGAATTTAATTTGTTGAGTACTTTTGTCAGCAGTCCTAGTCGAGTTTGGAACCGCACCCAGCTAATTGACAAGCTGTGGGGTGATAACTTTTATGGTGATGAACGAGTTGTAGATACTCATGTAGCGCGGTTGCGGAAAAAAATAGAACCAGATCCTGCTAACCCCACTTTTGTTAAAACTGTTGTAGGCGTAGGCTACAAATTTGAAGACCCTCATGTAATTTAAAGTTTTAACATGATTAACAAGGGTTCGCGATCGACAAAGTCTTTACCTTTGGGAACTCGCTTATTTTTCTCCCACTTGGTAGTGATGATTGTGGGGGTACTTACCCTTGTCATCATCAGCAAACTTTCTTCTCCACGTTTTTTTGTCTTGCACTTAGAGCAATTAGAAAGACGAGGTTACAGATTATTTAATATCCGCACAGAATTAGTTGACGGATTTGAAGGTGCTTGGAGACGCAGTACTGTCTGGTCAGTGATTGTCGGTGGAACAGCAGCAGGGGGATTAAGTTTCTGGGTTTCTAGGCGCATTATGCAAGGTTTGACTCAGATGGAAAAAGTCACTCAAGAGTTTGCTACAGGTAGACTGAATGCTCGATTACCAATGTCAGACATTCCAGAACTCAATAGATTGGGGATAAGTTTCAACCGCATGGCCGCAAGCTTAGAAGGAGTCGAAACGCGGCGACGGGAATTGATTGGAGATATGACTCACGAGTTGCGGACACCTCTGACGGTAGTACGCGGTTACTTAGAGGAACTAGCTGATGGGAGTATGGAACCCTCCCCAGAAATTTATGTACTCTTAGTCAGAGAAACTAAGCGTTTAGAGCGATTAGTAAATGATTTGCAAGAACTTTCTAAAGCAGAAGCAGGTTATTTGCCAATTCACATCAAACCTGTAAATATACGCCCCTTATTAGAATCATTAGTAACTAGATTTGCCGAGCAATTGCTCGAAGATGGGCCAGTTCTGCAACTAAAGTGTCCAGCCGAATTACCTCTTGTCTTGGCAGATATTGATCGCACAGAACAGGTGTTGGTAAATTTAGTTGGTAATGCAGTACGCTACACAAATCAAGGCACAATTACTATCCAGGCTTGGATTAATGACTCAAAACTCTGGATAGCAGTAATTGACACAGGTATGGGAATATCACCAGAAGATTTACCTCATATATTTGAACGCTTTTGGCGAGCTGACAAATCTCGCGATCGCCACTCTGGTGGTACTGGTATCGGTTTAACCATCTCCCACCGCTTAGTAGAACTACAAGGTGGCTACATGGAAGTAGAAAGTGAACTCGCAGTAGGAAGTACTTTTCGTTTTTGCCTACCTTTATCTGGAGGGATCAAGGAGCGGGGATAAGGGATAAGGGATTGGGGACAAAGCAGACAAGGGAGAAGGGGGACAATAAACACGCTCCCTTAACCTAAGCTTGCACTATTTTTAACTCAAGAGTTATTGAAAATGTTTTACTTTATCCACAAATCCGTGCGATCGCTGGATTAAAAAACGGTGAAATTATCGATATTTAGATGTATGCGACACTACAAGTTGTCCAACAATTGCTGCTGAGTAGATTCAGCGTTAGAGGTGGCATACATCTATACATCGTATAGTTACGGGATGTGAGGAGTACAAATGCTTGAGTCTATAGCTGTTGCTTGGTTATTATTATTTTTTGGTGATTTTCTTTCCACTTTTTGCTACCATGTACCAGAACATGTTTTTGGTAGCCTACATATACAAACCCATCACTCTGCAAAAAAGGACTTTCGCCACTACGCAATATTGACTGTTAATGTTTTAGTTCTTTTAGATGGTGTTTTAGGTGCTTTGCCATATTTCTTAGTAGCTATATTTTTATGGAGTTTATCTCCGATTGGTGTTATCTGTGGGCTGTTGTTTGGTCAGTTTCATGTATGGTGGAGACATACCAGTGTCATGAATTGGCAAACTCCTAAATTTGTGACTAGCTTATGCCAAGTTTTATTTATCACAACTCCCGAAGCACACTGGCAACATCATCAAAAAACTAACTTAAGCTACGGCGATATTTTCACATTTTTTGACCAACCTGCAAAAAGTTGGTTGCGTTGGCTGCGTTTACTGAGGCTACATTTCAAATATTCACGCATCTAAGTCCAGCGTTTGCGGAAATACTCTGCGTACCTCTGCGTTTAAGACCGCTACGATTTTACGCAAAGTTGTACTCAATTCAATACGCTTCAGTTAAAGGGTAAAGGTGTTTCTTTGTTATTTTACCCTTTAACTTTTTGCCCAGCAGCACCTTAGATAACGTTAATTAAATACAAGACATCGACACAAAACAGTCATAACTACTTCATATCCAATTGATAGTTTATAAATGATTACAGATAATTTAATTCTCAAATGAAGGACTATATATGTTGGATTGATCCATCTTTATGTCTGAATCTACAATTAGTTTTAACTAGAATTAATTGCTTGATAAGTGCCTTAATAATATTGATTTGAGAAAAATTTATGTTTGAAAATTCAAGTCGAAGTCTTGTAATACGAAATATTCATGTTGATTAAATATGTATATTATTTTTATAGCTGTATTTCTCGTGAGTTTACTGACTTTATCTGGTTGGGCTGCGATCGCCTACCTTTTTCCGAATAACCATTCTCATGATTCATATAAATGAACTATGCAAAAATAACTTTAGCTAATCTGTAAATTCCCTCTCGAATTTGTTGCTGTGTCAGTTCCGAGTAACCAAAAATAAATTCGCCTGTAACATTCCCTTTGAGATATTGGGATTGAGCGGATATCATCCCCACACCCAAGGACGCAGCACCCTCAATAATCTCCTCATCCGTAAGTTGCGTCTGTAGTTTCACCATTAAATGCAGCCCAGCCTTCTCGCCTAAAATTGTAACTCGTTCCCCAAAGCGATCGCTTAAGGCTTGCACTAAAACTTGACGACACAGATCATAGTGCTGACGCATTTTTCTGATATGTCTTTCTAAATGTCCTTCTTCAATAAAATCAGTTAAAACATACTGTTCTAGCAATGGTAAATGTCTATCACTCAACCACTTAGCACGGGCAAATATTGGTACTAAACTTTTGGGTAAGACCAAGTAACCAATCCGCAGTGAAGGAAACAGTACCTTGGAGAAAGTACCCATATACAGGACACAATCGCTTTTATCCAAGCCTTGCAAAGCTGGAATCGGTCTGTCACCATAGCGATATTCACTGTCATAATCATCCTCAATAATCATTGCTCCATGAGAATGCGCCCAAGCTAGTAACTCTAGTCGCCGAGACAAAGACAATATTGCTCCTGTGGGAAACTGGTGAGAAGGAGTTACATAAATAAGCTTAATGTTTTCACCCGTATAGTTACCTAAATCCCTAACTATC
Organism: Pelatocladus maniniholoensis HA4357-MV3; assembly: GCA_019359115.1. Lineage (GTDB taxonomy): Bacteria > Cyanobacteriota > Cyanobacteriia > Cyanobacteriales > Nostocaceae > Pelatocladus > Pelatocladus maniniholoensis. Next base: position 83,657 of record JAHHHW010000073.1, read on the forward strand.
AAACCAGACTCATCCACAGGTACTGGTAGAAGCTTTGCACCTTGTGCTAAAAAAATACGACGTGCGCTCAGATAACCAGGATCTTCTAAAGCAACAACATCACCAGGATTGATTAACAAGCGCATCACCAAATATAAAGCTTGCTGAGTGCCATTGGTGATCATCACCTGCTCAGGTTCGCATTGCACTGCACGGGACTGGGACAAATAACGAGCGATCGCTTCCCTTAATCGTTCATATCCCAAGGCGTCTGTCGCATAATCTAGCCAATGAGAATGGGAGCGACAATGACGAGACAGTAATTTTCGCCATAGCTGCATTGGAAATAATTCAAAAGCAGGTCGCCCATAGCGGAAGTTAATCGGGGCTTGAGGTTCTGTATTTATAAACACATCATTTTCTATCAAACTGGCGGCATACTCAGACAGAGGGCTTTGACCAGAAGCAGACTTTTGGACTGACTCAATCGGGGCGGAATGCAACAGATCGTCCGGGAGTTGGGCGCAGACATATGTGCCAGAACCAACAATAGTTCTGATATAGCCTTCACTAAAGAGTTGCTCATAGCAATTAGTCACCGTAGTACGAGAAATACCCAAGGATTTTGAGAGCTTTCGCGTGGATGGAATACGCTGATTACGTAGCAGGCGTCCGTTGAGAATCGCTTTACGTATTTCCTCGTATAACTGTTGATGTAATGGCACATTTATATTACTGTCGAGTGCGATCGCTAAATCCATACTCTAGTTTTGTGTAACATCTAAGTGGACTGATATTACAACACAAAAGTGGCTCTTGTAGTAGACCACTTGCACAATTAAGCTGACAATATACCCTATTGAACAAGCTTTTGCTCATGAGTAATAATAGTGAAAATGTGTTGAGAGTGACGCAACGCACTAAAATCAGACGTGTTCCCCAACGTGGAGAGTATGAACGTCAAGTTATCTATGACATTTTAGATGAATGTTTGGTGTGCCATGTCGGGTTTGCTGTAGATGGTCAACCATTTGTGATTCCTACAGCTTATGGCAGGATAGGAGACAAACTTTACATTCATGGCTCTCCTGCAAGTAGAATGTTGCGATCGCTCCAAAATGCTATCGAAGTCTGCGTTACTGTCACGCTACTTGATGGATTAGTGCTGGCGCGATCTGCTTTTCACCACTCAATGAATTATAGATCAGTAGTAATATTTGGCACGGCAGCAGTTGTAGAAAGTCCTGAAGAAAAGCTAGCAGCACTATACGCCTTTACTGAACATGTCATATCGGGACGGTGGACAGAGGTGCGCCCGCCCAATCGCCAGGAACTACAAGGAACTTTAGTATTATCTCTGCCACTGGATGAAGCATCAGCAAAGGTACGGACAGGCCCACCGTTGGATGATGAGGCAGATTACAGTTTACCTGTATGGGCTGGTGTGTTGCCATTGCAACTGACAACAACAGTACCGATTCCAGATTCTCGTTTGCAGTCGGGTATTACTCTACCTGACTATGTGCATAAATATACTCGTACGCGTTGATTGCAGATGCATTGGAAATGGGTTTAACTAGCACTGTTCAAGCATATTTGCAAGTTTTATCTACTTCCTCCTGCTTCTTGTTGATAAAATTAGCTGGAGCTTATTGGATAAAAATCTGTGCTAGCAGCCTTACTGTACGGTAAAGAGAATTTGCGTTTAGAAACAGTCCCTGACCCTACTCCCCGAAAAGGAGAGGTGGTAATACAGGTGGGAGCAGCAACAACTTGTGGTACAGATTTAAAAGTGTGGCGTCGTGGTGGTCATGCTAAGATGCTCAAACCTCCTACTCTTTTTGGTCATGAGGCTGCTGGACAAATCGTGGCTATAGGTGAAGGTGTCACGGGTTGGCAAATAGGCGATCGCGTGGTTGCTAATAATTCGGCTCCTTGCATGAATTGCTTTTTTTGTCAACGCCAAGAGTATTCTTTGTGTCCAAATTTGACATGGAATAACGGTACTTTTGCCGAATATCTGAAAATTCCTGCCCCGATTGTAAAGCATAATTTATTGCCCATTCCCGAAAATTTATCCTATGAATTGGCAGCCATGACAGAACCTCTAGCTTGTGTACTGCATGGCGCAGCTCGTTCCAACGTCAAGAGTGGAGATAAAGTGGTAGTCTTGGGAGATGGGGCAATTGGGTTGATGTTTGTAGCCAAGTTGGCTCATGAAGTGGAAGTGGAAGTACTGCTATTCGGTGGTAATGACGACAGGCTAGAAATTGGTAAAAAACTCGGTGCAGCCCAGACGTTTAATTATCGACAATTACCAGACATCCCCACTTTAGTCAAAGAATTTACGGATGGCTGGGGTGCAGATGTAGTCATTGAAGCGACTGGTTTACCTAGTGTTTGGGAAACAGCGATCGCCTGCGCCCGTCCTGGTGCAACGGTGAATTTATTCGGCGGTTGTCCACGAGATACAACAATTACCGTCAACACAGAACAACTCCACTACAGTGAACTTACGCTCAAAGGAGTATTCCATAATACCCCTGAGTTTGTTAGAGCCGCTTTATCATTAATCGCTAGTCGTAGAATTCCCTTTGAGTTATTAATTAGTGAACAGCGTCCGTTACAGGATTTAGAAGCGGTATTTTGCGATATGCGATCGCGCAAAGTGATCAAAGTTGCCATGATTCCGTAGTTGTACTTATAAATAAATAAAGGCAGCAGGGGAAAACTAAAATTACCCTTTTTAATGAAGTAGGTTGGTATAAACAAATGCAAAAAAAACCCCTGCTGAAAGTTTTGATATTGCCTTTTTCTCTCGTTCCCTATATCTGCGGAGGAACATTTTTTGCTGACCAAGCCAAAGCTTTACCAGGACAATCAACAGAAGAAGTTGGCGCTTGGATACAAGCACACCCGACGCTGCGTCCCAATAGTAACGAGCGATTTTTTATACAGAAAAGTGATACAGCAGCCCAGCGATTCACTTTTCAAGCATCGGTGTTTGCTCCTGGTAAAGTAGAGTTTATTCAAGACCGCAGCCGCATTCGTAGCGAAAGGCTGAGTATGTATGATGCCATTAATGGCATGAGTTTTGAGCGCTTGCAAGAATCTTTACGAGTAGTATATGGCGTGGATATTTACCAAGATTTTAAACGCGCTCAAGTTGTGTATGAATATCCAACTCAAAGTACCGTTAATTCGGCTCGTTTTGCCAAAACTCCCATTCGGGAAGCCTTGCGGGGAGAATTACGTCTAGGCGATCGCTATGCATACTGGGTAGAAATTGCCCAACCCAAGAACGGAAAAGCTTTCACTGGTCAAATGACTGTTTTGCTCAAATTTGACTTAGATAAACTAAAAGCGCAATTGCAAAAAAGATAGTTTTTGGTCATTGGTCATTTGTCATTAGTTATTGGTGTTTCTTGTCTTCCCACACTCCAAGCACACCCCAAACTCCCCATTCTTCCTTGTCTCCCTTGTCCCCAATCCCCAATCCCCAATTAATGTAAATTTTGCCAGTTACCGGAAAAGATACTTTCAGTGGCGATCGCGATTCTCAATAAGTCTTCTTTCAGCAGAGGAGGCCAGTCAACCCCTGCTTTGCGTCCTGCTGCAAACAACATTTGAGTTTTGATAGTCAGTTCATACAAGGCGTAGGCGAGTTCTCGTTCAATAGTAGTAGCTTCTTTGAGACCTTCAAATACCACTTTTAACGCCAGCAAAGTAGAGGTAATCTGACCCGGAACTGGTGGTTTTCCCTGCTGCAAGCGGCTGAGTAGCGCATCCGGGTTTTCTTCAGAAGTGATTGTTTGATCTATGAGGAATTTGCAAGCAGTTTCGTAGTTCATAGCATTTCCGAGTCACCACATCAGTATTACCTACGGCTATTTAAACATTTTTTTACTTTTAACAATACACATATAGCTGTCAACCATTCATAAAGTCGGTATGCAACGAAATTGTCAAACTGTGCTAATTTCCCACCTCCACACTTCTCCATCTTTAGGATCGATAATCTCTGATACCTTGGTCATTCCACACTTTTCTAATACTCTAGCCGATGCGTTACGCTCTGCTAGTGTATGAGCGCAAACACAGTCAACTAGCTTTGATGCGAATGCAATCTCAATCAGCTGACGCGCCGCAGAAGTTGCAAAACCTCTGTCTTGATAACTTGGGGCGATGGAGTAGCCAATCTCAATCGTGCGCTGAGAATCAGGAATTGATTTAAAGCCTCCAAGCCCAACCAATGCATGATCAGGACGAAAGACAAACAGATACGGTAGCCACGGATGCCAAATTTGTGAGGCTTGCATCTGGTTGAGACTGTACTGAAGTACCCCCCTAAAAGGCAAGTATCCATCGACAACCTGAAACCCATAAGCAGTCTGGAAAGCATCTGAACCCTCAATTAGCTTTTGAATGTGTTCAACAGAGCAAGGAATAATTTCTACATCCATAGAAGCCAGTATTAATATGGGTATGATATGAGCGATCGCGGATTGCTGTAAGCATAAAATGACCAACCAAAGAAGTATCGAGTCATGACTATGGCGAAGCAGCAAGCTGAATCCAAACGCAAAGTACTTCTATATCCTGGTGAGGATAGTTATAGGACATTTTGCAAGTTAATTGCACTCCATCCAAAATCTCACAACAGGATTCATTCCTGTCTTTCATGCGGCTACACAACTCACCGAGATGTAGCAGCATCACTTGTGATACGGAACAGAGGTATCAACGCGCTGGGACGCAGCGTGGAAGAAAACGCTTGTAGAGACGGTCTGACGGAGACGGGAAACCGTCTAGTTAAGAGTCGAAGAAGCAAGAACAGTGGTGGAGAGGCACGGATTCATCCTGCCTCGTAACATCATTTGAGAATCCCTGCGGCTTTAGTCCAGGGAGTACGTCAATGTCTTCTCAATTTGGTATGGTAATAACGGCATAGATGAACTCTAAAATAAAAAATAACGCTGCGCCATTGGTAAAACAGTTGCAGGTTCACACGTTAGCAACTCCCCATCAGCCTTTACTTCATAGGTTTCTGCATCGACTTCAATATGTGGTAGTGCATCATTCAACTTCATATCCTGCTTACTTAACTGGCGTGTTCCTGACACTGCAACTGCTTGCTTTTGCAACTTCAATTGACTAGGAATCTCGTTTTCTAATGCTGTTTGCGACACGAAAGTTAAGGATGTCGCATGACGCGCGCCCGCAAAACTGCCAAACATCGGACGCATATGTACAGGTTGGGGTGTGGGAATACTAGCATTAGCATCTCCCATTTGCGCCCATGCGATCGCTCCACCTTTAATGACAATCTCTGGTTTCACGCCAAAAAATGCCGGACGCCACAAACATAAATCTGCCAATTTACCTTCTTCCACTGAACCCACATACTGAGAAATTCCATGGGTAATAGCTGGGTTTATAGTGTATTTAGCAACATAGCGCCTGGCTCGAAAATTATCAGCTAGAGTGTCTCTACCAAGGCTTCCTCGTTGCACTTTCATTTTGTGTGCAGTTTGCCAAGTACGAATTATTACTTCTCCGACTCTTCCCATTGCCTGAGAGTCAGAAGAGATCATGCTAAACGCCCCCAAATCGTGCAAAATGTCTTCAGCAGCGATGGTTTCGCGACGGATGCGTGACTCAGCAAATGCCACATCTTCAGCAATTCCTGGATCAAGGTGATGGCAAACCATCAACATATCTAAGTGTTCATCGAGGGTGTTAACAGTGTAAGGACGGGTGGGGTTGGTGGAGGATGGTAAAACATTTGCCTCACCACAGACTTTAATAATATCTGGTGCGTGTCCACCACCTGCGCCTTCGGTATGGTAAGTGTGGATGACACGATTTTTAAAAGCGGCGATGGTATCTTCTACAAATCCTGCTTCGTTGAGAGTGTCGGTGTGAATTGCTACTTGTACGTCGTACTCATCAGCAATATTTAGACAGGTATCAATAGTTGCTGGTGTAGTTCCCCAATCTTCGTGTAGTTTTAACCCCATTGCACCAGCTAAAATTTGTTCTACAAGTCCTTGGGGTTGACTGGTGTTGCCTTTCCCCAAAAATCCCAGGTTGACGGGGAAGGCATCGGCGGCTTGCAACATTCGGTAAATATTCCAAGGTCCAGGTGTGCAAGTAGTCGCATTTGTACCTGTAGCTGGTCCAGTACCACCCCCAATCATTGTAGTAATCCCGGATGCGATCGCCACTTCTATTTGTTGGGGACAAATAAAGTGGATGTGGGAATCAATACCGCCAGCCGTGAGAATCATTCCTTCACCAGCAACGGCTTCTGTACCAGGACCGATAATAATATCTATATCGTCCTGAATATAGGGATTACCAGCTTTACCCATTTTAAAGATTTTGCCATCTTTAATGCCGATATCAGCTTTGACGATACCCCACCAATCGAGAATCAAAGCATTGGTGATTACCATATCAACAGCACCATCGGCGTTGGATATGGGGGATTGTCCCATCCCATCGCGAATGACTTTACCACCGCCGAATTTTACTTCATCGCCGTAGGTGGTGAAGTCTTGTTCAACTTCGATAAACAATTCTGTATCGGCTAGGCGGATGCGATCGCCTACTGTCGGGCCATAAGTTTCCGCATAAGCGCGGCGATCCATTCTGTAACTCATCAATTATTCCTCTTAAAAATCTTCAAGCTTATCCCAGTCAGTAATTTGTGCTTGCTTGCGATTGCGAAACATCCGCTTTTTCAAATGAGGAAAATCAGCAATTTCCATTTCTCGACGTTCCCCACCCATAACATAAACTAAGTTTTCATCGAAGGGATTTTTAAGATGATGTCCTACAGAAGGGGTAGGGAAACCCATAAAATCACCCGTAGTAACCTCGAATTCAACACCATCAATTTCAGCGATACCCCGTCCAGAAAGAATATAGACAAATTCTTCCTCAAATTCGTGAGAGTGATAGATAAAAGATTCTTTTCCTGGAGGGATTTTAACTAAATGAAATCCTATTCTTTGCATCCCCACTTGTTCACTTAACGATACACCGCTAATTTCAGAATTAGGATTTAAAGGATGACAAACAGTTTGTTCCGGGAGTTGTTTAATTGCGTTTGCTTTGAGAAGACAGCGAGGTTTTTGATTATTATTCATAATGTCAAACCACAGAAGTGTAGAATAATTAAACTATACTAAAAATTGCTTATACCAATTTAATATGAAGCTGCATATTATTTTAACCCCTCCCAACCTCCTCTTGGTAAGGGGAGGTGCCGAAGGCGGTGGGGTTCTTTCTATGCATCTTCATATGGAAATGGTATTAGAGCTTTACTTTATTTAAATAACTAAAAGCTTTCTTATGCAGGGTGTTATAACTACTGTTATGAAAGTCCAGCTATTAGCCGTTTTTAGTATAAGAAAAAATAATTTTTAACTATCTAAATATCCGTTAATTTTGCCGTTGAATCCGTAGACTTGGCGTGTACCAGCAAAAGGAACTAGGGTGACTTCTTTTTCATCGCCTGGTTCAAATCTAACTGCTGTTCCGGCGGGAATATCGAGGCGCATTCCTCGCGCTTGTTCTCGATCAAAGTTTAAGGCGGCGTTGACTTCAAAAAAGTGGAAGTGGGAACCAACTTGGATGGGTCTGTCTCCTGTATTTGCCACTTGTAATTTTACAGTAGGACGCCCCGCGTTCAGTTCTATTTCGCCTTGTGGTGTAATAATTTCTCCAGGAATCATAGTATTGGTCTTTATAAAAATTTTACTTGAGGAATGTTTTTGATAACTTCTCATCTAAAGACTTTCTAAAAAATCCACAAATGGTTTGAAGGCTTGAGGACATTGGTTAGCAATTTCTTGGTAATCAACACTCATCCCCTCCTTTAGAATTGTTATTTCCCTTGACTGCAAAAAATTCTATACTAATACCTTGCTGGTATTTTTCTTCGATTAAACTTTTGAGTAATACTTCCATCGCTAGTTTATCGAATGGGATTATGCACAGTCACCAACTTTGTCCCATCAGGAAAAGTTGCTTCCACCTGCACTTCATGAATCATTTCTGGTACTCCTTCGATGACATCATCTCGCGTCAACAAGGTAGTACCATAACTCATCAACTCTGCAACTGTCCTACCATCTCTGGCACCTTCTAAAATTGCAGCAGAAATATAGGCTATAGCCTCTGGATAATTTAACTTCAAACCCCTGTCTTTACGTCTTTCTGCCAGTAAAGCAGCAGTAAAAATGAGTAATTTGTCTTTTTCCTGCGGCGTCAGTTGCATTTCCTCACTCTTCCTTTGTGTTCTACCCTAGCGTGTCTAGTGTGTCTTTGTAGTTTAAATCTGCCAAACTCTTGGCACACAGCTACCACGATTCAAAAAAGACATGCGTAATAACTGCCAAACACCGATAAACCAGTTTCTCACTTCACTAGTTGAAGATCCACGATATCTACACAAAAGTCCATGTTCTAATCGAGTCACACCTATTTGAGAGTGAGTGAGGGTGGGTTTCCATAGACTTCGTGCTTGACTTACTAATTCTGGTGATATTTCTGACCCAATGTAGACTAGACTACCGACAATTGGTTGCCCTGCCAAACCATGGGGACTGTGAAAAACTTCTTCGCTACCTGGTAAGCATTGTCGATCTATCCATAAAGGTTTGTCTTGCTCCCAAATTTCGGTGTGCGATCGCCACTCTCCTTGCAAAAATTTCTCTCCTCTAGCACTGCGACCAAATCTAGTAATTTCCCAGCCAATATAACTAGCTTTTGTAGCTAATTTTATACATAAATTCTGCTGATAGAATGCACCATCAAAAACAATTGTTTCTTGCGGCAACCACTCTAAACAAGCACCATCATCAACTTTGATCTCAATCACTTGTTTGGCAGTCATGCCGTTACTACGGTAGATTTTACCAGCAGTTGCAGTAGTAATTAATGCTTGAGAATGGGATTGGAGGTGGAAGTTATAGGAGAGGCGATCGCCTCCGACAACACCTCCAGCTGTATGTAAAATCACACTATGACAGACTTCTTGCCCTTCTGGATAAAAAGGACGTTGCACTTTTAGTGGTGCTTGATTTTGATTAAAAATCAATTGGGTTTGATTTTGGCGATGGGCATACACTAAGTTTATGTTTCCATGCCAAACATCCTTGCTTGGTGTTGTGGTTTGATCAGGTTTTTCATTCATTTTGGTGTACCCAGTTCATGATGGCTACAGTTAACAAGTCGATGAAGTAGACAGTTGAAAAAACTTGGTGGAGTTGCCAAAGCTATCTGCCACAGCTTATCTTGATCATAAAAAAGCGCTCTCATCTAGAGAGCGCTTTTTTATTGTTCAGAAAAAGCTAACTATCCATTTATTGCTAGAGGTATAGCATCAAGCGCAGCCAAGTCTAATGGGAAGTTGTGAGCATTACGTTCATGCATCACTTCTATACCCAGGTTGGCACGATTGAGTACATCTGCCCAGGTATTAACAGTACGACCCTGGGAGTCAAGAATTGATTGGTTAAAGTTGAACCCATTCAAATTAAACGCCATTGTACTGATACCCAAGGCCGTAAGCCAGATACAGACTACAGGCCAAGCACCCAAGAAGAAATGCAAGGAACGAGAGTTGTTGAAACTAGCATATTGCCAGATTAAGCGTCCGAAGTAACCGTGAGCAGCTACGATACTGTAGGTTTCCTGTTCTTGACCAAACTTGTATCCATAGTTTAAGGATTCGTTCTCTGTGGTTTCCCGTACCAAGGAGGAAGTCACCAAAGAACCATGCATAGCGCAAAATAGCGCACCACCAAACACCCCAGCGACACCAAGTTGATGGAAGGGGTGCATGAGGATATTATGCTCGGCTTGGAACACAAGCATGAAGTTAAATGTACCACTGATACCTAAAGGCATTCCGTCAGAGAAACTACCTTGTCCAATAGGATAAATTAAAAAGACCGAGGTAGCAGCAGCTACAGGAGCAGAATAAGCAACGCAAATCCAAGGACGCATACCCAAGCGATAGCTGAGTTCCCATTGTCGTCCCATCCAACAGAAGATACCGATGAGGAAATGGAAAACTATTAGTTCGTAGGGGCCACCATTGTAGAGCCATTCATCCATAGAAGATGCTTCCCAAATTGGGTAAAAGTGCAATCCAATGGCATTGGATGTGGGTACAATCGCACCAGTAATGATGTTATTGCCATATAACAAAGAACCAGAAACAGGTTCACGAATACCGTCTATATCGACAGGTGGTGCGGCAATGAAGGCAATAATAAAACAGATGGTTGCGGTTAATAATGTTGGAATCATTAATACGCCGAACCAGCCGACATAAAGTCTGTTCTCAGTGCTAGTAATCCATTGACAGAATCTATCCCACAGACTACCGCTTTCGCCTTTTGTTAAAGTTGTGGTCATGACTATTTTCTTTCAAAAATGAATGTAGACATTACAAACTTCCTCAATTTTATAAATTGAGAAATTTGCTGTTTTCACGGTTATTTGCGAAATTTTTCTCGCTAGTAGCTGAAATGTCTTGAATTAAGACTAAAATCTGCTTGAATAGCGGTTTAAATTTGGATTAATCAGAAATTACTAGTAACTAGCAATTTTGAGAAGACAAAACAGTGTATTATTTTTGAATGCAAATCGCCGTGATTTCCTCACACCATGAATTCACACTTACAATCTCTATTTAGTGAGACTGATAGATCAAAGGAGAAAATTTCCTTGGTCTTACGATCACGTTTTACATTAGTTTTTGATTTTTATCAATCTATTACTGTTAATTTTTATAAATGATTTTTCTTTAGCAAATATTTTTATTTTCAGTTTAAAATTTCTTAAAATAAATATTAGCAATGCTCTCTTTTCTGAGAAAACTATCTAAACAATAAAGTAAAAATTAACGTTTGAAAAATCTTTAAATTGAATCAAAATAGAGCGATCGCATCAAAAAAAAACGCAGCATATTCGTCCATACTTTTTCATTTTGGCTCTATTGGTCTGTTTAATTAATTTTGATGAGTCGTAGGTGTTCAGTTCCCCGACAGCTTTTGCTAAGTCGGGGATCTATAACCTCATACTATATTTATGTGATAACTACTTAGAAAAATTTGGTTCTGCAATTTCAGGCCAAGTCTCAAAATTTCGTCGTACCCAATCCATACCAACTTCGTTATTGAGCTTAATTTTTTGAGGTGTATTTGAATAAATTTTCAGCAAAATCTCTGTATCTTGTTCTACAACTACTTTGGCAAAGTTAAGAATACTCTTACTAAATATTTTAAATACCGGATGTTTGGGTTTCCCAAACATTAATACATAGGTGCGTGTCCGCGTTTCCGATTCTGGCACAAACAAATGGCATTGAGCAACTTTACCAATCGCAGTTTCTCCATGAAAAATGACCAAAGACGGAAAGTGATTTTCTAAATGCGCTTTGATTTCTTTTGCTATTAAAAACAATTCCGGCTTTTTGATTTTTTCAGCTACAGTTGTAGGTGCTGTTGGCATATCATAAAAAGCATGAGATTCATGACCATTGTCAATAAAATTACCAAAATTAACTTCTGTGATCCGAAATAAGGGACGATGGGTACCGTTTTGATGATTATAATCGTGCATATTTAACAGCATAGGAAGCAAATCCGTTTCTACGCTGGTGTCTGCTGTGTAACCGATAAAGTCATATTCAGCAGCAATTTTATTTAAAATCTCAGGGATTTTGGCTTTTGGTTCTTGTCCACCATAAGACCAGATAAAATCCCCTTGAATAATTAACTCTAACGGTTGCAATTGTGGTATTGTTTTTTTGTTTGAACCTGGCAAAATAGTACAACCTTCACTGTCAAATTCTAAGGCGTGAAACGGACACACTACTACGCTGCTATTATCGTTTTTTTGTTCACACCAACCTTCTGATAACATTGCTCCCATATGGGGACAGGCGTTTGGTAAGGCGTTAATTTTACCCGTCGTATCTTTCCACAAAACATAGTCTGAACCATACATAGAGAATTTTTTCGGCTTATTAATCTCCAACATGGATTTATGTGCCAGTAACCAGGGAGCGCCAGCTAGCATGGATTTCATGTTATTATCCTTTTTTATTAATTAATTTTTTAATTAGTATGATTTAGTATTGGCTATATTGTCAAGTCTTAATTAATTTTTTAATTAATTAACAATGTCAATGTATCAGGATAGGCTATAAAAACATGTTTGTGGAGAATTTTGATAGTAGTGGTTCGTTCAGCTAAGATGAGACGCTCGTCTAACACTAGTCGCCAAGTTAGAGATCCGGAGGCGACAAAAAAGCAAATTTTAGATGCAGCAGAAGCAGAATTTGCCAAGCACGGGCTGAGTGGAGCGCGAATAGAGGCGATCGCCAAAGGTGCAGGCGTAACAACAGCGATGATCCACTATTATTTTGAGAACAAAGAAGGATTGTATCAAACAGTCTTGCAACGTCCGGCAACGGAAATGCATGATATGCTTGAGCAACTCGATCTTGAAAAATTACCAGCCCCAGAAGCACTGAAGAGTTTAGTCAGAGTGGCGATCGCTTACGAAGCAACTCATCCTTTTCGAGGAATGCTTTGGTTTCAAGAAGCCAATCAAAATCAAGGCAAATATTTTAAATTAGGTAATTGGCAAAAAACCTTTGCCCATATTATCAAAGTATTAGAACGAGGTATGGCAGAAGGGGATTTTCGCCAACTAGATCCATTTCTAGTATGTTTACAAATTGCTGGTATCTGTACTTTTTACTTTAACGCTCATGAGAATATTAAACATCTCACCCCAGATGTTGATAGGCTGAGTTCAGAAATGATTGAAAAATATACTCAAGAAGCAATTAATTTGATTTTGGCAGGAGTTGGATGTTAGGGGATTGGGGATCGCAAGAGAGACAAAGGGGACAAGGGAGACAAGGGAGACAAGGGAGACAAGGGAGACAAGGGAGACAAGGGAGACGAGGGAGACAAGGGAGAGTGGGATGTGCTTGGAGTGTGGGAAGACAAGAAACACCAATAACTAATGACCAATGACAAATCACCTAATGACTAATGACTAATGACCAAAACCATCGTTGTCAAAATTGGTACTTCTAGTCTCACCCAGCCAGAAACTGGACAGTTAGCAATTTCTACCATTGCAACTTTAGCGGAAACTCTGTCGCACTTGCAAAGACAGGGTAATCGGGTGATTTTGGTTTCCTCTGGTGCTGTGGGAGTGGGTTGTGCGCGCTTGGGTTTAACACAAAGACCAAAAGCGATCGCCCTCAAACAAGCAGTAGCAGCAGTTGGACAAGGGCGGTTAATGCGTGTCTATGATGATTTATTTACCACCCTGCAACAGCCAATCGCTCAAGTATTGCTAACTCGTAGTGACTTGGTACAGCGCAGTCGCTATCTAAATGTCTACAACACCTTTAAAGAATTACTGGAACTAGGCGTAATTCCTGTGGTGAACGAAAATGACACGGTAGCAGTGGAGGAACTAAAGTTTGGTGACAATGATACTCTTTCTGCTTTAGTTGCTAGCTTGGTACATGCAGATTGGTTATTTTTGCTCACTGATGTAGATAGACTTTACTCTGCTGATCCTCGTTTTGTACCTGATGCCCAACCGATCGCACTAGTTAGTAGTATAAAAGAATTAGAAGAATTGCAGGTACAAACAGGCAATCAAGGTTCTCAATGGGGTACAGGTGGTATGGTGACGAAAATTTCCGCAGCTCGAATTGCTACTGCTGCTGGCGTTCGTACCGTAATTACCGAAGGTAAACGCTCCCCAAATATAGAAAAAATACTACAAGGTGAATTAATTGGGACTCATTTTGAACCCCACCTAGAACCAACATCTGCTCGTAAACGTTGGATCGCCTACGGTTTAGTTCCTAGTGGAAAGTTGTATCTAGACGAAGGAGCAGTAGTCGCAATTTCTCAGGCTGGGAAATCTTTGTTAGCTGCTGGTATTACAGCCTTAGCAGGTGAATTTGATACACAGGACGCTGTGCTGTTGTGCGATTCTAAAGGTAACGAAATCGCCAGAGGATTGGTAAATTATAGCAAAGCTGACCTACAAAAAATTTGTGGTCTTCATTCCAGTGAAATTCCAGGAATTTTAGGATATGAAGGTGCAGAAACTGTAGTCCATCGGGATAATTTAGTTCTGACTTGAAAATGGAAAAATAGAGCCTGCGATTGAAATCGCAGTCTCATAGTGAAAGTCTGCTTTAGCAGACTACATTTTGTTAGGCGATCGCAAAAATCATTTCGGCGAACCCAGAAACTGGGGTCAAGATTTTTATTGTTGGTTGTGGTATTTTCCCGTGTCACACCAAAATCTAAACTTAAATCTAATTTTAGAAAAGCTGTAATTAAGCTAGACAATTTTTATAATTAATACCACGATACTTAAGTTGCAAACATTGCTGAACCGTAGTACTTTTAACCTGATTAATGTTGTAAGGCGCTCCTCGGTAAAAACCTTTTTTTGTATTATCTAAAGTAGGTATTTGAGTAGCCTGAGAGTGATAACGAACGCCACGATAAGATAGATGCATTTTTGCCTCTTTAACTAGCGAATTTTGATTGGTTGCTATATAACTAATCAAGCTCTTCTGAGGCTTTTACGAAAAAATTTTATTAAATTATGTAAATTAATAGAGAATGAGATTTAATTAAGTCATTGCTCATTGGTCAGCAAGTTTCGTCTTAGTCTATCTAAAGCACTACAAGCGCTGAGGTGACGAATTAAAGATCGATTCCGCCTTCCACCCCAACGATATTCAAAACTTTCCACTTCGCCGTTTGGTTTTGCTAAACCGATGTAAACCAAACCGACTGGCTTAGTCTCAGTTCCACCAGTCGGACCAGCAATACCAGTAATACTTAGCCCCCAACTAGTTCCAAGACGCGATCGCACTCTCAAGGCCATTTGTTCTGCAACAATAGCACTGACTGCTCCAAATTTTTCTAAATCTGTGGTGTTGACACCCAGAAAATTGACTTTAGCAGAGTTATCGTAAGAAATTACCCCACCCCAGAAATAATCAGAACTACCAGAAACTTCCGTCAGCATCTGTCCTAATCCACCGCCAGTGCAGGATTCTGCCACTGAGAGAGTTTCTCTTCTACTACGTAATAACTCACCAACCACCGAAGCCAGCGTATCATCATCAGCACCGTAATAATCCAGCCCTGCAATATCTTGAATTTGCTTTTGTACAGGCGCAATCAATTCCTGTGCTTCAGCTTCCGAAGTAGCTTTTGCTGAAACCCTTAGCTTGACTTCTCCCTTGCTAGCATAAGGCGCTACCGTGGGATTAGTTAAATTAAGATAAGCAGCTACTTTTTCAGCTAAAGCAGATTCAGGAATTCCCCAAAACTTCAACATTTGACTGTAAATAATTTCCTGACCCCAACCAAGGTTTCGCAAATAGGGTACTGCGGTTTCTTCCCACATCTGTTGCATCTCACTTGGTACACCAGGAAAAGTAAAAATCGTTAATCCGAGTTGAGGTTGCCAGATAATACCTGGTGCTGTACCCGTATAATTAGGCAAAATATCTGCTCCCTTGGGTATTAAAGCTTGCTTACGATTACTTGGTGACATTTGCCGACCGCGTTGAGCGTATTTGCGGGTAATATCTTCGATAATCTCCGGGCGTTCTACCAAGGGAGTGCCAAAAAAATCAGCAATAGTTTCACAGGTCAAATCATCTGGTGTAGGGCCAAGACCACCTGTAAAAATTAATATCTCTGCTCTTTGACTAGCTATTTTAATAACATCCTTGAGCCTTTGGGGATTATCCCCGACGACTGTTTGATAGTAGTGAGGAATCCCTAATTTTGCTAATTGAATTGCTAAATATTGAGCATTGCTGTTAAGGATATTTCCCAATAGCATTTCAGTACCAACACAAATAATTTCTGCACTCATAAAAATCAGCAAGTAGGCTCAAGAGAATAGACTTTTAAAGGTATAGAGAGTTTGACCACCGTTTGTAAGCAAAAAGTGGTGAAGAAGCAGATTCTTAAAAAAACCAACCGTATGAATGTAAACCCTTACCCAACAAATTCACGCCCAAATAACAAATCCAGACAACGACAAAACCACTAGCAGCTAGAATAGCTGGCCGACGTCCTTGCCAACCACGAGTGATACGAGCGTGGAGGTATGCTGCAAATACTAACCAGGTAATTAGCGCCCAAGTTTCTTTTGGGTCCCAACTCCAGTAAGAACCCCAGGCTTCGTTAGCCCAAACTGCACCAGCAATAATACCAATTGTTAAGAGAGGAAATCCGAGTCCAATGATCCGATAGCTAATATTATCTAGAGTTTCAGCAAGGCTAAGGCGTTGGGGAGAAAGGGGTTGAGAATTTTGAATATCAGATGTTGGATTTTGGATTGTAGGTACTAGTACGGTATCTAATACGGCGGTTTTACCATTGTTGGTAGATTCATAATGGGCAACACCATTACCATTATTCTCTGCAACAATTGCTTGTGATTGAGAAACTAATTCACCTGCTTTTTGTAAGCGGTAATTCTTGCTGCGATAGCCACCAGTACCGACAGAACTACCTTGGAGTTGGATATCTTGGCCACGAGTGACAACAAGAAAAGCGATCGCCAAAAGTGAACCAACCATCAAAGCAGAGTAACTCAACATCATGACGCTAACGTGCATCATCAACCAATTTGATTTCAATGCAGGTACTAAAGGTTCAGCTACTTGCATTTCGGATGGTAGTGTCAGGGTAGCAAAAGCGGTAATACTCATGGCGACAGGGGCGGTAGCAACTCCCACCAAACGACTGCGACTGTTGTTTTCTGCAATCAGATGGATAGTAGTGATCCCCCAAGCAAGGAAAAACAAAGATTCATATAAATTGCTCAGAGGAAAATAACCAGCCTCTAGCCATCGCGCTCCTAACATTGTTGCAATACACAAATTTGCGATCGCCATCCCTGCTGTTCCTAATGCTGGCAAGTACGGCAAGTTGGGAAAAGCCGCCCCACTCCAATAAATCAACATTGTGGCAAACAGAACAGCAAAGGAAGTATTATCTAACCAACTTTGAAGTTGAAGCAAATTCATAAAATGTTTTCCCCTGTGGATTCTTAGAGGTATGGATTCTCACAGTATTGATCCTAGCTGTTTTGGGGTAGTTAGTAATTAGTCATTTGTCATTTGTCATTGGGGATTCTCCAGAGGAGACGCTACGCGTAGACGCGCAAGCAGCTTCTCACAGAGTACGGGGATTGGGCATTGGGCAACAAGTTCTTACATTTTGAATTTTGAATTGATATGTCTCCCTGATCCCCGATCCCTATTTTCCACTTTCCTGACTAGACGAAGAACCTATATTTCCAGCTTTTTTAAGTGCTAGAAAAATGTCGTAGCGATTACTACGACTATCATCAATAGCAGATGTGATACCGATTGAGCGTGTTGCATTTAATAATATTTTTTGATTTGGTAGTAAAGTCGGTAGGGGAAAGTTTTGAGTTGCGCGTTCTACATCTAAGAAAAACTGACCATTGGTAGGATTCGGTTGTGAAGGTACTGTTTGTTGAAATAATGAAGTGTTAGCTAGGGTATTGTTGAGTTTGGGAATAATTTTATCGCTAACAGGAGCGCCAAGTGCTAGGAAAGCAACATCTCCGTCTAGCCAACCGTGGCTAGCGGTTAAAGTTCCTAGAGGTCCAATCCAGTTGACAACGGGTTTACCTGCTACTGTTGTCTGCTGAATCTGGAATTGGTATTGAGTTTTCATAACTTCATCAAGTTTTGTCAGAGATGTTTGCGCGCGGGTGCGATCGCTTGCTTGCACCATGAATACTAAAGAGGCACGGAAGTTATCTGATAAAGTATCCTTGGGACGATTGGGAATAACTGAAACTGAAAATTCATCACCCATCCAACTCAATAAATCTTGCTCAAAATCAAGATTAGTCAAAGATTTTACACCTGCTTTGAGCTGTTCTGGTGAAATAGGCGAGAGAGGATTCCCTTGGGATGTGGAAACGTAGTCTGTCCACAATTGCTGTAAGTTACCGCCAGAAAGCATCATCAATGTTTCGGGTGGTACGAGGCTTGGCATCTTTCCAGCTTTGTTTTCTACTTTGAGTGTGCGTTGACTGTTGGGATTAAGCCAGGAAATGCCTTTAATACGTATTCCTTGTGACTCTAAGGAAATGCTTCCAGCTAAACCTTGGTTATTTTGTAACTGTGCTAGAACTTGAGCAGGTAAATGACGATTACCAGATGCAGCAGCTATTTTCGCCGAGACAGGTATATTTACATAGAACTGAGCAAAGGCTTGAGTAGTAGCAATTTTAGGAAAATTATCCGTAAACCCCGCAGTTGTAGCGAGGGCAGTTTTATTTTTATATGCTTGAATCGCACGTTCTGTGGTTTTAGGATTATCAGTGATCACCAAGAAATGCTGATCTATCACTGCTGCTGATAAATTTTCTCCTGATGGTAAGTTAGTTTCTTTGATGGGAATTCCTTCATAGGTACGATTAATCCATTTATCTGCTTTTGGATTTCTTGGTTGTGCCAAAATATTTTTTGCTTTTTCAGGATTTTTAATTGGTAGCACTACCACCGTAGACTTTTGATTAATGGTAGTATTACTATCGCTTGCTACAGGTTTAGATGTAGATTTAATAGTTTCTGGGTTAAGAATTGCAATTGTAACTTGTTCGCCAACCCAAGGACTAATATCTTTTTGAAAGTCGTAACCATTATTAGTCAGAAAGCGATCGCGCAACTGTACTAAATTCTTATCTAGCTCGGTTTGAGTTTCTTTTGTCCCAAACTCTCTTAGTTTCTGCCATTGAGTGCGATCGGTCGTCAGAGAAACTGTAAACAGCGCATCTTGGGGAATTATATTTGCACCTACTGGTAAATTTCTAGACCATGATTGTCCCTGGGTTAACAACCAATACGCCGCAATACCTCCACCAATTAATATCCCAGCAGATGAGAGTGTGAGTACCAGAGATGGTTTCTTTTTCTTCATCGAAACAGATACAACGGGCAGCGTCATTGAAACAAATACCTCATTATAGGGAACTCTCTACTTGCTTGTTGGCAAAGTAAACCAAAAGGTTTCCTGATCTTTGAAAATGGCAATTACATTGTTTATTACTATAGACAGTTCAATATACTTCGGTAATAAGTTACCATTTTTTTCCAAAATTGCAATTTCTGGATGAACTATAACAATCGAGTTTTGTTTCTGAACTTATTATTGAAGCTAGGGAACTTTAGTTTTGAGGCTCTTATTAATAAGAAAATATTATTTTTGATACTTCTAAAAACTGGAATTATAAGGAAAAATTAAGTATATTTTTGTAATAAAATCAGTCTATGAAGTTACAGAAATAGCATATATTAGCTAAGTACATCTGATTATTTTGAGTAAGTTGATGAGAATAAACATAGCTACGTTACGAAAAGTAAACATGTACCAAATTCTTGCCCATGACCAATGACATAGACGCGCCTTCTTCGGCTTCTCGTAGAATATGACAAATGACGACTTATTTAGAGTTTTTTAGGTTGCGATCGCTGGATAAACCAAACTGTACAAAAAATAGTTTGCAGTGCGGTTTACCCTACCAGACCAACCTAAATTTTGCAAAGATTTCTCTAATTGAAGTGGTTCATGGAAAATCTTTACAACACGATAAGTTCGCCCATCATTTAACTTTCTCTCTGAATATCCTTGTTGATGCAAAGTTGCATGATTACGGGCTGTTGATTCCTGGTTAAGCAAGCTGTCTACAAAAAAAACACGACCATTAGGTTTCAGCGCCTCCTTAACCATTTGCCAGAAAGCTACGAATCTCTCCATCGGGACATGTGATAGCCAAAATCCGAAGAATATAAAATCAAACTGTTGAGTGGGAAACCAGTCAAACAAGTCAGCAACAATATACTCTACAAAGGCGGAACCAACACGTTGCTGATTCAACGCGATAACTTCAAAAGAAGCATCCACCGCAGTCAAATGTGTCCCAAAAGATACCAAGTGTTGAGTCCATAACCCAGTCCCGCAAGCTAGTTCTAAGATATCGCCCGATGGTGCAGCATTTTGAAGAGCTGCTTCTACTTCTGCAACTTCAGAAAACCACTGTTGACGATGCTTTTCACCGCGATCATAGCGTCCCTGACGCAAAAACCACTCATCGTATTGTGAGGCACGTTGACGGTAGTATTCGATTTGCTCTGCCAAAATGTCAGCGTTCATTAACTAACAAACCTTTTGTCTCCTGCTCTTTGTCTTTTGGCAATAGCTGAGTTAATCCCAAGTATTTTGTTAAATAGGGTGAGAATACTTCGTAAATTAAAGTTAACGGCTGTCCATGATGCCAAAACAAGTAATGACGACCCCAAAATGGTCCTTCCTCATTAAAGCCAGACTGTAACGCATCTGAGTAACCGTAGTATATTCCTTGGATATCCCGATACAATTCTGTGCGGAGACGGGCTAAACTTGCCCAAATAGGTAATGAACGATTTTGTAAGTATTCATCTACATGAGAAGCTTCCCACCATGAAGTAGCATACGCTAGCCTCTGCCCAGAAGCAGTGCGTAGCCATACTTGGCGTCGCAGTCGTGGTCCTGGTACAGCTTTAATTAAATCAGGAGCGCTATCTAAATCCATGCCAACCAATGACATGTCAATGACATCCACTTCTGTTGGTTCACTTGTGAGCAATTGTAAGTGTCTAGTTGGGGAGCCGTCACCTAAAAGCAACAATTGCCAGGCTGGTGCTAGTTGAGCATGTGCCAAACCTTGTTGAATAACTTCCTCCCCACCTTGCCATATTGGAGTAAGACGGTGCCACCCCGTTGGCAATGTTAAGTTGTTTGTCGGTGTAAAAGTAGCAGTCAATGTTCTTTACAAAACTTCACCTCTTTCTATGTAAGCACAAAAAACCTTATTGCCCAAGAGGATGTCGGGGAAATAAAGGATTAGTTAGTTAAAACGAGCGCGGCAGGACTCGAACCTGCGGCCGATTGCTTAGAAGGCAATTGCTCTATCCACTGAGCTACGCGCCCATGTTAAAAAAGGCTTTAGGTAAAGCCAGCGTGTTCATTGTATATGTCTTGTTGTCATAATGCAAGCCTTTTTATTTGCTGCTATAAAAGAAGGCAATTTCTTTTTCTTTGAGAGGTGCAAAGCCAGCATCTACTAGCTTTTGGTTGAGTTCATCTTGGGGGATGTGTTTGGCTCCGATCCTGACTATGCGCGATCGCATGGTATTACTAACACCACTACGCTGTCTGTTTGCCTCTAATCCCATGACTTGATGATAAAGTTTCAGCTTGGCGGGTGGAATGGAAGTACCGTCAAAATCAATTCCTTGGGCGATCGCCTCATCAACAGCATCAGCACCCTTGCTCGTTGGCTGAACTTCGTTGGTTTCGGTAGTCATGACTATATCACTTTATCGTTACACTTGGATTTTACCAAGTATTAGGACACTCAGTAATAGCTACTTTTTCCAGACTCCTGATTTTTGAAAAAGCTTGTTCCCAAGCAGGTTTAATGCAGAAGAATCAACAAAAACTAGATAATAATATCTAAGGTATTGCCGTATATTTTCGTATACGCTTGTATATATAAAATTTTTGGTTTAATCTCTAACCAAAGGTATAGTCAATCTAATTTAAAATTGACTATTCGGAATTTTGGAAGTTAGTTCTAATTTCTAAATTCCGAATACCGAAATTCACAATTGTTTTGGTCATAGGTGGTGCAATGTCTGACCCTCATACTCCTCAAAAAAAAGACCGTACCCTAGAAAAAGCTCTGACCAATAAAATTATTGATGATTATTTTGAAAACTCAGAAAGCTGGCTAAGAGCAATTTTGCGGATGTGCATCTTCTCTTTGGCTCATCTTGATGGACAACCTGTGTTTATGGTGGAATGTCCTAATCAAGCCGTAGCCAAGCGATTGAGCCGTAAAACCTATCCTTTTCGAGGCATGGTATATTATTTAACAGATGACTTCAATGCTAGTGATCGCTCCTTGTTTTGTTATCAAGAAAACAAAGAAGGATCATGGCGCTGCTTTGACACCAGCATTAATGCTTGGACTGACTTGAAGGCAAAAACCAGAAGACAGGAAGCAGAAGGGTAGATAGTGGTTAGTAGTTAGTGGTTATTTTAATCCCCAATCCCCGTTACCCCTTATCCCCTTTCCTCAATCCCCTATCCCCAACTTCTCACCTCTGTGGGCGTGTCACCAAACCACCAACAAACGCCCCCAAAATTGTGCCAGTCCATAATCCTGTAGTACTACCTTGCCAGATCGCGCCTGGTGTTACCCAAGCATTACACGCCTGCTTGAAACCCCAGCCTTGATTTTGACATTTTTGGCTATGAAGACTTAAGCTGACTTGCCCTCCAATATAACCACTCAAAAAGCCCGATAGTAAAGCAAAAAAGGTGCAAATTAGAATTCGGTTTTTAGCCATTCTTTAATTTTTTATTAACAGCGCAAGACTTTGCGCTCGTACAGTAGTTCATTGTGATTTCAATAAATCTTATCAGACTAAGCAATTAAGTCCGCAAGAAGCCCGCAAGTAAACTGCGGGCTAATAGCGCAAGTCTAATAGAAGTAGACTGAATAATTAAGCAGATTTTTCAGTTTTTTGGCTGAACCAAAGTTTTGATTCAATCGCAGGCGGATTTTTTGAACATTTGGGATGCTCCCATTTAAGCTGCGATCGCACTCAAATTTAACTGAGAATAGGAGAATACAAGCCCTCAATACGTTCACAAAATCCTGATACATCAACCTGTATTTCTCATACCAGCAGCAATACCGTTAATTGTCAATAGTGCGCCGCGTAGCAATTCGCCTTTACTATATCGTGAGTGAATCACTCCAGATGTGGATATATTCTTAGACTGGCGTAAGCGCTTCAGGAGGGAAACCTGAATAAAGCCCAAGGGTACAATTGTACCATTGCGTAACTGTACTGATCGCTGTAAGACAGGATCACCATCTAAAAGTCTTTGGTGTTCAGTAATATTTAATACTAATTCCCGTGTGAGATAGTATTCGCTGGCTATTTGTTCAAATAATTTCTCGAAACGAGGCTTATCTTGTGGATCAGATAACTCTTCGACATAACGCTGCGCCATTTGCAAGTCTACTTTTGCCAAAGTCATTTCTGCTTTGGAAATCACCATTTTAAAGAAGGGCCATTTCATATAGAAATAGCGTAGTAATTGCAAGTTTTCTTCTGGTTCTTCGTTTAAGAACTCTTGTAAAGCTGTACCAATACCGTACCACGAAGGAAGCAAGAACCGCGTTTGCGTCCAGCTAAATACCCAAGGAATCGCCCGCAGACTGCTTAAGTCTTTTTTACCAGAAGGACGACGGGCTGGACGAGAACTAATTTGGAGGAGGCTAATTTCTTCTATGGGTGTAACTTGGTGGAAGAAGTCGATAAAATCTGGTTGTTCGTAGATCAGCGAACGATAATGAGTGCGCGATCGCACTGCTAATTCTTCCATAATTTCGTTCCAAGGTTCAATATCATCAAACCCTGTTTTCAGCAAGCTGGCTTGAATTACAGCAGTTGTAACAGTTTCCAAATTGTACAGCGCTAAATCACGTAAGGAATATTTAGAAGCTAATACTTCCCCTTGTTCGGTAATTTTGATGCGTCCATTGATACTATGACCAGGCTGTGCCAAAATCGCCTCGTAAGCTGGGCCACCTCCACGTCCGACAGAACCGCCACGTCCGTGGAAAATCCGCAAATTCACACCATGATTTTCAGCTATTTGCTGTAGTGATTTTTGGGCTTTATGAATCTCCCAGTTGCTACTTAAAAAGCCAGAGTCTTTGTTGCTGTCAGAATACCCCAGCATGACTTCTTGGAGGTTAGGAGTCAGGGGAGATGAGGAAACATTTTCTCGATCTGTAATCCCCTGTCCCCGATCCTTTTGAATTTCGGCGTAACCACCTGCTAATAAGGCACGATATAAAGGTAGTTCAAATAGTTGTTGCATGACACTGCGGGAGCGTTGCAAATCTTCTACAGTTTCAAATAGAGGAACTACTTGAATCGTACCTACTGCTGTTCCAGGATCGTAAAGTCCTGCTTCTTTAGCAAATAGCAAGACTTCTAGGACGTCGCTAACTTGGCGACACATACTAATGATGTAGGTTTTGCAGATATCATTACCAAACTCACGTTGGAGCGATCGCACTATCCGTAGAGTTTCGATAATATCGTTGGTTTTTGGTGAAAATGGTAATTCAGCAGGAATCAATGGACGGCGAGTTTGCAATTCTCCGACTAACCAAGTTACTTTTTCTTCCTCTGTAAGTTCGTTGTAAGAACACTTTAAAATCTCAAAGTATTCTAAAATGTCATTTAAAGCATCCGAATGACGGGTTGATTCTTGTCGGATATCTAAACAAGTCAAGTTGAAACCAAAAATTTCTACTTGGCAAATCAGATTTTCTAGTTCCTGACAGTTGAGTCCTGTTTCTGCTAAGTTGCGTTCAATTAGACGTAGTTCAGCTAAAAAATCTTCTCCAGAACGATAAATAGGAACTTCGGTTTTGGGTGTCTCTCTTGTGTATAAAGCTAAGTTGCGATCGCGTGTATTTTCCAGTCGCTTCAGCAAGTAGGACATTTTCAAGCGATAGGGTTCTTGGCGATAACGCAGTGCTAATTCGTCGTAAACTTCACTTAACTGGGACTGGTCTATTTCTAATGATTCCAGTAAATCTGGTAAGACATCACTCCAGTGCAGCGACACACTCAATAAATTAATTAGTCGTTTTACTGACTGAATATATCTTTCTAAAACAATTGTGCGCTGATAACAAGCAGTCTCCCAGGTAATTTCTGGAGTGACTGAGGGGTTCCCATCTCTGTCTGCACCTACCCAAGAACCAAACTTGCAAAAGTTCTTGCTTGGCGGTTCTAGCCAGGGAAAAGTATTAGCCAAAGTATATTTGAAGCGTTTGTAAAGTTGGGGAATCGCATCAAATAAGACTTCTTGGAAGTAGTGCAGAGCATAATCTACTTCATCAAGTACAGAGGGTTTAAACTGGTGTAATTCATCAGTACGCCACCAGAGGCGAATTTCTTGGATTAACTGTTCTCGCAGTTCTGCTACTTCCCAAGCATAATCAGGGTTTCCCACACGTTTTTCTGCAAGATCAAGTTGTTGCAGCAAATTTACCACTCGTCGCTGTTTATCGCGGATGGTATGACGAACAATTTCTGTGGGGTGAGCAGTGAACACTAATTGCACATCCAATTGGGCAATTAGGCGTTGAATTTGTTGTGGTGGTACGTTTAGCTGGTATAACAGGGGAAATAGAGTAGCGAAAGTGTCTTTACTTTTCTTACTTGAATTGGCTTGCCAACTCTTGCTTAACAATTCTGTCCCCAATCCACTGTTGAGACAATTTTCTGAAGCGTCAGAATTTGGAGAGGGAATTGCGTTTGGTATTTCCTGAGTCCCTGGTTCACTTACCGCCTCATAGCGAGTCATCTGCTGCCGTTGTTCGTAGTCCTGCTCTATGATATTGATCAGCTGGAAGTACAATGCAAAGGCACGAGTCGCTCGGATAGCTTCGTTAATATTTAACTGCTCAATTAATTTAAAGACAGAGGAGGCTTGATCAAGAGTTGCTTGTCCTTCTGGTGAACACAAATCACGTAATTGACGCAAAAGATCTACCATTTTTTGGCCACATTCTTGCCGGAGTACGGACTCCCACAATTCTTCTACTATTTGTAGCCGATGGCGCAAAAATAAATCAGAGGCGGGGTAGATATTCACTTCCTGGGCGTAAAAGTATAAAAGAGAACTCATATGTTGTGTTCTAGTAAAGCCAATTACTTTTTATGATTTCAGGTTTTGCTCTTGACCGTCATGGAATTTGCCACAATAATTTTGAGAAAAACTAGTATAATATTTAACGCTAATTTTCTGGATTTGGTTCTGGAAAGTCCAGTATGGGAAGGCGATCGCCACGAAATAATTCTTCACTTGCTTCCCCAAGAGCTTGTAATGTTTCTGAGGTAGCTTTCTCTGCTAATAACAACATCATGACTGATGCTGTACCCATTTGCAAAAGCAAAGATTGGGGAATAGTGAATAAACCCAAATTAAGTCCTGAATCGGCTGAAGATTGTGAATTATTAGCTTGCATAGGTAATTCTCGTGCTTTGGAGGAAATCAATATCAGGTAGCAAAATAAAACAAAGCTCTGATTTGAGGATTTTAAATCATGAATCTTTAAATATTTGCCATTTTGCAAATTAATCAAGTTAACAAAAGTGTTAAAACTTCTTGGTGGATAATTCTATGGTTCTAGTTTACAAGTGATTAGGGGATTGGGGATCCGGGTCAGGGATCGGGAATTGAAGAAAAGGGATCAGGGATTGGGAAAATCAATAGGAAGAGATTCCCTTATGTCTCCCATGTCTCCCTTTCCC
>JAHHHW010000074.1 GCA_019359115.1 Pelatocladus maniniholoensis HA4357-MV3
CAATCACCTTTCCCCAATCACCTTTCCCCAATCACCTTTCCCCAATCACCTTTCCCCAATCACCTTTCCCCAATCACCTTTCCCCAATCACCTTTCCCCAATCACCTTTCCCCAATCACCTTTCCCCAATCACCTTTCCCCTTTTCCATGAAAATAGCGTTACCAGTTAGTCAAAAGTCCTTAATACAGTGGGTAAGCCAAGCAACAGGAATCAGTTCTTTGGGCGTGAAAGTCCGGTTGCGGGGAAATGACTTACACATTCTTTGTGAAAGTCCAGAATGTCCTCAACGTTGGCGTACTCTTTTGGATTTGCTGCACGCACTCCAACATACAGACTTGGATGCTCTAACTAAAAATGACCAACCCTCAATATACCAAGTTTTCGTCTACGGTCGGAAGAAGGGGGAAAACCAACCGCAGTGGTGTCATCAGGTTTTCTTAAATCAGTTGGATCGACACTTAAAAGAGGTAGAACAAGCCTTAATTGCAGATACGAAAAAATCCAATCGCACGGGTGAGGCGCTAATTCTTTCTAATGAAAGTTTGGCACGTCAAGGCAACCCAGAGGCGATCGCTCGCTATTTGAGCGAAACTCTCAGTAGTTTTGGGATTGGGGTAGAAGTCAAAGCTAGAAAGCAACAAGTTACTCTCGAAAATCCCATCAATCAAAACCGATTACTGATTTACTGTCAGTCTAGCTATACTCCCGATCCTTCATTAATTGCGGAACCAGTAGCTCAGAAGTTACGTAGTCTCAAACTATCTGGTTATCAAGATGCTGTGATCGCCACACAAGTTGATGGTGAAATAGATTTTGACTGGATGCTGCGAGTAGATTTGACGCCTCCAGAAATCATGTTGAAAGAATGGGCGCGTTGGGGAGATGTCCAGGCGATCGCCTGGATTTTAAATGAAAAGCTGTCTGATCTGACAATCAAAGTCACAGCAAATCTCAAAGAATCGACGCTACATCTATTTTGCAGTCCTGCTAACTCCAAGGCAACTAACCAAATTCCAGATAAATCTCAGTGCTTAGATGCAATTCTGACTCAACTTCAAGCCCTTGCGCCCCAAGGAATTCTCGCCGCTACAGTTTATGGACACAAAACAACTGATCACGAACCCGCTTGGATTGATTGGCAATCTTTACCTGCAACAGAACACCCAGATTTAGCAGTATCCGGGTTAGAATTAGCTTCAGCTGGCGATGAACCTGCTATTATTTTTTTACTTGAGCGTTTGCTCAACCCTGACTTAGATATTCGCCTCAAAACAGGTGGAACTCGTGTCCTGTTGTTACGTAAAGGCGATTTATTACACATTATGTGCGAAGCACTTGTGTGTCCATCACGTAAACGAGTAGCAAATAAGGTTACTGATTTTGTTAAGCAGTTAAATATAGTAGGAATTGCAGGTGTACGAGTATATGGCCGTCGATCTGGTAACAAGGAACCTTTCTGGAACTACGGCGTCGATTTTACAAATCGTGAACGCTTAGTACCAGAGGCTACTCCAGAATTTGCTGCTACTGCTGCTTATGTTGGTGAGCTTTTAACAAGTGAGGCTAACGAGTCTTTGCTACGTCCCGATTTAACCAGCCAAGATATACAAAGTCTTTTTGCAGAAGTGTCTCAAGACTGGGGTGCAAGAATTAAAAGGTGGCTTTTAGCAACACAGCTATTTGCTGAAAAAGAACAATCGCAAGAGCAACAAGCAGAAGACAATGGCTGGCGAGTAGCTTTAGTTTGGGGTTTGCTTGGGTTTTTGCTAACTCTCCAATCAGACTGGGTTTTAGGTTACATCACTTCTCGTTTAATTCTCGAAACACCAAAAATTGCTAGTACTCCACCCAAGTTATCTTCTGCTGAAGATGAAACTCAGAAGTTGCAAAGAACAGTCTTTTTTACTAGTACATCGTCTGCTTCTGGAAATGAAGTATTTAACGCTTCTGGATTCACTCAACAAGAACATGAATCTATTACTAGGGGAAAAGCAACTGCAACTGCTATTTTATTGGCAGCGCGATCGCAAATGCCAAGTTTCAACGTTCGCCAATTAGATGAACAACTAGCACTCTACAAACAGCGTGTTGCTAAAAATGGTAAACCACCAGATGTATTGATTATTGGTTCCTCTCGTGCTTTAAGGGGAGTAGATCCCACCACACTTTCTAAAACTTTGGCAACTCAGGGTTACTCAAATATCGATGTGTTTAATTTTGGGATTAATGGAGCGACAGCTCAAGTTGTAGATTTTACCCTGCGTCGAGTGCTAAAAGGATCAGAACTGCCAAAAATGATCATTTGGGCTGATGGTGCGCGTGCTTTTAATAATGGTAGAGAGGATCTTACCTTTAATGCGATCGCAGCATCCCCCGGTTATCAACAAGTATTGCAAAAAGCCTCAGCAAACAAAGATTCAAACAATTCACCAATGACTCCTGGATCTGTCAAACCGGAGCAAAGCTTTAAAACCACAACTCATACAGATAATAATTATCAAGCATTAGATGAATTGTTAAACCAAGCTCTAGCAAA
Source organism: Pelatocladus maniniholoensis HA4357-MV3 (assembly GCA_019359115.1). GTDB lineage: Bacteria > Cyanobacteriota > Cyanobacteriia > Cyanobacteriales > Nostocaceae > Pelatocladus > Pelatocladus maniniholoensis. Next base: position 2,538 of record JAHHHW010000074.1, read on the forward strand.
TATTTCTACAACCTATCACCAGCGTGGTCAACTCAAGAGTTTATTGAATAAAACACTGAAGTCTTTATCCTTAGTGAAAGATAATTCTGCAATTCATTCAAAAACATCAACAGAACCAGAACAGGATGCTTTTGAGCAAGCTGTTGATTTTGATGGATTTTTATCAGTACCTATCCGTTTTGACCCAGCTATATACTATCAAAAACACCCCAAAGTCAGTGGGAGCTATGACAATGACTATAAATCTTTCCAATTAGTGGGTGAGCAAGACGCCGCACTACAAGAAATATTGAAATTTTGTGCATCAAAAAAAATTATAATAGTGTTTGTTAATATGCCTTTGAGTGCAGAATATCTTGATTCAGTACGCAAAAATTATGAACAAGAATTTCAGCAATACATGTTACATTTAGCTGAAAATTCCAATTTAATTTATCGGGATTTGAGTTTAATCTGGCCTGAAGCCAATGAAAATTTTTCTGACCCCAGCCATCTGAATCTTTATGGTGCAGAAAAAGTCTCCAGAAAACTTGCGATTGATCCCATGATTCCTTGGCCGACAAAATAGTTTATTTGGTTAATGGTTAGTGGTTAGTGGTTGCATTGGAGATTAAATGAACTTTATATCAATTTTATACGCAATATTTCTACTAAGTGTGCTTTTGATTTATTGGTTATTAGCACAACAGAAATTAAGGATATGGGTGCTATTGATTGCGAGTCTTGCTTTTTATGCATCTTTGCAAATTCAATATATCCCGCTTTTACTAGCACTAACTTATTGTAATTTCCGTATAGGAATAGCACTAGATCCGTATAATTCATCTAATCCCAATTCTTCCAATGTTCAAGAGTTTAATGAAGAGTTGCAGTTGTCTCAGGCTGATTGGAATAGTCAACGTTTAAAACTATTAGTATTGGGTATAAGTATAAATATTTTATTACTTTTGGGTTTTAAATATATTCCACCTTTATATAATTTTATTTATCATCCTGCCACAAGTTTAAGAATTGAATCTTTGAAATTCATTGCACCTTTAGGAATTTCATTTTTCACATTTGAGTGTATTTCCTATTTAGTTGATGTTTACCGTGGAGCGCCTGCTAGTAAAGAATTTATTCAATTTGCATCATACAAATTATTCTTTGCAAAATTAATTTCTGGCCCTATTACTCGCTTCCATCACGTCGCCCATCAATTTCATCAATTACACTTTCCTTCCAGCAATATTCTGACAGAAGGTGTTTGGTTAATTGCTCAAGGAACATTCAAAAAAGCTATTCTGGCTGATCATTTGGGAATTTATGTAGATTTATGTTTCGGTAATTTGCAACGGGCTGGTAGTAATGATTTATGGTTAGCAATATTTGCCTACGGTTTTCAGTTGTATTTAGATTTTAGTGGTTATGTAGATATTGCCCGTGGGACTGCTTTACTATTTGGTTTGGTTATACCAGAAAATTTTGACTTTCCCTATTTCAGCACTAGTATTGCTGATTTTTGGCGGCGCTGGCACATAACACTGGGAGATTGGTTACGTAATTATATTTATTTTCCTTTAGGTGGTTCTCGTCGGAGTTTAAATCGCACCTGCTTAAATTTAATGATTGTAATGTTAATTGCAGGTATTTGGCATGGTGCAGCATTAGGCTTTGTAATTTGGGGTGCATTTCATGGATTAGCTTTAGTTATACACAGACTCACTGATACCCTTAGCGATCACTTTGAATATTTGGAACATTTTTGGCACAATCCTTTGGGTACGCTGATAGCTTGGCTATTCACACAATTTATGGTTTTTACTTCTTGGATTTGGTTTCGCCTACCAAATCTCCAAGATTCTTCTTTTGTCTTTAAACACCTTTGGGGTTATCCTGCTGATACTCAATTTACTCAAAAAGTCTATGTAGAAGCCCTCAATATTAGTCAGTATCAATTAGCAATAATTTTGGGCGTGATTGCTAGCTGTATGACAGTAGTTTATTTCTTCAATCGTCAATTAAAATTACAGTTCAATTGGCCTGTCAAACTCTTGTTCGTGCTTCCTTGTTTCTACGCTGTCTGGATACTTGCTCCAGAAGGAAGTTTGCCATATATTTACTTTGATTTTTAATATCAAATTTCTATTTGATTTTTGAAAAACCCAGTACACTTTACTATTGCTTTTTACCCGTTAGAGTTATTTGTTGAACTTTAAGTTTACATAAATACATGAATTTAATAAACTAAATATTACGCAGTGTAAAGATATAAAAATTAACAAAAATGAGTGTATAAACGCTTGTAATAAATAAATTTTTGTGTAAAGTTTATTAATACAGGCAACGTTAATGTTTGTCTGAATACATTCTTCCAAAAATTCATTCATCGCACTTATAAGAGCAAATGACTACAACATTACAAAGACGCACAAGCGGCAACGCGTGGGAGCGTTTCTGTGAGTGGGTAACAAGCACCGAAAACCGCCTTTATGTAGGTTGGTTTGGTGTGTTGATGATCCCAACTCTGTTGGCTGCAACCACCTGCTTTATCATCGCTTTCATCGCTGCACCTCCAGTAGACATCGATGGTATCCGTGAGCCTGTAGCAGGTTCCTTAATTTACGGCAACAACATCATCTCTGGTGCAGTAGTACCTTCTTCTAATGCGATCGGTTTGCACTTCTACCCCATCTGGGAAGCAGCTTCCTTAGATGAGTGGTTGTACAACGGTGGTCCTTACCAATTGGTAATTTTCCACTTCCTGATCGGCTGCTTCTGCTACATGGGCCGTCAGTGGGAATTGTCCTACCGCTTGGGTATGCGTCCTTGGATCTGCGTAGCTTACTCTGCTCCTTTGGCATCTGCTACAGCAGTATTCTTGATCTACCCCTTGGGTCAAGGTTCCTTCTCTGATGGTATGCCTTTAGGTATAAGCGGAACATTCAACTTCATGATTGTGTTCCAAGCAGAACACAACATCTTGATGCACCCCTTCCACCAATTAGGTGTAGCAGGTGTATTCGGTGGAAGTTTATTCAGTGCAATGCACGGTTCTCTAGTAACTTCTTCGTTGGTTCGTGAAACAACCGAAACCGAATCTCAGAACTACGGTTACAAATTCGGTCAAGAAGAAGAAACCTACAACATCGTTGCAGCCCACGGTTACTTCGGTCGTTTGATCTTCCAATACGCTTCCTTCAACAACTCTCGCAGTTTGCACTTCTTCTTAGCTGCTTGGCCTGTAGTGGGAATCTGGTTCACCGCACTGGGAATCAGCACCATGGCGTTCAACCTGAATGGTTTCAACTTCAACCAATCAGTGATTGACTCACAAGGTCGCGTCATCAATACTTGGGCAGACATCATCAACCGCGCTAACTTGGGTATGGAAGTCATGCACGAGCGCAACGCTCACAACTTCCCTCTCGACTTGGCTGCTGCTGAATCTGCGACCGTTGCAATCAGCGCTCCTGCGATCAACGGTTAATCATTAAATAACTGAGGTGTGGTAAATCGGGCCTCTACGAAAATAAAAAAGCGCTTACTTAAAGTAGGCGCTTTTTTATGTTTGAATTAAGTTTCGTAGTAAGCAATGCGCGTGCTTAAAAAAAGGACTGTAAGCGCAGCATTCCCGCAGGCTAGTCCTTACTACAAGCTTGATTGACAGGTAATAGGCTTCAAAAGCGTCAGAGTTAATCAAGTGATTATTGATATTTTATTCAAAATATCTGTCTATGAAAATCTATTTTTAATTAACAGAATTAACAGAAATAACTATAGACTTTTTGCAAAATCTATTTTCTTATATTTATCTACCGCTACCGCGATCGTCATTTTCAAACTTCATAAGATGCCCTCGAATTATCTGTTAATTCCTTCTACAAAAAGCAGTCAGATTAACAGGAGTAGTTGAGCATCATTTGGCATTTTGGCAGAAGTCAGTAGCAAGCGGAGGATTAAACCTTTGTATTGCTAAGGGATTGGGAGTATGGGAAATTCCTGTGATGGCTAACTTAGGGAACTCCAAAAAATAAATTATTCAACTCCTTCCCCCGTTTCCCCCGTTGTTCCTAGGGTGTTGACTTTGATGGAATTTCCTCATTTTTTGTTCATGTAATTTTTGTGTCCCTGCGATCGCAAAAGCTATGTTACATAGGCTTTTGCCCAAATAAATACCACATATTTTGCATAAATTTTGACCCTCTAAAAAGGTACAAAGTCAACACCCTTAGCTAGACAGTAGTTTCTCACCTTTGAGCATCCGCGATGCTGCTTCTAATAAGGCTTCTTCCAGATAAGGTTTGGTGAAATAACCACTTGCTCCCAAGCTAATAGCCATTTGTCGATGCTTGTCTGCACCCCGTGAGGTGAGCATAGCTATGGGTAAATGATTAAGATTTGAGTCTTTTTGAATGCGAGAAAGTAATTCTAGACCATCGCAGCGAGGCATTTCAATGTCACAGAACACGAGATCGCAAGGTAAACCGGAACGCAATTTATCCCAGGCTTCTTGTCCATCACGTGCTTGTTCTACCCGATAACCCGCTTTGTTAAAGGTTAAAGAAAGCAACTCTCTAACTGTAATTGAGTCATCGACAATCAGCACTGTTGGATCAATTTTAGTTACAGACGTATCTGGCTGATTTTGAGTTGATTTTTGACTCAAAATACCAACTGTGCTTTGTTTAGAAGCCCGTCCCTGGAAGATATCAATAATTTCTAGTACATCAGCGATCGGCATAATTCGACCATCACCTAAGACAGTAGCACCAGCTACGCCAACTGGTTTGGGGGCGGGTCCTTCAAATTGCTTAATCACAATTTCTTGTTCACTCAGCACTTGGTCAACCTGTAAGGCAACTAGTGTATTTGCCGATCGCACTACAACCACGGAAATCATATCATCGTCTCGGTTCCCGCCGTAGACGTTACCTCGACTAAGTAGCCGATTGAAAGTTAAAAGTTCTTTTAAAGGTTTGAATGGCAGCATTCTATCCCGCCAAGGAATGAGTTTTTCACCTGCGCCGCCCGCTTGGATATTTTTTACAGGTACGTCTAGGGTATCTTCTACGCCATCCATCGGAAAAGCTATTCTAGCTTTATCAGAAACACAGAAAAGCGCTTTGCAAATACTGAGTGTTAATGGTAAACGAATCGTAAAGCTGGTACCTTTGCCAATAGCAGAATCAACAGAAACTCCCCCTCGGATTTCACTTATTTTTGTATAAACTACGTCTAAACCGACACCACGACCTGCTAAGTCATCAGCTTGGTCTTTGGTACTAAAACCTGGTCGGAACAGTAGATCATAAACCTCTATCGGGGGCATAGTTTTGGCTTGGGTGGGAGTAATCAAACCAACTTTGATTGCTTTTGCTTTTACCGCATCCGAGTTAATTCCAGCACCGTCATCACTGACAGAAATTATGGTTTGATTACCTTGATGGAAAGCACAAACAGTAATGGTTCCCACAGGAGATTTTCCTTGAGAGCGTCTTTGTTCTGGCGTTTCGATACCGTGAGCGATCGCATTGTTAAGCAAATGTGTCAGTGGTGTTTTGAGATGTTCCAAAATCATTTTGTCAATCAAGGTATCTCGACCTTGAATCACCAACTCTACTTGCTTGCCATACTTAATAGAGTTGTCGCGCACACCTCGCGGTAATAAATCGGTAGCCTGGGAAAAAGGCTCCATTCGCGCTCTTGTCAGTCCTTCTTGCAGTTGGCCTGTAACTTGTCGGAATTGTCGTGCTACACGTTCGCTTTCTTCGGTGACAAAATCAATGTCACTTGCAGACTCACGCACCCGCACGATCAGTTCAATCATTTCTTGGGACAAAGTATGGAAGGGTGTGAAGCGATCCATTTCCAGTTCACTAAAACCCCTATCTGTATCTGATGTGCCGAAATTGCTATTTTTGCGACTAGCTAACAAAGATGCTTCTAGTAGCGATCGCTCATACAATTCCTGCATTCTTGTTCCCACATCCGAGAGATACTGTACCTGATGCAGTAGGTTATCTAATGACTGGCGTAAACGTTCCTGATCCTGCTCTAGAGTATTACGGTTGACTACCAACTCCCCAACTAAATTACTCAAATCATCCAGATGTTTAACAGGTACTTTCATTAATTGCTCAAATCTGGAAGTAGTATTCCAACCAGAGTTACGTCCACCTGTTAAATTGACTGTACTAAGTGTTCCCGCTCCCCCTACCATCCCTTCTAATTCTTTAAATTCATTCTCAATTTCTGGGGATAAAATCGGGTTGCTTGCATCTTTTTTAGAAAATCGTGGCGTAGATTGCTCTGCTACTACCGCATCTTCATTTTCCTCCAAAGTCAGAATTTCTTCTAAGGCAGCAAATTCAAGATCTGGAATTGCGGAAGTATAAGCCTTTAGTGGTGCTTCTTCGTTGAGTAATTCACCTAACTCTGTAAATGCATTTTCTGCAAAAGCATCACTTTCTAGTTCTGTTTCTACAATTTCTGAGGTTTCCTCAATCAAATTCGCAATTTTTATCTCATTCTCGTAGCTTGAATCTTGTAAATTTAATTCAGTATCTGTTATTTCCAATTGGAAATTATGTTGTTCATATTCCGGCTGTAATTCTTCTTTTTGCAAATTTGACAGTAATATATTTTCACTCCAATCTAGGTTAAAATATTCTGCTATTACCTCTTGATTCCCAGCAATTAGTTTATCTAGAAAATCAATTTCTGAATCTGCCTGTGTTTGAGATGCAATCATATCTGCAAAATTTATATCTGCTACATCTGTTGTAAATAATGCATCATCATCAGAGTTAGGTTGAAAAGCAAAAGGATTATTTTTACTATCAACTTGCAACTCATGAGAGTCTGGTACTGGCAAATCATTAAATAAAACTTCTAGAGTTTCGTTGCTATTTTCTTCTATTCTGAGCGCATCTAACCAGTTAAGTTCTTGTTCAGTGATTGGTTGATGTAAATCGAAAGCTTGTATTTCTGTGGAAAAATGAGTAAATTCGGGAGTGAATTCTAGAGCTTCTGGTTGTTGTGAAATATTACGAAGATTTCGAGGAGACAATGCTTCATCAACAGGAGATGTAATTGTAGAGTCATGTCCTGTTAATTCAGCAAAGAAATCATCGTTAGTATCCGTAGAGAGGATTAAGTCTTGGGGAAAACTTAAATCTAAATCTTCTAACTCAAAATCTTTAACTGACTCTGATTTTTGCTGTTGGCGATCGCTAAAAATATCATCATCAGCAGCAGCAGCAAACAAAATTTCTTCTAATGCTTTAGCAGCATCTTCTTCCGCAGAAAATTCTAATTCTCCTAGTCCCGATATTTCTGTCTGTGTCGATGAAACTAAATCATCTGTAGTAGATGAAAACTCTGTGTTTGTGACACTAAGCTGATCAAATAAATCATCATATTCTGATCCATTAATGCCAATAGTCGGACTATGATCTTGCTGTTCTTCATCAAACAGACTATCTATCGTCGAATTTTCTTCTATTAACTGAGTAATTTCCTGTATTGAAGTTGGATTCTCAGATTCTGCAAATAAATCATCAGAATTACTTTGTAATTGCTGATATGTTTTTATTTCATCTGTCTCGTTCTTAGATTGTAATTGTTGAGATTTTATCTTTTCATTTATTGGAGATTTTAATGACGAGTCTAAACTCTCTTCTTCTAAAAACTCATCACCAAAAAGTTGTACAAGAGTTAACTCTTCTTTAAAATTAATTATTTGTCTATCTGGAATACCGATATTGCCTTCTACAGACAATAACTCTGCTAAATCGTTGATAGTATCTCTTGGATCGCTGATCTCAACCTCAATTTGATTCTTTGTGCTATCTTGTTCACTAATTTCTTCTTCAATATCCCATGTTTCGTTAAAGTCAGAGGTGTCACTTTCAAATAATTGAGCAAGAGTATTTAACTCTGCTAATCCGACTTCTGGGCCGTTAATTTCTAAATTTTGAAGCTCTAAATCTTCGTTTTCATCATCTAGATGAAATTGATTAGAGACTCCAGATAAACTAATAATAGTGTTTTCTAATTCTAATTCCTGGGATTGATATTGATTTATCAGGTCAGCAACATTATCTGTATGTCCATGAAGTTGCTCAGATAAATCTGAAAGGTTGGTGATTCTATCTGCTTGTGCAAATTCTATTAATTCTGTTTGTGTTGTTAATTCAACTAAATTATTTATATTACTATCCAATTGTTCAGATAAATCTAAAAGATTGGTGATTCTATCTGCTTGTGCAAATTCGATTGAATCTGATGGAGTGATTAATTCAGTAATATTATTTATACTTGATGTATTATTATCAGCAGTTGTGTTCTCAACAGGTATAGTGAGTAAAGTTTCCTCTAATGCTGTTGATGGCGCTACTTCTATGTCAGCTTCTTCCTTAGTAACATCATTTGTGATGTCTAATAGTTCTATTTGAGGTGGAAGTAATGCTTCTAGTTGCTGACTAATAGTGATTTCAGCTTCTCTACCTGCAAGAACTAATTCTAGAGCTTGCTTGATCTCTGTAATAACGATTTTTGCTAATGTTAAATAGCTATTTTCTTGATTGGCGATCGCTTGACTAGCGGCTTGACACAAATTGCACCAAGATGCACAATCTAATTGTTTACCAAGTTCGACTAATTGCCTACAGCATTCTTGCAAACTTTGGCGCGTTTCAGGTGTTGCTGGTTGCTTAAATAGCTGCAACATTTCCCGGAGATTTTGCAATACCAGGTTTTGGCGTTGTTGCCAGCGATCTGTATCGGCAAGTGGTAATCCTGTAGCTCCTTGTTTGACCAGCAAATCCAGATGTTCATTTAACCACCCAAACACAGGTTCCGCTTCTGACATGATATGGTCGGCAATTTCTTCTGTCAGACCAAACGGCCCGGTTAAATTCTCTAAGAGTGCTTTGAGGGTATCAGATACACCCAAAAATAAAGATTCAAGCTTTTGATCAACCTTAACAGGACATTCTTTTAAGACTTTAAAACAGTCTTCTAGGCGGTGAGCAGTATGCTGAATACTACTCAGACCAAGCATCGCCGCCCCTCCTTTGATCGAGTGAGCCGCCCGAAAAACTTCATTCAGCATTTCTGGGTCTTTAATAGTACTTTGCAGATTCAGCAACCCCTGCTCAATTGTGGTCAGGTGTTCTTTGGCTTCTTCAATAAAGTAACCGAGAATGCGCTGTTGTTGTTCTGGAAGCATAGTCAAGGTTCAAGGGTTAAGGGTCAATGGTCAAGAGTCAACGGTCAAGGGTCAAGAGTCAATGGCTAAAAACTTTTGGATTATGGACTATGAACTATGGACTATGAACTATGGACTATGAACTAATTATCTCGTTTCTGAGGTTTCTACCCGGAACCTTTCTACGGAGGCGATTAAGTCACCGGAGACGCCTACTAAGTTTTGTAGTGCGCCGGAAACTCGCTGAGCTTCTTGTGATGTTTCTTGGGCTGTGAGTTCGACTGATTGCATCACCTGAGCTACAGCGCGGGAAGTTTCTGTCTGTTCGACAGTGTCGGAAGTAATTGAGCGCACAAGAATATCAATACGATTTGCTACTTGAATAATATTTTCTAGCGATCGCTTGGCTTCTTCTGCTAATTTTGTACCTTGAATTACCTGCTGAGTACCTTCTTCCATCGCTGTCATCACTGAACCTGTTTCACTCTGGATTTGCATGACTATTTGTTCAATTTCTTTGAGAGATTTGGCTGATTTATCAGCTAATTGGCGTACCTCATCCGCAACGATCGCAAAACCACGTCCCGATTCCCCTGCTCTTGCTGCTTCAATACTGGCGTTAAGAGCTAGTAAATTGGTTCTGGAAGCAATTTGAGAAATCAACGCCACAATTTTGGAAATTTCTTGTGATGATTCTGCTAGTCGCTTGACTTTGCGGGTGGTTTCAGCGACGGTTTCGCGAATTTCTAAAATCCCTGCTACGGTATTTTCTACTGCTTCCCCTCCTTTGAGAGCGATCGCACTGGCTTCACGAGCAACTGTTTCTGCTTCCCGTGCTGCTTCTGCTACGCGTTGGATAGAATCAGTCATTACTTGCACGGAATTGAGTGTGACTGCTAACTCTTCAGCTTGGCGTAAAGCATCGCTAGATAAGGCTCTGGCAAATGTTTCCGAGTTAGTTGCACCTTTGGTTACTTCCCGTGCTGCGACTTTCACCTGTTGGACAATATCTCGTAGGTTTTGAATTGTTAAGTTAAAAGCATCAGCAACTGCTCCCAATACGTCAGCTGTCACTTCGGCTTGGACAGTCAAATCTCCCCTCGCGGCTCCTTCTACGTCGTCTAATAGACGAATTACTTGCCGTTGCAAGTTTTCTTTGGCTTCTTCCTGTTCTTGGGCTTTGCGTGTGGCTTCATTATTGGTAATAAAAATTACCCGTATCATTTCATTGAAGCCAGCAGCTAACTTGCCTAACTCATCTTCTGAGTAGACTGTGGCTTGGGCATTGAGATTGCCTTTTTGCACTGCATCAAATTGGTTTTGCAAATCTTTGGTCGTGCGCCGGATTTGCCTGAGAGTGAGATTGCCCATAATACCAGTGATAGCAAAACTTACAATTCCTGCTGCTAATGCCATTGCCCAGCCAGTATTACGTACAGACTCCCGTTGTTGGGGCGGAGAAACTGTCGTAGCAGTGAAACTAACTAAAGCTACAACTACTGCTGAAGTTACACCGACACAGCTAGCAACAATCCATTGCTTTTTGCCTAGTGTGGCATTTTCTAGAGGTGCGAGAATTCCTTGTTCAACGCTGACTTGAGCTTTGATGTTGTTAACGTCTGTTTGAGAAAAGACTGGGACTGCTTCTTGGGAACCGGTGATACTAAACAATTCATCATCGCGATCGCCTTCTGTGGAGTTATCCACATTTTCATTTCCTTGTTCAGTACTCCCAGAATTTTCCACAGGTTGACTGAAACTCTTGCTGTTTGATGTGAGTGAACCAGAATTTAGTTGCGAGTCACCGAAACCATAATTAGTGACAAAATCAAACTCTGCCTGAATATTTCCCAAATCATCAAATTCACCAAAGTCATCTAAAAACTCAATGTTGCTACCTTGAGAAATCTTGCTATTTAGTTGACTGTTGAGCTGTTCTTGTTCATTTTCAGAAAATGATTCGGAACCAAAAGCTGATTCAAAGGCCTCTAAATCAAAACTGTCATCATCAAAGTTGTGATTTTGCTTCGTCTGGGAATTGGAGTTTAGTTGGTTGTCTTCAATAGTCAAATTACTTTTTAAGTATTTACTGCTATATTCCACACGATTAATTTCTGTTGTTTCAATGTCCGTTTCTAGTTTTTTAACCAGTAAAGTTTCATCCTCGGAATAAACTTTTTTCATGTTCTGCAAACTATCATCACTAGTTTTTGGTGAGATTTGCTCCGCAGAATCGTGTTCTTGACTATCAAAATTTGGATTATTTGGACTAGGAGTGAAAGTAATTTTTGCCAACTCTGAACCACTAATATTTGGCTTATTTACCACCAAATTATGATGATCAGTAATTGGATTATTTGTTTCTAAGTAGCTATTAATTTCGGTTTTTTCTGTAGACGATGAAAGGTCATCCTGTAAAAAATCAGGTAATTCTAATTCTGCTTTTTCCCAGATATTCGCTTGTGAAGTTAGCTCTAATTCTTGTTGAGATGAGGTAAATGGATTATCGTTGAGAGTTTCTGAGTAATCTGTTTTTGGAGCAGGTTCACTAATATCGATAGGTGTATGAAATGGATTTTCCGCCAAGGAAAGCTCTTGTATCTCTTCTGCTGTCTTCTCATGATTAGCGATCGCATTCAACTCAAAGCAATTACTATTTAAACCCTCTAAATTTTCTAAATTTTCTAAGTCTTCTAATATTTCTAACTCTTGTTCTGCTGGCTTTTCTTTGTCAAACACAGAAGCATCTTGTGCAGATTGCTGGAATTTGTTATCATCATCAGTGAAATTATCTAATGCCTGTTGATATTGATTGATATGCTCCAGTCCTGTTTCCGCAAAAACAGTTACTTCTGGGTCTTCAGTTAGTTCCAACACTTTTTGATATTCTACTTTTGCCACATCATACTGCTGTAAAACATAGTAGATGTGACCCCGTAACAAATGGGTATTAGGGTCATTTGGTAGATTTTGCACCACCTCGTCGATGAGGATGGCTGCTTGTTGGTAGTCTTGTTGCGCGTAGGCTGTTAAAGCCTGTTGGTATATCTGCGCGTTATCATCTATACTCGCTGCCATTTCTTAATCTCCCTGTTTCATCCTGCCCAACGCGCACTGTGTAAAATTGCCGTTTGATCTAGTAGTCGCAAACACTGTTTGTTTTGAGTATCTAATAACCACTCTCCTCGCAAAAAGGGAATCATTATATCCGGTACATTTGTTGGTGTCAAAAGATGCTGTACATCTAACCAATCCATACCGCCAATTTCTTCTACTGCTAAACCTACAATTGTGTCTTGTTCTTCTATGGCAATCACCGGAATTTCGGCGCGATCCGTATTTAATACTGTTGCTTCCCCTAGAAATTGACCCAAATCAGCCACCCAGATAACTCGACCTCGTAAATTTAGAGTACCCAAAAGTAAAGGAGAAGCATTAGGGATTGGGGTGATTCGATCAGGACTCAGTTCGATGACTTCCCGAATACCAGTTGCTGGTAGTGCAAACTCCTGATGCGAAGGAATAAGAAACCGCAAATGTAACTCACCTTCAGGACTTTCTACTTGTAATTCAGGACGAAAGTGATCTTGTCCATCACCTCCTAAAAAGTCCGGTTTATTAACCATGTTCTGCTGATCCTTATCCTCGCAATAGTTGTTTGACTGTTCCCACCAACTCAGTTGGTTGAAATGGTTTGGCTATGTAGGCGTCTGCACCTTGTTTCATCCCCCAATAACGATCAAATTCTTCCCCTTTGGAAGAACACATCACCACAGGGACATTTTGGGTTTTGGGATCGGACTTTAAGCGGCGACAAACTTCGTAGCCATTCATTCGGGGCATGACAATATCTAATACCACTAAATCAGGAGCAGCTGTTTGAATTGCTTCTAAAGCTTCTACTCCATCACTGGCATGAGTTACTGTTAAGCCACTCGCTTTCAGGAGGTCTGTGATCATCTCCCTTTGTGCGATACTGTCTTCCACGATCAGAACTATACTCATAAACGCCCCTATCTACCTCCTGATGTAGACGTCCCTACTTGGAACATGTCCTGCTTTCCCCGTAAGCATTTACTGTATAAAATAATTTTATTTTTCACTAGATAATGAGGTTCCTTAGGCTGGCTGGTTCTGTGGATATTATTTTTTACTCTATCTTTTACCAGATCAACAAGTGCTATGTTTGTTTTATTACCTTAATATCCACTCTAGTTTAAATATTTCTCCACAAGAATTACTAATTCAGTATCCCCAAATGGTTTGGTTAAATAATCTGTAGCTCCTGCCATTGTGGCTTTGATTCGATCAAAAAATCCTTCTTTGGCAGTGAGCATAATAATAGGTATATTCCGAAACGATTGAGAGTGTCGCAGCATTGCACAAATCTCGTATCCATTCAACTGTGGCATAACAATGTCACAAAAAATTAAATTGGGTTGGAATTGAAAAATAAGACCGAGTGCTTCTAGAGGGTTTGTGATGGCGATCGCTTCATAACCTTGCGTTTTCAAAACAGTCTCTATATTGGTACAGATACTGAGTGCATCATCAATACATAATATGCGTTGCTTGTGGTTTTGTTGTAGAGAAAATGCATTGTCTTGTGGATTTGTCAATAAAAACTCTGTATTTGAATATACTAAGTGTATCCAACCCTGTTGTACATACGGGTATATTGCTTGAGCAACAGTTATAAGATTGCGGTTGAGATGACGAGCTAATTGGCGTAAAGATGTTTTACCATCTGCCCAATGCTGTAGCTTATTAACAGTTACTTCTGGTAGTGACGAGCGTAGCTTTACTACGTCAGTAAGCATGGAAAATTGATCTGGCGACTGAATATGAGGGTAAAATTGCTTCCACTGTTGTACCTGCTTAACGATTTTGGTAAGTAAAGGAGCAATTTCTAGGGTCGTTAATTGTGGTGTCAGTGCAGAACCCACTTCAAAAACAAAACTACCTTGCTGTAAATTCACTAGGTCAAACAGAGTTTCATGCACTAGGCTAGAAATAATATTCCGAGCCTGAGTTGGATTAATAATATTCTGCTCTAATAGTGTCCATAAATAGGCATATTCTGGTGCATTCAATGTTTTTAAGCAAGCTCGTTGTTCATCATCAAACTGTAGCTTGACTTGATAATGACGCAAATAATCGCTCAAGCGAGATAAAGTGCGATCGCCATTGACTGCATAAATAATCTGACCGTTTACAAAAAAGATAAACCAAGACAGATTTTTGTGATCTTGATTTCTCCCAGTTTGGGGATACTTGTGAAAGCTATGAGCTTCTACAAATAATAGTCCAGTACGCTGCCCCAATTCTATTAATTGCAGGATACTGCGGATATCTATTTCATATAAATTTCCCTGCATTTAGTGAAAAGATGCTCCTTTTTTGGGAACTGGGGATTGGGAAGGGGGACAAAACAATTAAAAATTAAAAATTAAAAATTGGGAAGACGGATCAACAAAGACGTGGGGAACACGGAAGATGGGAGTACTCTTAATGACTCTTGACCCTTGAGCAACCACTAACAAATCAAATTTAATATTCTTTAACATACTGAGAACGAGCTAGTGATCACACGGTAGTCATCATAACTCACAACAGTAGAAAATATTGGATAAACAACGAGTTGGTTGTATGAAGATCCAGACATGAACTTTCCTGTCTGTACATATATTTTGCCTGTCTTGTTTACCTAAAAATTGGGTTATACAAGACAGGTTAACGCGATTATCTAATGTATAAGCAAAAACACAATTATTAATTGCATCAAAAGGATTAAAGGAGTGCTTTATTTAGCAGAAGTACAAAAACAAAAAGGTGGTTTACTTGGTGGTGGTAGCAAAACCGAGCTAAAACTTCTGGCTTGTCAACGGACAGACCAAAATTGGAGTGCTGGATCAGAAGAAATTATTACAGCTGAAGAAGCTAGTAAATTAAATGATGGCGCGCTCATACTCGTAGAATTGAATCCTCAGCGTCAAGTGCAGCGAATTCAAGAGGCGGGACGGCCGCTAGTAAATATTTTGCAGAATTTTTCCCGTCAGCTAGAAAAATTTAAGCTGAAGGAAGAAGAAATTGATCAATGGAAAGAGTCACTGACATTTCAAGCGCAGGAACTGAACCGCCGTGAAATAGAAATGGAAATGCGCTTAGAACAACTCCAACAGATGGAAGATGATTTTCAACGCTTAGATACAGAAAAACAGGAAGTAGAAACTTCTCGTACTGAGATCGAAAAATTGCAACAAGAAATTGAGCGTAACCGCCAGGAATTGGAAGGAGCTTGGGAGCATTTACGGGGTGAGCAGCGTCGCTTAGAGGAACATCAAGCACACTTGCAGCAAGAAACTGTGGTGGATGAAGAACAAAGTCGCACCTTAAAAGAGTTGCTTGATCGCCTTTCTAGTAGTGTTGCTCCGACAGAAATAGTGCGGGAAAATCTACATCTAGCATTTGAAATGGTGGAACAACAGCAAGCTCTACTTAATCCCCACTGGGAACAACTAGAACAACAAAAAAAATTAGCTGAGGAACAACAGTCTGAAATTGAGCATTTGTCGCAAATTTTTTTTGAACATCAAAATGAATGGCAGCAAGCTCAAAATTCTCTAGAACAACAAACAGTCCATTTGCAAACAAATACAGCTACTTTTAATAGTAAACAAGAGTATCTTCAGATACTGGAAGAGCAACTGCAATATCAGGAACAGTTATACCAACAAATTTCTGCTTTATCTGCAACTTCTGGCGATGTAATTTTCTCTGGTGAGATTGATATTGAAAGTTTAGAAAAAATGTCTTTAGAAGAACTGCAAAAAATAGTGCAGGACTTACAAGACAAGTTAAATATAGACTCTAGTTTTGTTAACGATCAAGAACAAGAACTGAAATATAAACAAGAAACTATAGAAGAGATACAACAAAAAATAAATCAAGCATCAGTAACTGAACAAAGTCAATTAGAAACTGAATTAGCTGATGAAAAAGACCATTACCAAATGCTGAATGAGACTTTGGTGGGACAACGCCGTCATTTAATTGAACGTCAAGGACTTCTCAAGCAGCACAAAATAATACTTATGCGGCGACAAGGACAAAACCTCACAAATATTCAGGAAAATGAAAAATTAGATTTAAATCCCATACTCGAACAAATCCAAAAACAACGACAACAACAGTCAGAAATACTACAAAATTTAGTAACAGAGATTAAACAGATAAAAGATAGCATTCATCAAATGCAAGAAAACATTGAGCAGCAAACTCAACAACAGGCGATGAAACGTGAGGAACTGCAAACAATGGAGCAGAACTTGCTGTCTTTACGAATGACAACAGCCAAATCCGAAGGTCAGCTAAATTTATATCAACAAGCATTACAACCAATTCAGGATACCTTGGATGGGTTGCGACATAAACTACAAAGCCTTTCTGATTCTTTGGCTGAAGTTCAACAAATTGGTGATTCTCAACTCGACGCCATTACCCAAATACGTCAACTCATCCTCAATTTCATTTCTCAACCAGAATTAGCGGGAACATAGATAGCAGGGACTGGGGGTTAGGGATTAAATATTTAGAAAAACTATTTTTATACTAAAGCGTGTTTTCAAAATCGTTATATCTAAAAAACGAGGTAATAGCTATTTGGATTGATGAACAGAAAAAAATTAAGTAACTAACAGTGGGAATTTAGTCAAAATTACAGCCTAAATTATTGCATAGTTTCTTTGGATAAATCCATTTCAGTTTTTTTTGAGATTCCATTTCTGCTATCTACAAGTTTCACATTAAATGCAGGTGTTTCAACTATGTGAATAGTTGTAGAAGCAACACTCACCCGACCCTCGGAATTGTCAAACTCATCGAGAATACGGCTGAAAATTAAATCTTTTTTGCCTCGACGTTTTTTATAGTCCACTATATACCGCAGCGTAAATTCCATCCAGTTATCATTAGCAATCAAAGTGACTGCTGGTTCAATTCTGGCATCTTCAATTAAATACTTGTGTACCATGTGTTCCCATTGTGCCTTTGCCTGAAGCACATATTCACCTATAACTTCATCAGCTACTTTTTGGAGAATTTCTCTAGTTAAATGGCGATCGCTTCCGTATTTCACTGGCACAGTAATTTCATCCCAAACAAAGGGGAAATCGGCAGAATAATTATATACTGGTTCTTTAAACACAAAACTATTAGCAATTCTCACAATTCGTCCGTTGTAGAGATCAGCTTTCACCCAGTCGCCACACTCCATCAAAGTGGTACGCAGGATACTAATATCTATGACATCGCCCATAATCCCACCGAGTAATACCCGATCTCCCGGCTTGTAAAATTGTCCCAGCGAGATAGCCGCCCAACCAGCAAAACTGGCTATGACCTCTTGTAGTGCAAAAGCCACACCAGCACCGATAACCCCAAAGATGACTGTTAATTTTCCCAGGCTATCGCTAAACGCTAATACAATTAACAACGACATGATCGCATACCCAACAAAGCTAATTGCCTTGCGGATGCGATAGCGCAAATCTGTGTCTTGAACTTGTCGTGGTAAAGTCTGAGCTAGAAGCCGGAAAATCAATGCTACTATCGCAATACCTACAACCACTTCAATCAACTTGATTGCCATAGGATCGGCAAGTAAGCGTTGGATGGTACTCAAAGCATTTACCACAGGTTAATCCTTATTTGATAAGTTCATGAAAAAATTAATTTGTCTTGTCATTAATAGGCATGTCTTCTGAATAATTCAAATATTTGATTTCTGTTTGAGAATGTGTTTGTGTTTCTTGCAGCGCCTTAATTTGATTTGTTGCTTCCATAAGATTGTTATGCAAATTTTCTATTTCATAGTTTTGTTCTTCAATTTTTCGTCTGAGATGGGATAATTTTCTGATATTTTTAATCACTGCTGGTAGAGAGACGAGTAAACCAAACAACACACCGAATGTAAAAGTCAGCAATAGCACTAGCGCCATTGATTCTTGAGTTTGCCAAGCTAAAAATTGCACCAAAACAGGAGTAGAATTTTGGAGTGCAAAAATTACGGCGGCGATGGCAATAAATAAGGCTAAAATTGTGAGAATTCGTATCATTGATTGTTATTTACCCTCACTTGTCAAACTGAGATTATTCACTCGACTCTGGTGTATTTTTCCCGTTGAACTGCTTAAATAAGTTATCCAGAGGAGATAGACGAAATCCTGGTGCTTGATAATCTTGAGAAAGATAATTTTCTGGTATGGTAATTTGGTTCCCATCCCGAATAGCCGAATAATGAGGAGAGAGAATTTCAATTCCTGCTTCGTTGCATTTATCTTGAAGATTTTGATGCAGTTGTGAATAAATACTCGCCATCAGCATTGGCTTATTAGTATAGGCGTTTAATTCATAGCTTACATAAAAATCATCTAAACTAGTTTGCAATACAAAAGGAGCAGGTTCTGCTAAAATTTCTTTCGTTGCTAGCGCAGCATCAATCAAAACTTGATGAACTTTGCGCCACGGTAAATCATAGCCAAGTGTTACCGTAGTATGTAAAATTAAGTGATAGTTAGGGTCTTGAGCAAGAGCGCTGTAGTTAATAATTTGGCTTGTTAGTACAGTGCCGTTAGGAATAGTAATTATCACATTTTTGATAGTACGAACTCGCGTTACTAACAGAGTTTTTTCCAAAATATCGCCGATCGCATCACCAATTTTAATGCGATCGCCAATCTGAAAAGCACGGGTATAAATTAAAATAATTCCAGCAACAACGTTTGCTACCACTGCTGTGGAACCTAAAGAAAATAGAATACCTAAAAACACAGATATTCCCTGAAAAGCTGGTGAACCAAATCCTGGTAGATAGGGAAAAGCCAGCACAAATGCTAAGGCGATGATTAAAAAGAATACTAGTTTATATGTGGGTTCTGCCCATTCGGGATAAAAACCGGGAGCAGATATACTTCCATTACGTAATTCTGTAAATATTGGTCTAATAATTTTCAAAACATAGTAGGTGACAAAGAAAATTAATCCCAAAGCGAACAGATTAGGGAAATAAGATGCAAATGCTAACCAACCCTGATAGAGAGTTTCTAGAAAATAACTCACAAGTCTGGAACTAAGCTGTCTCGTCCAAGGAAAAAAGCCCAACACTAAAGAAACATAGATATATAAAATCCCTAGCATTAGAATCAGGCGGAGGATCTTTACTACCCTAGTTACAATATTACTGACTCTAGATGCAGGTAAAAGTTCGATATCTTGAATTCTGATAGCAGGAATCCTAATTGCTCGCCAATTCTGTACTCTAGTAATAATTTTTGGGAAAATATGATTAAAAATTTTCAAAAATATGAATAAACCCAGAGTAGAAATAAAACTGTAAAGGAGACCTTTTAAAATATTATTTAAGCTACGATCTTCTCTATACTGAGCAATAGAATCACCGATTATTTGCACATATTCTTGAGCCAGTTCCTGTCTACTTTTACCTGCCGCTTTTGCATCACTATTGGTAAGAGTAAATATTAGTTTTTCTCCTAAGACAATATTTGTAGTGTCTTGCTGGTCTAAAACTTTTAAACCATCAAGACGAATAGATGGCTCATTAGCTATGGTTTCGATTCTATTTGTAATTGCTTGCGATCGCTCTTGCGGAGAGAAAGAACCGACATTTTTTTTAATAATAAATAATGTTTTGTCTCCCAAAATTACAGGAGTACCATCTATCTTATTAACAGCTTCTGGAGTCTGATTAACAGTAGGATTTTTTTCTTGAGAGTAACTAACTGTCATAGTGGTAATGAGTATAAATAACATTACCGCTATGACAATTAACTTATGAAAGAAAAATAAATATTTTTTGTACTTAAATCTTACCATAGATAGTTGATTTGTTTAAATATACTTCTGCCTATTATAAAAAAATCAATATCACAAGCTGCTGAATGTAACATAAAAAGTACAAAATATAACTTAAGTAAATATAGCTATACACTTAATATGGAGTAGATGAAAATCAGATATATAAGTCTATTAATCAGGGTTATTTAATTCTCGTCTATTCGGCCAATAATTTTAATTCTTGGCTGATAGCTTAAGTGTCTTTAGACAACTCCAAAGTCTTTTAGTCCACTTTTTTTTAGTGGAGTTTTGCTGTTAGTCCGGAAATTTATTTCTGGGCGGATAATAGCAAGAATGAAATAGCTCTGAACTTAAATTAGCTCTAGCCTCTAGTTTATAATCCAGATCCAATCACTCTCTACTCTCGCTATTGCACCACCGGGAAATGGATCGGTTTGCGATTTATTTGGTGCTGTAATTAAGGCTGTAAGTTTTTCTATTTGCTCAAAACTAGGACTTGCAGGAAGTATCTGTTGTAACACTTGCCGCATTACTCGTCTTTGCAGAGCAAGAGGGGCTTTTTGTAATACATGACGATTGAGCTTAAAAGGAAAAGAAGAAGAGGACACGGGAATATTCTGACACGGGGACACAGAGATTATTGTTGATAGATTCACCGCGTCTTTTCCTTCTGTTCTCATTGCTTCTTCTCGCAACTCCTGAGCAGCTTTTTCTAAGTATTCCACTTCTGCTTGCAGTAGTTCTGCTGTTTGGGCTAAAGCTGATTCTACTTTCGGGTTAAAATTTTCGCACAAATATGGTAATAATTCTTGGCGAATACGGTTACGGGCGTACTTTAAATCTTGATTTGTAGAATCTTCCCAGATCGGTAGTTGAAAATCCTCACAAAATTGCCCGGTTTCTGTGCGCGTAATTTCCAAAAGTGGGCGTACTAGCATGATGCCATCAACAAGCGGACGTTGCCAAGTTAAAGCTTGTAAACCATCAGCCCCAGTACCACGAATTAAGTTGTAAATTAGGGTTTCTGCCCGATCGCTTGCTGTGTGGCCTGTAATCACATATTGATAGTTGTGCTGCTGGGCGATCGCACTCAAAACTTTATACCGCCATTCACGTGCAGCAGCTTCTGTTTGTACAGCCTCTCGCTCTGATGTTTCTACAGTTTCTAAGTAAAATGATATACCCCAATTTTTAGCCAAATTTTCTATATGTTGAGCATTAGTTTGTGAGTCAGGACGCCAACGATGATCACAATGAGCAATACCTAAGTACCAACCCCATTTTTGTTGTAAATCTAACAGTAATTTAATTAAACACAGAGAATCTTGACCACCGGAAACTGCTACTAGTAAATGCTGGTTACGTTCAAATAGGTGACGCGATCGGATCGTGCGATGTGTTTTTGCATGTAAAGGAGTCCATACCATTTTAGATTTTGAAATGCAGATCGACACATAGGTGTAGGTTTTTTACGATATTAGTTTAAGGGGTAAAGGTGGGGTGTAAGAGTAAATATTTAATTGTTTTTCTTCCTCTTACACCCCTATCCCCCTATACTAAAGCTGGTACAGGAATTACCAACTGAGGGTACAAGGGGAAGCGATCGCACAGTGCTGCTACCCGTCGCCGACAATCAGCAGCAACACTTTCGGAATCTGCATTTAACAGGCGATCGGCAATAATATTACCAATCTCTGTAAACTCTGCTAATTCCATACCCCGTGTTGTCATCGCGGGCGAACCCAATCTCAGGCCACTAGTTACAAAGGGTGATTCTGGATCGAAAGGAACTGTATTTTTGTTAGTAGTAACATTTACAACACTTAAATACTGTTCTGCTTGTTTTCCAGTCATGCCTATACTCCGTAAGTCTACGAGCAAAACATGATTATCAGTCCCATTAGACACTAGCTTAAACCCACGGTTTTGGAGTTGTGCAGCCAAAACACGAGCATTTTCAATGACTTGGGCGGAATAAGTTTTAAATTCGGGCTTCAAAGCTTCTCCCAAAGCCACTGCTTTACCTGCAATTACGTGTTCTAATGGACCACCCTGAGTACCAGGGAAAACAGCTTTATCGAGTTTTTTACCCAATTCTGGGTCACGAGTGATAATTAAACCACCTCTAGGCCCTCGTAGGGTTTTATGGGTAGTTGTTGTCACGACGTCACAATAAGGAATGGGGTTGGGATGTAATCCGCTAACCACCAAACCAGCAATGTGGGCAATATCTGCGAGCAAATATGCACCAATTTCATCAGCAATGCTACGGAATTTTTCAAAATCGATGATTCGGGGATAGGCAGAATAACCACAAATCAAGAGCTTAGGACGCTCCCTTAGCGCCAGCTCTCGAACTTGGTCATAGTCTAGTTGTTCTGTTTCCTGATTGACACCATAATGAACAACCTTAAACCATTTTCCCGACACATTTACAGGTGAACCATGAGTGAGGTGTCCGCCATGAGATAAATCCATTCCCATGATCTTGTCTCCTGGTTCTAGGAGCGTTAGAAAAACAGCAAAATTCGCTTGAGCGCCAGAGTGGGGTTGTACGTTTGCATGAGCCGCATCAAACAATTGTTTTGCACGATCAATGGCGATTTGCTCTATTTCATCTATAAATTCACAACCGCCATAATAACGCTTACCAGGCAAACCCTCAGCGTATTTATTTGTGAGTACTGAACCCTGTGCAGCAAGTACAGCCGCCGAGGTAAAGTTTTCACTGGCAATCAACTCTAAATGATCACGTTGACGCTGTAGTTCTTTGTTAATTAAACTCGCAACTGCGGGATCGCAGGAGGTCAAAAAATCTGAATTGGTCAGAGTCACTTTTAGCTATCCTTGAATGGAAATTTGTATGCAAGTGGATCGTTAATTGTTAGTTGTTAGTTGTTAGTAAAGGCGCAAGTCCTTGCGTCCCTATAGTGGTTGTTCCAAACAACAATCAACAACCAACCACCACAAGTGATATGTTTATTTAGCCTAACCTACATATCAAGTATGAATCATTGCTCGCGTTTGTTGGTTCTCATGAATTTATGTATTCGTTTTAACTACAAAAAATCTGACCCAACATACAATAAAATTAAAGCCCAATTAGACTCATTTTTTTTGGTTTGTTATCAACTGCATATTTCCAAACTGACTTTGGAAAGCGAGAACTCATAGATGTTTAATTAATGAACAGATAGTTTATCTGTCAAGCAGACTAAATACATTATTAAATACATCTGCTATTAAATTACAATCTACAATCCAAAATACCAGCTTAAGGGGAAATACAAGAAACTATTGAGGAGTTACAGGAGGGATTGGATGCTAGTAATTTTAATGGAGGATCAGATCCTTGCCCCTCAGCAAGTTTGTCAATCTTGTCTACTCGCTGATAGTAGTGGTCAACCCCGTTGGCGTCAAGGTAAACTACGCTGCGGTCATATGATCAGCAAAATCACTGAGCGTCAAGCAGATCAGTACGAGTGTATGATGGGTTTCCGTATTGCCAACATAGAATGAAGCAAATCTGTGAGAAATAATAAATAACTTAACTGCGTTATTCTAGGGTCATATGACTATTAAATTTTAATCTTAGGAGAGCGTAGTATGAGTTGGCGTGGGTCTACAACCGTTAAAGACAGGATTTTTGCTTTCTTGCCTTATTTGCTTCCTATTATTGAAGTTTTTAATTATGGCCAATTTTTTCTGACACAGTTTCCACCTGTGCGAGTGTTGTTTTTGCCTTTGCTGCCATTATTGCAAATTTACTACGGTGTCCGTTATGCCGGGTTGATTATTTTCTTTGCTTTATTTATATTTGTAGTCCGAAACGAAAAAATCAGTCATTTTATTCGTTTCAACACTATGCAGGCGATTCTTTTGGACATAGTAATTTTCTTATTTGGCATCTTAACTGATATTGTGGGATTGCTTCCATCTGGAGGTTTTGCGATCCAAACCTTGTATACTACAATTTTTCTCGGAATAGTGGCAGCATCTGTGTATTCTATAATCCAGTCGCTATTAGGGCGTTATGCAGAAATTCCTGCTATTTCTAATGCAGTATACATGCAACTGCCACGCTAGCATTCAACCACCTACTACCGTGTTTTCCAGACGACCAATACCTTCAATCTCTATACGGACGCGATCGCCTATTTTCAGAGGTCCAACTCCCACAGGCGTACCTGTCAGCACAATATCTCCCGGTAATAGTGTCATTACCTGACTGATGTAAGATACAAGGTAATCTGGGGTAAAAACCATTTGGTCGATAGTTGCAGATTGTACAGGAGCAGACTCTTCATTCAAGAAAGTCTGTAGTCTGGCTCCTGGGCTTAATTCGCGGACAATCCACGGCCCAAGGGGACAAAACGTATCAAAGCCTTTTGCTCGCGTCCATTGATTATCTTTTCTTTGTAAGTCTCGCGCTGTCACGTCATTAGCGATTGTATAGCCCCAAATTTTCATTTGGGCTTCTTGAGGTGTGCAATTAAAAGCGCGATCGCCAATGACTAATGCTAATTCTCCTTCATAGTCTACTCGTTGTGATTGGGGTGGATACTGAATTTTTGCTAGTGAAGCAATTACAGATGTCGGCGGTTTGAAAAAAATCAGTGGTTCAGCAGGGACATCAGTTCCCATCTCCGCCGCATGTTCCGCATAATTTTTGCCAACAGCCACGATCTTTGAAGGCGCACAGGGAGCCAAAATTTCATAGTGATCTGGTTCTAATATTAAATCCGTAGGTTGACCTTGTAACCAGGGGGGAGCATCCAGCACCTGCACTTTCATGGAAAGTTGTAGCAAACCATAATAAATCTGCCCTTCTGGATTTTGAACTCGCACAAAGCGCTGCGCCATAACTTTGATAAGTACCTCTGTTTGTAATCAAATCGTTTCTAAAGTCAATTGCCTACAGTCCAAAGTCTATAAACTGATGACTAACTGCCGGAAACTGGCGCACCCTTGCGGGAAGCCGAAGAAGGCGGCTCTACAAACTTTTCGCAAAATCTAAAATTATTATCATTTACCTCCTTGTTGGATCATATTTTAATTTCACTCTTAAAAAACGCTACGCTCAGAAATTGTGTAAAACTCCTAAATATCACAAATTAGGATTTCACACTTTGACAAATTTCTTGTAAGATCGTAATTCCTTGTTGCTGTATGTATAGCTAGTTAATTTTTATAAAAATAATTGTTACTACCTATTGACATAAGCAGCCATATAGTCCAAAAGGAGATTAAAACCATGCAAACAGTTTACGAAACAATGTACATCTTGCGTCCTGACTTGGGTGATGAGCAAGTAGAGCAAATTATTGCTAAGTATGAGAACTTGCTACGGGAACAAGGTGCTGACACAATTCAAAGTCAAAATCGAGGCAAGCGTCGTTTAGCTTATGAAATTCAAAGGCAAAGAGATGGCATATATATTCAACTGAATTACACTGGTCCAGGCAAAATGATTGCTGTGTTGGAACGCGCTATGCGCCTGAGCGAGGAAGTAATTCGTTACCTAACACTCAACCAAAAGGTAGAAGAGCCAAAAGCTTCTACAGAGGCAGCATAGATAGTTAGTGGATAGTACGGTTGAACGGCCGTACTCTGCCTTGAAACCTCACAAAGCGCATCTACGCTCGTACACTCGTACAGTGGTTAGTGGTTATTATTTGTTTGCTAAAACCCGCTAACCACTAGCAACTAATAAGTAGGTCGGCACAAATAAAGCTAACTCGTGAGGATCGTCAACCCCCTTCGGGAGAATTTAAAATTCAAAATACCTTCGGTAGGCGCGTAAGCGACTTCTGTAAGTAGCTGTTTTGCGTCTACAAAATTCAAAATTAATCACCCCACGGATAAATCTGGGGGCTTGTATCCTTCTTTTTTTGGTCATTTGGCATCTATCATTTGTCCTTTGTCATTGTTAAGGGTTTCAAAGATTTTATTTTTCTTAACATAGTGATGTTTATTTCCGCCTACTTACTTAGTTTATATTTTGAGAAAGTAAAAAAAAATTCGTTTTTCTACTTGCCGAATTCTCCGGGAATGCTAAATTAACTAGTACTTGGAAGTATTAGCCAAAAGCAGTACGACCGCGTTTATACCTAATAAGGGGAAAGATTATTCACCGGAGCTAGTTGCCACTGTGAGCCAAACTGATAACTCCAATATTCAAGCTCTCTCTACAGAAGTATCGAAGTTGCGTCAAGAATTGCAACTTCGCGATCAATTAGTGCAACAGCTGTCTCAAGAACTGTTCCGACTGGTGAAGGGTAATGCTAATTTTATGCCCCAGCCAGAAATGTCTGAGCGTTATCAAAGTCAGCTTCAAGCTTTGCGAGAACAACTACAAGCAGTTGAACAACAAGTAGCTTTTTATCAAGAACAAATTTCCAATCGAGATACTGAAATCTATCAGTTGCGTCAGTCGGTGCAAGAACTTAGCGATCGCAGTCGGATGTTAGAGCAAGTAGTACAGGAACTACCACAAATTTATCGCCGTAAATTTGAGGAACGGATGACTCCAGTTAGAGAAAAAATTGCAATGCTACAACGAGAAAACCGTCAGTTACAAGCAGAACTGCAAAGTGTGAGTTATCGCCTGGCCCAGAAAACTCGTACCACTTCTCACAGCGCTATTGATTTACCAAATTTTCCACCCATGGCATCTGAGGTAGGTAATATTTCTACTGTGCAAAATGCTTAAACTTATTTTGGCTATGTCAGCATGTGGCATGGCAGTTACAACTGATAATAGATTATGGTTGCTTTTGGTGATTCAGTAGTGCTTACTAGCCAAAACACCAAATTATTTAGAGAATCAACAGCTTTAGCCAAAAAGTTTATCAAAAAATTTGTTCCCACCCTAGCTACTTTGAGCAGCCTAGAAAGCGAAAAAGCTAGTACTGCAAAGCCACTGCTTGACCTAACCATTAGTTTTCAAGTATGGAGTGGCATTTTTAACGTACTAGTAACAAATTACTTTTGTTTACAAAACCCAATATTTCTTCTTGATTGTGAACAACTTCAAATACTGAATCTAGTTGAGTCAGTTCTAAAACTAATCTTACAGGTGTTTGTACGTTGCACAGTACCAGACGACAACCATTTTGTCGTGCAGCTTTCAACCCATTAACCAAGGCAACTAATCCGGAACTATCCATAAAATCCACTTCAGCTAAATCAATCACCCAGAGTTGATCACGCTGGGGTAATAATTCAGTCACCTTTTCATTGAAAGCCACACTACCCTCTAAATCCATGCGTCCTTGGGGCTTGAACAAGATGATTTGGCGTTCTGATGTGAGAGTCATAAATCTTTGCTGGGTAATTGTATCAATCAAAAAACAAAAAAGCAGGCACAAAAACTGCTTTGTTTGCAACCGTAATAATACTGCTTTACCTAAAAATTTGGTAGCCTTGTAGTAGTACGGTTGAGACGAATAATTTCAGTATTCATGCCGTATAATTTATTTTAATCTTTCCCCAATATAGGCATAAGCCTCTAAGAATTTTAGTACTACATGTACTTTTTACAAAATTTTTATAAATAACTGGGATGTTTATAAATTTTTCATAAAAAAATTTTGCTTTACTTCTGTACATGTACTGATGTGGTAAAACTTAATGTACAGAAATAGTGGCTATTCGTCAAACCTGATACCAAGTATAGTATCAATAAAAATATATTTTCCCCGCAATCCCACTAAAATAGTGAGTAAAAGCATCCTCTAAGAGTGTTCAAAAAAAAATGCCCAGCCCTATCAAATATATATTGGCCTAAGCCAAGGACTGATCAGCGTTTTGCCCTTTGGGGGAAACGCGAGGACTGTGCATTTTATTACTGATAGAGGCCTAAATGGAATTTAACGAAATCGCGGAATTCCTCCATACCTCTATAGGGTGGGGATGGACTATTGTATCTTTGACGGTAGTTCACAGACTCGATTGACACATCACTAGAAGACGAGACAAAATATAGTAAAAGTAAACATTTGTAAAGGCTGCGGTGCTGAATGTCTTTGGAATTTATCTCGTTAGAAAATATCCAAAGAATTGCCCATGATTATGGATATTGGGCAATTTTTTTCGGAATATTGTTAGAGAACTTGGGCATTCCCATTCCTGGTGAAACCGTAACTCTCGTCGGTGGGTTCCTAGCTGGTAGTCATGAATTAAATTACTGGCTAGTTTTAGGTGATGCTATTGCGGGAGCTGCGGTTGGTGGTATTTGCGGTTATTGGGTTGGCAGAACTGGCGGCTGGCCAATGCTAGTGCGACTCGGCAGCCTGTTTAGATTTTCAGAAGCCCGATTGTTGAGTATAAAAGAGCAATTTAGTGAAAATGCAGCAAAAGCAGTTTTCTTTGGGCGTTTCTTAGCCTTATTGAGAATTTTTGCTGCACCTATGGCTGGTATAGCTGGAATGCCTTTTGGAAAATTCTGTTTTTATAACATCATCGGGGCGACTGCGTGGGGTGGGGTGATGGTGACACTGGCATTTTTTGCTGGTACTGTTGTTTCCCTAGAACAGTTGGTTGCTTGGGTTAGTAAATTTGCGATCGCTGCCCTATTAATTCTTGCAGCTTTTATCATTATTCCCCTCTGGCTAGAAGCCAGGCAACAAAGGATAGGGACTGGGGAATAGGGATTGGGGACAAGGGAGACAAGAAAGATAAGGGAGAATTATTTAACAAGTTTCTTTCCAATCCCCAATCCCCTCCAGGGGACTCCTACCTTCCCCGATCCCTGATCCCCGATACCCTATCCCCTACCTTTCTGCGCCCAAATCCGAGTTGGCAAACCCCAAACATAAATGAAACCTTCGGCTGCCTTATGATCAAATTGGTCATCGGCTCCGTAGGTTGCCAAGTCAGGAGTATACAAAGAGTTTTCGGAATGACGCCCAACGATGGTAGCGTTACCTTTAAATAGTTTTACTCTAATTGTTCCAGATACTTGCTCTTGTGTTTTTTGAATAAAAGCATCTAAGGCTGCTTTTAGGGGACTATACCACAAGCCGTTGTAAATCATTTGGCTGTAAGTTTCTTCTATACCCCGTTTGTAATGGGTAATATCTGCCGTGAGAGTTAGACTTTCTAAATCGCGATGGGCTTGAATTAACACCATCATTGCGGGAGATTCGTAGATTTCTCGCGATTTAATCCCTACCAAGCGATTTTCAATCATATCAATGCGCCCAACACCGTGATTTCCTGCAACTTGGTTGAGTTGTTCGATTAATTCAATCGATCTTTTTGTTTCACCGTTGAGGCTAGTAGGAATACCTCTAATAAAACCAATGTCAATATATTCTGGTTCGTTGGGGGTGTCAGTGATCGCCTTTGTCAATAAATAAATTTCTTCTGGTGGTTCCACTGTGGGATCTTCGAGAATTCCAGCTTCGATACTCCGACCTAGCATATTGCGGTCAATACTGTAAGGAGAAGACTTTTTCACGGGTGCAGGAATGCCAAAGTTTTCTCCGTAAGCAATAGTTTGCTCACGACTCATACCCCATTCCCGTGCGGGTGCGAGAATTTTGAGGTTGGGGTTGAGGGCTGCAATAGATACATCAAAACGCACCTGATCGTTACCTTTACCAGTACAACCGTGAGCGATCGCATCAGCACCGTAGATTTCTGCTGTTTCTACTAAAACCTTAGCAATCAACGGACGAGCTAAGGCTGTTGCTAGAGGATAACGATTTTCGTAAAGGGCATTGGCTTGAATGGCAGGAAATGCATAATCTTTTACAAACGTCTCTTGAACATCTGCCACTAATGACTCACTTGCACCTGATTTCAGGGCTTTTTCTCGGACTGGTTCTAATTCATCTCCCTGTCCCAAGTCTGCTGCTAGGGCAATTACTTCTTCTACACCCCACTCATGCTTGAGGTAGGGAATGCACACCGATGTATCTACTCCCCCAGAATATGCCAGGACAACCTTTTTGGCGCGACCCATTAGCCTCTCCACTCAAAAAACAAAGAATCGAGTCAATATTATATCCAATTGACACTCACCAGGCTAAAGCTAGGGTGATTCTTAAGTTTCTAACTACAGTTATTCATCCCAACACTTCCACTTTGTGGTAAGTGTGGGGCTTCTGTCCGAATTAGCTAAAACATCAAAAACATAGGTTTTTAGGAAATAATGGAACCGACCATCGACCAACTCAAAGCCTTTTTCCGATTATGCGTTCGCACTAGTACAGCACGGCGTAAATAAAGCAACCATTTAAAATAGTCGAAAAGCTTATAAAATAAGCATTCTTTCTTTTTACTTTTGCCTTTTTACTTTTGCCTTATTGTACTAGCAACCTGCTACGGAATATAGAATTAGTTAGATTTGATGAAAGAACAGGCAGAATCGTAGTTTTAATTGGGGAAACCATCCAAGTAGAAATTCTTAATAACGGAGAGGAAATAATAGGATGACCGACTATTTAAATTTGTCAGAGAAAGAACTGCGGGAATATGTCAAAGCCAATCCTCAAGATGAAGAAGCATTTCAGCATTTCCTCAGCATCATCAGAGCCAAGCCAGGGCGTGTAGTGGTCAGTACTGATGAACAATTAGAGGTAGAGCTTAGAAAAAGACTAGCTATTTAAAGTCAAACGCCCCATCCATAAAGTCATGGGGTTTTACGCTCAATCAATAAAAAGTTTTCCAATCCAAAATATTGAATCATATCACCCACTACGCGGTATACGCTCAATCTCCGCATATCCACTGAAAATTAATCGTTTTCCCTCGGTTTCTAAGCGATTCAGGCGCATTTTGACTCCATCTAAGTCAAAGCGATCCAAATCAACCATGTTATCCAGAATTTCTACCAACGCCAGACTCAAGTTTTGCGAAAGTTCTCGCTGTGCTTCTGGTACTTGTTCGAGATCAATTCCTTGATTGGTAAAAGAAATACGCCGTCGCCGTTCAATACTCACAGCTACAGTCATACTGATTGGCACAAGTTCACCGTTGTCTAAATCCGCTTTTGCCAAAATTCGCAGCCGATTTTCTGTCAATAGTTCTACTTGAACGTCAATAAAGGAGACTGGCTTTCCACCAGATAATGCAGTCAAAGCAGGTACAGATTGATTTAACAGTCGCTTTGTCACCAGTTCTGCTTTAAAGGCCCGGTTAATACCTGCTTGTGTCAATACAACTTGAGCGATCGCCTGGGTGGGTTGTTTTAGACTTAGTTTCCCACTTAAAACAGAGCTAAAGTCAATAGCAACCGCATCGGTTTCGATAAAAATTTCTTCAGCAGCAAAATCTTTACGGATAACCAAGCCACGACCTTTCATTGTGAAGCTATCGATGCTGCCTTGCAATAGCTTGCTGGAAGGGTGACAACGGACAAAGACTTCTACTGACTCGCTTTTGGTGAACAGGTGGCGAATTGTTTGGGTAGCAACAGTGTTGAGCATCTGTTCACCCCAGTCTGTGCCTTTTGGATTTGTTAAACCAGTAAGTCCGCCGAACATTTGGGTTGATGTCTCTAGAAGTTCTTTGTATTTTTGTAACAAATCGTGAAGATAACAGCAACCGTCTAGGGATTAGTTGTGTTAATGGTTAAGTGTGGATCTTGCATATTTGTGGAATGATCTTATTTTATTCCATCGCTCGAATTAATTTATTTGCTTGTGTTTGCGCCCGTTCCATTGCTTGTTCTAGCGGTTGTTGTCCTAGCAAAGCACTGATGAATTGGTTATCAAAGTTGTTCATAATGGCGGCGGGGTATTTACCTGCTTGCCAAGGCATAGCATAGCTAACTCCGGCGACAAAGGGCGATCGCAACGGATCTTTGTCATAACCCAATTTTTCAGCGACTGATTTACGTGTCGGCAAAGTAAAGCCTGTTGCTGTCCACTTTTCCATACCTTCCTTACCTGTGAGGTAGGAAATCAACTCCCAAGCTTCGGTTTTGTGTTGTGTTTGTTTGTTCATGACGTAAGCAACAGTAAATACCATAGTAACTTTTTTGTCATTTACAATTGGTATTTCTGCGGTAGCAAAATCAAGTTGAGGAAAAGTTTCCTTCAAGTAGGTAATAGCCCAGTTGCCTTCAATCACCATTGCGACTTTACCTTGACCAAACATTTCACTGCCTGAGTTTGTCCCAACGTCCGATTTCTGAGCGGCAGTATGATCTTTTTGATACTGGTCTATTACCAACTGTAATCCTTTGATCCCAGCTTCCGAAGCAAAAGTTGCATAACCATTTGCATCTACGATCTGTCCACCAAAGGCTTTGATTTTGTAAGCTTGGCGCGCTAACTCTGGAACGACGCCATAGCCGTATTGGTCAATTTTACTGTCTTGGTTTTGATCTACTGTCAACTTTTTGGAGTAGGTACGCAATTCATCCCATGTTGTGGGAGGACTTGTTAAACCTGCGGTAACAAAAGCTTGCTTGTTATAAAAAAGAGTCAAAGTAGAGTAGTCTTTGGGTAAACCATATATATGATTGTCGTACTTAAAGCTGTTAAGTATTGTCTCCTCAAAATCAGCTAGGTCAAATTCCGGGTTAATATAAGCGTCTAATGGCTCTAAAACGTTTTGGCTCATTAAGAAAGGAGCCTCAAAAGCATCCAAATAGAAAACATCAGGCGCTGCTTCACCAATCAAGCGCGTTTTAATCACATCCATATATTGGTCAGCAATGACCTCATTCTTTACCCTGATACTTGGATGCTGTGCCTCAAAATCTTTGAGTACCTGTTTCAATAATTTTTGCTCAGTTGGATCTGCACCCCAGCCACTAAGTTTTAGTATAACTGGAGTAGTAGCTGTGGTGGTATGGGGCAAGGGCGAATCCTGGCAACCAATCATGCAAAGAGCGATCGCTACCATTAATGCCACAAAAGTTCCAAAAATTCTTTTAATCACCCCATCACAAACATTCTTTAGATTGCTTCTCTTACTCTAGAATGAATTTTGGGAAAATTAAAACTTTATTTATAAATACACGGTAGAATAACTAATAATTGGCATTAA
The DNA here is from genome assembly GCA_019359115.1 of Pelatocladus maniniholoensis HA4357-MV3. GTDB lineage: Bacteria > Cyanobacteriota > Cyanobacteriia > Cyanobacteriales > Nostocaceae > Pelatocladus > Pelatocladus maniniholoensis. The sequence continues at coordinate 35,611 of JAHHHW010000074.1, forward strand.
TACTGAGTAAAAAACATATGTCTCGAAAATTTGACATATCTTACTTTCTCTAAATCATAGAATTGCAAAGAAAAACACAAAGTAGTTTTTTTGTGTATCAAAGAGAAAAAGCTAATGGCTAATAACTTATAGCAATCAAAAACTAACGATTAAGCATTAACAATTTACTCAGTTCATGAATAATGCTCAGGTTGAAACTTCTTCCTCTTTGATATCAGAAACTTCTGAAATTGAAATTGTAAAGACAACAATTTCTTCTGATATTATATCAAAATCTAAAGACAAATTTACCAAAGATGCTATTCGTACTAGCCTTAAAGCTTCAACTGTAGATGGTATATTTGCAGGCATTTTTGGCATTACGACTGGCGGTATTTTATTGAGTAATTTTTTAGTAGAATTGGGTGCAAGTCCAATGACATTTGGTCTACTTGCTTCTATCCCGATGCTAGTGAATTTAATTCAGCCTTTGGGTGCTTATATATCAGAACGTTTTCACAGTCGCTGTCAGTATTCTCTATTAATTTATGCACCTTCTCGACTAATTTGGTTGATTTTAGTAATTGGTATAGCAGCCTTTAGTCAGAAACTAATTGATTCTCAACAGTTAGTTACACTCACACTCTTGATTGTCTTAGTAAGTCATCTTTGGGGTGGGTTAGGTAGTGCATCTTGGCTTTCGTGGATAGCAACATTAGTGCATCGACGTTTGCGGGGGCGATATTTTGGCATACGCAACAGTGTTGCTAGCTTGACTAATTTGATTTGCGTACCTGTAGCAGGATTGGCTGTATCTCATTGGTATGGTGGTACTCTCCAAGGTTACGGAGTAGCACTGTTGATAGGTATTTTGTTTGGGGTTATGAGTTTGGGCTGTCAATACTTTAAGCTGGATATCAATCCTCAAGCACAAAATGCTGTAGTTACAGATGCAAAAAATTTAGATGTCACAACGAACAGGCAAATAGCAGATGTTAACTTGATCTCTCAACCAAAATTTTGGCAGAGTATCCGTAAAGATACTAATTTTTTAATGTTTTTGCTCTACTTCAGTGTATGGATGTTTGCTGTTAACCTTTGTAATCCCTTTTTCAATCTTTACATGCTAGATACCCTCGACTTAGATGTCACTTGGGTAACTCTTTACAGCAGCCTGCAAGCAGGAGCAAATATGTTAATGTTAATTCTTTGGGGGAGATTAGCAGACAAAATCGGTAATCGTTCTGTTCTATTTTTTATGGGAATTTTGGTAGCGATCGCACCTTTGTTGTGGTTGGGTATTGGCTACACTTCCCTAGATATGTGGTTATGGTTGCCAATGTTACACATTTTCTTGGGAGGAAGTGGAGCGGCTATTGATTTGTGCGGTAATAATATGCAGCTAGAAGTTGCACCACTGAAAAATCAGTCGATATATTTTGCAACTATAGCTGCGGTCGCTGGCTTGTGTGGTGCTTTCGGTACAATTATTGGTGGTTTTCTCGTACAAATTAACTTTTGTGGAGGCTTATTAGGATTATTCGTTTTCTCCACAATCTTTAGGCTTGTTGCACTCTTACCACTCATTTTTGTGCAAGAGTCACGTGGACGACAGTCTTTTATCCAAGCCTTTCAACTTTTTCAGCCATTTAGGCTAAGGCTTAGAGGTTAGATAGGTGGGGAAAGATGGCTTAAAACCTGCTTTCATCGGTTGATTCTTTGCGATTCAACTTGGTGTCTTGGTGGTTAAATTAAGATTTATTTTTTCACCACAAAGACACATTGATCCTTAACCTTCACCTATTCTGCAAGTGTGGAACTTAAACTCATAGTTTTCTCCCACAGCACTACATTATGAGTGTTGGTTGTAGCGGAGGGCTGATGTAAAGCGATTAACTGAGTTAAAGTACTTTTTAACTGGGTACGCGGTACAATTTCATCAACAAAGCCGTGTTTGAGTAAATCTTCGGCAGTTTGGAAATCATCAGGCAGTTTTTCCCGTAGGGTTTGCTCAATCACTCGCCGACCTGCAAAACCAATGGTTGCTTTGGGTTCTGCTATGATGATATCACCTAACATTGCAAAGCTAGCTGTAACTCCACCTGTAGTGGGGTTAGTTAATATCGGCACATACAACAAGCGTGCTTCTTTATGCCGTTCTAAAGCTGCGGAAATTTTTGCCATCTGCATAAGTGAGAGCATTCCTTCTTGCATTCTTGCTCCACCAGATGTGCAGATGATGACTACAGCATATTGCCTTTGAGTAGCTTGTTCAATTAAACGGGTGAGTTTTTCGCCTACGACTGAACCCATGCTCCCACCCATGAAGCGAAAGTCCATTACCCCAAGGGCGATTGGTAAGCCGTTGATTTCACCCAAACCTGTTTTGACAGCATCTATCAAGCCGAGTTTTTCTTGTGTTTCCCGCAGGCGATCGCTATAGGCTTTGCGATCGCGAAATCCCAAGGGATCGTCAGGACGCAATTGTTCATCAAGTGGTCTCCAGGTATTAGAATCTATCAACTGGCGGATGCGCTCATCACTATCTACCCGATTATGATGTCCACATTCGGTGCATACCATTAAATTTGCTTTTAAATCTTTGGCATAACTTAATACACCACATTTAGGACACTTGTTCCATAGTCCATCTGCGATTTCACGTTCTTGGCGTTCTAGACTGATAGGGCCTGATTTCCGTCGGTTTGCAAACCAATCAAACAGAGATTTTAAACCACGTGATTCTTCGTTGTTTGCCATTTTTTTCTTATGCCAGTAGAGTATGTCAAAAACAGGTTAATTTCTTTGGTGAAGTCATTGTCACTTATGTTTAGTTTGTCCTAATGATTCAATCACTAATGACTACACAACAAACTTTGTCTTATAAGCAATATTTCAGATCTGGTGGGAGCATCTGTGCTTGTCAGCTTAACGAAAATAAGTAAACTAGTTCAAGTGTGTTGTTCGAGATGCCAAGAAGTTTATAACTTTTCAGGTATGAAAAATATAAAGTTGGTTATTGGACATGGTAAATTTCAGAGTCGTGTCAGGGGAAATATTGGTTTGTTTTAATCTTTCATATCCAAAAGTGACTTGTAAAGTTATGGATATACTATCCCTGAGATAGAATTTCACCCCCAGTCCAATAATAAACTGTTGATATATAGCAAACAGCTTTATTTTGCTGCATTAGTTTAGTTTTTACACTGTTAATTTTGTAAAGAAGGTTATCCATCATTACAGGATTAATCTTAACAGAAGTTTAATACTATTAAGGGTAATGAAGTTTACAGTTGAAAGTTGATAAGCGGGGGTGTCCTGAAATGGGGTATTTTTTCTCTCCATCTCCTTCTAAGGTTTTGTTTTGGCTTTTTGCAAAGAATATATGTGCAAATGTTCCATGCAAGTCCCTATTCCCTTTTACGTTCCATTTACAAACAACCGTAAGTAGCTAGACAAAATTGTCTCGCCACCAAACAAAGTCACTACAGATCCAAGAGCTAGAAATGGGCCGAAAGGCATTTTGTATCCGTATCTTCGTCGCGATAAGATAATCATACTGCCACCGACGGATACTCCCAACAAACAAGCAACAAAAGCAGCCAAGAGTAAATACTTCCAACCTAACCAGGCTCCCATCATGGCTGCTAGTTTGGCATCACCTCCACCCATTACAGTTTTACCAAAAATAATTGAACCAACTGTAGCGATCGCATCAAACAGCCACAATCCTAGTACTATTCCCAGGCTCGCTGTCATCAAGTTACTAGCTACTCTTGCCCAGCTAGCATCAGGTAAAAAACCAACTACTGTTTGAAATGCTATCCCGATAACTAATCCTGATTTAGTCAGTCGGTTTGGTAAAGTCATTGTATCTAAATCAATCAGTGACAGTGCTAGTAACCAACTACAAAATACCCAGTAGCCAATCGTTAACAACGATACATTGAAAACCCAGAAAATTAGTAAAAATAACAATCCTGTAACCGCTTCTATGACTGGATAACGCAGAGCAATTTTACCTTGGCAATAACGACAACAGCCTTTTAACCATAGCCAACCTAATACTGGTACATTATCGTATGGCTTAAGTTTGGTTAAGCAATGGGGACAGCGAGAAGGAGGAAAAAGCAGGGATAAACCAGCAGGAAGCCGATAAACCACAACATTAATAAAACTGCCAATAGAAATACCCAAGGCAAATACAATTAAACTTGCCAGGATAAGCATCAAAGTATCCATAATCAGTGTTTTGTCATTTGTCTTACCGCTTGCGCGTCTATGTCATTTGTACAACACCAATGACAAATGACCAATGACCAATGACTAATACATATGCGATTCAATTTGATTCAAAGGTACAAAACATTCTGCGGGTAACAGAGCTGGTTGACCATTAAAAATCACCTTACCCCTATGAGTATCGCGGTTAATTGCTACACCAAATGCTTGTCCAGCCATTTCAGGGTGTACTTCACAGTAAGTGTAGTAAATTTTACCAGCCGCTCTGATAAGGGCAGGATCAATCAAAGGTGGCTGGTTCTTAGGGTTGGTATAGTTTACTTGTTCTTGTCGTAAAGCGTACACAACTTATTGAGTATAGTTATGAGGTTTTGTGTTAATAGTGTATACGAAAGTTTCAGCAATGATTGCTAAAATTTTCGTTTGCTACTAGGGCAGATTATTCTTCCAAAACTTGAATTAAAGCCTCACTCATGGCACGACAACCCAATAGTTGCATCCCAGAAGACATGATATCTCCAGTTCGAGCGCCGTTTGCTAAAACTTGCAACACACCTTGTTCCACGTAGTCTGCGGCGGCGGCTTGGTTTAAACCATAGCGCAGCATCATGGCTGTACTCAAAACTTGGGCTAGGGGATTAGCTTTATCAAGTCCGGCAATATCAGGTGCAGAACCATGAACAGGTTCAAACACTCCTAAACCGGAAGCACCTAAACTAGCAGAAGGCAACATGCCAATGCTACCAGTGAGCATAGCAGCAGCATCTGAAAGGATATCGCCAAACAGGTTCCCTGTGACAATAGTATCGAACTGTTTAGGAGCGCGCACTAACTGCATAGCAGCATTATCTACATACAGATGAGTGAGTTCCACATCCGGATATTGCACTGCTAACTTTGTCATGCGATCGCGCCACAGTTGCGATACTTCTAAAACATTGGCTTTATCTACTGAACAGAGTTTGCTTTGGCGTTTGCGTGCTGTTTCAAATGCGACTCTACCAATGCGATCAATTTCAGACTCGGTGTACGCCATTGTGTTGACACCACGCTTTTCACCAGTTTCCATTTCAAAAATTCCCTTGGGTTTGCCAAAGTAAATTCCACCAGTGAGTTCGCGCACCACCATAATATCAACGCCTTCCACAATTTCCCGTTTCAAAGTCGAAGCATCAATTAATTGGGGTATTATTTTTGCTGGACGCAAATTAGCAAATAATTCCAAACCTGCACGTAGTCCAAGTAAACCTGCTTCTGGACGTAAATGAGATGGCAGGGAATCCCACTTGTAACCACCAATCGCCGCTAATAATACTGCATCGCTGTTGCGGCATACATCTAAAGTAGCTGCTGGTAGAGGTTCCCCTGTGGCCTCAATTGCTGCACCACCGATCATTGCTTCTTGGAATTCAAACTGAAGATCAAATTTTTTTTCCACGACTTTAAGCACATCTACCGCCACAGCCATAATTTCAGGGCCGATGCCATCGCCAGGAAGTAAGGTAATGCGGTATTTCTGTGCCATAGTTAGTTTTAATTTTAATTGAATGAGTGTTTAAGCTTGCAGAAAAATATCATATCGAGCAATGGCACCAATGGCATGGAAAATATATGTTGAGCTACAAAGATACCAGAAGTTAATCATCTAATATGGCGTTTCACACTATTAAACAGAGAAAATGCACACTAGTTATCTATCTGTGTGCATCTGTGGTCGTATTTTTAAATTACAACGGACGGTAGACGCGATAATTGATACTAGGAAATATGTTATCCATAAACTCAACTTTTTCTAACCAACCGCTATCGATTTTGCCGATATTTATATCTTCGTAGAGTTTGTTAAATCGCATCAGATGCGATCGCGTCCTTCTCACAGCATAGGGAACCATTGTCCCTGTCCGCATAATAAATGCCCAGTCGGAAGATTGTGCTAAAAGCAACTCTCTTGCTGCTTGGTTAAGTGCTTTCCATTCCAGTTCATCTGCTGCTTCTCTTTTAGATAACTCAATCATACGTTCAGCAGCTTTATGTAAGTGTGGGTATATCCACGCATTTGTTTCATTCAGCCAATACTCGTGGAAACCTTTAAACCCCCAGCTTGATTGAGATGGACGGCAAACTTGCTGATTCGGATGAGCGCGCAAATAATCAGCTAAGTGAGTCATTTGATATGTTTGTTGGTCATACCATGACTTGCGGAACAAATAATCAATGAACCAGGGCCCTTCATACCACCAATGTCCAAATAATTCCGCGTCATAGGGGGAAACCACAATTGGCGGACGCTGCATTATACCATAGAGATGCCCTACTTGCTGCTCACGGTTATACATAAAATTAGCAGCATGTTCGGCAGATTTTTCCCTTGCCCAATAGGGATCGTAGAGGGCTTTATCTGCTAAACCAAGACCTCTACCAGTGATTTTATGATATTTGATGCCCGTGTTTTTTCGCTGACCATTGGGCATAATGTAGGGCTTGATATATTCGTATTCAGCTTCCCAACCCAAGTCTTTGTAAAACTCTCGGTATTCCGGCGCACCAGGATAACCTACCTCAGAAGACCATACCTGTTGGGAGGATTCATGATCACGTCCAAAAGCAGCCACACCAGTTTCTGTAAAAATAGGGGCATAGGTGCCAAAGCGGGGACGAGGACGGGCGTAGAGGATACCATGTCCATCAATCAGAAAATAGCGCAACCCAACATCTGCCAGCATTCGCTCTAAGCCTTCATAGTAGGCACATTCAGGTAGCCAAATTCCTCTGGGCGGACATCCAAAATTTTCCTCATAGTGTTCACAGGCTACCTGTAACTGCGCCCACACAGCTTGTGGATACATTTTCATCAGTGGTAGATAACCGTGGGTAGCACCACATGTGATGATTTCAAGATTATTTGTATCTTGAAACTGCTTAAAAGCTGTTACTAAGTCACCTTTATATTGCTCCCAGATTTTTCGTGTAGAGCTAAATTCACTGGCGTAATGTTCGGCTAAATATTTAATATGACCGTTGTGAGCATTATACTCAATTTCTCGTTCTACAAGTTCTTCCAACTTTGCTAAGTGTTCGTCGTAGCGTTCTTGTAGCAACGGATCACGCAGCATCGACACCAAAGGTGGTGTCATACTCATAGTGATTTTAAAGTCTATGCCGTCTTGCTTTAAACCTTCAAAAACTCGCAGTAAGGGAATATAAGTTTCTGTAATAGCTTCATAAAGCCATTCTTCTTCCAGTACATAGTCACTTTCTGGATGCCGGACAAAGGGCAGATGTGCATGAAGTACTAGCGCAACGTAGCCGATAGCCATAATGATTTCGGGGTGGTATTAATATATCGAAGGTTGGGGATTTGGCAGAAGTTAACAATATTTTAAGACTTTCTGGGGATCGTAACAGGCTTTAACCAATTCTTTTATGATGCTTGAACTCTACACTCGAAAAAAGCAAAGGGAACCTCACCTTCCCCAATCCCCAATCCCCAATCCCCAATCCCCGCTCCCTATTCTTCACTCTCTCGATACAACTCTTGCAACTCTTGTAATTGTGTCCGCCGAGATTTCTGACGATATTTTTTGCTTTCTAATTTCGGTTCATACTTTTGCTTACCTTTACCTTTTGTTTTGACCTTAATAGTAGATTCTGGATCAGCTTGCTGATTGAGTTGAGATTGACGTGCGATCGCTTCTTCTAAAAACTCTAAATAATGCTGATAACGTTCCCAATTCCCTCGGACTGCACAATCAGGTTCATCTCGATGTAGACAGTCATTAAATCGACACCTCGCAACTGCTAATTTCTGTCTCGCTTCTGGGAAATAAACAGCTAATTCTTCTGGTGAACAATCCAAATCAGGCTGATTAAAACCGGGCGTATCTGCTAACAAACCACCACTAGGTAAATCAAACAATTCTACGTGGCGGGTAGTGTGACGACCACGAGCAAGTTTCCCAGAAATTTCCCCTACTCGCAGATTGATGCTAGGAATCAAAGCATTGATTAAACTAGACTTTCCAACACCAGAAGGACCAGCAACAACGGTAATTTTATCTTTGAGCTGGATTGATAATTTGTCAATATTTATACTTTTATATACGCTGATGAAACTTGGCTGATAACCCCAGTTGATCAGGTGTTCATTAATTTGATCTTGCTGTTGAGTTGTAATTAAGTCACTTTTATTTAGACATAAAACGACATCTAAATCTGTAGACTCAGCTTTTACTAAAAAGCGACTGAGTTGATATGGTTCTAGAGGGGGATCGGCGACAGCAAAAACTAAAAGAATTTGATTGACATTCGCGATCGCTGGACGATCCAATTGATTTTTTCTGGGTAAAACATCAGCGATCGCGCCTCGTTGACCAGCCCAATCTGGTTCTTCTACTAGGACGCGATCGCCTACCATTACCTGCTGCCCAATTTTTTTTAAGCGCGTTCTACGAGTACAAAGGAGGAGTGGGGGATGGAGGGATGCACAAGACAAAGAAGAAGGGACAGATAAGGAAGAAAATAGCTTTTTGTCTTCCTTGTCCTCTTTATCTTTTTCCTCACTTGCTAGATCTAGCTGTACTCGATAAAAATTAGCTTGCACGGCTAATACCGTACCCAACAACGTGAAGGAATTTTGTAATACTTCCGTCATGAGGTACTAATGGGACGGCGTACTAATAAAGAAAAATAGCCCGCACAATCTGTAATTTGTTCTACCTGATAACCTGCCATTATCAAACTATCAGGAACTTGCTCAATTGGCTCACCCGGATCTAGCCAAACTTCTAATAAATATCCGGGTTGCATTTGTTCTAAACGAAGTTTTGTGCGTACAAAATTAATCGGGCAAGGGGTGCCGCGCAAGTCCAGTTGAGCATCAGGAGTTGAAACAGAAAATAGACTCATCTTTGATGAAAGAAATTGCCCAGAAAACCTTCTATACCACTTTTACCAGTGCGGTCTCCTCTAATTTTAGCTAGCTTTTCTAACAATTCTCGTTCCTCTGGAGTTATCTTGTTCGGAATATCAATCAATACTGTGAGCATGTGGTCGCCCCGACTCACTGGGTTCCCCAAACGTGGCACACCACGATTTTCTAATTTCATTACCGTATTTGGTTGAGTGCCAGGTGGAATAATTAGTTCCACAGGCCCATCTACCGTATTTACTTCAAAACGAGAACCTAAAATCGCTTGGAGATAGCTAATTTTTATTTCCGAAAGAACATTAATGCCTTCTCGCTGGAATTCTTGGTCTTCATTGACGAACAAGTAGACGTACAAGTCTCCGGGTGGACCTCCACGTTGACCTGCGTCTCCTTCTTGAGATATCCGTAAGCGTGTACCGTTATCTACCCCAGCAGGAATAGTAATTTTGAGTTTTTTGGTAACTTGATTTGCACCCTTACCGTCACAAGCATCGCATTTGTCTTCTATAACCGAACCTGTGCCATTACAAGTGGGACAAGTCGATACTTGAGTAAAACTACCAAATGGCGTCCTTGTGACACGGCGTACTTGACCCGAACCGCTACAAGTAGAACAAGTACGAGGGCGAGTTCCGGGTTTAGCACCAGAGCCGTTACAAGCTTCACAAGTCTCTAAATGCGAAATGCGAATTTCCTTTTCACCACCAAATACTGCTTCTCGAAAGTCTAACTTCAGGTCTAGCCGTAAGTCATCACCCCTAACTGGACCACTGCGTCGTCTTTGGGTTTGAGTACCCATACCACCAGCAAAGCCACTGAAGATGCTTTCAAAGATATCGGCAAAACCGCCCATATCAACATCTTGGTAGCCTACACCAGCACCAGCAGAAACTCCAGCTTCACCAAAGCGGTCATAACGAGCACGAGTTTCGGGTTCTGAGAGAATCTCATAGGCACGGTTAATTTCCTTAAAGCGTTCTTCGGCTCCCGGTTCCTTGTTCACATCTGGGTGATACTTCCGGGCTAGACGGCGATAGGCATGTTTGATTTCTTCTTTATCGGTGTCACGAGAGACACCCAGAATTTCGTAGTAGTCGCGGGCCATATAGCAAAGGTGAAAGTTAAAAGGTAGAAAGCAGCTATGCAGGTATAACTTCGTAGACGCACAAGACTTAAGGCGTCAACTCTATTGAGTTGCAACTTCCTCTAAAAATCATGAGACGAATATCGCCTCAAGAAGTTTGGGCAAACAGAAGGCAGAAGGCAACAGTTAAATTTTCTTAATAATATAATTTTACCTTTTACCTTTTATATAAATCACCAGCAAGTTGCCAGCAACAGGTACTTTTTTCGTGAAGCAGCGCCAATTGCGGAGCCACTGCGCCCTTAGAGGTTTCTTAGCCAGTGCATTGGGCGGCGTACCGCTCTTGTTGCACCGGGGGTTCCGTTGTCGCGATGCCGTGAAAAACGACAAAAGCTTTAGCCTGAAGCTGTCTCTTTTACAATTGTGCTACGTATGAGAGCAAAACTCTGCCCATCAATTAGAGGGGCTAGCCGCACTTATAGGTGTGGAAAACCCCCCATGAGTCTGATGACAAAGCAAATCATTTCTATAATCTAGCAAAAAAGGATAGTGGTTAGTTTTGTTGTTTGTTCCAAACAACCAGCAACAACTAACTACTAACACTAAACACTACTCTATGGCTTCATAATCAGCATGTAGAGTATTTTCATCTTCAAAATTAAAGTTCAATTGCGGTGTCAGCGTGCTATGCAATGGTTCAGATTGTTCAGGACTAGAAGAACTATCTGTATATGAAATGACATCATCTGTTTGACCATCGTTAACACGGTTGTAGACTTCAGCTCCAATGCTAAATAGAGTTTGCTGAAAATCTTCTAAGCGCTGTTTGAATTCTGCAACAGAAATGCTTGATTCATAAATCGCTGCTTGGAGATGGGCAAGTTTTTCATCTGCCAAACTTTTCATCTGTTTGCTGATTAAGTTGCCATTATCTTTGAGTGTTGATTCGTAACTATACAACAAATTGTCTGCTTGGTTTTTCAATGCTGCTATTTCTATACGTTTTTTGTCTTCTTCAGCAAACACTTCAGCCTCTTGTCGCATCCGTTCAACTTCGTTGCTGCTTAAGCCACCTGTGTTGGTAATCCGAATACTCTGCTCTCTACCTGTACCTTTGTCTTGGGCAGAGACTTTCATGATACCGTTGACGTCGATTTCAAAACTAACTTCGATTTGCGGTACACCACGGGGTGCTGGAGGAATTCCTGTGAGTAGAAATTTACCCAAGCCTTTGTTATCTTTTGCCATCGCCCGTTCACCTTGAAGGACGTGTATTTCTACAGAGGTTTGTCCATCAACAGCTGTGGAAAAAATTTGGGATTTACTGGTAGGAATTGTGGTGTTACGTTCAATGATTTTTGTGAATACTTCTCCTAAAGTTTCAATTCCTAGTGATAGAGGTGTAACATCCAATAAAAGCAGATTATCAACTTCGCCACCCAAAACCCCAGCTTGGATAGCGGCTCCGAGTGCTACTGCTTCGTCTGGGTTAATAGAGCGATCTGGTGTTTTGCCGTTAAAAAATTTAATTAAGGCATTTTGGACAGCAGGAATACGAGTAGAACCCCCTACCAAAATAATTCGATCAATATCTTGTGGTTTGAGGTCTGCATCTTTGAGTGCTTGCACCATCGGTTTGATGATGTCTTCTATAAAATGACCTGTCAATTCTTCAAATTTAGCACGGGCGAGTTCCATTTCTAAATGCTTCGGGCCTGTTTCATCCGCAGTGATAAACGGCAAGTTAATTGAAGTACTCATCATGCTTGAGAGTTCAATTTTTGCCTTTTCTGCTGCTTCCCGCAAGCGTTGCAAGGCCATTTTATCTTGGGAAAGATCGATTTTTTCTTGTTGTAAAAATGTATTTATCATCCAACGGACGATACAGTTATCAAAATCGTCTCCACCCAAGTGATTATTACCACTCGTTGCTTTAACTTCAAACACACCATCCCCTAATTGCAAGATGGATACATCGAAAGTACCACCTCCCAAATCAAAAACTAAAATTAATTGTTCTTGGTCTTGCTTATCTAAACCAAAAGCTAAAGCGGCTGCGGTTGGCTCGTTGATGATCCGCAGTACTTCAAGTCCAGCGATCGTACCAGAATCTTTTGTTGCTTGTCTTTGAGCATCTGTAAAATAAGCAGGTACGGTAATTACTGCTTTTGTTACTGGTTCACCCAAAAAGTTTTCCGCATCCTGTTTAAGTTTTTGTAGGATCATGGCGGAAATTTCTTGTGGTGTGTAGTTACGTCCACGAATTTGAACATCAACAGTATCATCTCGACCTTTGACACAGTTGTAAGGTACGCGATCGCGTTCTGCATCTGTGTCATCCCAGCGACGACCAATGAACCGTTTTATACTGTAGATTGTATTTTCCGCATTTGTTACAGCTTGGCGCTTTGCCAGTGAACCGACCAAGCGTTCACCCCCTTTGCCAAAGCCCACAATACTAGGAGTAGTTCGTCCGCCTTCTAAATTAGCAATAACAATTGGTTGACCACCTTCTAAAACTGCGATGCAACTGTTGGTAGTGCCTAAGTCGATCCCAATAACTTTTCCCATATATATAGCAGTATTTTTACTGGGTATTTATTTATCGAAGTATAAGCAACAGCTTTTGGAGGACAGTTATTTCAGTGGTATTTGTCCATTGATAACTGTCTCTCCGTAAGCATTTCCACTGAGGAAGGCGACAAAACTTCGGGCGTTATATTTCGCGGACTACCTTTTATGCGTTTTTATACGCAATGAGCGCCTAGTTAGTCATTGGTTATTAGTCTATTGACAAATGACAAACAACAATTTAACTATGTTACAGGAGGAGACTGATTTTCCTCTGAAGATGGCGTATCTTCTTTAGGAGCAGCCACCTTAACCATTGCATGGCGTAGCACGCGATCGCCCAAGTAATATCCGCGTACTAACTCTTCTAACACTGTTCCTTCAGGATATTCATCCGTAGGTTCGCGCATTACTGCTTCGTGTAGGTTGGGGTCAAATGGTTGTCCTTCAGGACGCATGGGTGATACACCTAAGCGCTTCAGGCTATCTACTAGTAATTTGTAAACTCCTTGATAACTTTTGTGAATTCCCATTTCCCCATCGTCTTGGGGTTTGATTTGCGATCGCGCCCGCTCGAAATTATCGACTACTGGTAGCAATTCATTAATTGCATTCCGCTTTGCTTGCACTTCTAGATCCTCTTTTTCTTTGATTGTGCGTTTGCGGTAATTCTCAAAATCTGCCGCAATTCGCATATACTGGCTGCTACGTTCTTCTAACTGAGCTTTGAGAGATTCGATTTGTTGATTCATCTGTGGTGATGCAGCCGTATCAACTGTTGTTGTCTGACTAGCAGCAACCCCATTTTCTTGGCTGGGTGTAACTGTGTTTTCGGGTAGGTTAGTTTCGGTTGTCACTTCGTCTGTCACCTCGGTGCCAGGTTCGTTGTCATTCATTGGAACTGAGGAGTCACTATTCATTGTTTGCTTGACCTCTGTTGGTTCACCCACTTGCTGATTTGTGTTGTTTTTATATTCGTCCATCATTATGTACTTATCCCAGATGCTTGATACGACAATTTATCGCCATCTTTGCAGTCATACATTAAACTTCTTGTAGAAATTGAGAAAAAATTAAGGACTAAAGTAAAGGTTAAAAAATGAGAAAACCTCTGCCTTTGAGTCTTTAACCTTGCTATACAAGAGCGCAAGAAGTAGTCTCTTGCTAGAGATTGCAACAGTAGGCGCATTTTGTTGCCGATATCTCCTGGAATTGATATCACCGTCATCTATTTTGACAAATGCTGGACATATTATGTGCAGATACTGATGCTAGTAGTCTGTCAATTTTCAATTTATATTAAATGGTATGTAAATTCTTGTTCACAGCTTGGGAATACTCTATTGAGAGATTCCTGCTATTTATAGCTGATTTATGACTAACTCGTCACCACAACGGCGTAGTACAGCTCTGTCTACCAGAGTCGAATTTTCGCCCTTCGGCAACAAACTTGTACAATCTGGCTTTGTCAACAGCGAACAGATGAGACAAGGGCTGATTGAAAGCCGTAAGTCTGGTATTCCTTTAACAGAAGTACTCGAATCAATATCGGGACGGCAATTATCACCAGAATTACTTAGGCAGTATAAAAAACAACAGCTATTTGAACTTAAAATACTTTACGGCGTAGAATCCCTCGATCCGGAAATTAGTTCAGTAGGCAACACAACAGTAGCCCATCTGATTGATAGTCTCATTTCAATTGATATTTGTCGTCGTCACCGCTTGGTACCACTGTCGAAAAACGAGGAGCAAAACCCACCCTCTGTTTTAGTGGCGATGGTCGATCCAGATAATCTAGAAGCTTCGGATGACTTAAATCGGGTTTTGCGTCCCCAAGGGTTGACCTTGCAGCGCATGGTAATTACCCAAGAAGACTACCAATTGTTGATCAATGTATACCTGGATGATTTAGCTGTTCGGCAAAAGCACTTAGAACAAGAAAAATATACAGATATTAATCAAGATTTAGAAAATCTAGACAACCTCAACCTAGACGACGCTCCAGAGGAATCCGAGGCTGATTTGGGAGCAGCGATGAAAGGTGCTGAGGATGCTCCTGTAATCAATCTGGTTAACAGAATTTTGGCAAAAGCATTACATGAGAAAGTATCTGATATTCACATAGAACCTCAAGAAGAAAACCTCCGGATTCGCTTTCGTAAAGACGGGGTGTTACGGGAAGCTTTCGACCCTTTGCCCAAAAAAATTATTCCTGCTGTGACTGCACGGTTTAAGATTATCGCCAGTTTAGATATTGCAGAACGACGCTTACCCCAAGATGGACGGATTAGGCGATTGTTCGAGGGACGTAAAGTGGACTTCCGTGTTAATACCTTACCCAGTCGCTACGGGGAAAAAGTTGTACTGCGAATTTTAGATAACTCTGCAACTCAACTAGGTTTGGATAAGTTAATTACTGATCCAGAGACATTACATATTGTCCAGGAAATGGTGAGCCGTCCTTTTGGGTTAATTTTAGTAACTGGGCCAACAGGTTCTGGTAAAACAACTTCGCTATATTCGGCACTAGCAGAAAGAAATGAGCCGGGAATCAATATCAGTACTGTAGAAGATCCAATTGAGTATAGCTTGGCGGGAATTACTCAAGTACAAGTGATTAGAGAAAAAGGATTAGATTTTGCGACTGCATTACGAGCATTTTTGCGGCAAGATCCAGATGTGCTGCTGGTGGGTGAAACAAGGGATAAGGAAACAGCAAAAACAGCGATTGAAGCAGCATTAACTGGTCACTTGGTATTGACTACTTTACATACTAATGACGCCCCTGGTGCGATCGCTCGTTTAGGAGAAATGGGTATTGAGCCTTTTATGATTTCCAGTTCGCTGATCGGTGTTTTAGCACAGCGTTTGGTACGGCGTGTTTGTTCTGAGTGTCGCATTCCTTACACACCCACAGTAGAAGAACTTGCACGCTATGGTTTGTCAGCTTCCCAGGAAGTAGGAATAACCTTTTATAAAGCTAATACTCTGACCCTAGACCAAATTCAAGAAGCCAAAACCCAAGGTCATTTATGTCCAAGCT
This sequence comes from Pelatocladus maniniholoensis HA4357-MV3, assembly GCA_019359115.1. Classification (GTDB taxonomy): domain Bacteria; phylum Cyanobacteriota; class Cyanobacteriia; order Cyanobacteriales; family Nostocaceae; genus Pelatocladus; species Pelatocladus maniniholoensis. Next base: position 51,460 of record JAHHHW010000074.1, read on the forward strand.
GTAATGGCGTGGGCTACAAAGGACGTTGTGGCGTTTATGAGGTGATGCGAATCAGCGAAAATTTGCAAACCCTCGTTAACGAAGAAGCACCAACAGAACGCATCAAAGAAGTTGCAGTAGAAGAGGGTATGAAAACTCTACTGTCGTACAGCTTGGATTTAGTACGTCAAGGTTCAACCACTCTAGAAGAAGTAGAACGAGTCACCTTTACTGACACAGGACTAGAAGCAGAATTGAAAGCCAAACGCAAAACTAGTCTTACCTGTAGGACTTGTAATGCTGGATTGCAGCCTGAATGGTTGGATTGTCCATATTGTCTTACACCTCGTTTTCAGGATTAGTCAATAGTCATTTGTTACTGGTCATTTGAATAACAACCAACAACCAACTAATAACAAAGGGAAAAAACTATGGAAATGATGATTGAAGATTTAATGGAGCAAATGATTGAAATGGGTGGTTCGGATCTGCATTTATCTGCTGGTTTGCCACCATATTTTCGTATCAGTGGTAAACTGACGCCCATCGGAGAAGAGCCACTATCTGGCGATCAATGCCAAAGATTAATTTTTAGTATGCTCAATAACTCCCAACGAAAAACATTAGAACAGAACTGGGAGTTAGATTGTTCTTATGGCGTAAAGGGGTTAGCACGTTTCCGCGTCAATGTCTATAAAGAACGCGGTTCTTATGCAGCTTGTTTGCGAGCATTAAGTTCTAAAATACCTAACTTTGATAAATTAGGTTTGCCCGATGTAGTAAGAGAAATGTCGGAAAAACCTAGAGGATTAATTTTAGTTACAGGTCCCACTGGTTCTGGAAAAACAACTACTCTAGCGGCAATGGTTGATTTAATTAACCGCACACGAGCAGAACATATTTTGACAGTTGAAGATCCGATAGAGTTTGTTTACGAACCAATCAAAAGTCTTGTTCATCAAAGACAATTGGGTGAGGATACAAAAAGTTTTGCCAATGCTTTAAAAGCTGCTTTGCGGGAAGATCCAGATATTATTCTTGTGGGAGAAATGCGGGATTTAGAAACTATTTCTTTAGCAATCTCTGCTGCTGAAACTGGGCATTTAGTATTTGGTACTTTACACACAAGTTCAGCAGCACAGACTGTTGACAGAATTATTGACGTTTTCCCTCATGAAAAACAAACCCAAGTTAGGGTACAGTTATCTAACTCTCTAGTAGCAGTATTTAGCCAAACTTTAGTTTCTAAAAAAAATCCCAAACCTGGTGAATTTGGTCGGGTGATGGCACAGGAAATAATGATAGTTACTCCGGCTATTTCTAACTTAATTCGCGAAGGCAAAACAGCACAAATTTACTCCGCTATTCAAACGGGTGGCAAATTGGGTATGCAAACTCTGGAGAAAGTTTTAGCTGATTTGTATAAATCAGGAATTATCTCTTTTGAAGCAGCAATGTCTAAAACTTCTAAGTCAGATGAAGTGCAACGTCTAATTGGTCCTGCTGCATCACCTGCTGCTGGAAAAGTAGGTACTGCTGGAACTGTAAAAGCACATTAAAAATTTTGTTGTTTAAGTATTTCTCAAAAATCAACAAATAACAAGCAACAATTTATTATTAATTTCATGCGGATAGAGGAATTTTATGCCTGCATTCGTTGCTCGTGTTCGGGATTCGCAAGGGAAATCAAAAACAGAAAAATTATTTGCGAAAAATTTGGTAGAAGCACGTACAAGACTTAGACAGCAAGGATTTGTTGTCCAAGAATTAAAAAAATCTGAAGGTTTGGGAAATTTTGATCTGAAAAAATTTCAGACTTCATTAGTCAAGGTTTCAGTTAAGGATAAAGCTGTTTTTTCTCGTCAATTTGCGGCTTTGGTGAATGCAGGAGTAGCTATTGTTAGAAGTTTGGGAGTACTGTCTGAGCAATGTAGTAATCCTAAACTTAAACAATCTCTTGTGGATATTAGTAATGATGTCCAAAATGGGATAAATCTTTCGGATGCAATGCGTAAGCATCCTGATTGTTTCGATGGTTTATATGTCAGCATGATTCAGGCTGGTGAAGTTGGCGGTGTGCTAGACGAAGTACTAAATCGATTAGCCAAATTATTAGAAGATGTAGCTCGTTTACAAAACCAAATTAAATCAGCGCTTGCTTATCCTGTTGCGGTTAGTATTATTGCGGTTTCTATTTTTGTGGGGATGACAGTATTTCTAATTCCAATTTTTGCCAAAATTTTCCAAGAGTTAGGAACAGAATTACCTCCCTTGACTCAATTTATGATGTTTTGTAGCGAAACTTTGCGGAGTTGGCGAATTTTGGTTGTTATTGTTTCTTTGATAGGATCAGGAATTGCTTATAAACAGTACTATAAAACCCGTATTGGGAAGGAAACAATTGATCGTCTTTCCTTAAAAATGCCGTTGTTTGGTGACTTAATTCAAAAGTCATCTGTTGCTCGTTTTAGTCGTACTTTTGGTGCTTTGACTCGTTCAGGTGTACCAATTCTGACTTCTTTAGAAATTGTGCGAGATACTTCTGGTAATCAAGTTGTTTCAAATGCTATTGATGGAGCAAGGGCAGAAATTCAACAAGGAGGAATGATTAGCATCGCCTTACAAAAAGAGCAAGTTTTTCCGCCTATGGCGATTCAAATGATTAGCATTGGTGAAGAAACTGGTGAATTAGATGGCATGTTAATGAAAATAGCTGATTTTTACGAAGATGAAGTAGAGCAAGCAGTCAAAGCACTTACCAGTGTTTTGGAACCTATTATGATTGTCGTTTTAGGAGGAATGGTTGGTACTATTTTGATGTCGATGTATTTGCCTTTATTTAAGGTGTTTGAAAAGCTGGGTTAGTCGAAAAATTAAGGATAAAGGATGAAAGATAAAATTATTTTTTTCATCCTTAATTAAAAAAAATAATAATTTATAATTCATAATTTTAATCATGTTTATCAAAGAATCATATTATGAAAACAGTTCAGCTGAGTACAGTAATTATATTGGTGCGATCGCTTTACTCAAGCAATATCGTCCATACTTAGAAATGATTCCTAGTCTACGTCGTGCAGACGAAAGTATTATCACCGATGTGGATTAATAAAAATTTTAGATTTTTTTATTTAAATTTAAAGCTATATTCAATACTTTTACGGGAACAATAAAACCATCGGAAACAAAGCATTAATATTACATATCGATGGATAAAATTGAACATCTTTTCCAAGCATCTGTTGAACAGTTGGTAAGAGAGATTGTTGCAGTTAATCATGCTTGGAAAGCTGCACGAAAATTATTTGGTGATGATTCTCCTCTCTCTACTTCAACACGAGATTTAAAAACGTGCTTGCAGGTACGGTTACTAAGAGAACATGCTCCTGATCAAGTTTATCTAGTTAAGGATTCAGTTGAATCTAATCAAGTAGGTGAGGAAATTTACAGCTTGCAACTACGGGAAAAGATAGGCGATCGCTTGTATGCAGAACACCTCCCTGTGAGAGTAGCGAAAGAATTTCTCACAGAGCAAGAATTACATAAATTTACTAAACAATCAATAAATATAAATTAAAAGGAGAGCTATATGGATATGCTCAAAATTTGGGACATTATTTGGGATAATACTCCTTTTCACTACGCAACAGCCATATTATTAATATTGGCAATTTGTGTTGAGTTATATAGCATGTTTTGTTATTGCTTGAAGTTTCGTACAACTCAAACTGCTATTAATCTTTTGACTAAATGGTTCAAGGGTCAAAATTTAAATCATCGAAGTGTTGAAGTTCGTAGTTGGTTGAATGAACATTTAGGAACTGATGAACAGCATAGAATTCAACGCATAAATCATAAATATCTACTGATTAAATATCCAGCTATTTTATCTCGTTCTGTACCGCGTAGTTCTCTTCGTTTTGTCACAACTCTTTGTACTGCTATTGGTGTTTTGGGAACTTTTTATGGTATTCAACAAGGATTGCAAAATGTCAATTTAGATACCAGAAATATTGAGCAATTAATGCCTGCTATTAAACAATTAATTGCAGGTATGAAAACAGCTTTTTCAACATCATTAATGGGACTCGGCTCTGGTAGTGTTTTTACCTTAGTTTTATTCACCACTGATTCTATCAAACAAAATCAACGTGACGGTCTACGTGAAAAATTAGATGAGATAGCTACTCAAGAAATAGCAGCAGTTCAAGAAGCAAATAGTCTTCAACAGATTGTTAATAATTTAAATCGTGTTGCTAAAAATTTATCTTGGCTACAACCACCAAATGCAGAATTGATTGGAGAATTGATTGGAGAAGCAATTGGTCAGCAAATACGAACAATTCTTTTACCGGGACTGAAAGCTATACATCAAGAGCAGCATCAGACAAGAGAATTACAGGAAAATCAAGGACAGAGAGTTTTAGAGAACCTAATTCAAGATTTACGAATTCAGATATTAGAACCGATAGCAGATAGACTTGATAGAAGTGCTGAATTAACAGAGCAAGCATCTGAAGCAGTCCTGACTCTTCACCGAGATTTGGGAACATCTATCACAACAATTCAGCATTTTCAGCAACAAACATTGACGCAACTCCAAGGATTTGCTAACGACTTAAGTCACACTCTCAGCCAATTTCAAACAGATACAAAAGGTGTTTTAGAACAAACAGCAGTAGAAATAAATCGTGCGGTTAATCAAAGTATTGAAGGAATGACTGCACAAAGAACCGCATTTCAAGAAAGTGCTGAAAATGCAGCCGCAACGTTTAGAGGGATTAGAGAAGAATTGGAACAAGCTTTGCAACAACGAGCAAAGATCGAAAAAGAAATGTTACAAGAAACTCGTACTGGAATGATTAATATTCTTTCTCAAGCTCATACGTCTTTTAAAGAAGAATTACAAACTACTGGAAATGAAGCATCTTCTCTGATGAATAGAGCCAAAGATAACTTACTTAATACTTTGGGAAATATTGATCATAAACTTATGGCTTGTCATCATACGATTGAGGAAGCTTTAACAGCATTTCGTGAAGAATATCACGCAAATTTGCATAATTTTTTTGAACAGCAAAATAATCTTCTAGAGGAAACACTAGGAGAACACAGAGATGGTTTATCAGGAGTGGTAAACCACCTCAATAATATTTTTCAAGAAGAATATCAGCGTAGAAGAGAATTATCTGAGCAAGTTCAAAAAGATATGATTTTAGTCAGTCGTACCAGTAGAGAAGTGGGCGAACTGGTAAATGCTATGGGACTAAATTCAAGTGATAGGCTAATACAATTACAAGAAATTGCTCGTGATCTTGGGACTCAACTTAGAGATATACAACGTGAGTATCGGGCATTATCTCACACTTTTGAAAGTTCATTAAACGCTTGGAAAAATCATTTTGAACAGACACAAACTCATTTTTTCAATGAAGCAGATACTGCAATAACTCAAGTTTGTCAAAACTTATATAATTCTGCTGATGTTCTCGTCAAAGCTACCGATAACCGTAATCACTTCAACGGAAACCATTAAAATGCAAAATTTTACATGGGATTACGAACCAGAAAATACCGAAAATGATGATGCAAGTATATATCTTTCTATCGGTGATTTAATGTCTGGATTACTAATGTTCTTTGTACTGCTTTTTATCACTGCGTTAGCTCAAATTGATGAGCCTAAACGAGTAGTGATTGGTAATGTGATTGGAGAAATGAAAAACAATAATATTAACGTTCAGGTTAATCCTGAAACTGGAGATATTAGTATTGAGGAATCAATTCTCTTTGCTCAAGGGAGTACAGAACTTAAACCAAAAGGAAAAGATTTCCTTCGTAGATTTATTCCTGTGTATAGTCGAGTTATTTTCTCCAAACCAGAAATAGAAAACGAAATTTCTCGTGTTGTGATCGAAGGTCACACTAGTTCTGAAGGAGATGATAAAACGAATATGGAATTGAGTGTCCTGAGAGCTTCATCTGTATATAAGTTCATATTTTATGATTTGATTTTTTCGACTAAAGCATCTTTAAGTCAGAAAATTTTAGCCGCAGGAAGAGGAGAAATTGAAGCCGATAAAACTCGTGATAACCCTGCTGATCGTAAAGTACTATTCCGTTTACAATTTCGTAGTGATGAGCTAGCCAAAAAATCATTATAATGGTCAAAATCGAAATCATCTAGCATCTTCAATAAATTAAATAAATCTGAAGGTTTGTAGTGAGGGCTTTAGCCCTCTAAATTTAAGCACTGAAGTGCTTACTACAAACTTATCTCACAAATTGGGGCATAATTTCGGCGGCGGTGAATATTCCGTGGATACCGCGTTGGTGTAGGTTTATTCCTGCTTTGAGATAGCCGAAAGCTGGACCACACACGTTTGCAGCCATGCTGGTTTCATCTCCTAATGTGAAGGTATGGGTGGAAATCTTACCTTCAAAAGTCCGCCCTGTGATTTTGACGTTGGTGCTGAGGGGCTTTTTGGGATTTCTGGTATCGACAACACCGCCAACAGTGACGCGATCGCGCGCACAAATTCCTGCTAACTCTAACATCACATCGTCGGCGTGTTCCATATTTTCTAATGTCAACACACCATTAGTTTTATCTAAAAGTGCTTCTACTTCTGCATCTGTCATCGCCCTAGCTGTTTCTACATTGTAACCAGGCATATGGGCAATATCTTCGCGGATAGTGGCACGGTAAGCTTCCCAATTAGCAATCCCCACCCCAAAAGTAATTTCGACTCGATGAATTTCTGCATAACTTTGAGCTGCGATCGCTGCTGCTGCTGTTAATAGTCCCGGTGTCGCGCCGCATCCTGTCATGTAGGTAATACCTGCGGTTTGTAGTTCCTCTTTTAAGGTTAATAACTGTTCTACTGCACTGGTGCGTTTAATCGCATCTACTAATACCCCACGCCAACCAGAATCAATAAATTGCTTGGTGACAGTGGCGATAAAGTCATTAGGTAAGTTTGGTAAAGCCAAAAAATAACCATCTACAGGCTGATTACTTTCGATTAAATCTTGAATACTTTGATTGGTTAATGTACCAAATGGTTCTAAATAACCAAGCGAACCTTGAGATTGATATGTAGTGATGCACTTTTCGGCATTTAAACCCTCGGTAGCATAAGCATAACCTTTGTTATCTGCTGCTGCTACTAATATCATTTCTTGTTTCTGGGCTAGGACTTTCGCCGCAGCTTGTCCCAATCCGCCAAAACCCAGTACTCCGATACGTATCGCTTGAGCAAAATTGGTAGAACCTATTATTTGTTCTGTATGCATGGTTAATTAGCTCAGTTAAATAATTAGCTTTCGCATTTAGCTTTAGTTCTAAGTCTTATGACTGTAGCTTTTGGCTAGTCGCGAGAAATTTTATCTTGATTTATTATGCTGGGTTGTTGGCTTGGCAGATCGATTTTTTATTTTTAGATACAGATTTTCTCCACAAAGAACTCCAAAGCAAAGCATCGTAGTACCTAGTGCGGAATCAGTGGTTTTCGGTGCAGGAATTTTTTCAGTACAAATTTAAGTGCGTTCGCGTAGCGTCTCCTTTGGAGAATCGCTTCTCATCTTGCAAAATTCATCATAATGATAGAGTTTTTCAATAAAAATCATTGTTTTTTAACAGATATTACTGTCTAACCTAACCATAGTTATGGTTTCGCCGTTTTTAACAAATTTCTTGAGAGTTAAATTTTGAGCTTGACTTCTCGATTAGGTTAAGAGAAACTTACATGTAATAGATGTGTTAACTAATAAGATTAATAACTTTTGTAAATTTTCTGAGATATATATTTTGAGAGATGGAACATTAGTTAACAAATAGCTAATTTTGTGGCTAAGGAAAAATGCTGTTCCCTAGAGCTACATTTTTAGCCATTTGCTAGAGCAGTACAAGCCAAGCGTACTATTTGTGGTTAGACCAAAAGCATGGAGACATTAGAATTCATCATTTATCCAGATGGTCGGGTACAGGAGAAAGTCACAGGTATTGTAGGTAATTCCTGCGCCGAAGTGACTGCGGCTATAGAAGCACAGCTGGGACAAGTGCTTAGTCATGAGCCAACATCAGAATTCTTTGCCGCCAAGGTGCAGCAATCTGGAGTGGTGAACACACAAACCACTCATAGCGGTTGGTAAATTTACACAAACACAAACATTTAGTTTAGTCGATTCATAACCACCATGTCACACTTTAGCCAAATTAAAACCCAAATCCGTAACCTTGAGTCTTTGCAAGATGCTCTCTCTGACTTGGGTTTAGACTGGAAGCAAGGGCCGCGTCAAGTGCGTGGCTATCGTGGTCAAACTCACAGTGCTGAGATTACTATCGAGCAAGAAAATGGCTACGATGTTGGTTTCAAATGGAATGGCAAAGAATACGAACTGGTAGCTGATTTGCAATATTGGCAACAAAACTTATCTGTGGAAGGATTCTTGCGCCAGGTAACGCAGCGCTATGCTTATCAAACAGTCATGAAAGAGACAGTAAAGGCAGGCTTTCAAGTTGCTGAACAACAAAAAAATGAAGATGGTTCAATTCGTCTGGTAGTGCAACGCTGGAGTGCGTAATGTCTGATTTTTTGCCGTCGCTGGAAGAACAGGAAGATAACCGATCTGGACTCGAACCAGAATTAGGCGGCTTTTTGCGGGACGCCCCAGAACGCTCTGGTTTAGAGCCGGAGTTAGGGGGTATGCTACGTCAAAAGGGTGTGTATGTTGATGAAATCACTTGTATTGGCTGTAAGCACTGCGCTTTTGTTGCCCGTAACACTTTCTATATAGAACCAGATTATGGGCGATCGCGTGTCATGCGTCAAGATGGTGATTCCGAGGAAATAATTCAAGAGGCAATAGATACTTGTCCAGTTGATTGTATCCATTGGATTGATTACACCGAAATAAAACGTTTGGAAGAAGAACGTAAGTATCAAGTCATACCTGTTGTCGGCTACCCTGTAGAAGGTGCAGTTGCAACTTCTGAGCGACGACGCAAAAAGCAAAAATCAAAACCAAAAAAATCCCGTTATTAAATACAACTGGTTCCGAAATAATCATAAAGAAGACGGCTGGAAATCCAGCCTTTTTATTTTTTCAAGCAAATTATTCACATTTTTAGTTTTTTTATTTTGTGCTTCATGATTTTTTGATAAAAATTTTATGTAAAAACGTGAATTGTTTGTGAACTTGCTTGATTTCTAGTGTTGTTTTAGATTTGATTGCTTTAACATCTTTAATTAATGCTTCACTAAAGAATATAAAATGTGAAGCAGTGGGTATGTGCAGACGCTAGCACAACTCTGAAATAAAAAGTCAGAGGACGCTCTTATGTTTAAGCTAGGTTCAACAAATTCAATCTTCCTGGCTCACATCCAGCAAGTATTGCTAGGGGGTAGTCTTTTCATCGAATATGATCTAGTGCTTCAGAGTGTCTATGCTGTGAGGATTCCTGGTGGTTTAACTCCACCCTGAGTAGATTGATTTAAATGCTTCTGTCTGTAGTTGTAAAAAGTGATAAGGATTCTATTCTCTTAATCTTGCTGGAGAGAGATTCTACACGACAACATAGAAGTTTATTCTATGTTTACCTTTCAGTACTGCAAATGTACTAGGTTGACCATGAATTTTTCGCCAATAGTTTAGTTAATCTGGATGAATAGGTGTGTTAACACTTTATCCATATATATATTACTGAATAATAAAATCAAGAGTTTGCCAAATATTAAGGGTAAAGCCTTACTTTGTATAATTCTTTGAAACATTTATTCAGTAAGAGTGACTGGAGTAACATTCAAAGTCGCTTTGGATAAGTGTCACTTAATTTATTTGCAAAAACGAAGGTTTAGACTATAGTTGAGTTTTTGTCACAAGGGTAAAGTAACAACACTTTGTACCCAGAAAATTATCGCGACATAACAGATTTTATCTCTGCAATTAGGATATTAAACGTAGTTGGTAATTGCTTAATTCTGTTACCGCTCTTCAGAGTAACACAACACAACACAAAAGACTAAACTTGATATGACTTCAATGCCAAATATTCCCTCAGTTGCTATATGTATTCCCACTTATAATCAAGCCCAATACTTGATTGAGTCCGTAACTAGTGCTTGTCGCCAAACTTATCCAAACGTGGAAGTATGGGTTTCAGACGATCACAGTACTGACAAAACACCTCAAGTGATGGAAAAGTTGTGTCAGCAGTTTCCGCAAGTGCATTACTATCAGCAACCTAAAAACATGGGTATTGCTGGTAATAATTCTTGGTTAATGAGTCAGCCAAAAACTGACTTTATCGTACGTCTAGACTCAGATGATGCTTTAATGCCAAATTACGTGGAGAAATTAGTTTCTCTGCTACAAAAATATCCAGAAGCTGGTTATGCTCATACTGCTATCCAGGAAATGGATGAGTATGGAAAAAATCATTCCATAGGACGAGTTGTCAGAAAAAAAGAGTTTCAAAATTCAGATGACGCGCTAATGGCAGCAGTTACTGGCTATAGAGTAGCAGCGAATATTATCATGTTTAGAACCAAGGCACTCCAAGAACTAAGATATTACGAAAATGGGCCTGAATATGTTGAAGATTATGATTTATCTGTCAGAATCGCCGATGCTGGCTATGGAAATGTTTATGCAGATGAAATATTAGCAAAATATCGAGTTTGGACTGATGTGAATAAAACACGTTCCAAACGGAAACATTTGCAGCTAAAAGGATATATTCGGATTTTTGAAGAGAGTTTTTTCCCTGCTTTTCAACGGCGAGGCTGGAACACAAAAGTGTTAGATAAACAGAGACGCAAGATAGCAATCATACACTCAGCCTATTGTTTTCTTCCTATTTTTAATCAAAAAGAAAGAGCAGAACTTGTTACCTTGTTAAAACAGTTGGGTGATTCGCCTGTTTTGCAACTGCGAATTTTTGCATTGTCTTTAGGTTTCGCTCCTTTCTTTGAATGGCAACATCACACAGAACTGAAATTAAAAGGTTTTGTTAAAGACTGGTTAAGCAAACTGAAAAACATGACAGCAATCAAAGCAGCAGGATAAGTTTTTTGGTGTAACTAAAAACAACCTTGATTGATGCAGGCTATGGTAAGAATACGCCACTTGTGAAACAGTAAGAGTTAAAAAATCTGACTGAGAGCAGATTGCAATTTGGTGAAGAACATGTATGAGAGCAAACGACCGTTCGCCCTTACACATGTTCTTCATTTATGTATTAGTTATGCAACTAAAAGATATTGGACATTATTAACTAACTTCTTTATTGTTGTGATTAAGGCAACACGCGTAATCAAACTGTAATCTTTCAATTCACACAGGTAATAAAAAGCTCTCGCCATAAGCATTTAGCTTCTCGGTGAGTGATTCACTATTTTTGATACCATCTAAAAAATGCGACGGCTTAAAACAGGTTCAAGTATGAGCAAAGGTACACTTTTTGACAAAGTTTGGGACTTACACACTGTTGGTACACTTCCTTCAGGACAGACACAACTATTAATAGGACTACACCTGATTCATGAAGTTACAAGTCCCCAAGCCTTTGCTATGTTGAGGGAGCGGGGTTTAAAGGTATTATTTCCAGAACGAACGATCGCTACAGTAGATCATATTGTACCGACAACCAATCAGGCACGTCCTTTTGCTGATACGTTAGCAGAAGAAATGATGCAGGCGCTAGAGCAAAACTGTCAAGAAAATGGCATTACCTTCCATAATATTGGTTCCGGTAATCAGGGTATTGTACATGTAATTGCACCAGAACAGGGACTTACCCAGCCAGGAATGACGATCGCCTGTGGAGATAGCCACACTTCAACTCATGGTGCATTTGGTGCGATCGCTTTTGGTATTGGTACTAGCCAAGTCCGCGACGTTCTCGCCTCCCAAACCCTGGCTTTATCTAAACTCAAAGTCCGCAAAATCGAAGTTAACGGCACTCTCAAACCAGGTGTTTACGCCAAAGATGTTATCCTTCATGTCATTCGTACCCTTGGTGTAAAAGGTGGCGTGGGATATGCCTATGAATACGCAGGTACTACCTTTGAGCAAATGAACATGGAAGAACGGATGACCGTTTGTAATATGTCCATTGAAGGTGGAGCGCGTTGCGGTTACATTAATCCAGATCAAGTCACTTACGAATATCTCAAGGGTAGAGACTTTGCTCCCAAGAGCGCAGACTGGGAAAAAGCAGTTGCTTGGTGGGAATCAATCAAGAGTGATATTGATGCTGAGTATGATGACATTGTAGTATTTGACGCCGCCGAAATTCCTCCTACAGTGACTTGGGGTATTACACCCGGTCAAGGTATTGGCGTTAACCAGTTTGTACCCTCCGCCGAACAATTAGCAGAAGAAGATCGCCAAATTGCCCAAGAAGCTTACATATACATGGATCTAGCTCCTGGTCAACCCATCCAAGGTATAAAAGTTGATGTCTGCTTTATTGGTAGCTGTACCAACGGCAGAATTAGCGATTTGCGAGAAGCAGCTAAAGTTGCCAAAGGGCGTCAAGTTGCCGAAGGAGTCAAAGCTTTTGTTGTCCCTGGTTCCGAACGAGTCAAACAACAAGCAGAAGCAGAAGGGTTAGATAAAATCTTTCAAGCAGCAGGTTTTGAATGGCGCGAACCGGGATGTTCAATGTGTTTAGCCATGAACCCCGACAAACTCCAAGGACAGCAACTCAGCGCTTCTTCTTCTAACCGCAACTTCAAAGGTCGCCAGGGTTCTTCCTCTGGTCGTACCTTGTTGATGAGTCCAGCAATGGTGGTAGCGGCGGCGGTAAAAGGCGAAGTTTTCGATGTGCGCGAGTTGTTGTAAGGGGATCGGGCATCAATCAGTTAACAGTGATCAGTTATCAAATTAAACTGATCACTGATTCATCCCCAATCCCTAATCCCTGATCCCCAATCCCTTTTCCCTTAATCGAGAATTTTATGGTAAGTGAAGTAAAAGCTGTTTCTGGACGTGGTATTTCTTTGGTAGGTGATGACATTGATACTGACCGCATCATTCCTGCCCGTTTTTTGCGCTGTGTTACTTTTGATGGTTTGGGCGAATATGTATTTGCTGATGATCGCGCCGCACTCAAAGGAGAACATGCTTTTGACCAACCGCACTATCAAGGCGCAAAGGTTTTAGTAGTTAATCGTAACTTTGGTTGTGGTTCCTCACGGGAACATGCACCCCAAGCGATCGCAAAATGGGGTATTCAAATATTAGTAGGTGAAAGCTTTGCCGAAATCTTTTTTGGCAACTGTGTAGCGATGGGCATTCCCTGCGTTACTGCTGATTCTAGCACTGTGAAACAATTGCAAGAAATTATCGCTGCCAATCCCCAAGCAGCTGTGACAGTAAATTTAGAAACCATGCAGGTGCAATGTGGTGATTTTTCTGCCCCCATCTCAATTGGAGAAGGTGCGAAAAATATGTTTGTTTCCGGTACTTGGGATGCTTGCGGTCAATTAGTAGCCCACGCAGATCAAATTCGGGCGACGGCGGCGAAATTACCGTACTTGAGTTGGATTGACAATTGAAGAAAATGGGCGTTGCTGAAATTTCTATTCTGCAACGCCAAATTTTGCATACTCAATTACAAAGATTGTATAAATTTTTGATTTTTAACTTCTCGGTGTAAATGGTTGTTGTTTATATTTACCTTATAAACTACTGACTAAGTAAAAACCGAAGCAAAGCTGTGTTTGATTTTAGTTCTAATGAAGAATGTTCTAAGACTGATAATTCGTTCTTTTTGAGATATTCAAACTCAACTCAATTTCTCCCACAACAATTACACTCTTCTGTTAAAAGTATTACTAAAAGAATTATTGATATATTAGGAGCGATTGTTGGTCTAGCAATCACAGCAATATTGACTATTCCCATTGCAATTGCTACATTTTTTGACGATCCTGGTCCTCTATTCTACAGCCAAATTCGCTGTGGTTTGAACGGGCGTACCTTTCGGATGTGGAAGTTCCGCTCTATGATTGTTGGTGCAGAGAAACTCAAGCACTTAGTAAAAAATGAAGCCACAGGTCACATTTTTAAATCTACTGATGATCCACGCATCACTCGTGTAGGTAAATTTTTACGTCGAACTAGTCTAGATGAATTTCCTCAATTTTGGAATGTTTTGCGAGGAGAAATGAGTTTAGTCGGTACTCGTCCACCGACTCCTGATGAAGTGATACACTACCAAATACATCACTGGCAAAGATTACGAGTCAAACCAGGTATGACAGGAGAATGGCAAGCAAATGGTCGTTCCAGCATCACCGACTTTGAGAAGATAGTCAGTATGGACATAGATTACCAAAGTAAATGGTCAGTAATGTACGACTTGAGTCTGATTTTCAAGACGATATGGGTAGTTGTCAAAAAACATGGAGCCTGTTAGATTTTTTATTCTTATCCTTCATCCCTTGACTCCACTACCAGTTTCTGTGGGTACAATGTAGCGTTGTAAAAATAAAAACACCAGCATGACTGGAAGAATAGAAATTACTGAGCCAGCAGCTACTAACCGCCAATCAAGAGAAAAAGTACCAGCTAGTTTCGCTACACCTAAAGGTAGTGTATACAAGCTTTCATCTTGAATAACAATCAAAGGCCACAAAAAATCACTCCAAGAACCGATAAAAACGAAAATTGCCAGGGTAACTAATGCAGGACGAACTGCTGGTAACATCACGTACCACCATATACCTAATTCTGAACAGCCATCCATACGTGCTGCTTCTTCCATCTCTTTGGGGACACTCATAAAAGCTTGTCGTAAGAGAAAAATCCCAAAAGCAGAAGCTAGGCTAGGAAAAATCATTCCTAAGTAGGTATTTCTTAAGCCCAACTGGACTGTCAAAATATACAGGGGTATCATCACGATTTGAAACGGAATCATAATTGTGGAAATAATCGCGATAAAAATCCAGTCTCTTCCCGCAAATGACAGTCTAGCTAAAGGATAAGCAGCTAAAGCGCAAAACAGTAAATTTAATCCGACAGTCAGTACAGCAACAAAAGTACTATTGAATAGATATTGTCCAAAAGGATTAGATTGCCAAACGTTAACAAAGTTTTCTAAAGTTGGTTGGCTTGGTAACAACTGCGGTGGTGACTGAAAGATATTTTCGCTTTGAGATTTGAGTGCAGTACTTAAGAGCCAAAATAAAGGGAAAAGCGTTGCTAATGCGATCGCACTTAATATAGTGTACGTGCCGATGTTTTTTGTTTGTGAGTTGTGGCTGTAAAAACTCATAATCTTAATTGGGAATGGAGTTCAGCAATATTTGATTGTAGTCAAATTTTATTCATACTAGGTGATTAGAACTAGTATGCAAATTAAACCTGTTGATAGAGTAATAGAGACTGACGTTGGATAGAAGATTGAGTGGTTGTTTAGATCACTATTTTTCTTATGTCAGTCAGTACTATTGAGGCTTTTGCAAGCCAGGTTGCGATCGCATCACTCAATACCTATCAAAAGCGTCTTTCTCCTCACAAAGGTTTTTCCTGTCCCCATCGATTGCTTCATGGGGGTGATTCTTGTTCTGACTACATCAAGCGCCAACTGATTAACCAAAATTTGATCACAGCTATCCAAATGGCTCCCCAAAGATTTAAAGCTTGTAAAATAGCAGCTCAAACTCTGCAAAGTCAACGCGCAGCAAGTGGATGTATTGTGATTCCTTGTTGTATACCGATTTAAGCCAAAATCAACTGATACTCTAGAAGCGATCGCACTCAAAGCGATCGCTTCATTCCAAACTAATAGGTGTCCAACAATGTGTATTGGCGATCGATATCTAAAAACATGATATTTGTCATCGCTTCACTCCATATCAGCCATACTGACAAAATTCTTAATTCTTTTTGCTCTCTATATTCAGTAGGTTTCAGTTCTACATATCATAGAATGACATTTTCTGTAGTCTACTTAACGACATTTTCATAAAAAATAGCATACACTAGAAAATATAAGCCTTCCTCAAGGTATAAAACAAGGAAGGATATGAAGAAGATGAATATACCAGGAGAAAAATCATATGCAAAAAGTCCTGGGATCAACAGAATTGGAATATGCCTTTTTATTTACCCTACGAAAGGTAAATTCCATAACTACAGAAGGTTTCCAAGCATTTTTTAATAACTTACCTGTTGACCCTTATATTAAAGGAAACTATCGTACCAGAAGGCTATCACGTTTTATAGTTTCTGAAGATAAGTTAATCAAATTACCTCATGGTTATCTGTTTCAAAGTAAAGATTATAATCCCTTACTAGGTGATATTAAAAGAGAGTTTGCAGAATTAGATAATGCACTTATAGAACTAGATATATTTAAAAACCTAGTTTTCGCATTTAGTGATTCTTGTAAACTGCATCCAGAAGCAGAAATCGGAGTGCATCAAATCAGAACTAGTTGTTCACCAGATAATTTTGGTAATCCTGCACCTGAAGGTATTCATAGAGATGGGACTGATTTTATCGGTATCTTTTCTGTTGATAGAAAAAATATTCAAGGTGGAGAAACTCATTTATATACTGCTAAGAAAGAAAAGCCCGTTTTCAATAAAATTCTCTATCCGGGAGAATTAGTGCTGATAAATGACCATCAGTTCTTTCACTTTACCACTCCTATTAAACCTATAGCAGAGGGCGTAGGAACAAGGGATGTTTTTGTACTAACTTCGCCAAGCTTGCTTTCTGATTAATTGGTTGTTGTTTATCTTAACTAATTAATCAACAGCAAATATTTTGCAATCAATAAGATATGGGGAATTGAAAGCAGTCATTTCCCCAGCTTCTTTTCCTGGAATGGGAAATAATCTTGCTGATAAAGGCTTATCTAGCTTGATGGCTAAAGTTGCTATATCCATTAATATTGCTGCAATCTTTTCTGTAGAAATATTCCCAGGTATGGGAACTGTATCTAGTCCACAACCACAAACTGCCGAGTATAATAGTAAATTAGTAATATTATAAGTTTGTTCGTTTGCTCTGGTTGCCAAACCTACATCTTCACAAACAGGAAGCATCAAACCAGAATAACCACAGATTTTCACTGGTACACTTTTTAAAACACGAGTTAACATCCCAGAAACTGTTAGTGTTCCTTGATAGCCAAATTTGCTATTCATCAGTTTTTCATAAGCAAAAGCAATACTTTCTTGTCGCTCTAAAGGTGGTGCTAATGATGTATCAATGCCGTTATAATTAATACCAAAGTTTGCAGATATCTTTTCGCCTATATCTGTTAATTTATTTAATTCATCTGCTAAAAACAATTGTAAGTTTCTTTCTGCTAATTGAATATTATTATTGGCTGTACTAAAACTTTTCATTACTAAATCGCTGCACTCTATACCAAGAGCAAAAGATGTATCACCTTCATGGTATGCAGCAGGAAAAAATGGTATGCTTGAGTTACAATTTGCCCAAGCACAAAATCGAAAGTTTCCATAACCATTTTCAGTTTCTTGAGAAATACGTTTAATAGCTTTTGCAGATTCTAAAGTACTCTCATAGTTAATACCAGTTTCTTTGTCGCCAATTTTAGAAGAAGAAAAAATCAAAGATGTACTTTTTTTTATTTCCGGAATAATCGCAATATTTTCGGGACGGCTGGCATATCCGATATTAAAAAAATTGATATTAAGTTCATCACAAAATTTTTCTAGATTTTTAATAATACTGATAATCTCTGTGTGAGATAAATATTGTAGATATTCTTCCCATGAATTTGTAGTTATTCTAGTTGTTTGAACTTCATAACCAAATTGTTCAAAAAAAGTTTTTGCTTGTTGATTAAACTCCGCAGCTTGCTTAATTTTATCTTTTTCTTGGGGAGAAGCTAAGGAAATACCTGTGGTAATTGCTCTAATTTTCATATTTAAATTTAAGTTATAAATTGCAGTAATTTTATATAATTATATCTAGAATAAATAAAAACATATAATCTAATTTAAAAAGTAAGCTCCCTGACTTCGCAGAAGTTGTCGGGGATTTTATTATTCACGAATAGTTTAGGGATAAAAATAGGTAAATAACTGAATTATCCTGCGATTTCAATAGCAGGTGGTTTTTTGAACATTCAGGCTGAGATTCTCCGAAACAGAGGAGCTAGAAGTGAGATTGTATATTTGATTTAGTTTAAGTTCATAATAAATGTTAAAGCATTTCTAAAAAACGTTTGAATGTTTTCTATAGATCAATAAGTGTTTGTAACCACAACTCAATTTCAACTTAATACTGTTGGTGTTAAGCTCGCAATCCTTATGTAGAGACGCGAAATATATTAGAGACGCGAAATTTCGCGTCTATACTCACCAAAACATATGATTCAGAAAGTGATGTAATAACTTTGGTTCTTTCGGTTCTTGATAATCTTTCGGTAATAAATCCATCAATGCTACTTCTAACTGATCTACAATTACTTGTATTTCTTGTGCTTTGGGACGACTAGATTGAGAGGAAATAATCAGTTTGCCAAATCGAACAGTTAATTGTTTGCAGAGGTACAGATCTTGTGTACCAACTAAGACTACAGGTAATATTGGTACTCCAGAACGCAAAGCATAAATAGCAACACCACGTTTGAGAGGAACAAATAACTGAGCTTCGGCATTGCCCAATCTTCCTTCTGGAAATAGAATTATACTTTCCCCACGAGCAAAAATGCCTTGAACAATACGATCTAAGCGTCGCATCAATTCTATAGAGTTACCTGTAGGGACATATTTTTCTATAGCATCTGCTAATTCAGCTAGATCTTCATCTCCAGTCTTCGCAGCTTGTATTACTGCTAATTCTTCTTTCCAAATCCGTTCTATAGGTATGACTCCCTTAGCCAAATGTAGAAATTGTCGTTTCCACCACTGATTATAAAGAGTACGAGCATCGCCAAAAATATAGGTATAAGGATGTGCGGGTAATTCTGATAGTAATAAAAATGGATCAATATGATTGAGATGGTTAGCTGCAATTAACACTGGTTGAGTAGGAATCCGTTCTGAAAACTCAACTTTCACCCAAAATAAACTATGGATGAGACTCCGTATTACCTTTCGCCGCATCTGGCCACTAACTTTGTGTTCCGAACCACCTTCAGCAATTGCTTCCGCCTCTTGTAGCGCTTGGCGGATAATTTCATTAGCATGGCGATCGCGTGCATAAGCAACACCTTCTTTTGCACGTTGAATCGTTGCTTGTGTTAGCGGTGTCAAAACTGCTTCTTGTGCATCATTTGAATTTGGCTGAGGAATCAACGGACTATTGGACATGAATTTTATTAGCAATTCTTGATATTTGACCCTATAAATAGGGTTTGGATAAGACCAAAAATCTTGTGTAGAGACGCAAAATTTCGCGTCTCTACATGACAAAATCATACCGAAAAATCCTTAACCGAAGCGTATTGTGTGCTAATCTACAAATTTCCTAATCTGGTGAGTATTTAACAAAAAATGTGAAATGGCATTCTGTTATTAATCTATGCTAAAGCTTCCCTTAGTAGTAATTTGATTTGGACAGTTAGCTTTATGTCCTAAGATACTCATTGGCAAAAAGCAAGAATCACAACCTTGAGTATGAATTTTTGGTAGACGGTTAGCTAATTGTCATACCCAATAAAAAAAGCTCTCTTGCCTTTAGCACACAAGAGAGCGACGGTGTGGTGTGAGGAGCAATATTTAATGTTTGCTACCAGGAATTCTACCAGAATATTTATGAATAATTAATGACATGGGTATGAAAATTATGTGTAGATACGTAACAGCTTGTTATGAGACATTAATTCATGCTCCCATTCCCGAATACCGCTTCAATCCTTGTCGCCATAACCAACGATTCAAACCAAAAAACAACAAAATCCAACCCAACATTGACACCAATCCCTGTGTCAAATTTACAGGTATTCCTACCAAAATACTGGCAGGAAAATTAATCAAATAAGGAAAAGGAGTAAAAAGTACTACCGTCCTGACTGATTCCGGAAAAACCTCAAGAGGGGCAATCATACCAGATAAAAATAAAAAGAACAAAAACCAGAAATCTTCTAAAGCGCTTGCTCTTTCTGTCCAAAAAGAGAATATAGCAAAAGTGTACTGAATTGCAAAGCGTAAAATAAAAGCTAATATCACCACTAAACTAAACAATAAAAAAGTTCCTAAACTCGGTATCCAAAAAGCTTGGGGATATAGTAGAAAAAACAACCCTACTAAGACAATTGCGAACGGGATACGAGCGACTCTTTCACTAACATGAGCAGCAACATGATGCCATACTGGGTCAATTGGTTGTAGCAATCGGTTAGAAAGTTTACCTTCTACTACTTCCCTTTCCACTTCCCAAATTACCCATACAACTGTGAACTGTCTCACAAGAAAAACAGCCAGAAAGTAACGAGCAAAATCCACAGATGTTAAACCGAATTGTCCACCTTGAGCAGCTTGTATCCAAACTCCCATCAGGATAATTGGTAAAGAGCCAGCTAATACCCATAAAATTAGTTCTGCACGATACTCCACCATGTAAGCGTAATACACAGACAGAAAAGTTAATATTGTTTTGATTAGTCTTTGCATAATGAGTTATGTGTCATTTGTCATTAGTTACTAACCACCAATCATCAACAACGAACAAACAACAATTTTTAACTACTAACTACCCCTGCTTGAAATACTCTTCCAATTACTTCTTCGACTGGTGGTTCATTCACAGTTAAATCAATCACATCTAACTCTGCGAGAATCCGCGAGACGGTGCGTGTCAAATCTTCTTGCTGCACCATAAAACACACCATCCGTCCATCTAATTTTTGGACATCACCGTAAAACATGAGTCTTTGTTTTGACAGAGGTTGTGTTAATTCCACATGTACTTCTCGATAAGGTGCAAACTTTTCTAATAGTCCATCGAGACTACCGTCATACATCAACTTACCTTGGTGAATTAATAATACCCGTTGACACAGAGCGGTGATATCTGCCATGTAATGACTAGTCAACAGTACTGTAGCTTGATAACGCTGATTATACTCTCGTAAAAAGTCGCGCACTCCTACTTGAGCATTAACATCTAGTCCCAAAGTTGGTTCATCTAAAAACAGTACCGAAGGACGATGTAAAAGTGCTGCTAAAATTTCTGCTTTCATCCGCTCACCTAAAGACAGCTTGCGTACTGGTTGATTAAGTTTTCCTTCTAGAGACAGCATTTCGGTGAGTTCGCCGACTCGCTTTTTAAATTCGCGATCGCTAATATTGTAAACAGCAGCGTTAATTTTTAAAGAATCTACTGCTGGTAAATCCCAAATTAATTGTTGCTTTTGTCCCATTACTAGGGTTATTTTCTGCAAAAATGCTTCTTGGCGACGAAAGGGAACATAACCAGCGACTTTAACTATACCGCTAGAAGGATGAATCAACCCTGTCAGCATTTTGAGTGTGGTGGTTTTTCCAGCACCATTCGGCCCTAAAAACCCAACTACTTCACCAGGTGCGATTGCAAAAGAAACATCTTGAACTGCTTTGATTTGGCGATAGGTGCGGCGAAAAAAGTGGTTAATTGTTCCAGCAATACCTGGTTCTTTTACCGCGACAGGATAAATCTTGCTCAGATTTTGAGCTTCAATGATTGGCATAAGGTAGATGGTAGTTAGTGGTTAGTAGTTAGTGGTTAATGTTTGTTTAGGAAGCATCCCAATTTTTTCAATATAACGCGCTTGGGTTTAAACCCTTAGCTAATAGCACAAGTCGTCTGAAGACGACTCCAATAAATCGGGAGCATCTCAATTTCTGAAAAAGACCTGGCGACTAGAAGTCGCTATCGTAAACGTCCTGATCGCAAAATACTAATAACCAGCCACAAACCTAAAAAAGTTGCCGTAGCAAATAATACGTTACTCAGAAGAGAAAACTGTGGAGTTCTCGCATTGCTAGAAATAATTGCTGCTCCCATAATCAGTGAACCTACCAAGATACTAAAAGAAAGCCGATTGGCAGCATCATCGGTGGTACGGCGCAAGCTATCTAAACCACGTACATTTAAATTCCACTGTAATGTTTCTGATGTGACTCGATCTAGTAGTAATTCGATTTGTCGGGGAGATTGTAAAGAGAGACTTTTAAGATCTAGCGCTGTTCTGAGGAGCGATCGCACAGGTGATTCTCCGAACAACTGACGACGGAATAAATCTGTAATCAATGGTTGAATTTCATCTATAAAATTCAGATCTGGATTAAATGATCGTGCTACTCCCTCTAAATTAGCTAGGGTTTTGGCATACAAACCCATATTACTAGGTAAACGAATTTTATTATTACGAGCGACTTGTAACAGTTCATAAATGATCTGACTGAAATTCATTTGCGACAAGTTCAAGTTATAGTACTTCCGCAACATTCGGTCATAATCATTTTCGAGACGAGACAAAATTACAGGTTGATTTGAATCTGCTAACTGCAAAGTTAACTGGGCGCACCGTTGAGCATCTAAATCAACTATTGCTAATAACATTTCTGTTAAAATCTGCTGTGTACGCGGATCGAGTCGCCCCATCATACCGCAGTCAATTAAAGCAATCCGCCCATCTTTAAGATAAAAAATATTGCCTGGATGGGGATCGGCATGAAAAAATCCATCTATATATAATTGTTGGAAAAAAGCACGAAATAACAAGGTAGTAATTTCTTGTCTTTCTAAAGTCGGGCTTTTACCATTTTGGCTAGTTAAATTTGCCGACAACAACGGTACACCATCCAACCATTCCATTACTAGTAATTTTTGCGTTGTCAAATCCCAGTAAATTTGCGCGACTATGATCTGAGTTGGATCAAACCAGCGACTCTGGGATAAATTGCGCCGCAAATCGTCAGTATAACTAGCTTCTAGTGTAAAATCTAACTCTGCTTCCAAGGCTTTGACAAACTCTTCAGCGATAGATTTGATTTCGTAGCTTTGACCAAATTCAGTACGTGCTACTAAATCAGCAATACCTTGAATCAGAGCAATATCTCTAGCAACAGTAATATCAATTCCTGGACGTTGCACTTTCAAAGCAACTTCTCGACCATCTTTGAGGATAGCTTGATGTGTTTGAGCAATGGAACCAGCTGCTACTGCTATAGGATTAATGCTTATGAAAGTTTCTTCTAAAGGTTGTTTGAGTTGTTGACGAATTAGAACTTCTATTTCTGACCAAGGAACTGGTGGTACTTCATCTTGCAGTGTTGATAGTTCTTCAATATAAGAACCACTTAGTAAGTCTGGACGGGTAGAAAGTAGTTGACCCAATTTGACGTACACAGGCCCTAAATCAACCAAGATATTTTTCAAAACTGCTGGTGTGGGTAATTGAGGCTCATCAGCTTTACCACCTGTGAGCAATCTTCGCATATAGTCCCAGCCATTACGGAAAAGAACTTCAACGATTTCTCGTTGACGGGGAACTGTTTGAGTGAGAAACATAATTTCAATAAATCGCTATTAAGTAGAAGGAAAAAACAGGAAAATAATTGTTAAATGTTTTGAGGTATTTAGAATTTGCTCCTTCATCATTTCATACTCCGAAAACGTGCTTTTGCTTGCTCAAATGCATCTTGCATCACAGATTGAATTTTCTGAGGATCGGGTTTTTTACCTCCCATTAAATCCCCGAAGTATACACAAGCACCTTCGCCTAATGCCCAAGTATAGGCAGCAGACCAAGAAGCAGCAATCACACTACCGAAACCAGGTATAAATTTAACTAATTCTCGTGCTACAGTTCTTGCAAAAAAACCACCTGCGATCGCACTCACGACACCACCAGCTTGAGAAGGTGTAAGTGTCTGTCCATATAATTTACCTAATAACCCAACCATTGATACTTGCAATGCAATTAACACAGGCATTGTCGCCAAGGGTAAAGGTGTGGCGGCGATCGTTGCAGCGATCACAGCAAATGCCAAAATGTAACGCCGTCCTACATCTCGGTAGAGATTACCAATCTTCTCACCAGTTTCCTGATCTAATAACTGGTGAATTGCTCGCGCTTCGGCTTCTGGAAGTAAATCTGCTAAAGTATCTCTCAACACTTCTAAGCCGTAAAATACTGGTGTGTAACCATCTTCTTCGAGGGTAAAGTCGATGAGTACAGAGCGATCGCACAGTCCAGCAAAAGTTTCTTGTATGGCAGTGAAAGCACGGTTGAGTTCTTCGTATACTGGTGGATATTCTGGATGATCGGCAACATCAGGAGGATAAACCTCATGTAAACAGGTAACTGCCAATACACAGGGAATGTCTGGATATTTTTGACGTAACTCCTGAGCAATTTGTCGTAGTGTATCGGTGGCGAAGTCGTTAATTTTGACAGTGAGAATCATGACTTTGGCGCCACGACTCTGTTTTTGTAAATCTCCAATCAGTTCTTGAATGACTATTTCTGTATCTTGATTAACATCACCTAGCCCAACAGTATCAGTAAAAATCAGCAAAGGTAGATCATTAGAAGGATAGGCGTAGCGCTTAGTGTTTTGAGTATGAGGACGAAATCCTTGACCAACAATATCGGCCGAAACACCCGTCAATCCCCTGACAATGGAGCTTTTACCAGCTTGGGGCTTCCCAATCAATAAGGCTTCTGTGGTCGGTAGTTCTGCTCGTACTTGCTCTAAAATCTCTGCAACTTGAGCTTCGCTGACACTAAACCACTTCACAAACAACTGTGATATTTTTTCTACGGGTAGAGCTTGGATCAATCGTCCTGTTGTCTTATTCCAAACACTTGCAATCGGATTTGTCTTGGAATCATCTACCGACTCTTTGTTGACATCATCAGTCGGTTCATTTGAGTGTTGCATATTTGCTGACGGTAAATCAGGCTCACGTTCTTCAGTCATTGTCCTTTAAAAAATCTCTTTAAAATAGACAAAATACGGTATTGATAAAAATCCAAAAATAAGTGCTAAAACGAGTAAATATAATCTTTGGGTAGTACGTTGAGCCATAACCAAGATTTCCTGATAGGAAAACTGATGATTCTGAATCCTAAAAAAGGCTGGCGGACTAAATATATATGGCAGTAAACGATTTAGTAGAAGTCGGAAAACAAAATTAATACTCCACAGCCACTTGCGTAGGGGAGCTTGGTTATACTGCCACGGATAAGCAATTTGAGCAAGACGTACTAATGCTTTGGTATCTGCTAAACGCCAAGATTCATATAAAGGTAAAGCATCCGAAAGTTTATCTTCACTTCTTTCGAGTGCGTCATTCAAAATATACACATCTTCTAATGCTGAATTTACACCTTGTCCAATATCAGGTGGAAAGCAATGAATAGCATCTCCTAAAAGTACTATCCCTTTGTTTGTCTGTTGTTTTAACAAAAAGTACAATCCAGAAGAATACTGAGGATTGGGGAAGTAACCACCTTCACTTTTTGCAAATCGTTCTGCTTCTGGAAGCGACAAGATTTTATCGATAGGTAATTGCGGGAAAGCTTGTTGAATAAACTTGTAAACTTCCTCACCACTTTGCAATTCCCAAATTTGATGATCTGGATATGTAACGATATTGGCACTACGAGGCTCGTCGGGATTTTTCAGAGGTAACAAACCCAGAGATACAGAGTATTTACGACCCCGAAATGCACCACGAATACCATAAGCCATTGTGCTGACAGTGTGTTCTTTGCCAGCGTTATCAAGAGGAAAATTTGGCGGGAAACTCAATACTTTATACCTCAAACCTGAACTAGGCGAGGGGAATTTCTTCATTTCAAATCTATTTGATGTAGATTTATCCCACTTTTTCAGAGTGTCCCGAACAATAGAGTTTATCCCATCACAACCGACAATCAAATCAGGCTCAAATTTAGTTTTATTGCTATTGTTAGTGTGAGCAAAAACTTCTAGTTTTTCTGCTTCTTCACTATCCACAGCTATTTTATTGATTTCCACACATTGCGTGTTAAATAACACAGTGATGTGATCTGACCAATTATTTTCTATTTCTTGGTAAAGCAAATTAACAAATGCTCTGCGTGGTATCCAGTAGGCAGTTTTTCGGTTTGGATCTGCAACAGGTACTTTAGATGTTTTGCGACTGCCATTTGGTTTAATAAGTGTTAAATAAAACTCTGTGGTTGGTACACTAATCGTTGCTAACTGCTGAGTTAATTCAAATAAGTCAGTAAATTTTTGACCTCGACCATCAATTAAGTAATTAAATGACTTGTCAGGTTCATAATAATCCGCAGTAGGACGTTTTTCTAGAACTGTAATATTTGTCCAACTGCGTTTAGCTAACATTAAAGCAGTTGCAAGTCCTGCTGGTCCTCCCCCAACAATTAATACATTTTGCTGAGAATATTTGCTCTCCTTTTCTGCCAAAGATGTTTTGGTAAGCATATGATTTTTGGTGTTGACATTAGCCATCACTATCTACGAGTTTCTCTTGTATCTATGTTACTAACGGAGCATCCCAATTTTTCAATGTACTGCTAAGAGTTTAAACCCTTAGCTAATAGCACAAGTCGTCTTCAGACGACTCCAATAAATCAAGCAGTCTGCTTAAGCAGACTTTCAGCTATTAGAGTAGAGTTTTTTGAACATTTGGGATGCTCCTTGTTACTAACAAGTAGCTTATGGTTTATACCAAGCGCTAAAGCGCCTACTACAAACAAGTTTCCCTGCATTAGTGAGGCTTTTTGAAATGTAACACTATAGTCTTGATTACAACCAGAGTCTCAAGATAGACACCAATGAGACAATTATCAGTTATCAGTTTACTGATTGAGGAATTTAGCCACTGTCTGCACATCTTTATCGCCACGTCCAGAACAGTTAATCACAATCCGGGGACTACCGCTAAGTTGGGGACACAGGGTTTCGAGGTAGGCGATCGCATGGGCGGTTTCTAGTGCAGGTATAATTCCTTCTAAGCGCGAAAGTCTTTGGAATGCGGCTAAAGCTTCAGCATCAGTAACACTATAATATTCAGCACGTCCACAATCTTTTAAATAGCTATGTTCTGGCCCAACACCTGGATAGTCTAAACCAGCGCTAATTGAATGGGCCTCTATCACCTGTCCATCGTTATCTTGTAGCAGGTAACTCATGGCTCCATGCAATACACCAACCCGTCCTTTTGTCAAGGTGGCTGCATGTTTTTCTGTATCCACGCCTTCGCCAGCAGCTTCTACACCAATTAATCGCACAGACGCCTCATTCACAAACTCGTGAAAAAGTCCCATTGCATTAGAACCACCACCGACACAAGCCATGAGAATATCAGGTAAGCTTCCCCATTTTTCCATTGCTTGAGCGCGGGTTTCTTGTCCAATCACTGCATGAAAATCGCGTACCATCATCGGATAAGGATGAGGTCCAGCCACCGAACCCAAGATATAGTGAGTGGTTTCGACATTTGTCACCCAATCCCGAATTGCTTGCGAAGTGGCATCCTTGAGTGTACCTGTTCCCGCCGCTACTGGTCGGACTTCTGCCCCCATCAGCTTCATTCTAAATACATTTAAAGCTTGACGTTCCATATCGTGAACGCCCATATAAATCACACATTCTAAACCAAACCGAGCGCACACTGTCGCTGTTGCTACACCATGTTGACCAGCACCAGTTTCGGCAATAATCCGCTTTTTGCCCATGCGCTTCGCTAACAACACCTGAGCGATCGCATTGTTAATTTTGTGAGCGCCTGTATGATTTAAATCTTCACGCTTTAAGTAAATTTGCGCCCCTGTACCATCTGGTCTGGCATAATGAGCGGTGAGGCGTTCAGCAAAATATAAAGGAGTGGCACGTCCTACGTAATCGCGAAGTAATTTTTGTAATTCTGCAACAAAAGCAGGTTGATTGCGATATTGCTCGTATGCTGTTTCTAATTCTGCCAGTGCTGGCATTAATGTTTCTGGAACATATTTACCACCAAAGCGACCAAAGCGTCCTTGGAGGTCGGGGTGTTGATTAGTTGGGGAATTAGGGAAAATGGGAGTAGTAGTCATGCGATTTTGGATTTTAGATTTTCGATTGATGAGGCACAGGTGAGGAATTATCGGTTAAAGGCTGAACTTTGAACTACAAGACGAACTTCATTATAAAAAAGTCTGAAGCGCATTAGGATAAAAACAGATTAGTTAAGACTACTAACACAGTTGTCAGTTTTTGATAACTGATAACTGATAACTGATAACTGATTATTAAAGTTTATGGCTTCCTCAAAGGATAAATCATCAAGCGATCGCTTTGTCTACCGCGAATTTGGTGACAACTACTCGCCAGCATTAGAAAGACCAACTCAAGAACTACCACCCGAAAAACAAAATGTACGAGTGCAAGCAACTCGCGCTGGACGCAAAGGGAAAACTGTCACTGTCATTAGCGGTTTTCAAACCAAACCAGAAACTTTGCAAGCATTAGTCAAACAGCTGAAAACTCAGTGCGGTACAGGTGGGACAGTTAAAGATAACGAAATTGAAATTCAAGGCGAACACAAGCAGAAAATCCTAGAAACTTTGATCAAGTTGGGGTACAAAGCCAAAATTAGTGGTGGTTGATATTTCACAGTTAATTGATTGGGAGGCGCTTTTCAAGTCAGCTGGATAAGTCCTAATTTTTGCAAAAATTAGGACTGAGTATCAAAATTAAAACAAAATATTTGTATTAAAAAAAATTTTTTCTTTAAAAAGTGTTATTACTCGCGATCGCCAATGTGACTTCACTAAAGTGCTTATCTATAAGTGCAGGTACTTGTGCAGCTTTGATCCGACTATAGCGGGTTTTATCTGGCATGACTAAATTAGGCCCTGCTTTGCAATTTTTCATGCAGCCAGTTCCCTTAATCGTTACCTGATCTTCTAAACCGCGATCGCTCATAGCTGCTTGTATAGCCTGACACACCTGTTTGCCGCCACGTTTCATGCAATCAGATTTTTGACATACCAATATAGTTGATTTTGCGACTTTTGGCTTGGATTGTTCGATAGATGAGGTGGTGGACTGCTGAGGTGGTGGTGTGAGGTTTTCTGCGTATCTGTGACTCTCAAAAGACGCTGCTAAAATTCGTTCAGCTTTGAATTTGACTTCACCAGTTTTGCGATCGCATTTTTTTTCACCCACAACTTGCAACCAAGTACCACGTGGTAAACGCCAGTCAAATCCTGCTCGTAAATGTTTAGCTAATTTTACATAACATTCGCCATCGGGCGTAGCTAGCAGTAGTCCTTTAAGTTTATAGCCATCTTTGATCACGAAATCGAGGAATCTAGCCTCCATACAAAATGCTGTTGTTTCAGTGTTGTGGAAATGACTCATGGTTGTTACCTAATTGTTGACTCATACAACTAATCAAGCGAGATATTACTTGGGACAGCTTGGAGACTAAGCTACCAACACCCTTCTAAAGCCCAAATCAATACTTGCCGAGACGCGGTAAATTGCCGTAGGACACTCCAAATTTGAATAGCGGTGTAAGCATTTTCAACTTGAACTGTCAACGGTTGGTTAGTCTCGCACCAACAGGGGATATCTAATTCCTGCAAGCGTTGATAGACTTGCCAACGATCTGACCAATTTACCTCTACAACGTGTTTTGCTTCTATTTCTGAACTAAAAGACTTCAAGATTGCCGCCCTCAAAGTGCTATAAACTCGCAGCAAAGACTGCGCCTTGACTCCCTTGACATAGATGTTTTTAGGAGTTGAACTCCTTAAACCAGCATAACCTAAGTGCAAACCTTTCTCATTAGTTTTTGAAAAAGATTTTCAATGAGGACTGCAAACTAGAGGAATATCGAATTATAAATATAAAAGACGAGAAATAATGAGAAAAATTATTAAAATACCCAGTTAAAGCCGAAAAATCAAAGATAATTGCTATTTATTCTCAAAAAAATCAATTAGGAAGACAATATGTTTTTTCCTTCCTCCTTCTTAATGCAAATCTTTACTTTTTCTACAAACTCTATTTACTGCTAACGGACGAAATAAACTTGTGTTGATGACATTGTGAATATCTGACTTTGGTCGCAAGTAAAAATCAAGTTACTTGATGATATGTATTTTCAATAATAAATAAAAACAGAAATTTAATGCACTGAGAAATTAAAATTTAATCATATTGATCAACCCGGTTTTCATTTTTAAAATGCTAATATGTAAAAACCTAAGCGGTTAGAAAGCATAACTGCTAAAAAGCGAGGAGAACAATGTCTGAAACGCAAACTTTATTACAAAATTTTGGTCAAGTTTATGACAATCCTGTCTTGCTGGATCGCAGTGTTACAACTCCAGTTTGTGAAGGATTTAACGTTGTCCTAGCTAGTTTTCAAGCTCTAGCTTTACAATACCAAAAGCATCATTTCGTAGTTGAAGGTGCAGAATATTACTCTCTGCACGAGTTTTTTAACGATAGCTATAAAGAAATCCAAGAACATATCCATGATATTGGTGAACGCTTAAATGGACTGGGAGGAATACCAGTTGCTACTTTTGCCAAATTGGCAGAATTATCTTGTGTTGAACAAGAAATAGATGGCGTATTTTCTAACCGTGATATGGTAGAAAATGACCTCAAAGCAGAACAATCTATTATTAGAGTCCTCCGTAGTCAAGCTTCTCAAGCAGAGAGTTTAGGCGATCGCGCTACACGTTATCTCTACGAAAAAATCCTTTTGGAAACTGAGGAAAGAGCTTACCATTTAGCTCATTTCCTTGCCAAAGACAGTTTAACTTTAGGCTTCGTTCAACGTGCTCAAAACTAACACTCCAATCAATTTCAAACACCTTTGTTAAATTGTAAAGAATTTGCAAGTGTTAGTTGTAAAAAAAATATAAAAAAAAGCAGAGATCAAAAGCTTAATTCTCTGCTTTTTTATTATTTATTGTATATAAAAACACATAATGGAATTATTGCAAATAATTCTTATATTTTTATATAGCAATCTCTGTAGGAGTTATGAAAATTAAGAGAACCAGAACCCCTACTTCTACAAGAAGTCAGGTATATTGCTGTTTACGAATGATTTAGGAATACTATCCCAAGCATTTCTGTTTCAAAAAATCTAACCTTTTTAAACTTAACTTTATGTATAGTTAAAATTACATTGTCTTTGTATTGAGAAAAATAACTAACAAGAATTACATTCAGCAAAACAATTGAAAAATATTGCATCATTACTACATGTAATTTCTGTATCGAAAAATAGTAAAAATTAGTTCAAAAATATAAAAAGTAAATGAAAAAAGTAATTTAACTGTGTTTTTCTTCGTGAGACTTCCATAACCTTGTCTTATTGCTGTGATCAACAGGAAGTAATTATATAAAATCCTGGAAATACCAGAAAAATCAATAAGAGTAGCTTTTTCTTACTTGGTGGCTATGATTAAATCTAGAAAAGTTGATAATAGACAGCATTAGTAGTGGGTAGCAAAGACCCTTAAAATAATCAAGATTTGTATTCTTTTACTCCAAAGCAAGAACTATGCCCCGTCGTGATGACATAAAAAAGATTCTACTATTAGGGTCAGGCCCAATAGTAATTGGACAAGCTTGTGAGTTTGACTACTCTGGAACCCAAGCTTGTAAAGCGTTGCGAGAAGAAGGTTATGAAGTAGTGTTGGTGAACTCCAACCCTGCTACTATTATGACCGATCCGGAAACAGCCGATCGCACCTACATTGAACCATTAACGCCCGAATTAGTCGCAAAAGTAATCGCCAAAGAACGCCCCAACGCCTTATTACCAACAATGGGAGGACAAACCGCCCTTAACATTGCTGTAACTTTGGCAAAAACTGGAGTGTTGGAACAGTACAACGTTGAGTTAATCGGTGCGAAGTTACCAGCAATTGAAAAAGCCGAAGACAGAAAACTGTTTAACGACGCTATGGCCAAAATAGGCGTCAGGGTGTGTCCGAGTGGAACAGCTTCATCATCACAAGAAGCAAAAGCGATCGCCCACCGCATCGGTACTTATCCTTTAATTATTCGTCCTGCTTTTACCTTGGGTGGGACTGGTGGTGGGATTGCTTACAACGAAGAAGAATTTGCGGAAATGGCCCAGACAGGAATTGATGCTTCACCTGTATCGCAAATTCTGATCGACCAATCCCTGCTGGGTTGGAAAGAATACGAACTGGAAGTCATGCGCGATTTAGCAGATAACGTCGTGATTATCTGCTCAATTGAAAACCTAGATCCTATGGGTATCCATACTGGAGACTCAATTACCGTCGCCCCAGCCCAAACCCTTACCGACAAAGAATATCAACGGCTGCGGGATATGGCAATTAAAATTATCCGCGAGATTGGCGTAGAAACTGGTGGTTCTAATATTCAGTTTGCCGTCAATCCGGTGGATGGGGAAGTAGTTGTAATTGAAATGAACCCCCGTGTTTCTCGTAGTTCGGCTTTGGCGAGTAAAGCAACTGGTTTCCCCATCGCCAAAATGGCAGCAAAATTAGCTGTCGGTTACACTTTGGATGAAATTAAAAACGACATCACAAAGAAAACCCCTGCTTCCTTTGAACCGACTATAGATTACGTAGTCACCAAAATTCCCCGATTCGCCTTTGAAAAATTCCCCGGTTCTGAACCAGTACTAACCACACAAATGAAGTCCGTAGGGGAAGCAATGGCTATGGGACGGACATTTAACGAGTCGTTCCAAAAAGCCTTGCGTTCTCTGGAAACAGGACGCGCTGGCTGGGGATGCGACATCAAAGAAAAACTCCCCAGTGGTGAACAAATTCGCGCTCAACTGCGGACACCCAATCCTGATCGTATTTTTGCTGTGCGCCATGCTATGCAATTAGGTCTAAGTATTGAAGAAATCTACGAATTAACCGGGATTGACCCTTGGTTCCTCGACAAAATGCAGGAACTATTGGAAATCGAAAAATTCCTGAAGCGGACGCCATTACAGAGCTTGACAAAAGAGCAGATGTATGGGGTAAAACGTCAAGGATTTAGCGATCGCCAGATTGCCTATGCGAGCAAAACCACAGAAGATGAAGTCAGAGCATACCGCAAACAATTAGGTATCATCCCGGTATATAAAACAGTCGATACCTGCGCGGCTGAGTTTGAGGCGTTTACTCCCTACTACTACTCAGCCTACGAAGAAGAAACAGAAATTTTGCCTACGGATAAACCCAAAGTCATGATTTTGGGTGGCGGGCCAAACCGGATTGGTCAGGGAATTGAATTTGACTACTGTTGTTGTCATGCAGCCTTTGCACTCAAGAAGGCAGGCTATGAAACAATCATGGTTAACTCTAACCCGGAAACTGTGTCAACAGATTATGATACAAGCGATCGCCTTTATTTTGAACCACTGACAAAAGAAGATGTCTTAAACATCATTGAGGCAGAAAATCCTGTGGGTGTAATTGTGCAGTTTGGTGGACAAACACCTTTGAAGTTGGCTGTACCATTACAGAAATATTTGAAGGGAATGGGTACTGGCGACCGGGAATCAGGGAATGAGGAAAATGCCCAATCCCCAATTCCTAATCCCCAATCCCCGATCACTAAAATTTGGGGTACTTCTCCAGATTCGATTGATATGGCCGAAGACAGGGAACGGTTTGAGAAGATTCTCAAAGAATTAAATATTGCTCAACCAGCAAATGGTATTGCTCGTACTTATGAAGATGCATTGATTGTTGCCAAACGCATTGGCTATCCGGTGGTAGTGCGTCCTAGCTATGTGTTAGGAGGTAGAGCTATGGAAATAGTCTATTCTGATACAGAATTAGAGCGTTACATGACTTTTGCGGTGCAAGTGGAACCAGAACACCCGATTTTAATCGATAAGTTTCTGGAAAATGCGATCGAAGTAGACGTAGATGCGATCGCAGACTGCACAGGTAGAGTCGTCATTGGTGGGATTATGGAACACATTGAACAGGCGGGTATCCACTCCGGAGACTCGGCGTGTTCTTTACCTACTATTTCCCTACCAGTAACAGTTCTTGATCAGATTCGTCAGTGGACGGTGCAATTAGCACAAGCATTAAATGTGATCGGGCTGATGAATATCCAATTTGCTGTTGTCGGTTCTCAAACTGAATCGCCCCAAGTATATATTTTAGAAGCTAATCCCCGTGCTTCTCGGACTGTGCCATTTGTTTCAAAAGCTACAGGTGTACCTTTAGCAAAACTGGCATCTTTAATTATGTCGGGTAGGACTTTGGCAGAACTTGGCTTTACAAAGGAAGTCATACCATCCCATATCGCCGTGAAGGAGGCTGTATTACCATTTAATAAATTCCCCGGTACTGACACTATCCTTGGCCCAGAAATGCGTTCTACTGGTGAAGTTATGGGTATAGACAGTGACTTTGGACGCGCCTTTGCCAAGGCAGAATTAGCTGCTGGCGAACGTTTACCCTTAAGTGGTACGGTATTTGTCTCAATGAACGATCGCGACAAAGCAGCAGCAGTACCAGTGGTCAAAGAATTTATAGATTTGGGCTTTACCGTCATGGCTACCGACGGTACACGGCGTGTTCTCCATGAACATGGTTTAGAAATTGAGTTGGTATTAAAACTCCACGAAGGACGCCCCCATGTGTTGGATGCGATTAAAAATCACAAAATTCAACTAATTATTAATACACCTTCTGGAGAAGAAGCCCAAAGCGACGCTAGGCTGATTCGCCGTACAGCCTTAGCTTATAAAATCCCCATTATCACAACCATTGCTGGTGCCAAAGCCACCGTTGCTGCTATCCGTTCTCTGCAAAACACAACCTTGGATGTTAAGGGTATTCAAGATTATTGCATGGTTTCATAGGGGATCGGGGATTCTCCAGACCAGACGCTACGCGTAGACGCGCAAGTGGTGAGCCAGTGCGGTGGACGTGGACGGGTACTTTCAGAAGCCGCTACGCGTCTACCCCGGCATAATAAAGCACTTGGCGAAGGGTGAAGGGCTTCTCACAGAGTGCGGGAATCGGGGATTGGGGAAAAAGGAGGATAAGCGTATGCAGTCGCGTTGCAGGTGTATAGTTCTGCCAAAACTAGTGGACGAGGATCGGGATTAGATGCAGTTTAAAATCCCCGCAGACTGGAAGTCTGGGCTGCACAAACTAAGTCCGCGCAGGCGGACTTCTTTTTACCTGCGTGTAGTCGGGAAATGAGCCAATCTGAGGTTGTAACTTGGTTAATGAGTCAGTTTCAACAAAAACAGAGTTGAGCATTTATTGAGGAATTGGGAGTGCGATCGCACCAATTACCAAAGGTAGCACTCCTAATTCATCATAAACTAACTATTGTAAATATTCTTGATTTGATAGATAACTCTCTATATTCTCTAATATTGCCTTTAAATAACAAATAACTCTTTTTTGAATTTCAAATAATTCGTCCGCAGTAGCATTTCTACCAACTTCCTCAAATGATTTAAAACCATGTGCCAAATCATTTCTATTAGTCTTAACTGTTAGCAAATCGCTACCGTCTTTAGTTTTCTTAGCATTTGTTTTACATGAAAAACCATAGATCTCAGAGGTTTCTCGTATTTTTCTTGCATCAAGATTACCTGAAAACAATTTTCCTTTATCAAAACTGCAAGATATTATATCACATGAAATATTGTTTATTTTTTGTAAAAAAGTATCAGTTGATTTATTATCTTTGAAATTCTTAATAATAATTTTTTTTATTTTATCTGTGACATCATCAAAAGAAATATTTTTATTTTGAAATTCATCAAAAATAGTTGTAATTGCATTACGCATTGTGGATTCAACTAGGTTATAAAGCAATAAAAATCCTGTTGCTTTAAGAGTTTTTTCTAAGTCATTATTTATTGATTTGGTTTTTGTATTCTTAGCATTACCCATGCTTAATTTAATTGAACCTTGTTCTAAATTTTTCAAAAATAAAAAATATCTACTAACTTCTTGAGCGCGTTCATCAAAATCTTTAAATAATGTACTTTTCATTAATTACCTAGAAGCTGATCACGAACATAATGAATACGATTAGTGACTTTATTTTGAGAACTATATGTATCAGATGCAGTAGTTTTTTTAAATTCTTGACTATCTAAAAAATCAGTTGATTTTGGCTTTAGATTTGGATCTTCTCTTAATGCTAGAGCAATACCTACACAAATTGATTCAAACTTAATTCTAGTTGTCGGTTCATAGCATTTTTTTGTTTTTCTATAAATATGTAAAGCATCAGGAAAATACTTTTTTATAAAATCTAACACTAAATAAAATTCACTTTTCATTGCATCAATATTTAATGAATTAGATTGATTTTCTTGTTCTAAATAGTTATTTAAAAATTTATGGACTTTTCTATCTGAATCAGAATAGTTTTGATAATTATTTAAAAATGCAAAAAAACGTAAAACAAATTCTTGTGGGTCTCTTTTATTGATTTCCGTTTCAGTAAAAGAGCATAAATCTAAAAATAGTTGATATTTTGATAATTCTTCAATTAGATTTAAAAACTTTCCTGGTTTACCTCCCCTGCGTTTCTCCATTTCATTTAATTCGACGCTACCACTGTTAATTCTTTCAAAAAGATCCCTTCTGATTTCTTCATCTGCTTCCTTTGTTAATATAATCATTCTAATAGTAGTCCTTTTAAAACGTCTTTGGCGTGGTAGCGGTAAATCTGCAAAAGTAAACTCATTTAGAGTTTTTAATTTCTCAAGATTTCTTAATTTAAGTTCATTGTTAATAAATTTAGTTAAAGTGCGAATACGTTGCGTACCATCTATAATTTCTAAACGTGCTAAATCTTCTGCTCCTGATATATCAGCAACAAAAATGTAAGGTATTGGTAAACCTAAAATTAAAGATTCAATAAATTTTGATTGTCTATCTTCATCCCAAGACATTTCTCGTTGATAGTCTGGAATAAACAACTCATTTTCATCTTCATCCCTTCCATCTAAATATTTTTGAATGATTACTTCTATAGGGTATTCTAAAGTGTTGTAGTCAACACGCTTTGTTTTGTCACGAATTTCTATTTCAGCATTTTCTTTGCGTTCATCTGTGATTTTTAATTGAGTCAACATGATTTTACAATTTGTTTTTGTGGATGTTGAAACTTAGAGTTTTTATTATTAAAGTAATTTATATTAAACTAATCTGACAAAATTTTACACCGGGGCTAAGTTAAAGGTGAGTCTCAAAAAAAACACTCTCATAATTATACTAAACCCTAATTTTATCAAGCTTAGGTATCTTTTCCACAGGAATCATATCATTTCCTAAAGTCAAAACCTACCTTAGCCTAAATCATACCAACAAAACCTGCTCCTGTTTAGAAATTATTCAAGCAACAGGAAATTCAGTCAATTTACGAGTTTCTGGATCATAAAAAGCTAAAACAATATCCTCTTTCGGCACACCTTCCCTTAATAACTCAGTTGCTATTCCTTCCTCAGTCCAATCTTCTTCAATGTAAATATTGCTAAATATAAATCTGTTTGGGATGCTCAATAGTAAGTAACGCCTTATAAATAAGATACTGACCTAATGCAGTTTCAAAATCACGCATAGGAGAACGACTCAGAAAACTTTTAATTTCAATAACAATTTGTTTTCCTTGTCTACTTGCAGCAATGGTTTTTT
This sequence comes from Pelatocladus maniniholoensis HA4357-MV3, assembly GCA_019359115.1. GTDB lineage: Bacteria > Cyanobacteriota > Cyanobacteriia > Cyanobacteriales > Nostocaceae > Pelatocladus > Pelatocladus maniniholoensis. Next base: position 89,072 of record JAHHHW010000074.1, read on the forward strand.
CTCCAGCAAGATCCGCAAACAGTTTAACTTCTTCATATTTAATTGGATAAGGATCATATCAGGTTCGCTTGATTACTTATAATCCCCTTTGAACCCCACCCCGGTTTTGTCTAACGCCAAAACCACCCCTCCCCGCGTGCGGGGAGGGGATTAAGGGGTGGGGTGCAATGACTGTGGGAAGTATAACTAATTATCCGAACTTGATATCAGCTGTAATTGTCCAGCTATCTTTAATTAGAGCTTGTTTAACAGCATTATGGTATATATCTTTTGCTGGCATTAATATGAGAATGAATTCGTCGTGTTAGGTAAGTATCACTAGCTCTGATAATATGCTTATATCTTGCATTTCCACTAACAAAATAGGGTGAGCATAGCCCACCCTAACTTTAATTATGGAGTACGCAAAGTACCAGCAGGAATTCCCAAAATATCCTCAATCTTAGGCATATCTTCCAACGCAATCACCCTACCTTCATCCTCAAAACCAGCAATTTGATCAAAGTTCAAATACCGATACAAATCCCCAGCAAAAGGATGAATTTTCTTCGCCACAATATCCATATATTCTTGGAGTGTGGGAACGCGCCCTAATAACGCACAAACTGCTGATAATTCGGCTGAACCAAGATACACTCGCGCATCCTTACCCATGCGATTATTAAAGTTGCGGGTAGAAGTGGAAAACACCGTTGCACCATCTTCAACTCGTGCTTGGTTTCCCATACATAAACTACAACCGGGTATTTCTGTCCTCGCACCCGCAGCACCAAAAATACCGTACATACCTTCTTCTTTTAATTGGTGTTCATCCATGCGGGTGGGTGGACAAATCCATAAGCGGGTTTTGACTGCGCCTGCACCTTCCAATACTTTGGCAGTAGCACGATAATGACCAATATTCGTCATACAAGAACCAACGAATACTTCATCAACTTTGTCGCCTGCAACTTCTGATAATAATTTCACATTATCAGGATCATTGGGTGCTGCTACAATTGGTTCTTTAATTTCGTTCAAATCAATTTCGAGAATTTCCGCATACTCCGCATCCGGGTCTGCTTCCATTAATACCGGGTTCGTCAACCATTCTTCCATTTTGGCAACACGGCGCATAATCGTTTTTGCATCGCCGTAACCCCGCGCTACCATGTTTTTTAACAAAGCAACATTAGAACGCAGATATTCAGATACAGTCTCTATACTGAGTTTGATTGTAGAACCAGCACAAGAACGTTCGGCTGTAGCGTCGGTAAATTCAAAAGCTTGCTCAACTTTCAAATCTGGTAAGCCTTCGATTTCCATGATCCGCCCAGCAAAAACATTTTTCTTGTTCTGCTTTTCTACCGTTAGCAAACCTTTTTGAATCGCAACGTAGGGAATAGCGTTAACAATATCCCGCAAAGTTACACCCGGTTGCAATTGTCCTTTGAAACGTACCAAAACTGATTCTGGCATATCCAGAGGCATCACACCCAACGCCCCCGCAAATGCTACTAACCCGGAACCAGCAGGAAAGGAAATACCCAAGGGGAAACGAGTATGAGAGTCGCCACCTGTTCCTACGGTATCTGGTAATAGCATCCGATTTAACCACGAGTGAATAATACCATCACCGGGACGCAAAGCCACACCACCACGAGAAGCGAAAAAGTCTGGTAATTCGTGGTGAGTTTTGATATCAACTGGTTTAGGATAAGCAGCAGTGTGACAAAAACTTTGCATTACCAAATCTGCACTGAAACCAAGACAAGCGAGTTCTTTCAATTCATCCCGCGTCATTGGCCCAGTGGTATCTTGGGAACCAACGGTAGTCATGATCGGTTCACAGTAAGTACCGGGACGCACACCAGGTAAACCGCAGGCTTTACCGACCATTTTTTGAGCGAGGGTGTAGCCTTTACCTGTGTCAGTAGGTTGTTGGGGACGGGTGAAGATTGGACTGGGTTCTAAATCTAATGCAAGTCTGGTTTTATCGGTAAGAGTGCGTCCAATTAATAAAGGAATACGTCCGCCTGCACGTACTTCATCTAAAATGGTATCGGGTTTGAGGCTAAATGTCGAAATTACTTCCTCAGACGTGCCATGGCGCGTCTCTACATGTGTGGTGATTTCACCTTTGTAGGGGTGGATAGTAATCACCATCCCCGTCTCCATCTTAGTGACATCGCACTGGATGGGGAAAGCACCAGCATCTTCAGCAGTATTGAAAAATATGGGGGCGATCGCACTACCTAAAACATATCCACCTGCTCGTTTGTTGGGAACATAAGGAATATCATTACCGATGTGCCAAAGTACCGAGTTAATGGCAGATTTCCTAGAGGAACCAGTACCGACGACATCTCCTACGTAGGCGATGGGGTGTCCTTTTTTCTTTAATTCGGCAATGGTATCCAACGCCCCAGGCATCCGTGATGTTAACATTGCCAAGGCGTGTAAAGGAATATCCGGGCGAGTCATGGCTTCGGTAGCTGGTGATAAGTCGTCGGTGTTAGTTTCGCCAGGAACTTTAAAGACGGTGACAGTTATTGCTTGTGGTACTTCGGGACGAACTGTAAACCACTCTGCGTCTTTCCAAGCATCAATTACCCGTTTAGCAAAGGGGTTGACCTTGGATAATTCTAAGATATCGTGGAAAGCATCGTACACCAGCAGGATTTTGCTGAGGGCTGCGGCGGCGTAAGCTGCGATTGGTTCTTTACCTTCTCCCCCCATCACTAGGGGTGTTTCGGAAGAATCTGAGAAGGAGACGGTGGAAGTTTGTAGCAACTCAATTAAAGATTGGACGTTGTAACCTCCTACCATTGTCCCCAGCAATTGTATTGCTTCGATTGGTGAAATCAGAGGGCTGGTGATTTCCTTTTTGGCGATTCCAGTCAGAAATCCGGCTTTGACGTAAGCTGCTGGATCGACTCCAGGAGATACGCGATCGCGCAATAAATGCAGTAAATTTTCCTCGTCTCCCGCAGGTGGGGTTTTAAGTAATTCACACAGTTCTGATGTTTGCTTTGCATCCAACGGTAAGGGGGGAATTCCTAATGCTGCCCTTTCGGCGACGTGTTGACGGTATTGTTCTAGCATTTTTGTATTCTCCGTTGGGATGTTCTCCCCTTAATTATGAAATATTTTTAGGCAAGACTTGGCTATAAAAGCTTACCTTATTTTATAGCTGAAAGCCTTACTGTGTAATTGCTTATTAATAATTTTATCTGATACTTAAAACTAAATTTTAAGTATCAATTCAAACGAAGATATTTTAATTGCCACAACATTTACTATTAAGGGATTAATTGTTTTACCCATAATATATAAAACTGATAACTTATTCTGAGTGTTGGTTTAACCAAATTTCTAAATCATTAACACTGGAAAAATCTAACAATGCCTCTCCTAGATTTTCTAACTGTGCAATTGATAACCCTTTAATTTGCTCGATTAATGATGCATCAATTTCACCAATACGACGATTTAGCAGACGTAGGATTAAGTTTTGTTTGCCTTGTTGCCTTCCTTCTTGTCTTCCTTCTTGTCTTCCTTCTTCTTTGGCTTGTTCTCTGTCTTTTTGATAAAGTGGTTTCAAACGCATAATTAACTCCCAACATCTGCTTCTAAAACACATACTTTACGAGAAGGACTCAATAAATCAAAATGAATTAGATTGATTGTTGGTTTAACCAAATTTCTAAATCATTAACACTGGAAAAATCTAACAATGCCTCTCCTAGATTTTCTAACTGTGCAATTGATAACCCTTTAATTTGCTCGATTAATGACGCATCAATTTCACCAATACGACGATTTAATAGACGTAGTATTAAGTCTTGTTCGCCTTCTTGTCTTCCTTCTTGTCTTCCTTCTTGTCTTCCTTCTCGTCTTCCTTCTCGTCTTCCTTCTTGTCTTCCTTCTTCTTTGGCTTGTTCTCTGTCTCTTTGATAAAGTGGTTCTAAACGCATAATTAACTCCCGATCATCTGCTTCTAATTCTTGATTTACTCTCAAATTTTCGCGCAAGTTGTAAACTAATTCGAGGGTTGCTTGTTGGTATGGATGATTTAATGGTAACGCTTGCAACTCGATAATTGCTTGTGACTGTACACTTCCTCTACCCAAAAGCCTCAACCATAATGTCTCTGGTGTGGTTGGTAGTTGATGTATCGCCACAATAGCTGTCCGCAAGGCTTCTGGGAGAAAATGCACTCCTGATGACCAACCTTGCTTTTGGATAGTTCCAAAACTAGACAATCTAGTTTCGGATATTGTTGGAGTCAGAACCCACAACTTGGGAATTTCTGAGTCCTGAAGTTTAGTTTTGTTGGCTTTGGCTTCTCGTCGCAATAAAGCTTTGACTTCTAATAATTTGAGAATACAGTCGCAGATTTCATCGCTAGCAGCCGGATTGCGGAAGGGTTCGATGATGGCAGGATTTTCTGCAAATTTTCCTAGCAAACCCAGTATTTGTAAATTAGAGTTTTGCTGTTTTGCAGGAGTGAATAAAACATCTATTTCTTTAATCTCTCCTGATACTTTCTCTGATGCTTTGACTTCTCCGTAATCTTTTAATAATTCTTCGAGGTAGTCTTTGGCGAATTGATCATGTATAAAACGGGTCATTCAATTTTAATATTGCAGAATTTCTAGGTTAATGCAAAGTTTTATTCTATAGCAGTTCTGAATCTTTCATAAGAAACATAGATCCCCGATTTAAAAAAGTCGGGTATCTATAACTCCTCATAGTTAATGCAATGAATCACTAAGTAGTTATTGTATTTTCATTTGATGTTTTATCTGGATTAGATTTCAAACGTGTCAATCTGCTTTTACGGATACGTTCGCTTTCTCTAACCCCGCCTGCAAGTTCATATTCATTGCTGTTTTTGCCGTATTTAAAACCAACCCCGTACAGCATTTTATCTGAAACTTGACTTAATATTTTTTCCATCTCATCCAGCTTTGTTTTAGAAGAGTCAACTAGAGCTACAGCAGCGTTATACTCATCAAGCATATTGTGAAACTGTTCTATTAATTGCGTCAGGTTTCGCAAATTGCAAGTTTCATCAAAATTGAGATTTGGATCAATAGCTTTCAATCCAGCAACTCTAAACTGAGCTTTTTTTAGAATCCGGGAACTACGTTTTTTTCGGGGCATAAATTTACACTTTTAAAAGCTTTATCGAGCTATTTTGGCTCAATTAATCTGGATTCTAGTTCAGCAAAAAGCACAGTTTTTTAGCAAATGGTTTTATTTTTGACCGTAATTTCTCTGAATTGAGTTACCAAAGGTTGATTTTTAGGGAAATAATCCCCCTGTAGCGCATGGCTTCGCTAAGGTACGTCTCTATATTCCACCTTACTAGCGTATCAAGGCTAAAATGTTGTATTAGATTTTTAGTTTTTCTGCGAAGACAGCGCCTACTACGAACTTTTTCTATTGCACTATTTTAGTCTAGACACGCCAATATGATCTGCTGGTGCGGTTAGGCTAAAGCCATAACGCACCCTACTTAAGGCTTAATGTTGTAACTTTAAGGCTTAATGTTATGGCTGTAAGACTTAATATTGTAATCTTAAGGCTTAATGTTCTATCTGTAAGGCTTAATGTTGTAACTTTAAGGGTTAACCTTGTAAGATTGATGACAAAAGTTTGTTTGTGAGTGCATTATAAAATTCTGAAAAATTCTCTGTGATTATTATAGAACTCTGGTAGAATACCCCAACCCAAGCAAAATCCAAACTTTATTTAATGTCTGCAATATTTTTAACTAATTCAGATAAAATAATAAATTTGTCGGCATTGCTGATTTCATGTATGAAAATGATTTTGCGTAATGCCAAAATCTTTGTAGAGACACGATATATCGTGTCTCTACATTCGGATTCATACCGCATTCAGCAACGCCAATTTGTCTGTTGTATCGCATCTTTAATAGTATATGTCTAAGACTTACACCGTTGAAATTCACCATCAAGGCAAAACTCATACTTTGCAAGTTCCCGAAGATCAAACAATCTTATCAGTTGCAGATGCACAGAGGTTAGAATTACCTAGTTCCTGTCATGCAGGTGTTTGCACAACTTGCGCTGGTCAAATTATTTCCGGTACAGTAGACCAAAGTGAGGGCATGGGCGTTAGTCCAGACCTTCAAGAACAAGGTTACGTCTTACTTTGTGTTGCTTATCCTCGTTCCGATTTAAAAATTGCCACAGAAAAAGAAGATACAGTTTATCAATTACAATTTGGTAAATAACGTTAGGTAGGCTAACGCACCTTGAATGAAGGGTTCGTAGTAAGCACTAAAGTGCTTAAAAAATAAATACTCAAGTCCTTACTACGAACTTTAGTTGTTTTATACTAACCACTATCCACTAACAACCAACAAATACAATGACAACTCATTTTATCACCGCAGAAATTAACCTCCAAGAAACTCCTACAGAATTACAAAAAACCATTGAAGCAGAACTAAAAAAACAAGGTGAACCCTTACGTTGGGCAATTACTTCTGTAGATGTTCCCCAACAAAAAGCAACTGTGGAAGCTGTCGTCACCACTAATGCTTAATTTTTGATGGCTAATAGCTAATTATTAATTGGTATTAGCTATTAGCCATTTTTTATTTTTACTTTTTACTTTTTACTTTTTACTTTTTAATTATTTGTGCGTCCATACACTGCTATTTTGATTGTACCTACTGGCATTGGAGCTGCAATTGGTGGTTATGCAGGCGATGCATTACCCGTTGCCAAAACTATCGCCCAGGTTTGCGAGCGCCTGATCACTCACCCCAATGTCATGAATGGTGCGACTTTATATTGGAATCTCCCCAATGCTTTCTATGTCGAAGGTTATGGGCTTGACAAATTTGCTGCTGAATGCTGGGGTTTACGTCCCGTCCATCAAAATCGGATTGGTTTGCTTTTAGACCAAGGGATAGAACCAGAATTACGCCTGCGAAACCTGCAAGCAGCCGACGCAGCTAGGGCAACTTTAGGATTATCTTTAACAGATTATGTAGTTACCGATGCACCTTTAAACGTAGAACTACGTACATCTACCTCTGGTGCAAGTTGGGGAACAATTGGTAATCCAGATAGTTTACTAAGGGCAGCAGAAGTATTAATTAACAAAGCTGGGGCAGAAGCGATCGCAGTTGTGGCTCGTTTCCCCGATTATATCGATGAACAAGCAGATCAAAACTACCGTCACGGCAAAGGTGTAGATCCAATTGCTGGCGCTGAAGCTGTGATTAGCCATTTATTAGTGCGACAGTTTCACATTCCTTGCGCTCATGCGCCAGCCTTTTTACCTCCATCCCTAGATCCCGATTTATCTCCCCGTTCAGCTGCCGAAGAATTAGGTTATACTTTTCTACCAAGCGTTCTTGTTGGTTTAAGTCGCGCACCCCAATTTATCGTGAGGGAGACTGAGCAAATACTTGAACCAACAGAAATTTGGGCTAATCAAGTAGATGCTGTGATTGTGCCAGCAAGCGCATGTGGCAGTAGCGCCTTACTAAATCTCAGCCAGACGCAATCTCTAATAGTCACAGTTCGAGAAAATCATACTCTGCTTCAAGTTCCTCCCCAACCTTTAGGGATAAAATCAGTAGAGGTAAACTCATATTTAGAAGCAGTGGGCGTATTAGTTGCCCATAAAGCAGGCATTAACTCCTATGCTCTTAATCCTGATATCTCGCCTTTGCGTTGTTTAAATAATTAGTTAGTAGTTAGTGGCGTTAAAAGCCATAAGTCAAAAGTCAAAAAGATTCTTAATTTTTAATTTTTAGTTTTTAATTTTTAATTCCGCGAAGCGGTAGTCCCCAATCCCCAATCCCCAATTCCGTGACTCAACCAGAAAATCAAGAGCCAGAAATACCATACATGACACGCACCCAAGTACTGGTGGCGATGGGAGTAACTGCTGTAGTTTTATGGATTATTGCCAAACTATGGTTGTATTTTGGCAGTTTTACCCTGATGCCTTTAACGTGGAATTTAAGAGATTTCCTTTTGGGCGTAGGTTTAGGCTTGAGTATTACTGGTTTGAGTGGTTTAGCTTATCAACTTTGCCCTCCTTATCGTAGGAGTGCCAATTATTACTTAGAAATAGTTCTCAAACCCCTAGCTTTCCCTGATTTAATTTGGTTGGGATTATTACCAGGATTGAGTGAAGAATTATTATTTCGTGGTGTAATGTTGCCAGCTTTTGGATTAGATTATGCTGCTGTCATCGTATCGAGTCTTTGTTTTGGGGTGTTGCATTTGAGTGGTTCCCAACAATGGCCGTATGTGATTTGGGCAAGTATTGTGGGACTAATATTGGGATATAGCGCCATCCTCAGTGGTAATTTGTTAGTGCCAATTATTGCTCATGTTTTTACAAACATTATTTCTAGTTATTTGTGGAAAGTAGGGAGGTATTAACTGTTACAATAATTCCTGCTTTTTCCCAACGTCAAAAATAGAGTTGAATATATTACCACAAACAACTCGGAGTCTATCTTAGGGTTATTTCCTACTTGCTGAGAAATTTTCTAGCCTGATTGTAGGTTTATTCTCAGCTAGGGGAAAATTTTTTATATGACAACCAACATTTCTGATAACCTCAACAAAAATAATAATCGATCGCTATGGATGGGTATTATCCTGAGTGTTTTGGGAATAATTGCGATCGCACTACCTGTTGTCTCAACTATTTTTGCTGAAACCTGGGTTGCGGTCATTCTGATTTCTGCTGGGTTTGCCAAACTATTCTACGCGTATAATACCCGTGAGCAAGGCGGATTTGTTTGGAAAATTCTGTTGAGTGGTCTTTACATCGCTACAGGTGTGATGCTGTTTATCTATCCTCGCACTGGTATTTTGACACTAACTCTGTTATTGGGTAGCTTCTTATTAACTGAAGGTGTTTTCGAGCTAATCCTAGCATTCAAGTTGCGCCCACAACAAAACTGGACTTGGGTACTTTCCGACGGAATTATTACCCTCATTTTAGGTGGAATGATCTGGTTCCAGTGGCCTTTCAATGCACCTTGGCTGCTTGGAACACTGGTTGGTGCTAGTGTTCTGTTCACTGGTGTTTCTCGCGTGATGCTGTCGTTGAATGGGCGTTCTACTTTAAATCCTTCCGATCAAACTGTGTAATTGTTAAGTGGTTAGGGAACAGGGAACGAGGACATGGGAGACACGGGTGACAAGTATAACTACTTATTACCCGTGTCTCCCATCTGTGCTTGTTGTGCTGCTAGTGCGATCGCCTGCGGTAATATCTTGTGTTCCTGTATCTGAATTCTGGCGTGAAGGGTTTGAGGTGTGTCATCAGGTAAAACGGGAACTGCTGCTTGCATTAAAATCGGGCCACTATCCATTTCCAAACAAACTAAATGCACTGTACAACCAGTAACTTTGACACCAGTAGCTATAGCTTGTTCTACGGCACGAGAACCTTTAAAACTGGGTAACAAGCTGGGATGAATATTAATAATCTTGTATGGGAAAGCATCAATTAATACTTGTGTTACTAGTCGCATCCAACCACCCATAATTACCCATTCCACATCATATTGCTGTAGAGCCTGGACAATTTGCCAATCAAACTCTTCACGGCTACTATAATCACGGTGATTGAGAAGTACAGCAGGTACATCCCAATTAGCAGCCCGGACTGCGGCATAGGCATCTGGATTATTGTAAATTAAAACTTGAATTTGGGCGTTGAGTTGCCCATCTTTGATGGCTTGGGCGATCGCTTCAAAGTTACTACCACTTCCCGAAGCCATGATTCCCAATTTTATAGGCTTGTGTTGACTAAATGTGTCTTGAATTTGAGGAGAAACCAGGCTAAAGATAGAATCAGGGCGGAGTGTCATAACGACAGGTTAATTTTATAGATGCCAAAAATATATAGTAAATCTAGTCAGTCGTGGTTGGCTAATGATAGCGTTGCTGCTTGGTTTTTTCTGACTCCAGCACTGATTTTATTAGGTCTTTTTATTCTTTGGCCAATTGCCTATTTGTTTTATCTTAGTTTTACCAGTGGTATTTTCACTTCTGGTGGTACACACTGGGTAGGCTTAAAAAATTATTGGCGTCTGTTATCTGACTCAGATTTTTGGCAAGTTATTTTTAATACTATTTATTTCACCCTTGCTACTGTGATTCCTAGTCTGGTGATTCCTTTAGGAATAGCAGTATTGTTAAATCAAGCTTTACCTTTGGGGGGATTTATCCGCAGTGTTTATTTTTTACCCTCGATAATTTCTCTAGTTGCTGGTGGTTTGGGATTTCGTTGGTTATTTCAAAATGATGGTATAGTTAACACCCTATTGGATATTATTGGTATTAAAGCTATTCCTTGGTTAAGTAGTACTGTGTGGGCAATGCCAGTACTGATTATCTTGAGTATTTGGAAACAACTCGGCTTTAATATGGTAGTGTTTTTAGCAGGGTTGCAAACTATTCCTCCCAGTCGATACGAAGCTGCGGAACTTGATGGCGCGAATAGTTGGCAAAAGTTTTGGTATATTACTTTACCCGGATTGCAATCAACTTTAATTTTTGCGATCGTTACCACGATGATTTTTACATTACGAAGTTTTGAGCAAGTTTATGTGATGACTGGCGGTGGTCCTCTAAATTCTACTAATTTAATGGTTTACTACATTTACCAAGAGGCTTTTGCTCAATTTGATTTTGGTTATGCAGCCGCCGCAGCAACGGTATTATTTGCAGTGACCCTGGTGCTGGTATATTTGCAGCTACAAACCTGGAATGAGGAGAGTTAAAAGCTTTTAAGAGGATGTTTGAAAAATGCTTCTAGCTATAGATTTTAAATGAGGTAATTTTATACTCAAATAAAAGTTTAATGCTATCTACATCTAGATAAATGTTTATTAACTATATCACCTTGATGTTGATTAATATGGTAGCCGGACTATTTCTTTTAGCTGGCTATGTGTATTTTGGCCTAGATCACGCTTATCAAAAACGGTGGATTCCTGGATTTGGGATGACAGGGGCGATCGCACTAGTTACTGGTTTACACATGACTTTTACGTGGCCAGTAGGGGGAGTTTTCAACATTGCTTATGGTGAAATGACGGTATTGTTCGGTATTTTATTTTTGTCTGCTTCTTTAGCCTTAGCCTTGGGATGGGATTTGCTCACAGTTACAATTTATGGCTTTTTTGCTGGACTTGCTGCGATTGTAATTGGGGTACGCATAATTAATCTGAATTTGACACGAAATCCACTTCTCTCAGGAATTGGATTTATTTTAACGGGATTAGGTGGAGTTTTTGCTGCACCAACTCTGTATCTAAAAACAAATCGTAAGTGGCGCTTGTTTGGTGCAATTTTGTTAGTAATTGCTGCCCTCATTTTTGCTTTTGTCGGTTATATTACATACTGGAATCATCTAGGCGAATATTCTAATTGGAAACCATTACCAATGCGAACACCATAAACATGTATCAATGCTAGCGATCGCATGAAAGTAAAAGTTCTAGATTATAAACATTCCCTGATTTTTATCAGGGTATTTTGACAGAAAATTCTCATTAAGAACGTACTATTATGGTTTTCACGATTGATAAGAGATTTTTTTGGATTTTCTCTTGATTTGCTATCTAGCTTATAAAGATTTCGGGTGTAATCTCAAGATACATATATCATCAGGGCAAAATTGAACACTTGTTCCGAACAAGCGTATGAAACCACTTCAATTTGGAATTCATCATTCGGAATACGGAGTTACTTGGAACATTGATTCTTGGTAACAATTTTTGCGTGACTTTACGGACGAAGCATTGAGATGACTATTGATTTGTTTTATAAAAATATTTATCAGCAAATGCTTCGCCCCTACTACTACATCTAGGCACAATTAGGGGTAAATATCATGAAAAATCATGCTGACAAGCAAGAGCAAGTTTTAAGTCAAATCACAGATAGAAATATTGAAGGTAGAGACTTTAGTGGGTGTGACTTAAGTGGAATTGACCTCAGAGGAATTGATTTAAGCAGAATTAATTTTAAAGGAGCAGATTTACGTAATGCAAATCTTAGTGGAGCGATACTTACTGGTGCAAATCTCAGAGAAGCAAATCTACAACAAGTAAATTTCTCTGATGCTGATTTAAGTCAAGCTGATTTAACTCAAGCAAATTTGTGTGGCGCTTGTTTGTGGCGAGTAAAATTAAATGGTAGTAAATTATGGAATGCTTCTCTGTGTAATGCTGACTTAAGGGAAGCTAATTTGAGTACAGCCCAATTAATTGAAGCATCGTTAGTTGAAGCTAATTTAGTCAGAGCAAATCTCACCGAAGCGAAGCTATGTGGAGCTATTTTAATAGAAGCTAATTTTAATCAAGCCAACTTAACAGGTGCAGATCTAAAATGGGCTAATCTTATGGCAACAAATTTAAGTGAAGCTAATCTTGAAAATGCCAATTTCAAAAATGCAAAACTTTATGAAACAATTATGCCCGACGGAACTATTCGAGTAGATATTAGAAGATAGGGAACGGGGAACTTATCAATTAAAAATTGATAAGAGGGAGATGGGGGACAAGGGAGACAAGGAAGTAATTTTTCTCCCCAAACTCCCCTTTCCCTTTTCCCCGATCCCCGATCCCTGTTCCCTGTTCCCGTTCCTAAAACTCTCGTTGGGAAAAAATGAGGATAGCGATCGCTAACAGCATCAGGATATACAGTAAGCCATAACCAATGTTACTAATTAGTGTTATTGAGTTAGGCAATGCAGCCAGACCATAAATAGCATCATTTTTTACGTCTAATCTAGATAAATCTGGCAATATAAGATATAAAGCTTGAGTGAATGTTTCAATTCCATGCTTAGAACTAAGACGACCTAATTTTAATACGTCTCGACTAATATTCCCCATTAAATACACAGCAAATGTTAAAACGGTTGCTAATAATGAACTAGTAAACACACCCAAGGTAATAGCAACAGCAGTCATTAAAGACAACTGCAAAAATAAAAAAAATACAGCAATTAGAATACTGACTATTGAGTAGGAAACTTGACTGAAGAGCAAAAACACAAGAGTGATCATTGTCATAGCAGTAAGTAAAACTGCTAGCAATATCAATAATCCTAAATATTTACCAACTATCAATTCACTATGGCTAATAGGTTTAGCAATTAAAACCAAAACAGTCCGTTTCTCAATTTCTTTGTTAATCAATCCTGTACCAACAAATATGGCGACAATTAAACCAAGAAGATTCATCGTCGCCAAAGCAAAATCGAGAAACATTTTATCTTCTGCGGTAGCAGCAAATTGAGGAAGGAAGTAGATAGCAATGGAAAGAATAATGATGTAGAAGCCGATCATAAACAGAATGCGATCGCGCACTACTTCTCGAAATACATTCGTTGCTATAACGTAGAGTCTGCCAAAATTCATATAAAACCTCACAGCGCAGGTGGTGAACCTATGATGCGGTTGCTAGTGCGACCACATGCAATTTCTGCAACTCTTAATACTTGATCTGGTCTGCTAGAAACATTAATTGGTTCTACTCGACAAGTTTTTCTCAGATAATACTCACGTCCAGTAGAAGTGGGGCCACTCCACACACTCAGTAAATCCAATTTATAGATGTCAGGATTTTTCTGATCGAGACTAGATATACGTGCTTCAGTGCGCCATAAAGACTTTTCGTCAAATTCACGTAAGCTTGTTTCTATTGCTTCTCTACCTAAACTATCGACTCTCGCATTCGCACTTTTTAACCACTGTTCTACTTCAGACCAAGGTCTATTAGCTATTTGTTCTTTTACTATTGGCTCAAGCTTGCTCAGAATTAAACTACCATTTTTTGGGGTTTTACTGAGTTGTGGTTCTGTTCTAAGTACAAAAGTAGGTTTAATATTGTCTGTCTGTAAACTTGGAAACTCGTCTAACCATTTATTTACTACAAACCCGAACTGCAACCAACAACTAATTACCATCGAAACAGCAACCAAAATAATAATTTTTTGGCGTTCTTCTATTTTAGGAACCTGAGTGCTAAACTCCGTTCCAGTTCCTTCAAAAAATTCTGGAATTGCTGTAATTAATGCGGAAATTGTTGGCCAGAAAACAATTGTTCTAGTTGTAATTTCTTGTCCTGACTCTCTAAAAGCAAAAGCACTCACTAAAAATCCGGTTACTAATGCTCCAATAGGCATATTAGTACCAGGAATAACTACAGGATTTTCAGTTGTATACCAAGCTGTTCCTGCAATTAATAATACCCAACCACAAAGGGCTATTGCCGATTTTACAAAGCCTGTAGATAGAGAAGACATTAACCAAGAAAAAATACTTAAATATATTAATGTTTGCCAGGCAAAAGCTCTTTTGGGAAGAAAAAAATCTTTAATATCGTCGTAAATACCCCCAATAAAACCGAAAACACCTAATAAATCTCTAATTAATTCCATATTGCAACCTTTACATGACTAGTAAGATGTTGTATTAGAAACATTTGTTTTTCATTTGTGGTGTGATGATAGCAAGACTTTTACATACACTACTTTCTACTTCGGATTTACCTTAGCACTTCTGATACAGCGCTTTGCATCTAAATGGAGTACACCCCTTCCCAACCCTAAGCGCAAGCGAGGAGGGTGCGCGTGCGCGGGTGAGGTTCTTCCGTACCTCACGCTTGTTGAAATCTGCTGTATATTTAAGATTTAGTTTATAAACCAAATTTTCATGAATGGAATTTAGACAATTCTGATAATCAAAAATAGAATTAAAACAACCGCAGTGTAACTGAGTGCATTGGCTATTAATACATTAGTGAATATATTTTTTGTTTGTAGTCTCATTTTAAATTCCCTACGAGATAAAACCTTTTGAGCATCAGATTCATCTTGCCTTTTCCAAAAGTCAGTCATTGAAATTAACGCCAGTCTTAAAATCAATGATTTGACGACAAAAGTTCCAAAAAAAACGATAAAGGCAGTCAAAATCATTAAATTTATCATGCTAGGCAGTATTTGATCAAAGAAAATCAAATTCATTAAGCTTGTTCTCAATCTGATAGACAGGAATGGCTCTATCCAAAAAAAGATTATCCAACCGACTACATTGGAAAACAAATTCATGCAAATAGCATAAAAGCTAGAGGTTCTTTTATCAAATTTGAGAACTGAATTTAAAATATAAGCTTCTAACGGAATCGAAACCAACAAAAATAAAAAACTAAACAAAATTGCACCAATGGGTACTACTTTGGGAAGTAGAGGCAAATCAAACATAAGCAGAAACAGGTAGTTGCTAGATTTAACTATCGGTTATAAGAGTATCAGGGTTTAAAGGCAATACTCTTCGGATTAACACTCTTTAATCTGGACTTATGGTCTGAGAATTTTCTCTCTCATACCTTTATTTGCTCACTCTTTTACCCCTTTTTTGAATGACTTAAAAAAGTATAGCCGCAACCTAATCAAATGATGAGGGTTATTGGGTATGAAAATGTGACTCCTCCTACACCCGTACACCCTTACACCCCCACACCCATTTTTAAGACGGTACATTTCCCCCTACCTTCTGATATAAAACCTTGGGTAAGATAAAAAACTGCCACTTACAGCTTTGAGTCAAATGACAAGGAACGGGATTGGAATTCGCACAGCACAAGTGCGTCAACAAAGAGTTACAGGGCAAATTCACGTTTATGATGGTGCAGGTAAAGGTAAATCCCAAGCAGCTTTAGGAGTCGTTTTACGCTCAATTGGCTTGGGAATCAATACACCGAGCAATTCCAACCGCGTCTTGCTGCTGCGGTTTTTAAAAGGGCCAGAACGAGATTATGATGAAGATGGAGCGATCGCAGCTTTGCAACGCGGATTTCCCCATTTAATTGATCAAGTTCGCACCGGAAGAGCAGAATTTTTTGGACCAGATGAAATTACATCTTTTGATCGATATGAAGCTACACGGGGTTGGGACGTAGCAAAAGGTGCGATCGCTTCTGGTTTATATTCAGTTGTGGTCTTGGATGAAATTAACCCTGTCTTGGATTTGGGTTTATTATCAGTGGATGAGGTGGTACGAACACTCACATCCAAACCTGAAGATTTAGAAATTATTGCAACTGGTCGCGCAGCACCGCAAAAGTTGCTAGATATTGCGGATTTACACTCGGAAATGAAACCCCATCACCATCCAACTGCAAGCGCACTTTTGATTGAAGGTATTGAAATTTACACAGGTGCTGGAAAAGGTAAGTCTACTAGTGCTTTGGGGAAAGCCTTACAAGCAATCGGTCGAGGGATTAATCATCCAGGTTCTACCCGTGTATTAATTATGCAGTGGCTTAAAGGTGGTAGTGGTTATACTGAAGATGCAGCATTAGCAGCTTTGCAACAGTCGTATCCAGATGTGATGGATCATCAACGTTGCGGAAGAGATGCGATCGTTTGGCGTAATTCTCGTCAAGAATTAGACTATGTGGAAGCAGAACGAGGTTGGGAAATTGCTAAGACTGCGATCGCATCTGGACTTTATAAAACCATCATCTTAGATGAACTCAACCCCACAGTTGACTTGGAATTACTACCTGTAGAACCAATTGTTCAAGCTTTACTCCGCAAACCTCGTCATACCGAAATTATCATCACTGGTCGCTGCCAAAATCAACCAGCCTATTTTGACCTAGCTAGCATTCACTCTGAAGTGTATTGCCATAAACATTATGCTAATCAAGGTGTGGAACTGAAGCGGGGAGTAGATTTTTAACAGTTATCAGTTATCAGTAGCGAAGCAAGTTGGGGTACTTCACATCATATTTTTGGGGTTCTAGAGACGCGTAGCAAGATCCCGCAGGATAATTTCGCGTCTTTGATGAAACTGATAACTGATAAATCTTCCTTCTCACGGAAGAAAAAACAAGTATGTCAAAAGTTTGATGAAAAATTAAGATGAAACTGCACAATTTAAATTAGGAGATACTGCAATTATAGTTTTCCATTGCAACGAAATCACCTCACCAACCTATGGAAACCGAAGTACAGCAACAACAATACAATGATGTTACCTCAGCAGAAGCTGTGGCAGCAATTGAAGGTTCAGATAATCAAAACTTACCAAAGTTACTTCCAGCCCAAGAACCTGAGAGTCAATTTCAGTTGATTACTAGAGAATTGGCAAGTTTTTGGCAGGAATTGTCCCAAAACTTCACTAATTTTTTTCAAGCATACAAACAGATATTCATCATTCTGGCTTGGTCACTAGCAGCAGTTGTGACTGCTAAAATTATCCTGGCTGTACTGGATGCAATCAATGATATTCCGCTAGCACAGCCAGTATTGGAGTTAATTGGTATTATTTACACTAGTTGGTTTGTTTTTCGCTATCTCATGAAAGAATCCACTCGCCAAGAATTAGCAGCAGAAATTGACTCTGTTAAACAGCAATTTTTGGGTTAATTTAAGTAATTTAATGCAAATAAATTAAAATTTGCATCATTCCTAATTAACAGTAGGCAATAAATAAATTCTCTTTTTTGATTTATTAATTATTTTTATTTATGCCTGCATATCTGATAAAAATATGTTTCATTTAGAGAATCAGATCCCCGACTTATTGAATAAGTCGGGGATATTGTTGTGTACAGAAGATTTAGTAACCCACATTCCGCACTTCAAATTGAAGTACAAAGAGATTACATCATGAGAAAAGCGAAAAAATCAGGATGATTAAGAAATAGAGTACTGAACGAATATATTTTGAAAAACAAATAATCAAATA
>JAHHHW010000075.1 GCA_019359115.1 Pelatocladus maniniholoensis HA4357-MV3
CAATATTCGTTCTTTTCTTTCGACTGCATCTAAGCATGGTCTTAATCTCCTGGAAGTGATAAGTAACGCATTACAAGGTAATGTCTCTGTTTTCCTTTCCTCAAATACTACTAGCTAGGCAGTTACTTTTAAAGTCCAATTCGCAATCGGGAGAACAGATGCTTGACCAGTGTTGCGAACTAACAACTTTATTTGGTTTTTAGCTGGATCAAAGCTGCTACTATCCACAGTGAGTTGAGGAGATACCTTTCCTTTCCGTACATAAAAAGTAGACCCGACTTTTGCTCTGATCTTAACAGAATTACCGTTTTGATCAGTTGTTTTAATCTCCTTTAAATTTTCGGTAAAAACGACAACTCGATATTCTCCATCAGGAAGATTCGGAGGAAGTTGAGCTATTAAACGTATGCGTCTGGTAGTAGCTGGTGGTACAACTAATTCACCCGGTGAAAATTGCAAATAAGGACTAAGGTCAGTGGGGCTAGAGGATAAAGTTTGAAAACCTTGATCGCGGTTATAATTAAAAGGCTGAACATAAACACGAGCGCGAAAAGGTTCATCCGTAATATTTGTGACGTTAATGACTCCTTCGGCTTGATTACGATTTGCTTCCGCCTCTATTACCATTGGAGAAATTCTCACTTGTGCCTGAGCAGCACTGCTAGATAAGACTGCTGATAAAGTACAGATACTCAACAAAATAGCAGTACGAATCATTGATTTTTTTATATGAAAATTATTGTGAAAAACAGAGGTTTTTGCTAGTATAGATTTACGAATCATTTTTCCAAATTTGTGAACTTTAAAAGCTAGGAAATGAGTTGATATTCATTTCCGGCTTTTTTTATTTTGAAGGCTTAATAGATCCCCAACTTCTTAAAGAAGTCGGGGATCTAAACAAGAAGTCGGGTATCTGAACACCTGTAACTTGTCTAAATTAATTAGGACAGAGCAGACTTTGGCTATCAGCCAAGTTACAAGGTATGTGTTGTGAGATTTAGTCAGAAAACCCAAAAACTAGCGAAATTTTACGGTGTAACTGTCATATCAACAGTGAAAGCGTAGGTTCCTGCTGGTAAAGCAGCAGTATCAACTACATCCATGTTGACTGTTAAGGGGACAGCAAGGCCGGGAAGTACGATTCCTGGAGTAGAAGCACCTGCTGCATAAGCAACGTTAACCGCTCCTCCAATAGCAGTTGCAGTATAAGTTGGAGAAGTGAGACTTGGACCAGCAGTTTTGGTCACGCCAGTAATTGTAAGATTTCCAGTAGCACCAGTACATTGCACACTTGCGGAACCAGGTGAACCACCCAACAAGCTGCTTAAAGAATATGGAGTTGGGTTAGCCAATGTACCAGAACCAGGACTACCAGAGAAAGAACATGCTGCGGTTACTGCTCCACCAAATGGTACATTTACTGTACCGCCAGCAAACGCTTTAGGAGCGATCGCAATACAACTTCCTAACACAAAAGCTGAAGCAATTACAATTTGACGAATCATTCCAAATTCCTAAAAAATAGTAAGTGAACTTTGGTTTGAGTCATCAACAGAAATTTATTTTGGTAGCGTGATAGTTAAGGTACAAAACAGGTAGATTCCCCGATAAATATTTCATTCCTGTTGAGACCCGTGTTTTTTCAACACCATGTTTTTTATTGTGCTATTTAGAACTTCGTATAGCTTCAGGATTTATACTGAAAAAAGTAAAAGGTGATATAGGATTCCTATTTGATTTTTGTTGGCGTATGCGCTTCAAAAATCAGTAAACTTTCTGTTCCTTGTTACCTGTCTTAACGAGTAAGTTCACTAAATCAAATCGGGTTGCTATTAAAAACTAAAATAATGGAAATATACTTAATTCGTCATGGCATTGCTGAAGCAGCAACCGACGATATCAAAGACGAGGAAAGACAACTCACAAAAGAGGGGCGACAAAAAACAGAAAAAGTTGCTCGACGCTTCAAAAATTTGGGTTTGCACTTTGATTTAATACTGACTAGTCCCTTCGTGAGAGCAAAACAAACAGCAGATATACTTATGGCAGCTCGACTGAGTTCGCAGATCGAAGAATGTACTCATCTAGTCCCTGATGGTCATATCTACAGTTGGATTGTAAACTGGTTAGAACCAAAGAATTTTGCACCAAATACCCAATTGGCTTTGGTTGGACACGAACCGTGTTTGAGCCATTGGGCAGAAATTATCGTTTGGGGGGAAGTCAAAGAACGTTTGGCGCTGAAAAAAGCGGGTATGATCGGGATAAAGGTACCAGAAACAGGCTCTGTTTTGGGTCGTGGTCAGATGTTTTGGTTGACGCCACCCAAATACTTGCTCTAACAGTTTTTCCACAATTTCGTTAAAGAATTTGTGCGACCAGGAATACTGTTATGGCAATAATTATTTCTGGTAAGTTAGCCTGGTCAAATCTTTAAAAATCAGATGGTGTTGCCATGATGGTGTGCGAATACAGGCCTGGTTTGGAAGGCATTCCTGCTGCCCAATCAAGTATTAGCTTTGTTGATGGGCAAAAGGGATTACTAGAATATCGTGGCATCCGGATTGAGGAACTAGCAGAAAAAAGTAAATTTCTGGAAACTGCTTATCTTTTGATCTGGGGTGAATTACCCACAGTAGAAGAATTAGCAGCATTTGAGGATGAAGTTCACCATCATCGGCGGATTAAATACCGCATTCGCGACATGATGAAATCCTTTCCAGAAAGCGGCCACCCCATGGATGCTCTACAAGCCTCTGCTGCTGCTTTAGGCTTGTTTTATTCACGTCGTGATTTGGATAATCCGGTTTATATCCGGGATGCAGTAGTTCGGTTGCTAGCAACTATTCCCACAATGGTAGCAGCGTTCCAGTTGATGCGAAAAGGAAACGACCCAGTACGTCCGAAAGATAATTTGGACTACGCTGCGAACTTTTTGTATATGCTCAATGAAAAAGAACCAGATCCACTAGCAGCAAGAATTTTTGATGTCTGCTTGATATTACATGCAGAGCATACAATGAATGCTTCTACATTTAGTGCTAGGGTGACGGCTTCTACCTTGACAGATCCCTATGCAGTCGTCGCCAGTGCCGTTGGAACCTTGGGAGGCCCGTTGCATGGCGGTGCTAACGAAGAAGTAATTCAAATGCTAGAAGAAATTGGCTCTGTAGACAATGTACGTCCTTATATAGATGATCGGCTACAACGTAAAGCCAAAATCATGGGTTTTGGACATCGTGTCTATAAAGTCAAAGATCCACGCGCTACAATTTTGCAAAACTTAGCAGAAAAGCTGTTTGCGAAATTTGGCAACGATAAATTCTATGACATTGCTCAAGAGATGGAGCGAGTGGTAGAGGAAAAATTGGGTAACAAAGGAATTTATCCCAATGTTGACTTTTATTCTGGTTTAGTGTATAGAAAACTGGGTATTCCCACAGACTTGTTCACACCAATATTTGCGATCGCTCGTGTCGCTGGTTGGTTAGCACATTGGAAAGAACAACTCGCAGAAAACCGGATATTCCGACCCACTCAGGTGTATAACGGTCAGTACGACATTCCTTACACACCGATAGAGAAACGATAGGGGAAAGGGGACAAGGGATAGGGGATAGGGGACAAGGAAGCAGGGAGACAAAGAAGATAACCAATGCCCAATGCCACATGCCCAATCCCCAATCCCCGATCCCCTATCCCTCAATTCTTACCATAAGTAGAAACTCTACATCTAGCTGATCGAGGTAAAACCCATCCAACGATATACTAGGCATGGACATTGCAAAAAATCTTAAATTTTTGCCAAGTTTATGCAGTGTTTATCGATGGATAAATTTACAGTTATTAACAAGTGTAGATAGTTGTAAACGACCATGAATTAGTGACTTGAAGAGCAACAAACATGAATTCAGGAATTGATCTGCAAGGAACTTTTATTCAATCTCTCACAGAGTTGGGAGTACCCGGAGACTTAGCCAAAGCAATTTGGATGCCACTGCCAATGATTTTGATGATTATTGGTGCAACAGTGGGTGTTCTAACCTGTGTTTGGCTTGAGCGGAAGATTTCAGCAGCAGCACAGCAGCGGATTGGTCCTGAATACATTGGTCCTTTAGGTTTGCTGGCTCCTGTAGCGGATGGTCTGAAGCTCGTATTTAAAGAAGATGTAGTGCCAGGCAAATCCGACCCCCTGTTATTTACCCTGGGTCCGATTATCGTTACAATTCCGGTTTTTCTGTCCTATCTCATCGTGCCATTTGGACAGAATATACTCATTACGGATCTTAGCATCGGGGTTTTCTTGTGGATTGCCTTGTCTAGCGTTGCCCCAATTGGCTTGTTGATGGCAGGCTACGCATCCAACAATAAATACTCCCTTTTGGGTGGACTGCGTGCAGCAGCACAATCGATTAGTTACGAAATTCCTTTGGCACTGGCGGTACTAGCGATCGCCATGATGTCCAACAGCCTCAGCACAGTTGATATTGTCAACCAACAATCTGGCTACGGTATCTTGGGATGGAACATCTGGCGACAACCAGTCGGTTTCCTCATCTTTTGGATCGCAGCCTTAGCCGAATGTGAGCGATTACCTTTTGACTTACCAGAAGCAGAAGAAGAAATAGTAGCAGGTTATCAGACAGAGTACTCTGGCATGAAGTTTGCTCTGTTCTACCTAAGTTCTTACGTCAACCTCGTACTCTCAGCACTTCTGGTATCGGTTTTATACTTGGGTGGTTGGGATTTTCCCATTCCTATCAGCACATTAGCTAGTTGGTTTGGAGTTAGTGAAGCCAATCCGGTGTTGCAAGTAGTCACCGCTTCATTGGGTATCACTATGACCATTCTTAAAGCCTACTTCTTAGTATTTTTAGCCATCCTATTACGTTGGACTGTACCCCGTGTTCGCATTGACCAACTACTAGATTTGGGATGGAAGTTTTTATTACCAGTCGGTTTAGTAAATTTACTATTAACCGCAGCTCTGAAGCTAGCTTTTCCCGTCGCCTTCGGCGGGTAATGAGTAATGGGTAATGGGTAATGGGTAACAAACTATTACCCATTACCCATTACCAATCACCAATCACCTGTCATCCCAAAGAAGAGAGAAACACAATTATGCTAAAGTTCCTTAAACAAGTTGGTGATTACGCCAAGGAAGCAGTAGAAGCAGGGCGTTACATTGGTCAGGGACTTGCTGTTACCTTTGACCACATGCGCCGACGTCCAGTCACTGTACAGTATCCTTACGAAAAATTGGTTCCCAGTGAAAGGTTTCGCGGTAGGATTCACTTTGAGTTTGATAAGTGTATTTCCTGCGAGGTTTGTGTGCGGGTTTGTCCAATTAACTTACCTGTAGTGGATTGGGAATTTGACAAAACCAGCAAAAAGAAAAAGCTCAAGCACTACAGTATTGACTTTGGTGTTTGTATCTTTTGTGGTAATTGTGTGGAATATTGTCCAACAAACTGTCTATCTATGACAGAAGAGTACGAACTTTCCACTTACGACCGCCACGAATTGAACTACGATAACGTAGCGCTGGGTCGTCTCCCCTACAAAGTCACAAATGACCCAATGGTAACTCCACTACGTGAATTAGTTTACCTGCCCAAGGGAGTTATGGACCCCCACGATTTACCAGCAAATGCACCTCGTGCAGGTTCACACCCTGAAGATCTCGTAGAGAAAGGGTAATAGGTAATGGGTAATGAGTAATAGCAATTACCAATTACCAGTTACCATTTACCAACTATCATTGACCAATTATTCAGATATCAAAGGACAAAAAAAGTGAATATAGCCGAAGGAGTACAAGTTGTTTCGTTTGGCATACTGGCTGCAATGATGATTGGAGCAGCACTGGGTGTAGTGCTGTTCTCTAACGTTGTTCATTCTGCCTTTATGCTGGGCGGTGTTTTTGCCAGTATAGCTGGGTTGTACCTATTGCTAAATGCTGATTTTGTAGCAGCAGCGCAATTATTAATTTATGTTGGTGCGGTGAACGTGCTAATTTTATTTGCCATTATGTTGGTAAATAAGCGACAGAATTTTGTTCCTTTCCCCACTGCTTGGGTGCGTAAAGCCCTGACAGCTGTGGTAAGTGTAGGACTATTTGCACTGTTGAGTACGATGGTATTAGCAACACCTTGGTCGTATTCCACTGCTACTCCTGTAGGCAACACCATAGTTGCCATTGGTCAGCATTTCTTTAGTGACTTTTTACTACCGTTTGAAGTCGCTTCTATCTTGTTATTAATGGCAATGGTAGGCGCAATTATTTTGGCACGTCGCGAATATTTGCCAGAGCAAGACGTCTCATCTGATTTGCCACAAACAGTTTTGACATTGCCAGAACGCCCCAGAGAATTGATATCAGCTGGCAGCGACAAGGAACAATGAACAGTTAACAGTTACCAGAAAAACCATGATTGATAACTGATAACTGAATAACTCACAACTAAAAAACATTAGTAGAAGTTACGAAGATTTATGCAACTCCAGTACTTTTTGTTACTAGCAGCAGCATTGTTTTGCATTGGCATTTATGGTTTGATTACCAGCCGCAACGCTGTGCGAGTATTAATGTCGATTGAATTGCTGCTTAATGCTGTGAACTTAAACTTAATGGCTTTTTCTAACTTCCTAGACCCAACAGGGATTAAGGGTCAGGTTTTTACTGTGTTTGTCATCACTGTAGCGGCAGCAGAAGCGGCGGTAGGTCTGGCGATCGTACTGGCCATCTATCGCAACCGTGATACTGTCGATATGGAGCAGTTTAATCTCCTCAAATGGTAATGCTGTGGACCTTAAAAAGGTAATTATTGCTTATAAAGCAAGAGATGCCCAAAGTAAGCGCTGGGCAGAAATTTGTGCAAAGCAACTAGAAAATCACCAATGTCAGGTATTAATGGGGCCAAGCGGGGCTAAGGATAATCCTTATCCAGTATTTTTGGCTTCGGCTGGACAACCAATTGACCTGGCATTGATACTTGGTGGTGACGGTACTGTTTTAACTGGCGCCAGACATTTAGCCCCAGCTGGCGTACCCATTTTAGGAGTAAATGTGGGTGGTCACTTGGGGTTTTTAACTGAGTCAGTAGAAGAATTTCAGGATACGGAAAAAGTTTGGGAACGGCTGTTGGAAGATCGTTATGCTATCCAACGCCGAATGATGGTGCAAGCAGCAGTTTATGAAGGCCATGGTAGCAATTTAGAACCTGTAAGTGAACGCTACTTGGCTTTGAATGAAATGTGTGTCAAACCAGCTTCTGCCGATCGCATGATTACTTCTATTCTGGAAATGGAAATTGACGGCGAGGTGGTAGATCAATATGTAGGAGATGGATTAATAGTTTCCACGCCTACAGGTTCTACTGGTTATACCGTTTCTGCTGGTGGTCCAATTGTACATGATGGTATGGAAGCACTCACTGTCAGTCCCATTTGTCCGATGAGTCTTTCTAATCGCCCCTTCGTCTTACCCCCTGGTTCAGTTGTCAGTATTTGGCCATTGGGTGATTACGATTTGAGTACCAAACTATGGATGGATGGGGTGTTAGCTACTTCGATTTGGCCCGGACATCGGGTTGACGTACGAATGGCTGAGTGTCGAGCTAAGTTTATCATTTTACGGGAAAACAACTCCTATTACCAGACGCTACGAGAAAAGTTATTGTGGGCAGGGACAAGGGTTCGCTACAACACTACTAATCATACTAATTAGACTTCTTGCACAAGTTGAGTCAGACAATTTTGGATTTTAGATTACCCTGCGGGTAGACACGGAGTGGCTACTTGCAGAAGCGTCTATGGATTTTGGATCAACTCCTGGATTTATCCGCTTTCTTGTACTATCAAGGAATCATTGGTCAATTTGAGAAATTAAGGGTTAAAGGGGTGATCTTTTCCATTTCCTTTTAACCCTTTTATTAGCTATACGTTCAGCTTAATAGTAGTAATTATTATTTAGCTCTAGTAAACTCGACTCACAGCTAGTTCTTATTAGGCACAAAAATTTCAGAGTTTGTACTTAAAAATAGGCTCTTTTTTATAACTAGCAACTTGGGTTAGTAGATACAGTTTCATTTATTGATGAGTACTGTGCAGGATACCAAGATTTGTCTCGGTGAGGTAATCATACTATTAACCCACATTCCGCACTTCAAAATGTATTATCTTAATTTTCAAGAATTATTCCTAATAATGGTCAAACCGTTAAGTATTAATATTTAAATTCATTGAGAATTGGTGTTGTTCATTTAACCATTGTTAGTGAGATTTTGGAAATCTACGGACATTACACGATGAAGTGCGGAAAGTCGGTATTAAATAAATTAAATTTAAGATTGGATTTGATTAAGTAATGTGTAAAAAGGTTGCCAATTATCCTCTTGAGTAATGGGTTCCCAGATTGATTCTATGACTGGTCTTAAAATCACAATTTGAGGATTATAACAAACTAGAGTTTGAGCTACTTGCTCTATCTCTTCCGGTGTCAAATTCGTTAAAATTCTGTGATATATCCCTGACCAATGTAAAAATAATTCTGATCTACCTAAAGATTGGCCAATTTCTGAATTGCTGAGAACACTGCTTGCGTCATCCCTCCATTTGCTAGAAAAGCTAGTAGCTAGGTCTGCAAAAAAGTGATGATAACTAACTGGATAATGCTTTAAAAAATTAATAGTTGCTTTTAAAAGTTCTTCAGCTTCTGGATTAGACAAATTCTCAAAACCTAGTTTCTTTAGCAGTAAACAACGATATTCAGCTAAATAAAAATCATCAAATTGTGCTAACCCATCTTCCATATCAGTTTGAGGAATCACAGCTTTTAAAGCTTCTTGGAGTGCTTCCAGATTCCACTTACAAATTTCTGGTTGATTGATATAACAATAGCGTTTGTAATAGTCAAAATATGCCGCAGTGAAAAACGGGTCATAATTAGGAATAAAAGCATAGGGGCCATAATCAAAACTTTCCCCTGTAATCGACATATTGTCAGTATTGAGAACCGCATGACAAAAACCAACTGCCATCCATTGTGCTACTAATTCTGCTGTCCGTTGGACTAATTCTGCATAAAATAAAGCATACTTATCTTGTTGTTCATCTAAATGTTGATAGTATTCTTTAATTACGTGATCTAATAACTTTTTGCTTAAATCTGGACGACGGAAATAGTGCAATCGTTCAAAAGAACCAAAGCGAATGTGTGATTTACTCAAACGCACCATTACGGAAGAACGAGTAGGAGAAGGTTCATCACCCCGCCACAGTGATAAACCTGTTTCAATCATGCTGAGACATCGGGAAGTACGTACACCCATTCTATGTAACATTTCCGCAGCCAAAACTTCACGGACACCTCCCTTTAATGTCAACATACCGTCACCACCACGAGCATAGGGCGTTCTACCAGAACCTTTTGTACCGAAGTCGTAAAGTTCACCATCAGTACCACGCACTTGTCCGTAGAGAAAACCTCTACCATCACCTAGTTGAGGGTTATATTCACCAAATTGATAACCGTGGTATCGCAGTGCTAATAAAGGTTTGCGTTCTTCAAATTTGCCAAAAGCGGTGATAAAATTTTCATCTGTCACTGTTTGGGGATTGAGTCCCAAATTTGGTAACAATGCATCATTACGCCAGCGCAAAATGTGTTGAGAAAATTCCGCAGCTGCGACTTCATCATAATAGTCATTGCCTAAAGATTCTAAGGCGGGTTCGTAATTAAGACCAAAAAAAGGATTTTTAGAATTAGTGTCGTCAGAAGTTTCAGCCAGAGTCATTATGAGTACAACTTAGTTCACCTTCTCTTAATCATAGTCGGAGATGGGAGGGAGGGGACACGGGCGACAAAACAATTAAAAATTAAAAATTAAAAATTAAAAATTGGGAAGAAAGGGAAACACACACGGTGGACAAAGAAGAATAACAAATGACGAATAACCAACAACTATAATTTATCTTGGTTGCCAATTGGGATTAGTTAAGCTTGTTAAAATATGATCTTCCCATTGTCCATTAATTAATAGGTAATTGCGGGCGTATCCTTCTACGACAAAGCCTAATCTTTTCAATAAATTACCACTACGCCGATTATGAGGTATGTAGTTTGCCATCACGCGATGCATATTTAGTTCTTTAAATATGTATGCGATCGCAGCTTGCAAAGCTTCTGTCATATAACCTTTACCTTGTTCAGCTTCTGCAAGACCGTAGCCAACGTTGCAGTATTGTGCTACTCCTCGGACAAAGTTACTAAAATTTATAGTCCCAATTATTTTTTTCGGATTTTCTTTGACAAACATAAATAATCTTAAAGAAAAATCATTGGCAAGCTCATGTAAATTCATTTCTAGCTGCAATTGCCAATATTCTTCTGTGAAAAAACTATTACCCCAAATAGGATAAAAGGGAGTAAAGTAAGTTTTATTTTCAGTAAAATACTCGATAATTTCAGGTATATCCTCTTGGGTAGCCATTCGTAATAGCAGACGTTCAGTGACAATTCTTGGTGGTTTAAATTTCATGAGCTTAATTTCTTAATTAATTGTTAATGTGATTAACTGGAATAACATTTTTTAGTATCTAAGACTTCTTTCATCCCAACCGCATTTGGTGTAAAATTTTTGCTAAATAATGTCAATTTGTTGTAACAAGCATTTGTCAAAATAGCATTCTTTAAATTAGCTCCTCGTAAATCCGCGCCACGCAAATCTACATTAGTTAAATTTGTGCTTTGAAAATTGGCAGATCTTAAATCTAAACCTTGCAGTTTAGCTCCTGCAATCGACGCTCCAAAAAGTAATGGTAATTGTTTTTTGGATGAGTTTTTTAGTAAATTGATATCAGATAAAAACATCACCACATAACGCCGACTTTCTGGATCTAATTCCTGTAATGTAGCCTGAGTCATAGCTCGAATCATTGCTGATTTTTCTGGCTTGGCTTGGGATTTCTCTGTTAAAACTATGTTCCCTATTGTTTTGATGTAATCAGATAAAATAACGTGACGTTGATAATCAAATGTCGATTCAGTATTGATATAAAATTCTTTAAACTGGAATGTTTGTTGATTTAAAGTATTGCTGAGATTGCCAATAATCAACAACAGTCCTAATACTAATAGAATTAGCGTAGTTACGATCGCCCCGAATGCCTCTTTGGGTATATTGATAGTACTAACGCTAAATTTTAATGTTTCGACGGTTCTATCAATATAAGTACTTAAGGTAGAAGATGTGGCGGCAGAAACTTCATTTACTTTAACAATTTTATTAGCTTCTTTACTCATGGACTTAGGTAGTGAAAACGAGAAAGTGTGATGCAGTTTACAAAACTGTAGTTAGAAATTGCTCTTCTTGCTAATTTAGCAGTGAATATGAAAAAAGCAACTTCAGATTTTAGAATTTTGAGAATTTTAAATTGCCCACATAGCAATCCTATTTGATTCGGTGAATCACTCGTAAGAGAGGAAACAAGGAACACAGAACAGGGAAAAAGAGAGAATAAATAAACGTGTACTGAGTTTTTTTTAGCGCAAAGTGCAGGCTACGCCAACAAAAAGCAATAGGATTACTATATTTTGAAATAGTAATTTACTAAAAAAAATATGGAATTTTACTAATTTTATTATTTCTTTATAAATAAAATTCTAATGCCATTGTGAATGAGATTGCTTATGACTCAAGAGGCAGACTAAATTTATTGTTAAAATTCTCATGTGACTTAACCAAATTCTTGATAACCTGATTTCTGAGCCAAAATCACAGGTGCGATAGAAAATTAATCAACAAGGTAGGCAAAGCCGTGGGAATACGCTACGATTGGCAAAAAGCAGAAATCAGGGCAATTTACGATACACCATTTTTAGATCTGATATACCAAGCAGCGACTGTGCATCGTCAATATCACAATCCCAAACAAATCCAAGTTTGTAAGCTAATTTCTATTAAAACAGGAGCTTGTCCTGAAGACTGTAGCTATTGCGCCCAATCTTCTCGCTACAAAACAGAAGTTAAACCACAAGCACTCTTAGACAAACAAACAGTAGTTAACATTGCCCAAGAAGCAAAAAATAGTGGTGTTAGTCGCGTTTGTATGGGTGCAGCTTGGCGAGAAGTGCGGGATAATTCGCAATTTGATCAAGTTTTAGATATGGTCAAAGAAGTTACAGCATTAGGATTAGAAGTATGCTGCACTCTGGGAATGCTGACACAAAAGCAAGCCAAGCAATTAGAAGCAGCAGGACTTTACGCCTATAACCATAACCTAGATACATCGCCGGAGTATTATAGCACTATTATTACTACCAGAACTTATAGCGATCGCCTAGACACAATCAACAATGTCCGTCAGACCAACGTCACCGTCTGCTCTGGTGGTATTCTTGGTTTGGGTGAAAATGTCGAAGACCGCGTTTCAATGCTGCACACTCTGGCTAATTTGCATCCTCATCCGGAGTCTGTACCAATTAATATTCTTTCTAAAGTTCAAGGTACACCCTTAGAAAATCAACCAGAAGTTCCCATCTGGGATGTCGTGCGGATGATCGCCACTGCACGTCTGATTATGCCAGCTTCTGATGTGCGCTTGAGCGCAGGTAGAGCAAAACTTTCTCAGGTTGAACAGGCTTTATGCTTCTTAGTAGGGGCCAATTCTATCTTTTCCAGTGATAACGGTCATATGTTGACCGTCACCACCCCTTGTCCTGGCTATGATGCAGACCAAGAAATGCTAAATTTGCTTGGTTTGCAAATGCGTCCATCGTTTGTTGATAAAAACAAGGGAACAACAGAAGTTGTGGTTGGATAGTACAGAATACAATACTGCTCGGATAAGACAAATCGATTGACATTTAAACCCTGTAGAGACTAGCACCTGCAACGTCTCTACATGTCTAAAATTATGACGAAAAATTCTTAAGCGAGCAGTACCGGTCGTCTTCTACTCTGCTTTATTAAATAATCTTGGCGGCGCGCAGACCAAACAGTAAACCGACTGCAATGCCAAAAAAGATTGCCAAGAAGATGATATAAGATACTACGGCTAACATTTGCGTTTCTCCACAATTGTTTACTCTTAAATCTATTGAATCATTTGTTAGCTTCCTTGAGTCTCAGATTGTGACATTACTCCAGCTCATGCGTTCTTGAGCATAGCGATCGCCAGCCGTGCTAAGTAGTCAGGCAAAAATATTTATGCTCTGGTGAGTCAATTTGATTTAGCTCTAACGCTTGCGATTGCGTCGTTACGCTCCGCTTCATTCGCAATGACGAATATATATTTAATTTTTGCTTAACTACTTAAAACTTAGAGTGCGCTTTAAGTCAATAGCATAATTTAAGAATCAGGTTGGCATGGTGTAGCCGTATGATGTTCGTGCTACTTAACAAAGACATTTACCGAAATGTCGAACTCATGTAGTGTAGATATAAATAACTTTAACCGTGTGATTGCGTAGGTGCATTTTTTAACATCAATGCCATAAGCGAGAACCAGAGCTTCATAGGTATATGTTGCAAGAAAAAACTTGGGTCTTGGAGACCAGAACTCCTCCTACCCTTGGAGGGAATGTCAGACCAATAGAACTACGGAGTTTTGGAGGCTTTCCCGATGAATTGGGAAGCCCCCTCCGTCTATACGGCGTGGTAGCTCACGAAGTTTACAATCACGTTAAATATATTTTGTCTAAATACTCAATTTAAGTTATCTATCACTACCACTGGAGGTTATGTTGAGACAGTTTTCACGATTAAAATATTTGTTGATCTTTGGACTATCCATCTACTTGATGCTATTCACTAGAATGAAATTGGCACAAGCGTTTTATCCACCTAATATCCTGCAAGCACAAGTGCAAATTGCGGGTACAGACATTAACGGTACACTCTTTTTGACACAGCGAGAAAATGAGGCGGTACGGATTCGGGGTAAGATTCAAGGCAACCCGACCAAACTGACTCCTGGTCTACATGGACTCCACATTCATGCTGTGGGCGTGTGTGAACCTGATGCTAATCCTCCTTATAGTACCACTGGTGGACATTTTGACCCTGGCCCTTTTAGTTCAGAAACTCCTGTAGAGGCTAATCATCCCTATCATCTAGGTGATTTGCCGAATTTGGAAGTAGATCAACAGGGACGGGCAAAATACGATGCGATCACCAGTCGAATTACCCTCAGTGAAGGCCCTGTCAATGTGTTTGACGGTAATGGTAGCGCCATCATCATTCACCTGTTACCAGATCAGCAAAAAGCTAATGGCACGGGGGCGGATGCAGGTGGAGGACGAATAGCCTGTGGAGTTATATCATGATCGCCATCAAACAGTGAGGCTAGGACTGCATTGCGGTAAAATAGCCGACACGGACTTGCAAAGAGGTTAGTGATGGCTTCCGTAATTAAAGTAAATCTACCGTCGCAGTCTTATGATATTGCGATCGCACCAGGTAGCCTAGATCAATTAGGCGAATATATGGCTAATTTACAGTTAGGTAAGAAAGTTTTGCTAGTTTCTAACCCGACTGTTTTTCCATTTTATGGGGAAAGAGCGATCGCATCACTTAAAGCTGCCAATTTTGAAGTTGCAAGCCATATTTTACCTGATGGCGAAAATTATAAAACCTTGGCATCGGTAGAAGATTTATACAATGTAGCACTGGAAAATCGCTTAGAACGTTCTGCCACAATGGTAGCTTTAGGAGGCGGCGTCATTGGTGATATGACGGGTTTTGCGGCAGCGACTTGGTTACGAGGAATTAATTTTATACAAGTGCCTACAACCCTTTTAGCGATGGTAGATGCAGCCATCGGTGGCAAAACAGGCGTCAACCATCCCCAAGGTAAAAACTTGATTGGCGCATTCCATCAACCGCGATTAGTATTACTTGACCCCAATGTGTTGAAAACGCTACCCGCACGGGAATTCGGTGCAGGTATGGCAGAGGTAATCAAGTATGGTGTTATTTGGGATGCTCAGTTATTTGCTGAATTGGAAGCAAGTCTGCGCTTGGATGAGATGAGATATATTCAACCAGAATTAATAGAGACCATATTAACTCGCTCCTGTCAAGCTAAAGCTGATGTCGTTAGCAAAGATGAGAAAGAAGCTGGACTACGGGCGATACTCAACTACGGACACACCATCGGTCATGCAGTGGAAAGCTTGACAGGTTACACACAAATACTGCATGGAGAAGGAGTTGCGATCGGTATGGTAGCAGCAGGACAGATCGCTGTAGAACTGGGAATGTGGAGTCAGGCTGAAGCAAAACGCCAAGATGTTTTAATAGAAAAAGCAGGTTTACCAACTAAATTACCATCTGGGTTGGATATTGTAGCGATTATTGAAGCATTGCAGATTGATAAAAAAGTGAAAGAGGGTAAAGTTCGGTTTGTATTACCAACCCAAATTGGTGCGGTGACGGTGACAGATCAAGTACCAGCAGGTATTATCCGACAGGTGTTGCAGAATATGTAAATAAATCACCACTCTTTGCCCATGAATAACTCAACAATCCCAAAATTAAAAGCGGGGATCGCTATCTATAAATTTTTCCGGATGCATTCGTTAGTCAGACGGATAAAGAAATGGTAGATGCACCCGAGTTTGTAGCCTTCAGCCTCTGGCTGGGGGCTTTATTATAACACGTTTAAATATATTAAAACTTCTGTCTTTGTAGGGATTGAAAATATTTGCTATTCGTTCATTTTTACCGGATGCTGTTGTTAGCACTATGGATATAGAAGTGGTAGATGCACCTTAATTACTGCCCTCAGTCCTGCACTGAGGGTTTTTTGTAAAAGTTTCTAGTTCTAATTTTAAATAAAAAATCAATTGCTAATTTATTAGCGTAGGAGTTCTGGCAGTAAAGTTGGAGCTATAAAAAACAAATAACCAATCAGGGCAAATAATAAAGTAGTTAAAATAGTAAATATGTAGCCAATACACATCAGTAAACCATCAGATTCTATTGTTGCCACGGCTAATAATAAAATACCTATAGTTGGGATAGGGTTAGTAAGAGGAATTGGTGATATTAATAACATTGCTAACCAAGAAATACAAAACCCATTAAACCGCCAAGCGTAAGGATTATCAGCAATTTTAGACAATCGAGGGCGAGCAATTTTTTCTATAATTCTGGTAATGCGTCGCAAATTTTGCAATAGGATATTGGCAAAAGAACGAGGAAATTTATATGTAGCTATTTTTCGAGGTAGCCAAGGCGATCGCCTACCTAAAACCATTTGTATTGACAATATCAAGCAAGCGCCACCAAATGGACCCGTTAATCCTGGTGGCATTGGAAACAAAAAGGGTAAAACTAACAATGCAATCACCAAATTAAAACCTCGTTCCGAAGTTTCTGCCAGGATATCTCCAAGTGATAACGGCTTTTCAGATAACCGTTGTAACAGTAACTTGATATCTTGAGAAAATTTTAGATGCATCTGTTCTGAGGCGGTGTGAGTCTTCACAATACCGAGTCTTACTAAGTAAAATAAATTTAATAACAGATCAATACAAATATTTTTACATTAATTCCGAAAATGGCAGATTGGCATCTGTCAATAGTTAGTTTTTGGTTATTAAGTTTTACTCCACCCTAATCCTCGCCGATGTATTGAGGAGGGGTCCGAGGTGGGATAGATACTGTGCTAAATAATCTCAAACTCTATATGCTGACTCTGCAAAAAATCATGAGTGAAATGATCCACTACATTCGTATCACTCAATTCTAAGTTATAAAAATCTACGCTATCATGCTCAAAATATGGCCCTGCGTGCCAAGTTCCTACATCTAATTTGATAAAACAATTTCCGGGAATACGGAAAGCAGACATATTTTCTAAATCTGGTTCTTTGACTTCATTATTAGGAGGACAAACTGCAATTAACCAGTCCTTACCTTCTAATGAACCTAGACATTGAGTGCATTGGACGTGGCGAGTGATTTTGTAAAATTTCCGTCCGCGACGTTCCAAATGCATAATATAAAAACGGGGTGTACCTTTATCTAGTCGTAATTGAGCATCTTCTGTATCAAAGGTTTTACCATCTTTACTAGGAAAAATCACCTGTCCATAACGGGCAAAGTTTTCTGGTGTCAGCAATTGAGCTTCTACTTGTTTTACTGTCTTTGCTGTATGCATATTTATGATTATATATATTAATAATTATACTATGATTTGAATTTTCCAATTAAAGCTCGAAATGTTTTCATAGTCACATTTCTACCAAGGTTTTTACTTCTATTTAAATACTCAGGAATTATTTCAGTAATTGGTAATTTGGGATAAGAGAGCCGCTCAGTCTTGATGGCGATCGCCATCTATAAACTCTGCTCTTTTGTTGATGTTAAAACAAGTTACTTTTCCTGATCTTGATGCATATATATTACCGAATGTCAAGATTTTATACTTGAAAATTCCATGTAAAATAAATTACATTAGACTGTTAAAACTTTCTTTAGATTATGATTTCCAAGAGAGTTATAAAAATAACTAATAGATTTAATGACAAAGCTTTGTGTTCATAAGATTTACGTCTGCTGAGTTTGCTTGCTTCTAGTTGCTCTGCGTTTAAAATCAAACCTACGATAGATGTTTTAGTATTAATACTCAAATAAAAATTTTTTGGTAGCATTTTTGTGGTTCTATACCTTGAGATTGACGCTTCTAATACCACATTTGCTTGTAGAATCAAGTTATTAAGTTTTATTGCTAGTGTTCAGCAACTTAAACTACTGAACACTTAGTTATTTATTTTCCGAAGCTTCAGCAGAAGCTCTAAACTGGAAAACTGTAAAGAGAGGATTTCACAAAATGGCATTTACACAGCCCCCCCTTCCTTTTGCATTTGATGCTTTAGAACCATACGGTATGAAAGCTGAAACTTTCGAGTACCACTATGGCAAGCATCACAAGGCTTATGTAGATAATTTGAACAAACTTACAGAGGGAACAGAGCTTGCTGATAAGCCATTGGAAGAAGTGAT
Source organism: Pelatocladus maniniholoensis HA4357-MV3 (assembly GCA_019359115.1). Lineage (GTDB taxonomy): Bacteria > Cyanobacteriota > Cyanobacteriia > Cyanobacteriales > Nostocaceae > Pelatocladus > Pelatocladus maniniholoensis. The sequence goes on from JAHHHW010000075.1 coordinate 18,015, forward strand.
CCAACTTGCTTTTAAAGATTCCTCCAAGACAGGTGTTTTTAACAATGCTGCTCAAGTTTGGAATCATACTTTCTTCTGGAACTGTCTGAAGCCAGCAGGTGGCGGCACACCTAAAGGTGATTTGGCTACCAAAATTGAAAAAGATTTTGGCAGTTTTGATAAATTCAAAGATGAATTTTCTAATGCTGCATCGACTCAGTTTGGTAGCGGTTGGGCTTGGTTAATTGATGATGGTGGCACCTTAAAGGTAATGAAGACACCCAATGCTGAGAACCCCGTTGCTCATGGTAAAAAGGCACTCTTAACCTTAGATGTTTGGGAACACGCCTACTACATTGATTTCCGCAATGCTCGTCCAGCATTCATCAAGAATTTCATGGATCAGTTGGTGAACTGGGATTTTGTCGCGCAAAGATATGCTGCGGCTTAAATCAGTAATCAGTGATCAGTAATCAGTGATCACTGGTCACTTGTCGAAATTTCAATTGATTCACTAAAACTTAAGACAGTCACGATGCCAGTCGTGACTGTTTTTGATTCATGATTATATTAGAGCAACTTATAGATTCAACAATTGAGAAATAAAAAACATGGATAGCAAAGACTTAGCCCAATACATGGAAGCAACTGACAGCATCGCCAAACCTTGGCTGATGGTACAACTGCGACTGAAAAAACTCCAAGAACTGCGTGAAGCACTTTCAGAAACTGAATACGCTGATACTTTGGCTGATATTCACCAAGATTTAATGAATTTGGGTGAATGGTGGCGTGGTCAAGAAGATGAGGTATTTGAATAAGTAAAAAGTAAAAAGTAAAAAGTAAAAAGAAAGATTCCCACTGATAAATCTGTGGGCTTGAAAAAAGGACACCTTTTACCTTGCACTACGTGTCTCGGTAAAATTATGAGTGTTTAAGTGGGCTTGATACCCACAACTGAAGTTTTTTATGAGTGCCTTTTAACTTTTTACTTTTTACTTTTAACTTGGAGCGAAGCGACTGTCATTAGTCAATTGACAGATAATACCTTGATGGTACAAGTTGCCACATTTCATAGGGAAGCAATCCAAAATCGGATCACAAAGGCCAAATAACAAATGACTAATGACTAATGACAAATGACAACACAAAGCGTCTATGGTGATAATCTAGATGGTTGGGGCGTTGGTCACGGTGTTGTAAGTAATGGATTATAAGGACGCAGGAGTTGATGTTGAGGCTGGTCGCGCTTTTGTAACTCAGATTCGTAATTTGGTTCATAGCACTTTTAGACCGGAAGTGTTAGGCGGATTGGGAGGCTTTAGTGGCTACTTTCAGTTACCAACTGGTTTGCACGAACCAGTGCTAGTTTCTGGTACTGATGGTGTAGGTACAAAGCTCAAGATTGCTCACACTCTCAACATTCATGACACCGTTGGGGTTGATTTGGTGGCGATGTGCGTTAATGATGTGTTGACATCTGGTGCTGAACCACTATTTTTTTTGGATTATTTGGCAACTGGTAAGTTAGAGAAAGAGCAATTAACTCAAGTTGTGGCGGGTATTGCTTCTGGTTGCAAACAAGCTGGTTGTGCTTTATTGGGGGGAGAAACAGCAGAAATGCCTGGTTTCTACCAAACTGGTGAGTATGATTTGGCTGGCTTTTGTGTGGGAGTTGTAGAAAAAAGTCAGCTACTCGATGGTTCGCAAGTACAAGTGGGAGATGTGGCGATCGCTCTGAGTAGCGCAGGTGTTCACAGTAATGGCTATAGTTTAGTTAGAAAAATCATCTGTGATCACGGACTTGCTTGGGAACAACGCCCAGCGTTACTTGGTGGTAAAACTTTAGGAGAAACTTTCCTCACACCTACCCGCATCTATGTCAAACCCATTCTCGCTGCACGCCAAGCGGGTTTAGAGATTCATGGTATGGCTCATATTACTGGTGGTGGCTTACCAGAAAATTTACCCAGATGTTTGGGACAAGGACAAGCAATTAAAATTGACACTGACAGTTGGTCTATTCCACCTATATTTCAATGGTTAGCTGAGACTGGTTCAGTGAGTCCCCAGGCGATGTATAACACTTTCAACATGGGGATCGGTTTTGTCTTACTTGTACCTCCACAACAAGTACAGCCAGCAGTTGATCATTTTGAGTCCCAAAATATTGCAACTTATGTCATTGGTGAAGTGATTACTGGCTCCGGCGAATTATTAGGTTTACCAGAATCAATGATAAATTGAATACATATGATTAGATTGATTTTTTCCTAATCTAGTAATTTTTGTGCTTGATTCATAAGTATTGTAGTCGTTATTTCTATATTTATTAGATGTGGAAATAACGGAGAGTTTTGGCAAATTTAATTACTTTTGTTGAGGTTGGCAATCGAAAATACTCATGACCAATTACGTTTAAATTTGCTAACGTAGTCTTAACATATTGAAAAATATTACCAACCAAGCTTAAAAAAAAAGCCACCAACACTATGTAAAAGTGCTGGTAAATTCCGAGCCATGAATAGGTTGTGTTGGAGTGTTAACTATCACTCATTCACAAAACAAAAAAGAGGGGGTTATGACTGTCAATTGTATTCGGACTGCTTTTGCCTCTAGAGAATTATTAGAAGAAGTATTTCAAAACATCGATGCTCAAAGTTGTCCGAAGTGCTTCAATTTTCACATGCACACCATTTACTCTGATGGTAAATTACATCCGAGTGAGTTAATGGAACAAGCGATCGCCATCGGTTTAGAAGGACTTGCAATCACCGATCATCATAGTATATCTGGCTACCAAGCAGCACAACAATGGCTGGAAGATTGGCAATGGAGTCACCCAGGTGTACGTGTTCCTCACCTCTGGAGTGGTGTAGAAATTAATGCTGGTTTGCTAGGTATAGAAGTTCACATTTTGGCTTACGCCTTTGATACTACACACCCAGATATTAAGCCATACATTCAAAGGAGAATTACCACAGGAGAAGAACATGAAGCAGTTAACGTTATTGCTGCAATTCAAAAAGCTGGTGGGTTAGCGGTACTTGCTCACCCAGCACGCTACAAAAGAAAATCGCATTCAGAATTAATTCCTGCTGCTGCTGAACTTGGTATTAATGGTGTGGAAACTTTCTACGCCTACAACAACCCAAAACCTTGGAAACCCAGTGCGACAGAATCACAACAAGTCCAGCAGTTAGCTGCTGAATACGGACTTTATAACACCTGTGGGACTGATACTCATGGTTTGAGTTTATTGCAGCGATTGTAAACACAGGAAAATTATGAATTATGAATACTAAATATTTCAGAATTCATTATTTTTCAACTTGTTTAACTTCCTATTTTTGACTCGGTCTGCAACTGATCACAACACACGCTAGTTATCAAAAATGCGATCGCACTAACTTAAAGCCCCATCGCAGTTGTAATTACTGTTGTTTGTCCTGCTGATAAATTTGATCCTCAACTAGTTTACATTCTTGTTTATCCACAGTTGGTATGTGAAAATGAGAAGTAATGGCGCGATCGCTTCGGGTAGTCCCAGAGTCTATTCAACAGGGAGCATCCCAATTTTTAAATATACCACTAAAGGTTTAAACCCGAACTTCGTAGCATAAGTCGTCTTCATACTACATCAAATAAATCAAACAGAACAGTCTGCTTCAGCAGACTTTAACTGTGAGACTGCGATTTAAATCGCAGGCGGTTTTGAACATTTGGGATGCTCCCATTCAACAAGTTAAATCAGCCCTTCAACGAAATGGATATCCAAGTCAACAAACTTTAGCAACGGATACAGGAGTATCTTTATCGACTGTAAAAATTTACTTTGCCACAGAACGTGTTCTTCGTCGTTGTGATTTGCGCGTTCCACCAGCCATTTCATACTCATCACTATTTTTACCATAGCGAGACGCAACACCCAGCAGCATATGCTCAGAATAATCATTTAACACACATTCTGCTTCTCTTAATGCATTTTGCGTCCTATCCATGATTGCTCGTGCTTGATTATAGGCGGCTAGCTTTTCTCGTAAATCATTAATCATGCTGTTATAGGTAGTGATTGACAAACCATTACCAAAATTTAAGTTAGAATCAATCATTTGTAACCCTTCAATTCTTCTTTCAGCTTTGGTTAGTGCAATCGAGTTTCGTTTCCGTTGGGTCATAAAGCTTTCCTTTTGATTAATTGAAATAGAGAACCTTGATAGTGTTTCAAACTGAGTTCGCTATATATCATTAAAATACGTAATAAACAGATGCATTAACCTGAGTGAAGCCACAGAACTTTTAGAGAATTGGAATTAGTGCAAATAATAAATGCAAGTAGATTTGCTGAAATTTGCTAGTTTACGAGTTGAAAACTTGATTTACGAGTTTGAAACTTGATTTATGAGTTTGAAACTTGATTTACGAGTTGAAAACTTGATTTACGAGTTGAAAACTTGATTTACGAGTTTGAAATTAGTGTTCTGTCCCATTAATTTTACGTGAGTTCAATAAATATTATCAGACTAAGCAATTAACTCGCCCGCACTTTACTTGCGGGCTAATAATCAAAGTCTACTTAGAGGATGTTTGAAAAGTCATGATTGATGTATCAAATATTTTTTACCCCACCCTAACCCTCCCCTTTACAAGGCTGCGGTGTACACAGAAGTCTTATAAAGTTGCCTAGTAGCGTTTTGATCCCCCCTAACCCCCCTTAAAAAAGGGGGAACTAGAATCAAAGTCCCCCTTTTTTCTAGCGTAGCGGCGCGTCAGCGCGGGGATTTAGGGGGATCAGAGGATTTGTGTGTACACCGCAGGGGGATTAAGGGGGGGGTAATAATGTAATTAAAATTACAGCCAATCACTTTTCAAACAACCTCTTAAAGTAGACTGAATCAATAAGCCTTTCAACCCAATTCAAGTGGGTTTTAGCTATTAGCCTCAAAATTATTTGAGGGCGGGATATTGGGCTAATAAAATCAATCGAACTCACGTTAATTTTGATAAGTCGTGGGTGTTCAGATCCCCGACTTCGCAAAAGTTGTCGAGGATCTAGGAAGTTTCAAACCGTGATAAAAATGCACACAGATAAAATTTACCTGTGTGCATCAATAATTTATTAAAATTTAATATTTAGTATGTGGGTACTGATGGATCAACTTCCTTACTCCAAGCCAGAATTCCACCTTTGACGTTTGTACCATCAATTCCTGCTTGCTTGAGAATTCCCAAAGCTTTTGCAGAACGCATACCTGATTTACAATGGACAATCAAGCGATGACCATTGACTAATTCCTGAACTTTATTCACACCCTCACCATTTTCGATATCAGGTAAAGGTACTAATACAGAACCAGGAATCTTAGCAATTTCATATTCATGTGGGTTGCGGACATCCAGCAGTACAAAATTGTCACTACCGCCATCCAACAACTGCTTTAATTCCTGTACAGTCATTTCGGAAAGTTCCATCTGCTGTTTCGCCTCCTCTGCTTGCGCTTGTGGAATACCACAGAATTGTTCGTAATCTATCAACTTTTCAATTACTGGGCGTATTGGGTTGGGACGCAATTTCAATTCGCGGAATTTCATTTCTAAGGCATTGTACAGCAGTAAGCGTCCACTTAAAGTATTGCCCTGACCCATAATAATTTTAACGGTTTCTGTTGCCTGGATGACGCCAATCATTCCCGGTAAAATTCCCAAGACGCCGCCTTCTGCACAAGAGGGAACCATTCCTGGTGGTGGGGGTTCTGGATATAAATCACGGTAATTTGGCCCACCCTCGTAATTAAATACCGTTGCTTGACCTTCAAAACGGAAAATGGAACCGTAGACGTTGGGTTTATCTAACAATACACAAGCATCGTTGACAAGATATCGCGTGGGGAAATTATCAGTTCCATCAACGACAACATCATAAGGTTTAACAATATCAAGGGCGTTTTCGGAACTTAGGCGAGTTTCGTAAAGATCAATCTGACAATAGGGATTAATTTCGAGAATGCGATTCTTGGCTGATTCAATCTTGGGTTTACCCACCCAAGAAGTACCGTGAATCACTTGACGTTGGAGGTTGGAAGTATCAACAACATCGAAATCAACAATACCGATGCGTCCAATACCCGCCGCCGCCAGATATAAAAGTAACGGTGAACCTAGTCCACCTGTACCGATACAGAGTACACTAGCGGCTTTGAGACGCTTTTGCCCTTCTAATCCTACTTCCGGCAAAATTAAGTGTCGGGAGTAGCGTTCGTAATCGTCTTTCGTCAGCTGGATTTCATCCAAGTTCGGATTTAGCATAGCAGTTAGATGAGGAAGCGCGGACTTTTTATCCTACCCAAAAACGATACCCTTTGTGTCTTTGTATTTTTAGTGGTTTTTAAAATAACTTTTCAATTGTCTCTGGTTGGAAGTGGTGGTGATCATCAAGACACCAGCTGTTGATCTCAGCAGCTTTACCATTTTGTACAGAAACAATGATGTATGAGTATTCTTGCCAAGCACACTGTCGGTCAAATTCTGAGGGAATTGCTGGATAGTCGGGATGAGAGTGATAAATACCTATTATATCGATAGAACGTATCCGTGCTGCTTTTTGTGCTTGTAACATGACTTGAGGTGCGATCGCATACCTGCGCTTTTTTTCAAATGTGATTTCCTCACCAGGAAAATCTAGCGCCGCTTCAGCACTCCAAGCATTCTCTGTGGGCATAATTTCTACTACAGTTTTATCATCATTGCCACGATGACCAAAAATAATCCCACAGCATTCCTCTGGGTAAGTAGTTTCGGCGTGACTATTGATGGTTTGCAAATTTTGGGGAGTAAGTTTAATCATACTGTATGGGCGTGACGCGCCCTGCGCGGCTTCTAGCAGAGTACGGTCGTTCGCCCCTACTTGATTATCTATGACTAAGTTTATCGATGAACAATTCTAGGAGTTCTTTGGCTTCAACTGTTTTGCTGACCAGGCGATCATAATCAGAAGAATCAAGCATATCTAACTCATAACACAGCAAGAGATAATACTCTACCTCAATAGCTGCATCCTTCGCCGTTTCTAAAAAATTAACTTGATCTTCTCTATCTTCGCGATTGCATCCCTGGGCTATTTTAATGGGGATTGCGGAACAGGCTAAACGTATTTGTTGCGTTAACCCCAGTAATTCTTCTTCGGGGAAAGACTGGGTAGTTTCATAGACTGCAACTGTTAACTCATGGGCTTTTTCCCATTCTTTGAGTTCTCTGAAGTCTGTCATTTTGATTGTATACCCCTAAAAAATAGTAGGGTGGGCAGTACCCACCCTACTACTATGCCATTCGATGGGGGCTAGTGGTAGTTGTTAGGTGTTTGTTATTTGGGTAATGAATTTACTGTTATCAATAACCTCTTAACCCAATAGCTACGCTAAGGTGTTTATGAAATCTGACGCTATTTATTACAATCAGGAGAATAAAGCTCATTTTCAAGCAATTATTTATAATAACTAAATCACATGCCACCTTTACCTACATACACTCAACAACCTAAGACAGAAACCTACACTGAAATTATAGATGTTCGCTCTCCCAGAGAATTTAGCGAAGATCATATTCCTGGCGCAATCAATTTACCTGTACTAAATAATTCCGAACGCACAGAAGTAGGAACTATATATAAACAGATAAACACGTTTCAAGCCAGAAAAGTTGGTGCAGCTTTGGTAACAAAGAATATCTCTGAGCATATCACTCAACACTTTGCCAAAAAAGAAAAGAGCTATCATCCTCTTGTGTATTGCTGGCGGGGTGGACAGCCTTCTTTAAGTATGGCTTTAGTACTTGGTCAAATTGGTTGGCGCGTAACTCTACTTGAAGGTGGCTATAAAACTTATCGTGCTTATGTGCGTCAACAAATAGAAGAATTACCCAAAAAATTTACTTACAAAATACTGTGTGGTTTAACTGGTAGTGGTAAGACCTACATTTTAAGGCAAATGCGTGAGCGCGGCACTCAAGTATTAGATTTGGAAAATTTGGCTCAACATCGTGGTTCTGTATTTGGTGAAGAATGGCAAGATAAACTTTCACCCCAACCTACTCAAAAGTACTTTGAATCACTACTATTGCAACAACTACAAGGTTTTCATCCTAATCAGCCAGTTTGGATAGAGTCAGAAAGTAGAAAAATAGGTAAAGTTTATTTACCGAAGTCTTTGTGGGAGAAAATGAAACAGGCTTGTTGTGTAGATATTCAACTACCAATCACTGCAAGAGTCAAGTTTCTTTTGCAAAAATATTCGCACTTTGTAGAATATCCTGATATTTTAAAAGCAAAGTTGGAAAGACTCAAAGATCGCTATGGCTGGGAAAAATTAAATCAGTGGTATCAATTAATTGATGCTGAGAAGTGGGAATTATTCATCAAAGATATTTTATCTAATCACTACGATCCAACCTATCGCAGGTCAATTCAACGAAATTTTAGTAATTTCAAAGAGATGCGATATCTCTACGATTTATCTGATGAGAGTATACACGCGTTGTTAGATTTAAGTTTGTAGCTGTAGGGGCGAAGCATTTGTGCCAATATTGATAGCCAAAATTATCATTTTTCTACACAAATGCTTCGCCCGTAAGCGCAGAGGTTCGCAGAGTTTTTCAGAATTATATTCGTTACGAACTTGTGAAATGTTGTACTAATACCATTTCCATATGAAGATGGTACCTCCCCTTGGTAAGGGGAGGTTGGGAGGGGTTAAAATAATGTGCAGCTTTACAGAGAATTGGTATAAGTTAATTCCCTATTTCCCAATCCCCAATCCCCGTTCTCCCAACAGCTGCTTTAAAGCTTCTGGAATATTTATCGCTTTATCTAAACCACGCACATCTTCCCACTCTAAATTTTCATTCCAAATCATTTTTTCTAGGTTGGCGTCGCTGAGGTCTGCGCCACCTAAAATTGCATAACTCAGGTTTGTGTAGCTGAGATCAGCGCCACTGAGGATTGCACCACTCAAGTTACTACCACTGAGGTTAGCGCTGCTGAGGTTGGCGTAACTTAGGTCAGTAGCTAAGAGAATAGCGTCGCTGATGTCTGCACCACTAAGATCAGCTTCGTTGAGAATCACGCCACTGAGATCGGCTTCGTTGAGAATAACATTAGTCAGGTCTACACCACCAAGATCTGCACCCAGAAGAATGGCGCTTTTAAGATTAGCACCGTTGAGTTTAGCACCGTTGAGTTTGGCATAGCTGAGATCGGCACAGATGAGAATGGCATTTGTGAGGTTTGTGCTAAAAAGGATGGTATCGCTGAGGTTAGTGCCTTTGAGATTAGCATGATTGAGGTTTGCACCACTCAGGTCAGCACGGCAAAGATCAGCATAGTCAAGGTTAGCACCGTTGAGGTTCGCATCACTGAGATTAACACCAAAGAGAATCGCGTGATTCAGATAGCTACTGTTGAGTTTTGCATCCCTCAGATTAGCACTGGTTAAGTTAGCATGGCTAAGATCGGCACCACTGAGGTTAGTGCTGCTGAGATCAGCGTGACTAAGATCAGCACGGTAAATATCAGCACTACTAAGGTTCGCACCACTGAGATTTGTACTGCTAAGATCAGCACACCTGAGATTAGCACCACTGAGGTTCGCACCACTGAGATTAGCATCGCCAAGGTTGACAGCGCTGAGATTAGCACCACTAAAGTTAACACCAGTCAGATTTGCATCCCCAAGATAAGCACCACTGAGGTTCGCACCACTAAAGTTAGCACCAGTCAGGTTCGCATCCCCAAGATAAGTGCCACTAAAGTTGTTACCTTTGAGGAATCCCCCAACAACATTAGCAAAATTACCAATTTCGATCGCATCGCTATAATTAATGACACGTAGGAGTCGAGATGTAAAAAAAATATCTTTGTACCGTTGACCAGAGGGATAAAAAATTATTTGGTTTTTGATGTCATCTTGCTGTTGGGCATAACGATGCAATTCCAACAGTAAAATCAACACATTCAGTCCTGTATTGATGTCTACCTGTCGTAGTCCGATCGCAAGATTTTGTGCTTGCAACTGCAACATCTTTTTCTGTGGTAAGTTTTCACTGGGTACTGCATCTATAAATACCCCCTCACACCAACGACTATAAAAATCTGCTAAACGCTGAAATAACAGTACAGGTCGAAAATTATTACTAGCAATCAACCTCTGCATTACTGTTTCGACAATTTCAATCTTGAATGCAGTATTTCCCAATAACTCATAAATATTCTCATCTAACTGGCGATCGCTTGTTTGGAAATCCAATCTATCGCTAGTTTTTGTCCATTCTTCCAAACCTTGTTGCAATTGTTCAGGCGATCGCAGTTCTTTGTAATTATTTTGAGCATTGTTACTTTCTACTAAAGTAAAAACCCCTTCGAGTTCAAGACCCGTTAAATTTGATATTTCTTGTTCTTCGATTTTTCTAACATAACTTACCAAACGCTTCCACACTTGATATAATAGTGCCATATATGTATCCGTTAATACTATCAACCAAATAATGTTTATTCCTAAATATCGGACTTTTCTGTAAAAAAATGGTTATAAAATAAATTTATTTTTAGTATAATTTTATACATATACTTATTTAAGCTATTACTCAATGTTCTCGTCTGATTTCAACAAAAATGTCTGCTTAAAAACGTTTTCGTTTTTCATGAACTCCAAGCCGTCTGATTGAGTTGTTATATTAACTTGTCAGCCTCTTTAATTTGGTCAAATATCAAAACAATAGATTCTGTTTGCTACAGATATAGTTGTTAGCAAAAATACTACAGTAAAACATTGCAGAAAAGCTCATCAATGTCATTAACAGCTAACATAAAAGTTTCTTGCTTGATATTCAGCGTTAATATGAGTTGTCATCTGCCAAGAGTCTAAGTTTTATTGAAGAATATTTTTGATAAACCGTGGCAAGTCAGCCAATAGTAGTAGTAAGGACATTTTGCCTTGCAAGTATTAGAAATGAGATAATGAACGAAGCCAGGAATTTTCGGATGAAGAGATTAACTTATTATGTTGTTGCTTTACCTAGTTTGTTTTTAGGAATAGTCATCGCTAGCGCCAAAACACTGGCTATGGAAGCGAGGAATCAGGAGAAAGAGAAAGTCGTCTCTGTGTCTGGTAAAATTGCCATGCCGATGTCTTCTTCTCCTCTACCTTTATCCAAGATTTGGGTGATCAAAAACGATCAACAATCACAGCGTCAATCTTTCATTTGGGTAAAAGATACTCAAAAAATTGAGCAGCAGCCTTTTTTACTGATCGCGAAAGATTCAGAAAAGCCGGATAAAGATAAACCAGAAAAACCAGAGAACAAACCCGATTCTACTTCCAAACCATCGAAAAAAGAAGACTTGGAAGAGTTTAACACAGTCATCAAAAATACTCGAAAGCAGCAAGGTTTATTTACTATTTACCGCAACAAAGAAGACAATAAAATATATCTAGAGATTAAACCAGAGCAACTAAAGAAAAATTTTCTTGCCACAGCAACCTTAGAATCAGGTATTGGTGAAGCTGGTATCTACAGTGGTATGCCTTTGCAGGATTTTTTGTTTTATTTCGAGCGCGTTAATAATAAATTAAACTTTGTTGTCCGCAACGTCAATTTTCGTACTCGTGAAGGAGATCCCCAGGCGCGATCGCTAGCGCGGTCATTTAGTGACTCAGTTCTCTATTCTATAGATATCAAAAGCATTCATCCCCAAAGCAAATCAATTTTAATCGATCTCAGTGATTTGCTACTGACAGATATAGCAGGATTAACCTCAAGTTTGGGATTACCTGGAAGTGCTGATGAATCTTATTTTGGCAACGCCAAAGCTTTCCCGCAAAATGTCGAAATTGAATCTGTGATGAATTTCTCTGGTAGTGGCGATGACGAAGATGAGGAAACACAAAGCTTCATTACCGTACCAGATAGCCGTGGCTTTACCTTACGCGTTCACTACAGTCTATCTCAACTCCCAAATAATAATTACCAACCCCGGCTAGCAGACGATCGCATTGGCTATTTTATCACCGCCTACCAAGACTTATCTAACGATGAGCGCAAAGAACCGTTTGTTCGCTACATTAACCGTTGGCATTTAGAAAAACAAGATCCCACAGCCTCTATTTCTCCACCCAAAAAACCGATAGTCTTTTGGATTGATAACGCCGTACCTCTAGAATATCGCGCTGCCATTACAGAAGGCGTCTTGATGTGGAACAAAGCCTTTGAAGCAGCAGGATTTAAAGATGCAATCCAAGTCAAACAAATGCCGGATAATGCTAAATGGGAACCTGCGGATATCCGTTACAACACAATTCGCTGGATCAACACCGTAGATGGATATTTTGCCATGGGGCCTTCCCGCGTCAATCCACTCACAGGAGAAATATTAAACGCCAGTATTTTAGTAGATGCAAGTTTTGTCCGCGCCCTGAAAAACGAGTATCGTCAAATTATCCAACCCAACCAGCAAAAAAACAGAACTTCCTTAACAGCATTAATGCAAAATCGCTTGCTTTGTACCAATGGTTTAGAAGCAAACCAAAACCCAGCCAAATCAAAGCTATTTGCCAAACATTTATCGAAACTAGCTGGAGAGTATGACCTTTGTTACGGTATGGAAGCTGCTAACCAATTTGCTTTTGGTTCTCTTGCAATGTCACTTCTGCAACAAACGCCTCCTACTGATGATCAGGTGAAAAATTATATCCATCAATATTTAAGGTTAATTATTGCTCACGAAGTCGGACATACTCTGGGGTTACGCCACAATTTCCGTGGTAGCACGATGCTGACACCAGAACAACTGAACAACACAGATGTTACCCGCAACAAAGGGCTAGTTTCATCTGTAATGGACTATATTCCCCCAAATCTTGCACCTAAAGGTCAAAAACAAGGAGATTATTTTCCTAACATAGTTGGGCCTTATGATGACTGGGCAATTCAATATGGCTACACCCAATTTTCAGCCGCAACTCCCACAGCCGAAAAACCATTTTTGACTGAAATTGCCGAAAAATCAGACCAGCCAGAATTGAGCTATGCTACAGATGAAGACATGTACGACCTAGATCCGACTGCTGACGCTTGGGATAACAGCAACAACGTTCTGCTTTATTCTCAATGGCAGTTAGAAAATGCCCGGATTATGTGGGATCGTCTCAACCAGCGTGGCCCTGTCGATGGCGATAGCTATAGCGATGTCAGAGAACAATTTGGTACAGTATTGGGAAATTATTTCCAAAATATTTTTTACGCGACAAAATACATTGGTGGACAGTCTTTTTATCGAGTTCATCCTGATGATAAAGAAGGAAAACTACCCTTCCAAGCAGTACCATTAGAAAAACAACGGCAAGCATTAGCGCTTTTGCAAAAGTATGTCTTTGCCGAAAATGCTTTTAACTTCTCACCAGATTTGCTGAATAAATTAGCCCCATCCCGTTGGCGACATTGGGGTAGTAGTCCCCGTATCGGTCGCTTAGACTATCCGATTCATGAATGGGTATTGTTCATGCAAAGTCTAGTGTTGTGGGATTTGCTTTCAGGCGATCGCCTTTCCCGCCTCAAAGACATGGAATACAAAAATCAAACCGAAAATTCCCTGAGCTTACCTGAGCTATTTGATACTCTGCAAAATGGCATTTGGACAGAAGTATTAAAACCCCAAGGCAAAACCATCAAGATTTCTAGCTTACGTCGAGGCTTACAGCGCCGATATGTGGAAACTCTCAATGAAATGGTGTTGCGAAAACAAGAAGTTCCAGAAGATGCCCGGACTTTAGCTTGGTATAATTTGAAAAAATTATCCGAAAAACTAGATAATGTTCGTGGTGGTGACGAATATACCAAAGCACATTTACTAGAGACACGCGATCGCATCAAGAAAGTTTTGGATGCACCTTTGCGGGGGAATTAGAGAAGAAGATAGGGAGTGTGGGGAGAAAGCTTTCATACATCCCTAATCAAACTCCTTCTCAATGAAGTGTATTAAAAAGTGTTATTGGCTTGATCAAGATAGTAAAGGCATAGTATGCTGATCAATAGCAGTTTTCTCTTGCCAGATAAAATTGCCTATTTCCATAGTCTTTAGATACCTAATTGAGGAGGAAAAATGTGGAATTTAAGCAAGCTCCAGAATTTATACTCTCAAACAGTCACCGTTAATATTCAAAATGGAAAACTAGGTAAAAATGTAGAAACATCAAATGTGGCTTTGGGGAATGCAACGCTTTCAGTTCCCAATCAAGGAGATGTTATTTTTACTGACGTTGGTAGTAAAAGACCACCCGGAGTTTCTTCGGGAGATTGGTTTGTCGAGATTACTTATAAAGATAAAAAATGGGCATACTCCTATGGCGGAGGCGGTAATTTAACAGCAATAATTAATCAAGATGGTTCATTAACGCTGAATCCAATTACTGGGAAGATAACTTCCATTCAATAAATAATCACCATTTTTTGAATTGTTTTGACATTCCCACTCCCTCAAGGAGTGGGAGTAATAATTGAAGATAGAGGGTAGTTTATTACAAATATTTTCTCACACACGCTGATTACGATAAAGGTAAATGGAAAAATGACGCTTACTTTTGATCAAAATGCTTATCGCAATCTCTTGGCGGAGGTTACTCCTACAGCAATTGAAACAGAACAAGAGTACGAACGTGTTTTGCAAGTAGTAGAACAGCTAACTTTTAAGAAAAATCGCACGATTGAAGAGCAAATCTTACACAAGTTACTAGTAATATTGGTTGAAGCATATGAAACGCAAAATTATCCGATGGATGAATCTGCGCCTCATGAGATTCTCCAACACATTATGGGAGCCAGTGGAACTCGTCAAGCTGATTTAGTAGGTATTATTGGCTCAAGTGGTGTAGTGTCAGAAGTTGTGAATGGTAAACGTTCGATCAGCAAGGCACAAGCCAAAGCCCTTGGCGATTATTTCAAAGTATCGCCTAGCCTATTCATCTAATTACAAGATTACAACAAATCAGTCAAAGAAAACTGTCGTTGTTTATCTAATTCTTGCAAGCGCAATTTATCTGCATAAAAAGCTTGATAATATGATTGCCAACGCTCAGGTTCAGCTTTATGATCAGTTTGTTCCCACAATTCCAAAAAATGACGATAACGTTTTTCTCTCAATACTCGTTCCATACAAGCAGTCGTCGCTTGAACAACATGGGGAGTACGTAATATTTCTTTCTTATTTTTTTCATTGAGCTGAAACAAATGGGAAACCAAGGCCATTTCTTCAGCAAATTCCAAACATTTGTCTTGCACCATTGAGATTAAATCATCTTCTAAGATATCAGATGAAAGTTCTAAAATTTGTCGCCACAAAAAGCGATGGTGCGAAAGACTAAATTGCAAATCTCGTTCTTCTAAAGCATCATTGATGGCTTGGCGCTGTTCGGGACAATGCAGATATATTCGCAGTAATAAAGCTTCTGCTTGTTCTAGTAGACTTTTTTCTGAAGTGATAGAAGTTTTTTTATTTGTTTGTGTTGATAAATCTTGGTTTTGTCTGTAGTGCGATCGCGATATAACTCTAATATTATTCTGAGGCGCAACTTGAGTCAAAAGATTTTCAACTCGCAACGGTACTAATCTGGCGTCTCCTAAAGCTAATATTTCCGCACAATAAGAAACGTAATAATTAAGCGTATCAATATTAGTAATGTTTTTGAGTAATTTAACTAATTGCTGCGAAACTTGCTGAAAATCTGTAGCTTGTTTTAAGTCCCGATCTTTTGTGATTTGCTGAATTTGCCAATTTAACCACAAAGGTGCATTCGCTAACAGTTGTTGATAATCTGTGGATGTATGGGTATGTAAGTATTCATCGGCGTCTTTACCATCGGGTAAATTGAGAATTTTTAGTTGTACTTCGCCCTTGTACGCCAGTTCCGCAATTTCTCCTATCGCCCTTTCGGCGGCGATATTACCAGCTTTATCGGCGTCAAAGTTGAGTATTAGTTGTTTCGAGTCGGTGTAGCGTAATAATAACCGTACTTGATCTATACTGAGGGCAGTACCCAAAGAAGCAACAGCGTGATTAATTCCAGCCGCATGAAGGGCGATCGCATCAAAATATCCTTCTACCACTACGGCTTGATCAACTTGAGAAATACCAGCTTTGGCTTTGTCAAGAGCAAATAAAGTTTTACCCTTATTAAATAGTTCAGTTTCTGGCGAGTTAAGATACTTCGGTTGTTCATCTGCCAAAGTTCTACCGCCAAAAGCAATCACCCGTCCCATGACATCGTGAATCGGAATCATTAGGCGATCGCGAAACACATCATAATATCCACTGTTTTCTTTGCGGGGTTTAATTAATCCGGCTTTCTCCACCAACTGCACCGGATAACGTTTATCTTCTACTAAATAACGGTAGAGAGTTTCCCAAGCCGCAGGAGCATAACCCAAGTTAAACTGCACAATAGTCTCGTCTTGCAATTGGCGCTTTTGTTGGAGATACTCAAGGGCGACTTGTCCTTGGGTTTGTCTGAGAGCATGTTGATAAAATTGAGCAGTAGAAGCGAGAATTTCGTAGAGTTGCGATCGCTCTGATAATTGTCTTTGTAACTCCTGTCTTTGTTCTGGTTCGAGAGTTTGCACAGGAACTTGGTAACGTCGCGCCAAATCCAGCACCACTTCCGCAAAAGAATGCTTATGCAAGTCCATGAGAAACTTGATCGCATTCCCCCCAGCTTGACAGCCAAAACAGTAATACATTTGCTTTGTAGGGCTGACGGTAAAACTGGGGGATTTTTCGTCATGGAAAGGACACAAACCCACAAAATCTTTACCACGCCTGCGTAAAACAACGTGTTCCGAGATCACATCATAAATGTCAGCCCGTTGTTTAATTTCCTCTATAGTGTCTGGGTGTAGGCGAGGAGTGTACATGTTGGGGATTGGGGATTGGGGAAGGTGGGGTCCCCTGGAGGGGATAAGGGGAAGGTAGGGGTCCCCTGGAGGGGATAAGGGGTAATGGAGATTGGGGAGCATCCCAATTTTTTCAATATACCGCAAAGGGTTTAAACCCTTTGCTCATAGCACAAGTCGGATGAATACGACTCAAATAGACCAAGCAGTCTGCTTAAGCAGACTTTAGCGATTTCAATCGCAGGCGGGTTTTTTGAACATTTGGGATGCTCCCGGAGATTGGGGATTGTAAATAATCAGCAAATATAGCACTTCTGACTCGATTGCAATACAGTCGGAATCCCACCCCGGCTTTGCTGACGCAAAACCTCCCCTCCCCGCTTGCGGGGAGGGGATTAAGGGGTGGGGTACGTATTGGACACAAACTGCTATAACCAATGACCAATGACAACTGATCGCTATTATATTCTTGTTCCCAAGCCAATAATGATGTATTCAATTACTTACCTGAGATTTTATAAGAGGAAATACTGAAAATGGGACGTGTTTTTCTTTCCGCAGCCCACGGAGGCAAAGAAACGGCTGGAATTGATCCAGGTTCGGTGGCTGGAGGTACAACAGAAGCCAGAGAAATGATTTTATTGCGTGATTTAATTTTGACAGAACTGAGGGCGCGCAGTTTTGAAGTTTTATCAGTTCCTGATGACTTGAGTGCCAAGCAAACAATAGATTGGATCAATTCTCGTGTTCGTCGTGGTGATGTTGCGTTGGAAATTCATACTGATGGTGCTAGTAGCCCTTCTGTGCGTGGGGCTAGTGTTTTTTACATTGCTAACAATGATGAACGCAAAAGCAATGCAGAATTGGTATTAATGGGGTTACTACGCCGCGTTTCACAATTACCTAACCGAGGAGTGAAACCAGACACAAATTCGGGTTTGGGTAGTTTAGCATTTTGTCGCCAGACACAAGCGCCTGCTTTGTTAATGCAAGTTGGTTTTTTGAGTAATCCAGAAGATCGTGGTTTACTACAAAATCGCCGTCGTGATTTTGCTGTGGGTATAGCTGATGGAGTCGCTGCTTGGAGTCGTAGTGTTGACCCTGGTTCAGCAGGCAGTGAACCAACTTACCCTGCAATTAATATTAACATTAATGGACAAAAATATTCTGAGCAAGGGATATTAGTTGACGGTAATGCTTACATCCCGATTGACTTAGTGGATCGCTTGCAAATTGATCTATCAAAAGCACCAAATGTCCGCCGCATTACCTATCGTCGAGTTGTTTATGTTAAAGCTATTGAACTACGAGAATTTCATGTTTCTATCAGTTGGGACAGTGCTAGTCGTACCGTAACTTTACGTTCCAACTTAGTAATTTGCTCTGGTCAAGTTGACAAAATCATGTCTCATGGTAATGCTTCAGAAGTGCAGCTACAAATATTTCTGAAAAATAACAATGAAAATGCCTTCGTCAAGTTTCCTGACATCGGCAAACTCTATCGGGAAGAAGCCACAATCGAAGGGGTTAACTATGACATTGCTTTCTGTCAAATGTGTGTAGAAACAGGTTTTTTACGCTTTGGCGGTGATATTAAATTAGAACAAAATAACTTTGCAGGTTTAGGGACAATTGGTGGAGGTAGTGAAGCAGCAAGTTTTGAAAGTGCCAGAATTGGTGTGAGGGCGCATATTCAACATTTGAAAGCTTACGCCAGTTTAGAACCTCTGGTACAGGATGTGGTAGATCCAAGATTTCGTTTTGTTACCCGTGGGATCGCCCCTTTACTAGGTCAATTATCAGGGCGATGGTCAGCAGATTTAAATTATGGCGATAAGATCATAGCGATGCTCAAACGTCTGTATGAATCAGCAGGATTGATGTAGAAAAAATTTATTTACCTTTTATTTTGAAAATATCTGCATATCAATCTACCAGGATCAATATCATCAAATGGCACAATTTTTCCATCTGCTTCAAGTTTATTTTGATCACGACAGTTGTAAACTTCGAGGGGTCTTTTGACTCCATCTACACTGACAATTGCTCTATATTCCCAATAATTTTTGGCACTGCGTTTAATACTAATAATACAAATTTGATGTCCTTGAAAATTTCGACAAACAGAAGCTTGAACAGGAGGTGTGACAGAGAAAAAAAGTATTATTGCTAGACAAAAAATGATACAAGCTGATAAATATTTAATTTGCATGATGATAAGTATAATTTAGTTAACTGAGCTTAAGATTGATCGCGACTTTCAACTCAATCAGGTAAAATTCCTATCCCCAATCCTTAATCCAGAACTTTACCATGAAACCTTCAACTCTCGATTCCAAAGAATTTGACCAGCATTTTTCTGGGACACTTTCAGATTACCTAAGTGCGATCGCTTGGTCGTCTCAAGATACAATACTCGCTGTGGCTTCTTCTGCTGGGGAAGTCGCACTCTGGCAAAATGACGAGTTAACTACTTTGCAAACTAGCAATGATAATTCTGTTGATTGTCTTGCTTTTTCTCACGATGGACAATTCTTAGCTGCTGGTGGACAAGATGGTCAGGTCAAAATCTGGCAAGGAACTGAATTAATTGCTACTTTAGAAAATGCTCCTGCTTGGGTTGATCAACTAGCTTGGAATCCTCACAATCACCAGTTAGCTTTTAGCTTGGGGCGACGTGTGCAAATATGGAATGCTGATACTCGCAAAATTGTCGTAATTCTCAATTTTGAGTTTTCATCAGTATTGGGTATTGATTGGCGTAGCGACGGAAAATACTTAGCTATCGGTGGTCATCAGGGTATAAAAGTATGGAATTGCCGAGATTGGAATCAAGAACCATACAGCCTAGTAATACCTTCTGTTAGTCTGGCTATGGCATGGTCGCCTGATGGCAAGTATCTGGCTTCTGGTAATATGGATCGCACTATCACTGTAGTGGAAAGTCAGTTATTAGTCTCTGGTAATGATCCTCAGCCTTGGATAATGCGCGGCTTTCCTGGTAAAATTCGCGAAATCGCTTGGTCTAGTGTTGGCGATCAAAATAGTGTACCGATATTAGCTTGCTGTAGCGTTGACGGTATTGTTGTTTGGCAAAAGTCCTTAGATGAGTCTCTAGGTTGGGAAGCAACTGTATTAACCAATCATGTAGATATCATTAATGCGATCGCCTTTGCACCAAAAAGTTTTCTTCTCGCATCTGCGGGTTCTGATGGCTGGATTTGTCTGTGGAAAGATGCTAATCAAGTATCGCAAATTCTCACAGGCGCATCAAATGGTTTTTCATGTTTAGCTTGGCATCCGCAAGGTAAGCTAATAGCTGCTGGTGGTAAAGAAGGTGAATTATTTATTTGGGCGAAAACACTATAGCAATCCTATATGATTTGTGAAAATCGCAAAGCTCAGATCCCCGACAACTCTTGTGAAGTTGGGGATCTAATTTTTCATAAATGATTTATGTTATAGTCCTATGGGGGTTTTTTTTACCAATTTTATGAACATAATCAAAGTAATTTTACTTGCTTTTCCTGTAGTCCTTGCTTCTATGGTGGCGGTAGTAAATCCGGCGGCTGCATCTTCTCTTCAGCCTGCACCTGCTGTCACACAACAGATGACATTGGTGTCTGCACAACCTGTTCACCAATGGATTGCACCCAACTTATCTAGTGATTCTCAATCAATCATTGATCAACTTGGTTGCAATTGTGCTAGCTGTGTGCAAGCTAAACTTCAGATGGAAGGCAAACTTTCACTGGCTGATTTACTTTAAGTTTTATCAAATAAACTACTACAAGCATTGCCAACCTGGCTGGGGAGTTATGAATCAGTACATAACTCCTTATTTTTTTGTCGCGCCAACACCAGACTCATTAAACTATTAACTAAGCGATCGCGTGATAAAGGAATCATTTCTTGACCGTATAGCATCTCTTGCACGATGACATGAGATACCAAAGCACCAAAAAAAATTTGAGCGATCGCCTGTGGATCATCTACGTTTAATTCTGGGTGATCAGCAAAATATTTAATCAATAATTTTTTACCCTGCTGAATCACTGTGTGAGTATAAAGTTTTGCTAATTCGGGAAAATTTTCTGACTCTGCCAAAATTAATCGCAACAAAGGCACATAATCAGGATTATCTACAAGTTTAGTAAAAAATATTGTAGTTAGTTCACGTAAAAACACTGAAGGTTCATCTTTGAATTCGCTATCACGAAATACGCTCTGAAAATTCCCTATAGTCATCCTTTCTATCAACGCTTTGAACAGTCCCTTTTTATCTTGAAAGTTACTATATATAGTTTGCTTAGAAACTCCTGCTTCCGCACTCACTCGATCCATACTCGTGCCAGCATAACCTGATCTTAAAAATACACGCATGGCTCCTTGTAATATTTGCTCCTGCTTTTGCGTGACAACAGGTGATTCATTTATTACCAAGGTTGTAGATTCCGGGAAAGAAGTTTGCGACATAGAGGTTAAATTTTTTGGCTATTTCTTGCTATATCATACTAAACTGTCTAGTATGATGAATATTCTCACAGAAACTTGGTGGAAATGGAAATAAACATCACGCGAGTTACGAAATCTTTGCGCCTTTCCCCGAACTCCATCAATCAACGTTGCGTGTTGAATTAATAGGGTAAAACCATGACTCAGACTGCACCCCAACCTACAGAAGGTCTTAAAGATGCTTCCTTACCAAAGAATAAAGAAAAGCATCGCAAAAAGCCAATACCTTTAATTATTGGGCTATTGCTGTTGGTAAGTGGGATTGGCTATGGAGTCTGGAGGTGGCTGCAACCACCAACAACAGAAGATGTACTTACATTCAGTGGCAGAATAGAAGGTTACGAAACTGATATTGGGGTGAAACAATCAGGGAGAATTGAGTCTATTTCAGTTCGAGAAGGTGTAGCAGTTAAGAAAGGACAGCAGTTAATTCAGTTAGATGATAGTACTGTCAAAGAACTGCAAGACCAACTACGAGGCGCACAGGCCCAGGTATCATCAGCCCAATCAGATGAACAGCAAGCGCTTGCAGATGTAGAGCGAGTTCAAGGAGAAATTAAACAAATTGATAGTCAAATTGAAGAAGCAAAATTGAATTTATTGCAGTCCCAAGGTAATACTCAAGGGCGGATCAAGCAAGCACAGGCTAATGTCGCCGCAGCTAAAGCCCAACTCGTGCAGGCACAAGCACAAGTCAAGCAGGCAGAAGCAGAAGTAAAATTAGCAAAAGTGAACCGCGATCGCTATGCCAAACTTGTAAACGACGGGGCGATTAATCAACAACAATTTGATCAAGCTCAAACCACATACGAAACCGCAGTCGCGACTGTAGAAGCCAAAAAAGCAGCAGTCAATGCAGCACGAGAACAGTTAAGCGCTACTGAAGGTGAACTAACGCAAGCCAAAACCACCGGGCTTAACCCTGATATCCGTAATGCTCAAATCGAAGCACTCAACAGACAACGACAACAAAGTCTTGCTCAATTAAAATCTGCTCAAGCCAAAGTTAAATCTGCTCAGGCAAAAATTAAAGATGTTCAAGCAGCAAAACAGCAAATCCTCACTCAAATTCAAGATGCTAAGAAAGACTTAAATGTTGTCAGTCCTCTGGATGGGGTAGTAACTGCTCGGAGTGCGGAACCGGGAGCTGTTGTCAGCAATCAAAGCAATATTCTCACTATTGTTGACCCCAAAACAATATATCTGCGTGGTTTTATTCCCGAAGGCGATATTGGTAATGTGCGTTTGGGACAAACCACTCAAATTTTCTTAGATTCTGCACCGAAAAAACCTCTGACAGGCAAAGTAATTTCTATTGATCCACAAGCTTCGTTTACACCAGAGAATATTTACTTCCAAAAAGATCGAGTCAGACAGGTTGTGGGTATTCGCATTAGTGTGGAAAATCCCAGTGGTTGTTTTAACCCCGAACAACCATACAATAACGGTAATTTACCCTGTGCCAAAATTGGGATGCCTGCGGATGGGAAGATTAATTTACAGGGAAGTTCATAGGTTTAGCCTGTTACACCTTTTGTGATTGGTAACTCAACTTTTGTAATTCGCAAACTAGCTTTTGCGATTTGTATAATCAACTTTTGTAATTCGTGAACTAGCTTTTGTAATTCGTGAACTAGCTTTTGTAATTCGCAAACTAGCTTTTGTAATTCGTGAACTAGCTTTTGTAATTCGCAAACTAGCTTTTGTGATTCGTAAACTAGCTTTTGTGATTCGTAAACTAGCTTTTGTAATTCGTAAACTAGCTTTTGCGACTCCCGTCTAATGGGAATTAAGTCTCCAAACCCTTGTAATTTCGTCGATAATCACGAAATAAGAATTTTGAACTATCCTTGAAACCCTGATCTGATATGTTGCACCAACCCCATATCCCGTCTCAGAATTAATTCTGATGCTAATAGCATAAATCCGTTAAAACGGACTTGAACACCGTCCTAGTCAGATAAATCTGACTTTCGCTATCAGCCTTTGAAATTTATTTCTTGGCGAAACAAAAAGTTGGTACAAGATATGAATTATTAGACCTCTTGCAAAAATATTTTTACCCCACCCTAACCCTAAGCGTGAACGGGGAGGGAACTAAATCTTCCCCCCGTGAACGGGGGGATTGAGGGGGGTTCATTCGACTTTTGCAAGAGGTCTATTAATCCAAAATTCAAAATCTAAAATCTAAAATCTAAAATCGGATGACAAAACAAGCCGTCACAAACACAAGTAATATATACTACTCTAAAGATAGTGAATCTACTAGAGCAATCATTGTCCGTGATTTGCATAAGCACTATGGTCAACTTGCGGCGGTGCGAGGAATTGATTTCACTGTCTACAAAGGTGAAATGTTTGGGTTAATTGGCCCTGATGGTGCGGGGAAGACAACCACCTTTCATATTTTGGGGGGTGTGATGGAAGCAACAGCCGGAGAAGTGCAGATATTCGGTCAACCTGCACGAGATGCACGTTTGAATATTGGGTATCTGACACAACAGTTTTCGCTATATCTTGACTTGAGTATTGATGAAAATTTGCGCTACACAGCAGGTTTACGACAAGTACCAGATGATTTATTGGGGGAACGTCGCCAAAAATATCTACAATTGATGAGCTTGGAAAAATTTGGCGATCGCTTGGTGGGACAACTTTCTGGAGGGATGAAACAAAAGCTGGCGTTGTGTTGTGCGCTAGTTTCCCAACCAAAAGTTTTGTTACTTGACGAACCGACAACGGGTGTAGATCCAGTATCCCGACGGGAATTTTGGGATGTCCTAGCCGAGTTATCAGCAGAAGGAATGACAATTATTGTCGCCACACCTTACCTAGATGAAGCCGAACGTTGCGATCGCGTCGCCTTAATGTATAGTGGGCAAATTCACGAAATTGGCACACCTGCTCAATTACGCGCCAACTTAGGTTTACATCGCTTAGAAGTCCGCACATCAAATTTAGAAATCGCCGAGCAAGTCTTATCGAACAATGCACCTGCAAATATTGTAGATGTACAGACATTTGGCGATCGCTTAGATGTCCTCGTCCAAGATGCAACAGTCGGAGAAACCCAAGTCAGGGAATTATTGCAACAACAGCAATTATCTTCTCCCGAAATAGAACAAAATGAACCTACCCTAGAAAACGTCTTTGTTACCCGTCTGCGTCAACAAGGTTCTGCACCAGAATTTTTTGCTTTTCCACGCTCCCGTAAAAGAGGACACGGGAGCAATCTTTCCTCCTTCTCTCCCCTCTCTCCCCCCTCTCTAGCAATTTCCGCCCACAATCTCAGCCGTGTCTTTGGTAAATTTCAAGCAGTCAAAAACGTCAATGTAGAAGTGCGTTATGGCGAAATCTTTGGGCTTTTGGGTGCGAATGGTGCGGGGAAAACTACAACCATCAAAATGTTGTGCGGTTTACTAGAAGCTAGTGGGGGTGAAATTTCTCTGGGTGGCGAAACAGGTAATTTGCGGAGTCCTCAATTGCGGCGACGCATTGGTTATATGAGTCAGAAATTCACTCTTTATGATGACCTGACAATTCTAGAAAATCTAGAGTTTTACAGTGGCGTTTATGGCGTTCCTCGCAAATTGCGCCGAGAAAAAATAGATTGGGTAATTGCTACTTGTGGGTTAAAGGGACAGGAAAAAATGCTGACTGGACAGTTACCTGGTGGTTGGAAGCAACGGGTTGCTTTTGGTGCGTCGGTGATGCATGAACCTGATATTTTATTTTTGGATGAGCCGACATCTGGAGTAGATCCGCTTGCACGTCGTCAGTTTTGGAAACTGATTAACGACTTTGCTCGCAATGGTACGGCTATATTAGTTACAACCCATTATTTAGAAGAAGCTGAACAATGTAACCGCATGAGTTTTATGGTAGCGGGTGAAACTGTGGCGGAAGGTTCTCCGAGTTCAATCAAAGATTCTCAACCTGGACAATTAATAGAAATTGTTGCAAATAATAATCAAGCTACCTCCAAGTTATTGAAACAACATTTAGATTCTTGGCGGGTTTCTATCTTTGCTAATGGCTTGCATATAGTTCTAGATCACCCTGACGTAGAACTACCCGAAATCCGTCAACTTCTCCACTCTGCCAACTTGAGTATAGAATCCCTCCGTCCGATTCCTTTCTCATTAGAAGATGCATTTATTGGGATTGTGCAACGAGCGCAGATTTAGTGCAATCTATTAACATCTGGTGAAAAATAATGTAGAAACGCGAAATTTCGCATCTCTACTAACCGTATTGTTCTTTAGCCCAATATCCCGCCTTCAAAGAAATTTGAGGCTAATAGCAAAAACCCACTCAAAGTGGGTTGAAGGGGTTATTCATTTAGTCTACTTTTAGTAGACTTTGACTATGAGCCGCGCAAATAATATTAATCGCTCACGTTCAGTTAATGCATTCTTAACTTGCAGTTATTAATCACATACTAGCGTTGTTAATATAAGATTTATATATAGGACTCATATTTGATTTTTGTTGGCATAGCCTGCGCTCTGCGCTTAAAAAAACTCAGCACACTTTTTGTTAAGAGTTAAGAGTTAAGAGTTAAGAGTCTTCACGAGTAAGTTCATAAATCAAACCAGATTCCTATATATTACTCACTTTTAGTCTCTCGGTAAATAATAATGCTGTTAATTGTGCAATCGAAGAAATTCCTCAAGACAGTCCTCCCAAAACCCCTAATTTACAAGATTCAGGATTTACTATATAAAATTTCAGTGAGTCGGATACAGGGATTTAGTTTACGTCTCAATACCCCTGATCGCTATGTACTAGAAGAGATTATCATCCCTTATTTTATTGCCCACAAAGAATTTCATAAAATTCTCTTTGTTGGTTGTGATTGGTTCACTAAACCTTACAATGGCTACTTTAAGAACAAAGAATACTGGACTATAGAAATTGATGAATCTAGGAAAAAATATGGTTCAAAAAGACATATTGTTGATTCGTTTTTGAATCTAAGCAATCATTTTACTAATGATTACTTTGATGTGATAGTTTATAACGGAGTTTTTGGATGGGGTATTAATAATAGGGAAGACACAGAAACTTCTTTTCAACAATGTTTTCAATGTTTGCGACCAGGAGGGCTTTTAGTATTCGGATGGAACAATATTCCTCAAGCAAAGCCTTTTCCTGTAATCGAAGAATGTCAAAGTTTACAACAGTTTGAACCTTACGTTTTCAGTCCGCTATCTACTGTACAATATTCAGTACCGGATCAATCAGACGAACAGAAATTTGGCCATGTATTTAACTTTTACATAAAGCCTTTGCCTGATTGAGTAGGTCTGTTGCAAATATTTTTTGCGATTTATAATGAAAAGAATTATCGCTCAATGTATTAAAGAATTAGTTCAATTTCGTCGCGATCGCCTGACTTTAGCGTTAGCATTTTTACTACCATTCCTCACGCTGTTGATTTTTGGGTTTGCAATTCGCTTGGAAAGTAAGGATATTCCCTTAGTTGTTCAGGATTTTGACCATACCAATCTCAGTCGCAGTTATATTGAACGGTTGTATGCTACTAATCAGTTTATACCCCACAAATGGTCTGGTACAGATCCGGTACAGGATGCAATTGATCGGGGTATCGCTAAAGCAGCTGTCATTATTCCTCCCGAATTTAGCCGAGATATTCAAGGTAGTAAAAATACAGAAATACAAGTATTAATCGATGCTACTGATGTCAATAATGCCCGTGTCATCAAAAATAGCATTGAACAAGTAACCAATTTTTTCATGCGCGATCAAGGATTGCTACCCGCGACTAGTAGCATTACTCCCAACATACGTCTGTGGTTTAATCCTGGTCGATTGGAATCATTGTATATTGTGCCAGGAACTTATGCAGTTGTATTGTGGATTTTTCCTTCTTTGTTAAGTGCGATCGCTATGGTGCGAGAAAAGGAAAAAGGTACAATCTTGCAAGTCTATGCTTCGAGTATTAGCGCCACTGAATTACTACTTGGTAAAGGACTAGCATATCTGTTAATTGCCATCACTGAAGCATTAATCGCGATGATACTTGGTTCGGTTGTTTTTAAAGTTGGCTTAGTTGGCGATCCTACAACTTTAATAATTGGCTCTATTGTATTTATTGCCGATAGTGTATTGTTTGGTTTGTTATTAGGAGTGCGTAGTAGTAATCAAAATGCAGCTGTCCAAGGTGTTTCTTTAATTGGATTTATTACTGCTTTATTACTCTCTGGTTTTATCTATCCACTCAACAATATTCCTTTTCCACTTTCTTTAGTTCCTAATGTTGTTCCCGCTCGTTATTACATTGATATCACTCGTGATGCTTTTGTACGCGGAACAGGATGGGCTGGTGTCTGGTTTGATTTAGTTATGCTGACTATATTAGGATTAATCTTTTTTAACGTCGCTCGTCGATTTTTAAGTCGAATGCAATTATCTGATTAATATCGAAATATAGGAATTTGAACAGGGAACTCTTAACAGGGAAAAAAATAAAATATTAATTCTACACAACATAAAAATAAACAGAATTATTGAGAGGTATCAATTGTTATGACTATGGTTACTGCTAAGTGGACAATTGACGAATATCACCGCATGATAGCTGCTGGAATTTTGAGCGATCGCAAAGTTGAATTGTTGAAGGGAGAAATAGTAGAAATGTCACCAGACGGGGAACCCCATGCTTATTGTAGTCATGAAGCGGGCGAGTATTTATCCGAGTTATTAGGCAAGTGTGCCACAATACGTCAAACCAAGCCTATCACCTTACCCAACGAATCGGAACCAGAACCAGATATTGCCATTGTCCAACGCTTGGGGCGTGAATATCGAGAACATCATCCCTATCCAGAAAATATTTTCTGGCTAATTGAGTATGCTAACTCCAGTTTAGAGAAAGATTTAGAAACAAAAAGCAAAATCTATGCAGAAGTTGGAATCCCAGAATATTGGGTTGTCAACCTCAAAAAGCTGCACTTGGTAGTATTTCGAGATCCGATAGATGGAGAGTACGCCACAAAATTTACATTGACTGCTGGAAAAATTCAACCCCTTGCATTCCCAGAGATTTCTGTTGCAGTAGAGCAGATTCTTAATGGCTAGCTAATGAAGTTTGTAGTAAGCAATGCGCTTGCTTAAATTGTAACTGAATCGCCCAAGACAAATCTATCAGCCACTAGAAAATTTTTATCTAAAATAATTCCATCCTTGATGTTGATATGAAATTTATTCTTCGATTATTTGAAACTCCCTTTTGGTCATTAGTACGTAAAGAATTTTGGCAAATCCTGCGTAATAAACAGTTAATTGTATTGTTAATTGTGCCACCCACAGTGCAATTATTAATTTACGGTACAGCGCTTAATCCTGATGTTCATAATTTACGGTTGGGTGTGATTGATTATGCAAATGTGGAAGCAAGTCGAGAATTAGTCACAGCTATGACTTCCAATGGTGTTTTTATCTTAGAATCAGTTCCCAGCAGTGAAAAAGAATTAGGTCGTCAAGTAGAAAAAGGAAAACTAGACGTTGGGGTAATTATTCCACCAGAATTCGCGCGTCAGCTAGCAAATAAATCAGCCAAAATTCAAGTTTTTATTGATGGAGTAAATGCTAATACAGCAGGAATTGCGAGCGGTTATATTAATCAAATTATTCAACAATACAATCGCCGATTAGCAAATGCTCAAGTGAGTCCAGTTGTGTCACCTCAAGTAGTGTTTCTCTACAATCCTGGATTAACAAGTAGCTGGTTTTTTGTCCCCGGAGTTATGGGTTTAGTGTTGACATTAATCGGGACATTGGTATCAGCAGCAACAGTAATTAGAGAGAAAGATACAGGAACTTTAGAACAATTGTTGATGACACCTGCGGGAAACTGGGAGATTTTACTCGCAAAAATCGTACCTTTAGTGTTTTTGATGATGGCAGATGTTGTACTAGCTTTAACTTTAGGATTGGTAGTTTTTCATTTACCATTTCGTGGTAATATTTTGCTGTTTTTTGCCTTATCGGCTGTGTATGTATTTGTAGGAATTAGCTTGGGAATGATGTTAGCAACCATCACGCGATCGCAACAGCAAGTGTTACTCACATCCTTTTTTATCAATATGCCATTAGTACAAACTTCCGGTGCGATCGCTCCCATCGAAGCAATGCCACCTTTTTTCCAATACTTATCTTTCCTCAACCCTTTACGTCATTACATCACCATTGTTCGAGGAATTTTACTCAAAGGAGTAGGTTTTGATGTCCTTTGGATGAATGTTTTAGCATTAGTTGGTTTTGCTGTGGTGTTGATGACAATTAGTGTAAAGAGATTTCGCAGTCAGTTAAGTTAAGTAGTACTGGTCAAGTTTAAATTGATGGATAACAAAGTTCGTAGTCAGGACTTAAGTCCTTATTTTTTAAGCACGCACATTGCTTAGTAAATTACAACAAAAAACAGGTCAACTTAAGTATAGTTAACCTGTCGTGACGTACTCCACACACTCCCCTTTCAGGGTGAGTGCGGGCTACGAGCGCGACTCTTCTATGAAGACATTAACTGAGCTTTGAGGGCGTGCGTCCCACGCGCCTTTTTCTGTTTGGAAGTTTTTGTTTTTAATAGGCTGCATTTCTGCATTTAATTGGATTACACCTATTGATTCAATTGTACCATTTGGTTATTGAAAACGGAAATATTTTGGTAAAAACTCAACTATCACTTTTATTTGTTTATGCGATGCATAAACAAATAAAAGTGATAGTTGAGTTTTTACCTCGCAATTCATCTCATCACTTCCGATCAAGCGGTAAGCGAGAGGCTTCTTGCTGCTTGAGCTAAAATTACTTGTTACCTGTCTGAGCAGCTACTTCATCTGCAAAGCTGGTTTCTTGCTTTTCAATACCTTCACCCAGAACAAAGCGAACGAAACGACGCACTTGGATATTTTCACCAATTTGAGCGATCGCTTGTTTAACTAGTTCTTCTACTGTGATGCTTTGATCACGGATGTAAGGCTGATCCATCAAAGTCAATTCTTTCAGGCGCTTATCAATGCGTCCCTGAACGATTTTTTCTTTAACATTATCAGGCTTGTTGGAAATGTCATCGCGTCCCATCTCAATATCTTTTTCCTTTTGGACGATATCAGCTGGGATGTCTGACACTTTCACATACTCTACGTTTGGACAAGCCGCAATTTGCATGGCGACGTTCCGCACGAGGGTTTGAAACTCTTCGCGGCGAGCAACAAAGTCAGTCTCACAGTTTATTTCTACAAGTACACCGACTCTACCACCAGTGTGGATATAGCTGCCTACGAGTCCTTCCGCCGCCACCCGATCAGCTTTGGCTCCGGCTTTAGCAATACCCTTTTTCCGCAGCCATTCTTCGGCTTTGACTAAATCACCATCGTTTTCTTTTAGCGCCTTTTTGCAGTCCATCATGCCAGCGCCCGTTTTTTGGCGTAGCTCCTGGACGAGTTTTGCAGATATTTCCGCCATTTTGCCTCAATTCCTACTTAGACTGACATTTCAGTGAACAGTTATCAGTTATCAACTAGTAACTGTTCCCTGTTCCCTGTTAACTGATTATTCTTGCTCTTCTTCGTCAGGAACGAACGAGTCAGAAAAATCGCTTTCTTCGTAATCGTATTCTTCCTCGGCACCTTCGTAGTCTTCGTATTCCTCTTCTGCATCCAGCTGACCGTGACGACCTTCATAAATCGCGTCCGCCAATTTACCGACAATCAGTTTAATTGAGCGGATGGCATCATCATTGGCTGGGATGGGAATATCTACTACATCTGGGTCACAGTTTGTGTCCAACATAGACACAATGGGAATTCCAAGCTTAATACATTCTTGAACTGCGTTATATTCCCGGCGTTGGTCTACAATTACCACAACATCGGGGACTTTCCGCATAATTTTAATGCCGCCCAGGTATTTTTGAAGCTTTGACAACTCACGACGTAGCATTGAGGCTTCTTTTTTTGGCAATAAATCAAGAGCGCCGCTTTCTTCCCGACGTTCCAAATCTTTGAGACGGTCTACCCGCGTTTTGATCGTCGCCCAGTTAGTGAGCATCCCGCCCAACCAGCGCTGGTTAATGTAGTGAGCGCCACAACGGGAAGCTTCTTGAGCAATAATACCTGCTGCTTGTCGCTTAGTGCCAACAAAAAGGAACTTTTTGCCTTGTTCGGCTTGCGATCGCATATAAGTATATGCATCTTCCATCAACTGGGCTGTTTGCACCAAGTCAATGATGTGTACTCCGTTGCGGGCAGTATAGATGTATGGAGACATTTTTGGGTTCCATCTGCGGGTCTGATGACCAAAATGAACCCCCGACTCCATCATCTGAGCCAAAGAAACTACTGGCATATTTTTACTCCTATTCGGGTTAAACCTCCATCCAGGTGGATTCCCTTATTGGAAACACCCGAAAGCCTGGATGTGCGGAATTTTAAAGAACCATAATAGGGTAGCATATTTTGGAATTGGGGAAAGGGAGACTTATCAGTTATCAAATTAAACTGGTCACTGTTAACTAGACCTCTTGCAAAAGTCGAATGAACCCCCCTCATTCCCCCCGTGAACGGGGGGAAGATTTAGTTCCCTCCCCGTAAACCTGCGGTGTACACAGAAGTCTTATAAAGTTGCCTAGTAGCGTTTTGATCCCCCCTAACCCCCCTTAAAAAAGGGGGAACTAGAATCAAAGTCCCCCTTTTTAAGGGGGATTTAGGGGGATCAGAGGATTTATGTGTACACCGCAGCCCCGTAAACGCTTAGGGTTAGGGTGGGGTAAAAATATTTTTGCAAGAGGTCTACTGTTAACTGTTAACAGTTAACAGTGACCAGTTAATTGATTCATGCCCAATCACCT
Source organism: Pelatocladus maniniholoensis HA4357-MV3 (assembly GCA_019359115.1). GTDB lineage: Bacteria > Cyanobacteriota > Cyanobacteriia > Cyanobacteriales > Nostocaceae > Pelatocladus > Pelatocladus maniniholoensis. The sequence continues at coordinate 50,311 of JAHHHW010000075.1, forward strand.
TACTTCTCCATAGGCTTCATACACACCCTTGACGTTATACCAATTGAGGAAAATTCGAGCAATTTCTAAAGCCAATTGGGGCTTACCTCTATTAATCAGCCATTGCAAAAATGGAGCCATTGTTCGCTCATTCAAAGCACCATTTAATGAAAGAATTCCCCACAGTAAGCGATGTAACCAAGTCATTTGAATCATCATTCGCACTTCCCAAGTTGGGTGTTTTTGATAAAACAAAACTCCCATTCTTCCGCGCTGAATTTCTTTGTCAATCAAGCTCTTAATTTGATCTAAGTTAAAGGGCGGATGCCAATGGTAGCCTACTGCCTGTGGACATTTAATCAGTGTTAAACCCAGTTTTTTCAGCCTTATGCCTAATTCTAAATCTTCCCAACCATAAAGCTGAAAACTCGTATCAAATAATCCTGCTTTCTCTAACCAGTGCTTCGGAATAGCAACATTACCTGTAGCAAAAAAAGCGGCAGAAAAATCTGTTATTTTGTATGGTTCAGAGGTGGGGTGGTCAAAATTGCAAGTATTAATGACTGCACCATAGGTAAAAGCGCGATCGCTTCCCAATTTTGAGTGTCCCTGCACTAGTGCGTCAGCATGAGCTTGTAGAAAATTTTCTGTCACCACTAAATCGCTATCTATAAAGATAATAGTGTCTCCCTGTGCGTTCTCTACACCTAAATTCCTTGCTACAGCAGGGCCTTGATGGTTTTGCTGAAAGGTTCGCACATGGGGAAACTCACTTTTGTGTGTCTCCAACCATTCCAATGTGCCATCAGTAGAACCATCATCCACCAAGATAATTTCGTAACCAGCGATTGAACTAGATGCACTCAATTGCTGTATTTCTAATGCTCTGAGGCACTTTGACAAAATTGGCTGGCGATTGTATGTCGGAATCACAACGCTAAAAAACACAGTATCACTCACCACACTACTACCCATCTTTTAAGATAGGACAACTCACGCACAAACACTGTTCCTTCTTTGTTTTGGACAGATTTTTCAAGCAATTTATCGAACTAACGTCAAAATAAAGCATTTAACTGCATAAATTGGTTTGCTTACACCCATATCAAAGTTGGAAGAGTATTTCCAAGACAATTTGTCTTGGAAATGATTGTGGGGGTGTAGGGATGTAGAAGGAGTCATCTTTTCATAGGCTGGTTGTGTGATTGATCACATGGAGGTCTAGCTTGGAAATAAAGAGTTCAGTAGCGCCTACGGGATTAGGAGAAAAAGGGAAGGAAGAGTGGAGGTCAACAAGGTAAAAGAAAACCATCAACCACTGTAAGAGTCTTAGTTTTGGCTCTCGTACTAACTATTAGTAACCAACCACTAATTATGAAACTAACTATTCCCGAACTTTCTTTAGTTGTTCTTATCGGTGCTTCTGGCGCTGGAAAATCAACTTTTGCACGTAGACTTTTTCAACCTTTTGAGATTTTATCCTCAGATTTCTTCCGGGGATTGGTATCAGATGATGAGAGTAATCAATTTGCTACCAGAGATGCTTTTGATGTACTACAACTGATCACTGCTAAACGGCTCACAGCAGGAAAACTGACCGTTATTGACGCGACCAATATCCAGCCAGAAGACCGGAAAATTTTTGTGCAATTAGCACGAAAATATCATTTTTTTCCAGTAGCGATCGCTCTCAACCTACCTGAAGATATTTGTCACCAACGTAACCAACAACGCTCAAACTGTCAGTTTGCTTCCCATGTGGTGCGGCGTCACACCCAATTTTTACGGCGTTCTCTACGTGGATTGGAAAGAGAAGGTTTTCGCTACGTATATATTCTTAATTCCACAGTAGAAATTGAGTCCGTAGAAATTGAACGTCAGCCTCTGTGGAATAACCGCAAATACGAACACGGCCCTTTTGACATCATCGGTGATATTCATGGTTGCTGTGATGAACTAGAAGCTTTATTGGAAAAATTAGGTTACGTCAAAGGGGGAGTTGGGGGACAAGGGAGACACGAAGACATGGGAAATATTATTACTCCCCCCACTCCCCCCACTGTATGGAACGCTCCTACCTACTATCATCCCCAAGGACGCAAAGCTGTTTTTTTGGGTGATTTGATAGATCGGGGGCCACGTATTCTCGATACGGTTAAATTAGTACGAAATATGGTGGTGGCAGGTACAGCTATCTGTGTTCCTGGTAATCATGAAAACAAGCTTTTGCGGAAATTACGGTGTAAAACTGTCAAGGTTAATCATGGTCTAGAGAAAACTTTGGCTGAAATAGAAGCTTTGCCAGCAGAATGGCGTGAACACTATACCAAAGAATTGAAAGCATTTTTAAATACTTTAGCGACTCATTACGTCCTTGATGATGGTCGGCTAGTGGTTGCTCACGCTGGGATGAAGCAGGAATATCAGGGACGAGGCTCGGCTCAAATCCGGGAATTTGCTTTATATGGTGAAACAACAGGAGAAATAGACGAGTTTGGCTCGCCCATCCGTTACAATTGGGCAACAGAGTACAAGGGTAAAGCAATGGTCGTTTATGGACACACACCCGTACTCTCAGCAGAATGGCTGAATAATACTATTAATATTGACACAGGTTGTGTTTTTGGAGGCAAACTTACAGCTCTGCGCTATCCAGAAAAAGAATTAGTAAGTGTTTCTGCTGCTCGTGCTTATACCCAACCAAAACCTATTGATGGCGTTGTGACACAAGCAACAACAGCCCAACAACAGGATGATGTGCTACATATTGATGATGTATTGGATAAGCGAATTATTCATACCCGCTTACTACCTAATATTAAAATTCGAGAAGAAAATGCGATCGCAGCTCTAGAGGTGATCAGCCGTTTTGCAGCCAATCCCAAATGGCTAATTTATCTACCACCTACCATATCTCCAGTGGGAACATCCCCATTTTTGGGATACTTGGAACACCCCGAACAAGCCTTTGCTTACTATCGTAACCAAGGAATTTCGCAACTCATATGCGAAGAAAAACATATGGGTTCACCAGCAGTAGTAATTGTTTGTCGGGATGAAACAGCAGCGAAAAAGCGCTTTGGTGTAGTAAATGAGGGTATTGGTATCTGCTATACCCGTACAGGTAAAAAATTTTTTGAAGACCCGACTCTAGAAACAGAATTATTGGTACGCTTAAATACCTGCCTTACTGTTAGTGACTTTTGGGAAAAATTTCAGACTGACTGGGTATGCTTAGAGTGTGAACTAATGCCTTGGTCAGCTAAAGCTCAAAGACAATTACGAGAACAATATGCGCCTGTTGGCGTTGCATCACGCCTGGCTCTTGGTGATGCTGTCACCTTACTGGAGAAGGCTGAACGACGTGGTGTAGATGTGACTCTACAATTAACTAACTATCAACAAAAAGCTGAGATGGCTGAAAAATACGTCACAGCTTACCGTCGCTACTGCTGGCCTGCTAATCAGATTTCTGACTATAGACTCGCACCCTTTCACATCTTGGCAACAGAAACAGCTGTCCACACCGACAAAGACCATCAATGGCACATGCAAGAGGTAGCAAATATTGCTCTGCATGACCCCGGCTTACTATCACTAACAACATATAAAGTAATAGATTTAACAAACCCAAGCAGTGAAGCAGCAGGAGTAACTTGGTGGGAAGAACTGACAGCAATGGGTGGTGAAGGCGTGGTTATTAAACCAATGCAATTTATTATCAAAAACAATCAGGGAATTATTCAACCTGCGGTGAAATGTCGCGGACAAGAGTATTTACGAACTGTTTATGGCTTGGAGTGTTCTACACCTGAAAACATGAAACGTTTGCGTCAACGGGGATTATCACTCAAGCGTTCTTTAGCAAAGCGAGAGTTTGCTTTGGGTGTAGAAGCATTAGAACGTTTCGTGACTCACGCACCTCTACGTCGTGTCCATGAATGTGTCGTTGGAATTTTGGCTCTAAAAAATGAACCTGTAGATCCGAGGTTGTAGGGGATTGGGGGAAGGGAAACTACGCACTCTTGTGAGTGTTCTGCGTTGTAGCAGATGGCATGGACAAAGAGAATTTTTGCTAACTAACCAATCAGCTACTAGCATCATATATCAGGAGAATTGTTATTATCAAGATATTTAGCTCGTAATTCTTCTAATTCTTCGTCGATTTTGCTGTTAGGAGCAGGTTGATTTGCTGATGGTTGGGGCGATCGCGTTGTTTTGTTATTTGCAGATTTATGAGAACCGAGAAATGTAGTTCTCATTTCTTCTAATTCTTTTTCAATAGGATTATGACTATGAGTAAGAGTAGAAGTGGGTGTTGCTGGAGGTGAAGTCACAATTGGCTTTGCAGGTAAGCTAATACTGGTAGCAACAGACGATTTTTTATTTAAGTCTTTGAGGACTTCATCTGTAGTTTGGTAACGCTGGGCGGGAATGGTTTGGAGCATTTTGTTTAAAATACCGCTTAATTCCTCGCTGACGGGATTTTTAACGTAGTGTTGCCAAACCCAAGTAGCGTTATTAATATCGTATAAATCGAAAGGCGATCGCTCGGTTAATAACCGTACAGAAGTTGCACCCAAGCTGTAGATATCACTGGCAAATATGGCTTGTCCTCGCATTTGCTCTGGTGCAACATATTCTGGACTACCAATGCTTGTACCAGTACGATTAAGGGCTGTGTGAGTAACAATCTTAGAAGCACCAAAATCTACGAGAAATAAATCCCTCTTATGTTGATTTTCCTCGCCTTCCAAGGGAAATCTACGACGAATAATATTTTCAGGCTTAATATCTCGATGAATAACCTGCCTAGCATGACAAAATTGTAAGACTGACAATAAATTATTCAGCAGTTGCCGAATCTGCATTTCGTTAAAAGCCCCTTTTGCAGCCAATTCTTCTCCCAGATTTTGCCCATCGATAAATTCTTGCACAAGATATTGCCTGTCATCTTGGGTAAAATACGCCAGCAGTTCTGGAATTTGTGGATGTTTCCCTAATTCATCCAGTCGCATTGCTTCCTGATTAAATAACTCCACTGCTTTTTGTACAGTACTAGTACCTTGCGCTTGGGGATAAAATTGCTTAATCACACAACGCGGTTTAGAAGGTTTATCCTCATCCACTGCAAGAAAAGTTCTACCAAAACCACCTTGTCCTATAGGTTTAATGGCACGGTAGCGTTCCTTAAGAAGCAACTTAGCACCGCAAGTTTGGCAAAACTTCCCATTATTCTTATTTTGGGGTTGGGGACAGCTGGGGTGAAGACAATAGCTTAAATAGCTCATATTGACGACGGGGGGACACCTGTCTCTATTTTGCCCTGCTCAGGAGAAAACGGAAAAGAACAAGGCCTGAAGGCTAAAAATTTTGCCGTGATCAAAAATACTGACAATGTATAATGCTTATATTGTTTTTTCAGACGTAGTGTACTATTTATAATTTGTTAACTACGTAAAATATACTAGAAAAAGTGTGATAAAAAAACAACACTTTTGACTATCTACCGAGCAAGAATTCCGGAAACAGGGAGCATTCACCGAAAACCTAAATATAAATAGTGACTTAATAAGCAGCTCATGGCCTACCACATGATCGGTCAAGTACTACAAGGACAGTATCAAATTGTCCAAAGTTTGGGTGCTGGTGTGTTTGGACAAACATACGTTGCAATTGACGTTGAACAGCCACATCAACCTAAATGTGTGATTAAGCAATTAAAGGTTTCTAGCTCCCAACCTGCGTATTTACAATCGTTGAGGTTGCACTTTCTCACTGAGACCGAAACGTTGAAGCATTTGGGACATCATGATCAAATTCCTCAATTGATTGCTTGTTTTGAAGAAAACGAACGTTTTTATTTGGTACAAGAGTTTATTGAAGGACATGCACTAACAGCAGAATTGCCAATTAATCAACGTTCGGATTATTTATGGGCTGAATACGAAATTATTCAATTTTTAAAAGATGTATTAGAAATTCTAAAATTTGTTCACTCGCAAGGGGTAATTCACTGCGACGTTAAGCCCGAAAATTTAGTTCGACGTGCCAGTGATGGTAAATTAGTCCTCATTGATTTTGGTTCTATTCAACCAATAAATTTTGGTGCAGATACAGTATTGCCAATCTATAGAGTTCCTGTTACTTCATTAGGTTATATTCCCCCAGAACAATTTATCGATCAAACACAGCCGAATAGTGACATTTATGCTTTGGGTATGATTGCGATCCAGGCTTTAACGGGTTTGTCCCCATTGCAATTAAAAATAGATCCTCATAGCAATGAATTTCTTTGGCGTTCTTATCATACTCCTATTAGCGATTATCTCGCTGCAATTCTCAGCCAAATGATCCGTTATAACTACAAAGATCGTTTTCAGTCAGTACCTGAAATATTGCGGGCGCTGGAGCAAATGTCTATGGAATATTACCCAGTACAGACAATAGATTTGCAGTATGCTACATCAATAAATTCAAATTCTTCTAGTGAGCAAAAAAATAATGTTGTTCGAGAAGATGTATCTACGAAATCACCTCCTTTGCTGACAGGAATGAGAGTAGGACTGTTGGCTAATTCTTTAGTGATGGGATTTGGAGTCTATTCTTTAATGAATTCTCCAGCCTATTCTGGAACAGAAACTTTATATAAAGCAACAGAAGAATTTCAAGATGGAGATTTGGAAGAAGCGATCGCTCTGGCGAAATCTATTCCGTTAAAGAGTAATGTTTATCCAGAAGCACAAAGTACAATTGAAGAATGGCAAAGGCAATGGCAACTTGCTACTGAACAATATTTATTAGCTAAACAAGCATTAGAACAAGAACAATGGTCAGAAGTTATACACGCTGCTTCTCAAATACCTGATATTTTATATTGGCAGTCAAAAACAGATCCAATTGTTAAGCAAGCTCAAGCCAAAATCGAAACACAAACAAACAATTTATTATCAAGAGCTTATGAAAAAGCTGGTAATAAAGATTTTAGTACTGCTTTAGAATATCTTCAGCAAATTCCTCAAGAAAATTCTGTTAATCATTTAGTTCAACAAAAATTAACAGAATATCAACAGAAGCAGCACATTAGAGCAATTTTTCTGTTACAACAAGCCTATAATAAAGCGGAAATAGGTGAGTTTAACACAGCTGTAAATTTCCTCCAACAAGTTCCGAAAAATTCTTCTGTATATGCAACTGCTCAAGCTAAATTAGAAGAATATGTCCAAAAGCAACGTTTGCAAGGCAAAAATCAAAAAGTAGCTCCACCTAAAGTTGTTGCTACATTATCAAAAGAAACATCAACCAGTAAATCTTTTGAGCCAGGTTCCTTAATGCAAGAAGTGAACATTACACCAAACACAACATCTTTATAACAAATTGGTAACTAATTTTTGTCTTGATTAATCTTATTTATAAGTAGCCAAGATGAATAAAAAACCTCACCCCCTTCCTCTCTCCTTGGTAAAAAGAGGGGTGTCTGATAGGACGGGGTGAGGTTATATATTTTATATTGAATTGGGTAAACGTAAATTCAAAGCGATCGCATCTAAATAAGGTTCAAAAACTGCCAGATTTTCTAATTTATCAAACTTACCTGTTTGGGAAGCTGGATCAAAAGCAGTAGCAATCACATAAAGTGCTTTGCCATCAAAAGTAACATAACCTACATGTTGTTCTTGCACTCCACCTTGACGCTTTAGCCCAACAAAGCCATATCGAACTCCAGGAAGTTTACCAATTTGTACTTTTTGAGACGGATAGCTGGAAAAATTAATGCGATCGCCGTAACTACCTTGACGATCTTTCTCCAATCCAGCGTAATGTTCATTTACCCAAGTATTCAGTGCTGACGATAGTTGAGTCTGATATTGAGGATTTTGAGAGTCTATTTTTTTACTAGGATCAATACCAGCTTGAGCCAAAAACTTTTGAAAATTTGGCTGTTTTTCTAGTGGTAAAATTAACATCTCTACCGTACCAATACGCTGGCCATTTGCAGAGATACATAATAGAGATGTATTACCATCACAAGGTAAAACTTGCCAACCTTTAGGACTAGCAGTTTTCTCCACAAATTTTTTCCAAACATTATTTCCATTAGGACTAGCAGTAGTAGCGCGAGAAACTTGTACCACTTTCGCAGAATCACTCTTTTGAGAAGAGTTAGAACCAGTAACCTTTAATCCTAGTGGTACAAAAACCAACAAAGCTGCACCGATTATTAGATGATAAAGTCGTAGCATTTTAACACAAGGAGTATATCAAGAGTTACAAAATCAAAGTAACAACAAAAGATTGAGATTGGTAATGGAAAAACAAAAGAAATGCTAATGACTACCAAAGAGTGGAATATACAGTTATTAAACCAATATCTTGTACCTAGCCCTAGCGATGTTCGTAATCGCACGCCAGGTACTACAACTGTTGGAAGCCCCAAAAGCGCATTTGGTTATACAAATTTAAGTCTACCGAAGCAGACTAACGAAAAATCAAAGCTTTTAAAATCACGTAGGTGATCTTCCCTTCAGGAAGCCACTACGCATAGTGTGTGTGTAGCTGCGACTTCTAGTCGCTTGGTGCAAGATATCAATAAACACACACAATATAAGAAAATTTGTTAACCATGACTGTAGCCATAACTACAAATTTTCAGTTGTGAGAAAGTCAAATCCCCGACTTCTTCAGTGAAGTCGGGGATCTTATTGTTGAGATTGTTTACGAATGATTGATGCATCGTAGGGACGTACGAATGTACGCTCCTAACGATATTTGTATCATCAAAAAAGTGAAATGGTATTAACTCGAAACTTTCAAAGATTTTAAACTTCAGCACCTGGTTTTGGTTCAGCACCCATAGGTGAGACATAATCACGGAAAATATTTATTTGCTGACCAAAATCTAATTCTTTAATTTTATTCAAAAGTTTCTTAGCTTCAGAAGAAAGCTGATAGTTAGGAGGCATAGGAACGATAGTAGCATTTTCCATTCCTTGCGCTAAACGATACCAAAATAGCAACTTAGTAGTATCGCTCATTGAACCGTATTCACGAGTATATCTATTATCTGCTTTGTTGATTAAATCCCGTTGTAACTGTAGTTGTTCTTCGTGGGATAATTCCTTGACTTGATTGAACAAACCTTCAGCAATATTAGGTGAAACAGTGCTAGCATTGGGAGCAGCAGGAGTAATAGAATCACCCATTTCTGTATAAATGAACCAAAATAAAGCAAGCTGTTCATCTACAGGTAAATTTTGAAAAGCTTGGACACATTCGCGAATAGTTGGATCGTTGGTTTGAGTATATGTCATGATAACTCCAATTGCCATTAATTAAGATACCAATCGTAAACTTAACAAATCTTTATTGAGTATTTAACCCTACTGAAGACAGATGTGTCTCAATCAAATTGAATAATATTTCAAAGGAGTAATTGGTAATTGGTAATTGGTAATTGATAATAAAAAAAGACAAGGTGGTAATTTTTCTTCCTTGTCTCCCTTGTCCCTTATTCCCTTATTCCCTGCGCTCTTTATAATCTTCACTAGACTTGGGATCTAACTCCCAACGTCTGTCGTCACGCTGTTCTAACATATCGTTTGTGCGGAGAAACGCGAAATCATTCATCTCCATTCCGACAGCAGCACCAATTTCATCAACAATATCTTGATCTGGAGTAGGGGCGGTACCACCTGGTGTCTCATCTCCAACTTCCGCTTCTTGTTTCCAATCTGCATCTATATCTCCCCCTGTAATTGTGGGGCTACTTTGTCTATTGTCCCGGATTTGATCGCGCAGTTTGCGATCGCCTATGTTATAGCCTGGTTCATCCTTAACACCAGTACCATAAGACTCTGTAATTTCCTTCGGTAAGTCAGAAATTTGTGAAGGTAAATTCTCCTGTTGAGCTTGTTTATCTGGATCTACTTGGTTTAGTTGAGCATCTAAATCTTCTTGAGCTTGATAATTTTGTTGAATGTTTGGATCTACCATAAATACTAGCTATTTGTTGCATCCTCACAATAACGCTTTATTTTCTATAGGTTCTCTTCCAAGCGATGTATACCTCTAGAAATAAAATCATTTCAACCTTTAGAGCGAAGAGCAGTTAGGGATTTGTGAATACTCTTAAGAAGTGAATCCACGCTATAGCCACTTCAGAAAAGTTATGAGTTATGAATGTTATTAATATTCATATATTTATAGCTCATAACTATTTTTTCAAGCTAAATCATAAGTAGGAATGTAAAAAACCGTTTTATCAATCTATTTCCTAAGACAGACTCAAATTGATGCGAAAATGCTTCCTGTGATTGAAGACATCTATAAATGAAAACATAAAATTGATTCTCATGGTCAAGTTATTAATACAGAGTTAGGATTTTTACTTACTGAATTTTACAAAAATATTCAAGTTTAAATCCTAACTATTTCTTATGTATTAACTCAGAAATATTATCTATTTTGATTGAATTAAGTAAATCGCTGGGAATAAACATAATTAAGTTACGAAAAGTAAACATGCCTAAAAGCCTTACCAATAACATAGACGCGCCTTCTTCGGCTTCAAGGTAGAGTATGACAAATGACGACCCCAATTAGTTAGCTTTATTTGTGCCTACTTACTTAGTTGACATCAAAAATAAATTGGAAATGTATTTACAAGAGGTAAAAAAATGAAATATGACGAATTTATTACACATGTTCAAAGTGTTGCTCAGTTAGATACTCGTGAAGAAACAGAACGCGCTACTCGTGCCACACTAGAAACAATAAAAGAACGAATTGTTGGTGATGAAGCAAAAGATTTAGCCTCACAGTTGCCAAAAGAATTGGCAGAATGTTTGCATGGGAGAGAAGGTCAAAATGGTGGATCATTTTCACTGCAAGATTTTATCTCACGGGTGAGTAAAAAAGAGGGTGTAGAACCGACTGTTGCTGTAATGCATATTCGTTCTGTTTTTACAGTTTTACTAGATGCTGTGACACCTGGAGAATTTGCTGATTTTCAGAGTAATTTTTCAGATGATTATGCAGAATTATTTCCAACTGCATCAACTAGTGAAATACCAGGATAATTCCTGAGTATTAGCCAATATTGAGTGAGCTATATAAGCTACACAATCAATATCAAACACCAAAAAACATTTAAGTAAGGAAAATTAATGACACTTAACAATTCCAGCAAAAAAAAAGTTGCCATACTGATAGAGAACGACGTGGAGGATGCAGAATTTCAAGTACCATATAATGCGCTTAAGCAAGCGGGGATGGAAGTAGTTGTTCTCGGTTCCCGGATGAATGAAAAATATCATGGGAAAAGAGGTAAAGTTTCTATGCAACCCGATGGCACAACAACAGAAGCAATGGCTTCTGCATTTGATGCTGTAATAATTCCGGGTGGTATGGCTCCCGACAAAATGCGGCGGAATCCCAATACAGTAGGTTTTGTCCAAGATGCTATGCAGCAAGGAAAACTAGTAGCTGCGGTTTGTCACGGGCCACAAATTCTAATTGAAGGCGACTTGCTTAGAGATAAACAAGCCACTGGCTTTATAGCAATTCGCAAAGACATGATCAATGCTGGTGCTAATTACATAGATCAACCTCTAGTAATAGATGGGAATTTAATTACATCCCGTCAACCTGGAGACTTGGCAATATTTACCACAGCGATTTTAAGTCGTTTAGGTTATGGTGGCAAAGAAGCTGCATTACCTGATGAAAGTGACCAAACAGCCGAATGGTGGAAATTAGCTGACGCTTGGGGTGGTTCCACCAAAGGTGAGATTATTAAAGCTTTAAATACTGCTTTAGCTGGTGAGCGTTATAGTTTAGAAGCTTTAGATAATTACATCCAAAAAGTATCAGATGCACAAATAAAATCTCTCTTCCAACAGATGATTCCTGTGAGACAGCAGCACATTCAAAAATTGGAAGCACGGCTGGAAGAACTGGGTGAAAAACCTTCTTTGGCTGCAAATATTGCCGATAAATATGCCAAAGTCAAAACCACTCTCACTGGTAGTGATGATATCTACCAATTACGCAGCGCCTTGGGTGATTTACAAACGGGTATAGGTGACATTGGTAACTTGATGGCTGCACTTACTGACCCAGTATCAACCATGATTTTCACCGAAATCCATGAAGACCTTTTAAAATGCGAACAGCATTTAGTAGAGCTGTATCGATCGCGGATGGATATAGAGATCAAACCTGCTCAACCGACTACAGGTGCAGCTGCGACTATGTAGGTTAAAGAGGAATAGGACGCTGCTTGAGGTTGATTGTTTGTAATTGGACTTGGTGTCTTGGTGGTTAAATTAAAATTTATTTTTCACCATTAAGACACTAAGACACAAAGAAAATAATGCTTTATAAGGTTACACCTTGATAGGGATAGGAAGCCATACACATGAACAAAGCTATCAAAGTGGAAAAGACGGTAACAATTAATAAATCGGCAGATGAACTTTACCGTTTTTGGCATAACTTTGAGAATCTGCCCAAGTTTATGAAACATCTGAAATTTGTGAAGGTGTATGACAACAAAAGGTCACATTGGATCGCCAATGCACCTCTAGGTCAAAGCGTGGAATGGGATGCATATATTTTAGAAGATCGAGAAAACGAATTTATTTCTTGGGCATCCGCGCAAGGAGCAGATGTTGAGAATTCTGGTTTTGTCCGCTTCCAGAAAGCGCCTGGTGATCGGGGTACAGAAGTCAAAGTTGTTATGGAATATAACCCACCAGGGGGAGTATTGGCGGTGGCGATCGCCAAATTTTTTGGTGAGGAACCAGAACAACAAATTGGCGATGAACTTCGCCGTTTCAAAATGTTGATGGAAGCAGGTGAAATTGCCACAACAGAAGGACAATCAAAAGGACATGGTTAGTAATTAATAGTTAGGAACTATCAAAAAAAATATCCTAACAAACAAAATTATTTCAATAATTAAATCTTGAGGATTCCGATGAATAGAGTAATTTCTTTGGTTAAAAGTCTGCGTTTGCGTCAAATTATGACAGTTATTTTAGCTGGATTGACAATTTTTGTTATGCAGGCTTTTGGTAACGTACTGCCAGCCCAAGCTGATAACACAGTGAAATCACCATACGGTTATTATTACAAAGGCACACCAGACGAGAATGTTGGCAACCGACAATTTGACCAAAATAGAAATCTTACAAATAACGAAAAATCGATGGCAGATAACGCTAAAGATAATTTGAAAAACACTGCTGATAATATCCGCGAAAAACTCAATCTTGATGAGCCGCTACCCCAAAGCACAAAAGATTTCTTGAACTCAACTCAAGAGAAAACAGAAGATTTAGTTGAACCAATTACTAACACTAGAGAAGGCTACTATCAAGATAGATAGTTTCACTAAATAATTTGTTCTTTGTAATTAGTCATTTGTATCTGTGCAAATGACTAATCAGCAATAACTAAGGATTTATAATAATGAAAGCAGTTTGCTGGCATGGTGCCAATGATGTCCGAGTCGATACAGTGCCATATCCAAAAATTCTTAATCCTCGTGACGCTATCGTCAAAATTAGCTCAACAGCAATTTGTGGTTCAGACCTCCATCTTTACAACGGTTTTATTCCCACGATGGAAAAGGGTGATATTCTGGGTCACGAATTTATGGGGGAAGTCGTTGAAGTTGGCAGAGGAGTAAATAATATTAAAGTAGGCGATCGCGTTGTTGTTCCTTTTACTATTTCCTGCGGTAACTGCTTTTTCTGTAACCGAGATTTATGGTCGTTATGCGACAACTCCAACCCCAATGGTTGGATCGCAGAAAAGCTGATGGGTCACTCACCTGCTGGTCTATTTGGCTACTCTCATATGCTCGGTGGTTATGCAGGCGGTCAGGCTGAATATGCCCGTGTGCCTTTTGCGGATGTGGGTTTGTTCAAAATTCCCGATGGTTTAACAGATGATCAAGTATTATTTTTGACTGATATTTTTCCCACCGGCTACATGGCAGCAGAAAACTGTCAGATTCAACCAGGAGATATTGTTGCTGTTTGGGGTTGCGGGCCTGTTGGACAATTTGCCATTAAGAGTGCTTTTATTTTAGGAGCAGAACGTGTCATCGCCATAGACCGTATTCCCGAACGTTTACGTTTAGCTGAAAGTTATGGTGGTGCGGAAACTATTAATAGCCTTCAACAAAGCCTTGACCTTCCGCATGGGACAAACTCACGTCCACAAATACTTACAGCCCTTACTTGAACTCATCCAAGAAGGCAAAATCGATCCATCATTCATAATTACCCACAAACTACCCTTAGAACAAGCACCCCACGGCTACGAGATTTTCAAACACAAAAAAGATAACTGCATTAAAGTCGTCCTCAAACCATGAGACAACCCCCCAACACGACAATAGCAACTCTATTCGCCCGTAACTGGTGGACATTGGTATTTCGCGGTGCGATCGCAATACTTTAAATTGGAATACATCAGGGCTACCAGTTATTTAGGGACTTCCAAAAAATAACTATAGAAATAGAATATAAGGAGAAAACTATGCCTGACACAAGCATTAAAAAAGTAGATTCTGCCTATTCTCCCAAAGGTGAACATGGTGAAAAATACCTCGCATCTGGTAAATCAATTTCCATGCGCCTTTGGGAAAATGAACAACCTGGAGAACCAAAACCAGCAACAACACGGGAGTATGAAACCGTGGGTTATGTAATTAAAGGTCGTGCTGAGTTACATATTGAAGGTCAAACCGTTTTGCTGGAAACAGGAAGTTCCTGGGTTGTAGCAAAAGGAGCATCTCACACTTACAAGATTTTAGAACCATTTACTGCCGTTGAAGCAACTAGTCCCCCTGCTCAAGTACACGGACGGGATGAAGGTTAAAAACCTACACTTTTGAGCTGTTCCCTGTTCCCCATTCCCTCTTTAAGATACAGCAACGACAGGTAATAACACTTGGGAAAGGGAATCACCGCCCGAACTAATTGTTAATGTAATAATTTCTGCTTCCATACCCACAATTGAATGATTACCAGGATTAATTGCATAGGCTGGAAAACAAGCCGCACTTAAGCTTAATCGCAAGGCATTACCTTTGGCAATTCGCACACAGGTAGCCTGCAATTGAATTTTTCTAGTGATGCGATTCATGCCATCTTGACAACGCAAATAACCTTGTGTCAAATTATATACTTTTCCATTAGGATAAATTTCTGATAGCACCACAGATAAATCAAAGCTGGGTTTATCTGCACTACAGGAAATAGCTACGACTACATCGCCTGCTAAATGCAAGTCAAAATCAAGTGGTTCACTGGTGTAAGTTAAAACATCTGAGCGACAATCAATATGCGATCGCTCAAAAATACCCGCAGGTATACTCGCATGACCACCCAAAGCAGGGACTGGTCGCCAGGGATCATGAACTAAGATGTCATCTATCCCAGATTCGGGGCAAGTTGTGCTGAGAATACCTTCATCCTCCCGAATATTGGCAATTCCATAACTTGACAAAAAGTAAGTCTTATGTTCAAATTCTGGAAGATTGGGAAAACCTTGCCAAGTATTACTGCCCATCTCAAACATCCATACAGGTAGCTGATTAGTTAAACCAGTGTCCACACCTTTAAGAAACTGGTCAAACCAACATATTTGCATCCGATCTACAGGGCTAATAGCATTAATACCAAAGTCTATTTCCCCAACTTTGCGACTCCAAGGTAAATGCGTCCATGGCCCTACTAAAAGCTGTTGGCGGTACTGACTCCGCGCTGCCATATCTTTGTATAAATTCAAAGTACCACGCAAATATGTATCAAACCATCCTCCAATATGAAACATGGGCAAATCAACATTTTTCAAATGCGTTTTGGGCGAAAGATTTTCCCAATAAGCATCAGGTTGGGAATGTTCTACCCACTCATGATAAAAAGAATCGGAGGCAAGATTTTTGAGGATTTCTGGACGGGTAGGAAGTGGATCGTATAGAGGTAAATTTCGAGATGCACTCAACAAACCTTGATAAGCTTGTCTATTTCCTCGCAAACGGGCGGTTTCCATCGCTAATTGTATCGCCCAAGCCAGATTTGTGTGCAAACAAAATGCACTGCCTTCATAAGCCCAATCTGTGTATACATCATAACTTATCATCGCCGGACAAATGGCTTTGAGGGCAGCTGGTTTAGCAGCAGCAGCATATAGTTGAGTCATCCCTTGGTAAGAGAAACCATACATCCCGACTGCACCATTACTACCAGGTAAACTTGCAGCCCAATTTACAGCATCTTCACCATCGGTAATTTCGTAAGTAAATAATTTGAATTTACCTGCTGATGTACCACGTCCCCGAACATCTTGAATCACCACAATGTAACCTTGGCTAGCGTACCAAGTCGGATGAGCATAGACAACAGTAGATGCGATCGCTCTACCATAGGGTTGGCGCATCAATAATACAGGAAATGTTCCTTCAGCATCCGGGCGATAAATATCAGCATCCAGACGGACTCCATCGCGAGTGTACATGGATGCATTTTGTTTGGGAAGGACTTTAAGCATGAGTATGATGGGGAGATGATAAATTCAACCACAGTATAGATGCAGATGCCCACAAATGAATTAGATGAAATTACATAGAAGATTATTGGCTGTGCGTAGATAGTAAATTTTTAATTGTTTAATTTTTAGCTTCATCGGTGAGAGAAAACCTATATCTCACTCAAAGAGGAGTATGGAATAAATTATCGGTTAAAAATGAAACACAATACCTTTTAACAACATTAAACCTCAACGTTAGAGGACTCTCAAAATCCAGACTAGATTGAAAATAGGATTGGGAATTAACTTAGCAGCAAAGGTAAAATTTTATTCATGAATATTTTTCTTAAAGCTATACACAGAGGTCATTTTGAGGATTTAGTGGCATTCGTGTAACCATGCTACCTTTAGCTTTTCTAAGCATCCACCTAACAATAACTTTATATTCAACGATACTTTATCTTTATTTCTTTAAAATATTATTTACTTTGAAGTAGTAATCTTGATGGAGAAAATTAAGTCAGTAGTTTTCGTTAAAGCCTGAGCATTTACTTGTCAAAAAAGCATGTAAACGCTTATACCAAAGTCTCTCTCTGTGCGGGAAAAATATTTTTACATTTTGTTTTAACGTATCTTAATTCAGTATTAATCTAAATTAATAGCGTAAAACGAAGCACAAAACTACATGAAGAGAGCTTAAGTAAAAACAAGACGGCTAGAAAGCAAATGTACCAGTGTTCCCCATTAGTTTCAGTAATTATACCAGCCTATAATGCTGAGGCTTTTATTAGTCAAACATTAAACTCTGTCCTGTCTCAAACCTATAAAAACATTGAGGTTTTAGTTGCAGATGACGGCTCGCAGGACAGAACTCCTGAAATTGTCAAATCCATTGCACAAAAAGATCAACGTGTCACTTTATTACAGCAGTCAAATCAAGGAGTTGCTGCTGCTCGTAACTTGGCAATCGAAAATTCTCGTGGTGAATACATTGCACCCATTGATGCTGATGATATTTGGTATCCTTTAAAACTAGAAAGACAAATGCAATGCATGTTACAAGCACAACCATTTGTTGGGCTTGTCTATTGCTGGTCAGCATGGATTGATGAGCAGGGTTCAATTATTGGAGAATATCGTGATTATGGCTTTGACAAGCTAGAAGGAAATATTTATCCAGCTTTGGTTTATCACAATTTTATAGGTCATGCTAGCTCACCTCTGATTCGTCGTACTTGTCTAGAGAAAGTTGGTAAGTACAACTGCAAATTAAAAGAAAATAAAGCTCAAGGTTGTGAAGACTGGGATCTTTACTTGCGTATTGCTGAGAATTATCAATTCCGTCTGGTACCAGAATTTTTGGTTGGTTATCGTCAGCTAACTACAAGTATGTCCGGTAGTGCGATCTCAATGGCAAGGTCTTACGAGTTAGTTTTGACAAATTCGCAGCAACAGCACCCAGAGGTTTCAAGCAGTCTCTATCAATGGTCTAAAGGTCATTTTTACAACTATCTGTTTGGGAAAAGCTACTTTTGCGGTGCTAATTGGAATAGTTTTCTGTTTCTAGTCAAAGCTTTACAGTCAGATTTGATGTTATTTTTACGCCCAAGTGTGTATAAATTGTTTGTGATTTGCCTTTTAAAAGTTGTGCTTAAACCGTTGACTTCTTTAATTTGGCCAGATCATTACTCTTGGGTACAGTTCAAACAAAAATTAAGGTTGAATAAGCAGTCAAATCAACGACGGGAAATGACAATTGCTGACATCACTGAGCAAGCCAAAAAAAGCAAGCAGCTTTGGAAACCATATGACAGAGTTTTGCGACAAAGATGGTTGAAAGTTATGCAAATGTGTCAACCGCCATCTTCTCAAACATTCAGACAAAAAATTTCTGTGTAATCCATTTTGACAACTCCTTCCATTTATGGGCAAATTAAAAAGTAAGCCATCGCAATTAAATTCACGATCAGATCGGCGATCGCGAAAGGTGGTTTACACACCTAAAAGTCAGCTGGAGCATCCTGTTGAATTATTCAAAGCAATGGGGCGAGACTTGCTTGCTTGTCGGGAATTGGCTAGACAGCTAATGGTACGGGATATTAGCGCCCAATATCGGCAGTCTTTTTTAGGGATTTTTTGGGCTTTTGTTCCACCAATTATCACTGCTTTAGGTTTTACTTTTGCTAGTAACGCCAAAATCGTGAATGTGGGAGTGACAGATTTGCCTTACCCAGCTTATGTCATGTTTAGCATGGCTCTATGGCAGACTTTTACAGAAGCACTGAACGCTCCGATTCAAGCAGTGACAGGTGCCAAGCAGATGCTAGCTAGAATCAATTTTCCACGTGAGGCACTCATCCTTGCCAAGCTGGGCGAAATATTTTTTAACTTTGCCATCAAACTAATTCTCATCGTGGGGTTGTTCATTTGGTTTCAGATGCCAGTGAGTTGGACTGTAATTTTGGCACCAGTAGCCTTGATTCATTTGGTGATTTTAGGGACATTTATCGGCTTATTACTAGCTCCCCTTGGTGTTCTATACAACGACATCACTAAGGGTTTGACCTTAATTATCGGACTCTGGCTGTTTTTGACACCAGTAGTTTATCCTGTTCCCCGTGGGGGTGGATTAGCAGCAATTGTACAACTAAATCCAGTTACTCCATTGCTTGTGACAACACGAGAGTTGGCAACCACAGGTGTAGTGTCGAACCCATACGGTTTTTGGTTGGCGAGTCTCATTGCCATAGTGGGATTACTGCTGGCCTGGCTCATATATCGTCTAGCGATGCCTTTTGTTGTTGAGCGGATCAGTTCCTAATGACGATTAACTTTACCGATCAAGAAATTTTAGAAAAGCCACAAGATGATGAGGTGATTCTCTCAGTTAAAGGAGTCTCGAAAAAGTTTTGCCGTGACTTGAAGCGATCGCTACTTTACGGAGTTCAGGATATTGTCAGTGAAGTAACAAGAACGCGAACATCCAGCCAGAAGCTCAGACCAAAAGAATTTTGGGCGTTAAAAGATGTCAGTTTTGAGTTACGCCGAGGAGAATCACTCGGTTTAATAGGGCCAAATGGTAGTGGAAAAACGACACTACTAAAAATTATTAGTGGCTTAATTAAGCCGGATACTGGTTTTGTGGAAGTTACTGGTCGGTTAGCACCACTAATTGCCTTGGGAGCGGGATTTAATCCAATTTTGACAGGACGGGAAAATGTCTATACAAATATGTCAATTTTGGGTTTGTCTAGACAAGAAATTGATGAGCGATTTCAGGATGTCGTAGATTTTGCAGAAATCGGGGATGCTATTGATGCTCCAGTGCAATCCTACAGTTCAGGGATGGCAGCAAGGTTAGGATTTGCTTGTGCAATTCATACAGAACCAGAAATTCTTCTCATTGATGAAGTGCTAGCTGTAGGAGATATAAAATTTAAAGCCAAGTGTTATCGTAAGCTGTACGATCTCCGTCAAAAAGGCATATCTTTTATCTTGGTCAACCACAATACTCAAGCAATATTACATGCATGTGAATCCGCAATTTATCTACAGAAAGGCGAATTCGTTGTATCTGGTGACATAGAAAAAGTGATCAAAAGATATGAAGAAGATTTGTTTTTGGGTAGTCCCACAAATCAAGAAAATGCAGTCATGTTTCTACCAGAAAAATTAGAAACTGAAAGTTTAGGAATAGATATAGCTTCGCTTTTCTTTATAGATCAACAGGGAAAAATTCTTGAATCAATAGTTAGTGGTCAAAACCTAATTTTTTGTGTTGGTATTAAAGCTTACAAGAAAGTTGATCATGTTAATCTCCATTTAAAAATTACAGAATTAGGTAGTGAAGGTGGTTCAACTTTATTTATAAGTGGAGGAAATGATCAAACGTTTTTTGAAGTCCTCCCAGGAGAACATGAAATACAAGTTCATTTGCCTTCTCTGGGCTTTAGACCTGGTACATATACCATGAGCGTTAAAGTCAAAACTGGCTCTTTTTATACGTTTGATGTGGTTGAATCTTTCAAATTTACAGTCGAATCAGATGGCAAGATGAGTGGATGTAAGTTTTATCAGCCAAGGTCGTGGAAGCTTGTGAGTAAGTAAATTAAGGCTACGTGCAATCACCAAACAATAAATCTAACATGGCAACATTAAAATCGCTGCTCTATTTATCTTATGGAAATCTGCCTTCAAAAATGGCTCATACGATACAAGTTGCTAAAATGGCGCAAGCCTTATCTCAAAAGCTGGAAAAGTTTGAGTTAGTGACGGGTGGAGATATTAAGTCAACTTTGAAAGGGATGGATGCAGAATTTAAAGATTGGTATGGCTTACACTGCAATTTTAAGGTAGTACGTATCCCAACACATATTAGGGTAAATTACCCTTTCCCCTCAGATTATTACAATCCAAGATTTTTTAAATTAGCTGTTTTGTATGCCTGTCTGCAATCTCCTTCTTTGGTATATACCCGTACACCTAACATCGTTGAGCTTTTGCTGAAGATGGGTATACCAGTTATATGGGAAAAGCATGAACCGATTAACGATGATTCTCCCAGTCGGAAATTTTTTGATGATCAAAATTTTATCGGTTTCGTGACTATATCGCCCCAATTGTTAAACCAATATATCAAACATGGTCTCAGTCCCGAAAAGGCTTTATTTGTCCATAGCGGTGTAGATTTAAGCAATTTTTTGCCCTACCAAGCAAAAGATTTTGCTCGCCAAAAGCTATCCTTTGCTCAAGATGAAAAAATCGTTTTATACTCTGGGCATCTATATGAACATAAAGGAATTCCAACACTTTTAAAAACTGCTAGCCTGATGCCAGAATATAAATTTGTTTTGGTAGGAGGATGGATTAATGATATTAATAGAGTCAAAAAAGAGTGTGAAAATCTGAACTTAAACAACGTAAACATTGTCGGTCATGTAGTGCAATCAGAATTAGCCTCATATTTGTACGCAGCAGATGTTCTGATTCTTCCTACTAGTAAGTATTGGCATTTAAGTGAAACGACTAGCCCCCTCAAACTGTTTGAATATATGGCTACTAGAAGACCAATTGTTGCTTCAGCATTGCCAACTATTAAAACAGTATTGCGCGATCGCGAAAATGCTCTTTTGGCACAACCTGATGAACCTCTTGCATTCAAACAAGCAATAGTCCAATTATTTGAAAATCCAACACTAGCAAGTGCAATTGCTGAACGTGCTTTTGAAGAGGTACATAACTTTACTTGGGATAGTAGAGTCGAGCGGATTTTGCAGTTTGCTGCACCTAGATTACAAAAAATTGATCAAAGCTTAACTAATCCTAGAACAAACTTGATGAGATATATCAAATGTTACCTAAAATCAGCGTTGTGATGTCAGTTTACAATGGCGGCCAGTACTTACAGGAGTCTATAGAAAGTATTCTTAATCAGACTTTTACTAATTTTGAATTCATTGTGATTGATGACGGCTCTATCGATAGTAGCTGGGAAATACTTACTAGATATGCAAAAGAAGATCAGCGGATTAAGTTGTTCAAGAATGAAGAAAATCTTGGTTTAACTAAGTCTCTAAACAAAGGATTGAAACTAGCACAAGGAGAATATATCGCTCGACAGGATGCAGACGATGTGTCCTTACCCGAAAGGTTTGAGAAGCAGGTGAAATTTTTGGATCAGTCTCCAGAAGTCGTTCTAGTATCTTGCAATATAGAATGGATCGACCCTGAAGGACGTTTTCTCGGAAAACAGCCAAGAGATTGCGATCGCGATTTAGTAGCTTGGTACTTGTTGTTCTATAATCATCTGGCAGGTCACAGCCAAGTGATGTTTAGGCAAAAGCCTGTGAGAAATTTAGGCGGTTATTGCGAGAATTATCGCTATAGTCAAGACTACGAACTTTGGAGCCGTCTCATTCAGGTTAGTGATATTGTTATTTTGTCTGATGCTCTACTACAACAACGCCGTCACGACAAGAGTATTTCTTCTGCCAAGAAATTAGATCAGGATACTTACTCTCTGACCAACTCCAAGCGTAATATTAAACAATTGCTGGGCGAAGAACTGAGCCTAGAAGAAGTAGATGAACTTAGGGGTTTTTGGCTAGGTCATTGGTGTTCATCCCTTTTCCCATCAAGTCAAAATGTTAGTTCTATAAACTCCAGACTCAAGGAAATTTACCAAGTGTTTGTGCTGCAATCTGCACAACACAACCGTTGTAATTCTGATCTGTCTCTGCGATTGCGTGTCCGTATCGCGCAGCAGTTTGGATTCTGGATTAGAAGTCTCAGCATACGACGAGAATTAATATCAAAATTCCAGATTTCACTTTATGTCTTGGTCTGGTATCCACCAGCTTTACTAGATTGCTGGTTAAAAGAGATTAAGAGATTATTTGCGATCGCGTAGCGGCTGCTTTGCAGCATCGCTTTCACGTTTGTGGTGAAATTTAAACATTCATAGAAAAGGTTAAAGCGTTTCTTACAAATGCTTTAATCTTTTCTATAAATCAAAGAGTATTCATAGAAAAGGTTAAAACGTTTCTTACAAATGCTTTAATCTTTTCTATAGATCAAAGAGTATTCATAGAAAAGGTTAAAACGTTTCTTACAAATGCTTTAATCTTTTCTATAGATCAAAGAATGTTTGTAATAAACGTTTCTTGTTGGCTACTCCCAATCTTGAAATTTATCGCCAGTACTGCGAAGTACGGAATTTAACTGGGTGCGATGGGTTTCAAAGTTGGCGGCGATGGAAATAAAGATAATACCTGCTACTAAGCCAATAATCCATTTAAAAAATGAGTAGCGCAAGCTAAAAAGCACCAATTGATAAAAACCAGTAATCAAAAAGGTAGCTGTACCAACATAGAGAAAAGCCCGCACTCGCAAACCTAAACCTGTAAAAATAGCGATGAGACTAAAAATTCCTGGTATGAAGGCTGTATCTTGATGAAATAAAATTGCCCATCCGCAAATTAAGCCGCTACTCAACAATCGCCAGTAGTGACGACTGGTTTTCATCTCTGGTTGTCTCAGTTGTGGATCAAATTGGGCAATATATAGTAGTGATAAACCAATTACTGTCACATACCATAAACTATCATTCAAACCGAATGCAGCAAACCAACGGAAAATAGCCCAATCAATTAATGCCACACTGATGTAAGTAACACGAAATTGATGGCTAATGATACCGAGGAAAGCATAAAATCCGGCTGTTAACAGCAAAGCAATTGGATTAATTTGTAGCCTGGTTTCCCATAAAAGTATGAGTGGTATGATGTAGGCGGCTCGTTGCCAAGGTCTTTTTGACCAACCCCAGTTTTGCCAAGGTAAGATGTAGAGGAAATAGGCAACGATACAGGCGATCGCAGCATTCCAAGGTACTAACGGCCCAGCAAACCATTGTCCCACAGCCGTTTCTCGCCAAAATATCCTCATTGCAGCTACTTCTAATAAGCCCAAGTAAACCCAGATTTCATCAGGTGTCACTATTGACGCGGGGACAGAAGAATTCTCCGCGTCTTCTGTGTGTCGGGGGAATCTTCCCTGAAAAATCGCATAACGAATCAAAAATACTCCTGTTCCCAAACCCAAGATACGGTTGACTTGGATGGGTGCAGCGATCGCAACTATTAATAAAAAGCTACTCCAAGCCCAGTGCAGATGAGCAATTATTTTTAATTCTTGTGGTGTCAGTCGTAAATAATTGACTAGCCAAGGCGACAATAGACGATAGGCATACATTATAGTTGTGCCTAAAGCTGACATGGCAATTAAACCATCACCCCATGCACCTCCTGAAGCTTGCAACATTTGATAGAACAATAGTTCATAGGCAGAAATTGATATGCCTAGAATTCCCAGATAAACTAGAGGCTTGAATTCTTGCCGACGTCGCCCGACTCCAATTACAATTACAGCTACACCCAAAGATGCTAAACCTGTCCAGTTGGTGAAAGTGTGCAAGCGTAGGAGTAAACTGAAGCCTGCATATATCAACGGGAGAATATGAAAGCTGCTAGGTAATCTTTCTAAACGGTATCGGCGTTGCCACCATTCGCCAAATAGTTGAGAGAATAAACCCAAGGCGATATTAGCGATCGCAATTTGAATCATAGAGCGATCGCCAAAAGCTAGCAACTCGGCAATTAATAATTCTAAACACCAACCGATGCCATAAAAAGCAAAGTTTGTTGGTTGTCGCCAACTACGATAAATTATGGCTGCCAAAATAATTACATTAGCAGCAACATATAACAATCCAGGAGTTGCAACACCTTGATAAACCCAGACAGAGTGCAGTGTCAAACTTAATAACTCTACACCAGTTAATGCGATCGCCCATCTGTCTGTGGCAACTGCATATATACTTGCTAATTCATTACCTCTATTTTGGAGAGTTGCGCGAGTTAGCCATAATCCAAAAATAGTAATTGCTCCAACTATATACCAGCCCTGTGCTGACAATTTTGCTAGTTCCCACAGCAAAGCGGCGATCGCACTTAAAACAAATCCAACTGTAATTATTGCAAGCTGTTTGTGTCTTAAAAAACTCGTATTCACAAACATCAAAGCCGCAGCAACTGTCAAACCGATTAATCTGGCTGTCGATACAGGTAAAATTAGTAACTGGCTAAGTCCTAATCCGATGACACTTAAGACAGTAGTGAAATCTCGCTTTTGTCCACTACTACGACTAGCAACACCTGTGAGAGTTAGAGGAGTAATTAACCAAATCAGTCCCCAATAGCCATTATTGACAGCATAGTTTCTCCAGACAGATTCAGCATTCACCCAAAGTAGATAAAAACTAATTGCAGCGAGTCCCAAACCAATATACCAAGCACTGCGTCGCCACCAACCAGAACCAAGACTAAATAGCCATTCGGCTACCATCATAACTAACAAAATTGTTGCCCAAATTTCATTATTCAGATCTGGGAACACCCAATCAATGATCGAACACAGCGTCAAGACTCCGGTGATGTGAGTCAGATATATCAAGGTTGGGGAGACAGGTAAAGACACAGATGAGGGATCTTCAACAGATCCTCTGTCCCGATACATGTACCTTCGGGTGACAATTGCTAGAGTAATTGTAGATAAAAGTAGATTTAGCGATCGCAATGCTGGGTTAGCTAAAGCAATTACAGTTAATGCACAAGCAAAAGCCAATGTTAGCTGTTCACCAAATTTAGCTATTTCTCTTCTACGAATGCGGTACAGCTTATCTGTCAGCAGCACCATCAAAATCACGTAGGGAAATAGAGCGATACTTAGTAAAGCCCAAGCTTCACCTTGAGAATTAGTAAGTTGAGTTGCTGTGGCGATCGCTAATTTCTGCAATTCGTAGGGTACTAATCGCCAACCTAGCCAAATTGTCTCTAAACCGATTAAAAAGATAGCTACAAAATCACGTCGGCGGTTATATAGTTGTAAACGATGGGCGAAAAACCACAAAGTCAAGCCACTTACAGCTATTGCTTGTCCAGGATGAGATACTACTGAAAATAGCCAGCCGAGGAATAATAAAATACCACCTATGAGTTGCCAAGGTAGTTGTAGAGACGTACCATGGTACGTCTCTACATTTGTTGATAATGTTAGCCAAGTCACTAGCCATCCGCAAATACCAACAGCTAATCCCAACTGGGTAACATCTAGGTGGTGAATAAAAATTCCTCTAATTAGTAATACCAGCAAGGCATAAACTACAACAGAGGCAGATAAACTAATACCACTACCAGTTTGTCTATCTGTTTGTCGTGATAGTGAACGAGTTTGATAGACTGTAATTAGAGTTGTTCCTACTACTGCTAAATAAAGTGCTATTAAGGGAAATTCGGGTAAATTCCAGCCCCAGTGCAAATAACTTAGTCCGAGAATATTGACTAAAAATAATTTCTGATTGGCTAAATTGGTAGTAAATAATCGGCTTTGTCCTATTAAAACTGTAATCGCAGTTAGACAAATAGAAGCGATCGCCACTATCATCCAGTTTACAGGATTTTGCCATAATCCAAAGCGATCTATTGCCCAAAAATTTATCGGTACTAATAAAAGCGTGACAATTAACAATGTCTGCGCTGTTAGTCTCAAATTACTTTGCTTGGCTGTCCAAAAACTCATTCCCCCAAAACTCAGGGTATAAGCAAACAAAACCCCATATTGTCCAACTGTGGGAAATTTTTCCCACTGACTAGCTGCAAGGACTCCTGAAGATAGCACTACCAGAAATACTCCCAAAAATAGCAGCCAACGCACACTTAATTCTGAGAGAAATGACTGCAATATTTCTGTTGCAAAATTCGGTTTGGCTGGTTCTGGTGCGATCGCATTGACAGATAATTGTACAGCTTCAGATGTGACAGTTGCTTCCTCTGGTTCAGGTTGAATCTGAGGAGCTAATACTACCTTGCAAACAAGGTTATCTCGACACAGTTGCCTAACTTGGGCATCAGATATCAAGCCCAAATGCAGCCAGGTATCGAGTCCCTGTAATAACTGCGGATGGTAAGATGGCAACCTGACTTCAATTTTGAGCGGGCGATCAAGTGGGGATGACATAAGTAGTAGCAATGCAGCTAAGATACTTAAATCATCAGTTTATCCAATTATATTTTCGCTCTAGCTATGCCACTTATGCTGCTGACTTTGGTTAAGTTTTGTTTTAGCGATTAAAGAGAACTAAAGTCCTGACTACAAACTTTTACTTGAGAACGAAGAATATTTCGTGCTGAGAGATACATCAAAATCAACAAAGGAGTGACCAAAAGTAAGACTAAATACCAGGGAACACCTGCATGTAAAAAAGAATTAGACCACACATTTATCGTGCTGCTTGCATACTCATTTGCTTCTGAGTATGTATTTTTAATAGTTATGATTGGTGCATGAGTTAATATCCGTACAATATTGCCGTATGCGCCAGTGATCATATCTATTGGCTGACTCTGCCAAAAATTCCAAATAAAATTATTGTTAACATCCATAGTAGCAATACCGCGTTGCAAGGCGTACATCATGCGAAAATGCCAATTGGAAATTATGGAGGATAAAGCAAGAATAAAACCAAAACTTGCTAGCAAGATTGTGGCAATTCTCAAGGCTGTTTTTTGCCAAATAAACTCTAGATTAACAGCAAAAGGTAAAAAGGCGATCGGCACAATCGGGAGAAAGTGACGAGAACCCCATCCTGCTGCACCATACCAGTTTCTCAATTTGGCATGAAGTAAAAACCAGAGTATAGTAATTGCTGCGATGTATATTGCTTCTTTTTTATGCTCTCTATAAAACTTTTTGAATAAAATTACAGACAAAATTAGTAAAGGAGCATAAATAAATATGCTTTTACCTGGACTGAAAAGTAAACCACTTATTCCTAAAAAAATATTACCGTCTAAAGCATTGTTTTCAGCATAAATTGCTGTTTGTACAGGAGATTTATAAAAAATCCCTGTTCTTAAATAATTGTACCAAGATTGCCAGACGAAAAAAGGTATAAGTGTGAAGATTGCTAATGATAGTTCTCGAAAACGTGTCTTGAAAGAAGAACGATAAATACTAAATAAATGTAACTCCCCAGGTAGGACTGTAAGGATCATTCCATTGAGAGAAGAATTATGGTAGTGTTCACACATGAGTCCAGAAGAAAAAGATCGAAAAATCGAGAGGTTAGAACAAGAAAACCAAGCGCTGC
>JAHHHW010000076.1 GCA_019359115.1 Pelatocladus maniniholoensis HA4357-MV3
TGCTGCAAAAGAGAATCAAGATTTAGGAGTGGTTAAAGCCCTGCGAAAACCAGCCTCAAAGCTGGATTTGTCTCCTTTTCCTGCACCCTCTTGACAAATGTGCCATTACCTTAACCTCTCACGAGTGGAAGGATCTTGGGTTGCACGTTATCAGGTACGACAAAATACTAAGAAATATTGGTACTATAAATTACAAAGTACCCAACCTTCATTTCAAAGTGCAACATCCGAAAAGCTAATTAAATACAAGCATTTGGGCAAGGCAGGTACGGTTGCCCACATAGATGCAATGATGTCTGTTATGAGACGTAGTATTTTTGATGAGCTACAGAAAGCAATTCACGTTCTGGATGATTGTTTGGTCGATATTACTGGCTCTGAACTCCAAGAGGAGGAATCGCAAGATTAATCAGCCAATTTACTTCGCGATGGTTACTCGCGAAGCCATTTTCTCCCCCCTGTGTTTTTCAAAAATTGGGATGCTCCCTTCCCAAGGTATTTTTCCAGATCATCAAGGATGGCATAAATCGCAAAAATATCTGAATTATGCCAATGTACGCCTACAACATAAACTTTGTTTTTTTGAACAACTTCAAGTTGTGACCATAAAGAACTTTGTTTGAGCTTATTTAACGTCTTTTTATCATCTTCCCTTTCCCAAGATACAACGAAGAGAGCATCCCCATCAATATCAGATATTTTTTCTTTTGAAATTATTGTGTTGATATAGAAAAAATCCCCTCTCTGTGATTTAGGACGTTGCAAACCAATATCTTTCAAAACCGACCCAGAGAAATGCTTTTCTCCATAAGACCCAATGCCATATTCTGAAGTTATATTGGCAATAGATATCTCCATATTTTTGCAACGACTCTCTTTTGAAGAGTCTGCACCAATATCCAAAGCTTGCTTCAGTTTCTCCACTCGTTGCCAATACTGATCTATCAATTGCTTGCTAACTTCCTCTTTACCCAAAACAGTAGCAAGTTCCTCTAGGAGATCTGTCCAGGGGGGTGAAGGAAAGGAGGTATTGAGTACTACTGTGGGTGCAATATAAGACAACTGTTTGTAAATACCTTTCAACTCAGAACCAGAAATAATTAGATCTGGTTTAAGTCTCAAAATCTTTTCTATGTTCGGGTTACCATAATTGCCAACAGACTCTACTTGAGCTACTTTATCTTGAAGATATTTTGGCATAGGAGAACTCGTAGAATAAGCTGATGCAATAGGGCGGACGCCTAACGCCCAGCTATTGGCTAAATTATCTGGTGCAAGATTCACTACCCGTTGAGGGTTACGAGGAACGCAGGTGCTACCCATTATATGTTGGACGGTTCGGCAATTCTCAACAGGCTGTTTATAGCTAGTTATACTGGTGTCATGAGTTGTTTTACAAGCCAAAATCAGTATGACTATTAAGATACTCAAAAGCATCAGACGGGTGAAGCGACGCAAAGAAATAATTGTGAGCATTTAGAGTATTCCAATAAAAAAATGATCCAAAAATCAAGCAGAAGAGCTAAAGATTTCAACAAACCATTTTTTCAAGTTTGGTAAACGTTGAATCTGTTGTTCAACTTCTGCCATTGCAACTTCTGTAAGTTTGACCCCTGTGTGGTAAACCTTGTCAACCAAAGTAACTACGGGATTTTTCTGCTTGAAAGTGAGGGTTGAAGCGAACTGTAGCACAGTATCAACGCTATCTAGTAAGCTACCACTCCAATGCTGTTCAAGCCAGCCAAAAGCCCGCTCAATCGGGTTAGATTTACTGTGGTAGGGTGGATAGTAAGCTAATTGAATTGTCAGTTGAAACTTGTGGGCAAACTCAAGGATACGGTACATAAATTGAGTTCGCCGAGAATGGTTTTCTGGTCCGTTATCTTGATTAATGACGATTTTGCGGATGTGGGTAATCTGTTTTTCACATATACCCACCAATCTTCGAGTCGATCAACTATACAATCAGCAGTTAATTTCGACTGCACGAAAAACAAAAATAGTTCCCCCTCAGTTGGCAGAAAAATTCCATAAGGAGTCAGCGTTGGGCAATCTGAAAAGTCATGGTCAAATGCTGTCGTCACGACACGAGTTTTTCCTCCTCTGTCAAACTCCCCGATTTTGATTCCTACCTTGGCATCCATCGAAATTCTAAGAGGATGTTTGAAAAGTGTTGAGCGGTAAAAATTTATGCCAAACGCCTGACCATGATGCGAATCATAGCAAGATAGATAAAGGTCTCAGAAGTTTGAGGTAATAGTTCATAATCTTTGTTCAAACGCCGACATCTAGTCAGCCAGCCAAAGGTTCTTTCTACTACCCAACGTTTAGGTAACAAAACAAAACCCTTGCGTTCATGGGGTCGCAGTACAACTTGGACAATCCATCGGTACAAATCCATCACCAACTGCATAAAGGGGTTGCCGTCGTAACCACCATCAACCCAGATAGGGGATCTCCAGAAAATAAAATGTCCCGCCCTATCAAATATATTTCGGCTCAACCCAAGGAATGGTGGGCGTTGCGCCCCCAGGCGCAACGCGAGGGCGGGACATTTTATTATTTGGAAGTGCCTAGTAGAAAGACGTGAAATCCTGTTTCCCATCTGTTTAACTTTCTGGAGTACTTGTTTACCACCTGAGCATTCGTCCACACTAGCAGCGCTCACTAATACTCGCAGTACTAGACCTAATGTATCCACTGTCAAAAACCGCTTGCGTCCTTTGATCTTTTTGCCTGCATCATATCCCACATCTTGATTGACCATCGCTGCTGTTTTTACACTTTGACTATCGATTATCGCTTCTGATGGGCTAACCGCCCGTTCGTTGTCCACTCTCACCCAATCCCGTAGTTGATCGTGAATGCTCACCCACGTCCCGTCTTGCCGCCAATTCCGAAAGTATGTATATACTGTTTGCCAATTCGGGAAGTCTCCCGGCAGGTTTCGCCAAGTACACCCTTGTGTCAACACATAGAAAATCGCGTTGATAACTTGCCACATATCTGCCATTCTCGGACGACCACCTTTTTTGCCTGCTGGAATTAACGGTTCTAATAATTCCCACTCGTCTTGGGTCAAGTTACTAGAGTATGCTTTACTCATCGCTCTCAATGGTGCTGTATGTACGTATTTACAGCTTATGCCCTGAGAGCTTTTTTTACTCAACTGCCGACTTTTCAAACATCCTCTTAGGTATGCGTGACATGCACCAAGTTACTGAGGAGTCGTGTGAATCTAACGACTTCATGCACGGTTTTGTAGCCGAGTCAAGAGGGTGACTTCCTGGCTTAGGCATCCATGTAGCTGCGATTTCCAATCGCCAGAGTTGGTATTGATTTAGACTTCACAAACAGCCTCTTAAATTTTTGTTCCTCAACAACCTAAAACCTCCATGAAATCGTCCCTTGAATGGTGAAAGGTTCGCCTATACCCACCAAGGTTTCAGATCCAATAGCTCGATAATACTCTACATCAAAGAGATTACGGAAATTTAGAGCAGCGCGGAATTGGTCACGTTCATAAAAAATAGCTGCATCGGTACGGAAGTAACTTGGTACCTCGAAGGTATTCGCCAAATTTCCTGCTGTTTCTCCAACATAATAGAACCCTAAACCAAATCCCAGTCCTTGTAAATCACCTTGTTGGATTCTGTAGGTTGTCCACAGGTTGAATGAGTGTTTGGGAGCAGCAAATAATCGATTACCAACTGGAATATCATTGTCTTCTGTGACTTTGGCATCGTTGTAGGCATAGCCTGCAATAATGTTCCATCCCGGTAAAATTTCACCACTGATATCTAGCTCAATACCTCGACTTTTTTGTTCTCCCGTTTGAATCGAAAAGTTAGGATTATCAGGATCGGTTGTCGTCACATTGGTGCGAGTCAGATCGTAGAAGGCGAGGGTGGTAGAAAGTTTGCTGCTCAAGTCAGCTTTGATACCAACCTCATACTGCGTTCCTCGCTCTGGCTCGAATGCTTCTCCGCTAGCTGATGTGCCAATGGTTGGTTGAAAGGATTGAGCAAAACTGGCATACAAAGAAATGGCCTGGATCGGTTGATAAACAATCCCCACTCGTGGACTAAATGCGGTGTCTGATTGGCTTGTTTCTACGTTTGTAATTCGATTCGTTTCGCGCTCCTCAAAGAAATCCACCCGTCCGCCTAAAAGAAGCTTCAAGTTCTCTGCAAGGGTAATTTGATCTTGGAGATAAATGCCAAGCGTATCTCTGGTTGTGAACCTGCTTCTATTAGGAACACCAGTAGAAACGATGGTTTGATCATAGACTGGGCTGAAGATATCTACTGGAGCAGCGGGAATTTCATCTTCATAGCTGCTATCAACTGTAAATCGATTCAAGCTAAACCCAACCAGGAGTTGATGATTGATTGAGCCAGTGTTGAATTTACCTAGTAAGTTGGTATCTAAATAGTAGGTGTCGTAAAATTGACTGCCAATAACACCGAGTCGATTCAACGTACGATTATCAGCCTCTAGACTAGTGGGGAAAAAATAAGGTTTTCCATCTCGATCATCGTCATCGTAAAACTGATAACGGAATGCATTTCGCAACTTCCAGTTTTCATTGAATTGATGCTCTAAGCGATACCCGACGTTACCAACGATGGTTAGGTTATCTGTTACTGGTCCTGTTGAGTTAAAACTACGGCGTACTTTTCCATTAGGGTTTGGTAGTATAGTACCCACTGCTGGCGGTCCGTCAGGTTGCTGTCCATTTCTTTCCATTCTAGTAATATCACCCTCTATAAGTAGGTCTGTATTTTTACCCAGGTTCAAGCTCAAACTGGGAGCAATGGAGATCTGTGTAAACTCGTTAAAATCAACAAAAGTCTCATTACTTCGATAAGCAGTATTAAAGCGATAGAGAGCAGTTTTAGAATCATTTAAAGGTCCAGAGAAATCGATTGTCCCCTGATAGTCATTAAAACTACCAATCGTTGCACTGACTTCGTAAAACGGATCGCGCAGTGGCTGTTTAGTCACATAGTTAATAATTCCACCCAGACCACCGTATAAAATTTCTCCATACAAGACGGAAGCTGGACCCTTCAACACTTCTAGCCTTTCCACATTGATAAAGATACCATCACTAGTGATGCTACCAGGTAGTCCATTTACAAGAGCGTTGCCATAATTTGCAAAGCCTCGAATAGTAAAAACGTCTCTACTTCCAGCTGCGGTAGAAATTGAGGTGACACCGCTAACATTTTCCAATCCATCTGTGATGCTTCTGGCTTGACGATCTTGCAGCACTTGTTGCGGTACCACCTGAATCGACTGGGGAATATCCCGCAATGGCGTATCTGTTCTCGTTCCCACTGAGGTATCTGGTACGCGATAGCTGTCTTGCTCTCCTGTCACCACTAACTCAATTAGTTCATCCTGCTGCGCTGCGGGTGTTTCTTCGGGTTTCTCTGTTGCTGGCTTTTCTTCAGTTTGTGGTGTTTCCGGTTGCTGTGCAGATGTTGTTGTAGATACGACTGCAAAAATCAACCCCTCATCCCCATCAAATAACTCAATCGCAGGTAAAGCCTTCTCGCCAACTACGGTTACCCGCACGGTATTTGCGTCAATATTCGTAACTGTTATCTGAGTAATTCCCTCCAGGGGTTTTTCTGATTTAAACGTGAAAGCATCACCATTCGATAAACGCAACTGTCCACCGATGACATCGACAATAAAATTATTACCCGTACTACGATTGGCGACTTGCAGTTTATCACCCCGGACTGTCTCTAAAATTACCTCCACACCTTTATCTGTGGGATTTGTCTTGACTCCGGTAATTAGTACAATTGATTGAGTATCAGGAGTTGGTGATTGCGACAGTAAATCTTTGATACTAGTAGCTGGAAACTCGGTTTCGCGGAGTGTTTTAATTCTTGTGATAACTGTATCCTGCTCTTTTTTTGATGCTAATGCCTGTTCAGGTTGAGCAAGTATACCACCGATGATCCCGGCTGCACTCACTACCAACCAGAGATAAATCTTAAGCGATCGCCAACTTTTCATACCACTCCCTACACAACCAACAATACTACTTATTGCGTATATTTCTTAATTGCAATAAACCAAAGTGTAGAAGAATACAGTTAGTCGAGTCTATCCCAAAACAGCATTTATAGTCCCAAAACAAGATTTTTGCCCAAACAACATTCTTTTGGTGTGATACCAAACTTGCGTTTAAACGCAGCTGCGAAATGTCCTAAATGAGAGTAGCCCACAATGTTAGCAACTTCCGCAACCGTTAAATCACTATTCTGTAGCAGGTGATGGGCTTGTTCCATACGCTGATTCGTCAAATAACTAAACACAGTTGTTCCAAACTGCATCTGAAACCCTTTTTGCAGGGTAGTCTCACTCACACCTACCTGTTTTGCCAACTCTGATAACAAGGGTGGATTCTCTAAACGTGCTTGTAAAATTTCTTTAGCATAATGAATTTTGGCAATAGTGTCTCTTTTTAATCGTGGTGATAATTGCGTGAGCTTACTATCTGGCAAAAAAGGAGCTAACTGCAAAGCCATCAATTCTATGACCTTACCCTGCAAATACATCCGCTTGACTATTCCCTGATAAGGACAGTTAATCATTTGCAGCACCACATCTTGAATTGCTGGATTAGTTTTGGAATGAATTAATGTTTGCCAATCGCTTTCTTTTGCCAAAAATTCCAACTGAGGTAGCATTTCTCCATCTTTTCCAGGAAAAAAAGTCCTTAGCAACTGGGGTGGCATTTCTATGTCAACACCCATCATCCTTTGGGAATGGCGATAATATGTATCATATTTTTGTTGAACTCCACTACCAGAAATAAATGTAGGTCCTCCCCTAACCTGCTCACCAGTATCTGTATACATCCCTGAAGCTAAAGCACCAAACTGGAGAGGATGATTACTTACAGGGACTTTCATTATTGTGTCGTGCTTATATTTTTTATCAATAATAGCTAATGTAAGTTCAGGATACACTTCAATTTTTCGATAGTAACCTTTACCGAGCTGTTTGGGTATTTCCTCAAGATACTCATATACTTCTAAAGCTGGGTAGTAGGTGCTACTTTCCTTGTTTGCCTCCAAAAGTTCATCGTAGTCTTTGATTGTTAAGGTGATTGTCATCGCTAGCGATTGTCAAACTTTAATGAAAATTAGTCTCAATAATTTTACCATTAAGTTGAGTGAGGGCAAGGTTTGAGAGCGAAAACGAGGGTGGATTAGCGTAGAGGCAAATTTTACGCTTCGGTTATTTTACAGACTACATCGCAACCTCATCATGGTCAGGTACAGTCTTTTCCAAATTTCGTAGCAACGGAACATTAAACCCAGCTAACCCTACCAAAAACATACATATCGAGCAAATTACGTACAACATCGCGATTCCCCCACCAGTACCAGTCCCAAATATTTCTCCCAAAATACCCACAAGGCTACCTCCCTGACTAAATGCAGGTATAAACACCTTATCTGCTAAAGGTCCTGCAATCAAAGCCGAAACTGCTGAAGCTAATTGCAGCAGCAAAGATCGTGTAGCAAAAATCCGTCCTTGTACCTTGGGAGCAACTTTAGCTAACCAAATCGCATTATCTGCACTACCACTGGTAGTAAAACTCAAAGAAAATAGAAATTGTATGGGAATCCATACCCAGATAGTTCGACCCAAACCAAATACTATTTTCAGTAATCCAATACTTATCATCCCCAGTAAAATACCCCTAATTTTGTTTTTAAAGCCTCTCCATTTATTAACAATTAATGCTCCTATTACACCACCAAAGCCAGCTGATGTAATTAAGTTACCCAGAACTAAAGTATCATCACCGGTACGTGCGAGAATCATTGGTATGTAAAGTGAAGCTCCAAGGTCGTGGGCAAACATAAATAATAAGTTAGCTACCAACAGAAATAGAAGACTTTTATTAGTATTTAAGTAACGTAATCCATACCCGATATCTTGCCAAAAATTTTCCTGACTCTCTTCTGTTTGCACTGGTTGGGGTATCGGTATCAAAAAGATACTAGAAATGGCGACTAAAAAAGTGGAAATATCAATTAACCAAATACCAACTAGTCCAATTAATTTATAAAAATATCCTGCTAAAGCAGGTGCGATCATAATTGCACTATGACTGGATAAGAAATCAAGACTACTAGCGCGATCGTAGTGTTGCTTGGGTATCATTAATGATACTGATGCGGAATATGCCAGATATTGAAATTGACCAAAAGTACCGACTAAAGCTGCTGCCACATAAAGATGCCAAATTTGTAAATATTTATTGATATATAAAAAGAGGAGAACAATTGTTGTGAGAACGGCAACAGTGTCACCTAGCATTATCAATAGTTTCCGATTCAAACGGTCTACAATTACACCACTAATAGGGGTAATAATAAGACTGGGAAGTAAACTGAAAAAACCTACCAGCGCGAGAGTTGTTGCTTTACCAGTAATTGACCATACCCAGATTTGCAAAGCAATGGCGGTCATTTGGCTACCAATCCCAGAAACGAGTTGACCTAGCCATATAATAAGGAAATTTCGCAAACTGCTACTGATTGGTTGTTTCGACATTAATCTTATTTGGTTTTAGGGAAAATTTATATAGCTTTTAACTGCTACCTACAAATAGCTGATTATCTTTGTTGTTAGCCTAATTTGCGTGTAATCAAAGTTAGCTGATGCTGCTGATTAAACTGAAGTTCCCCCGTGCAAGTGTGCTACAAATGCCTGAATTCCTTGCTGCATAGTAAATCCAGACTTTAAACCCCGAAATACTGTACCCATGTAGGTTATGGATTAAATTGCTACTTCATATTTGATGATTTCTGTCTCAGTAAAAATGGAAGTATTTTCATGTTTGGCTGTGTCAAAACCGACATTGGAGACTGATATAAACAACACATCTATATCCAGCTTTACAGTATCAGCTAGCTGGCAACTTGAATTTTATCTGCTGCAACCTCGTCAGAATCAGTAGTCATAGATACTTCCCTCCAAGCATCCAATTCTGCTTTCATAAACTTCAATGCACCTTCAATCACTTCTACTGTATCTGATCCCAGTGCCAATCTCATTGGTGGGTTATCACTATCAACGGCTTTAATCATGGCTAGAGCAGCTTTTCTAGGGTCACCAAGTGCATTTAAATCGTGATCCCACATATCTTGACGCATATTTCCAATTGATACTTCATAATCCTCAATTTGAGTATCATTTACGACAACAGAACGTTTGATAAAATCAGTACGAAAAGCACCAGGTTCAACAATAGTAACCTTAATACCGAATGAAGCTACTTCACTCGCCAAACTTCCAGAAATTCCTTCTATTGCAAGTTTACTACTGTTGTAGAATCCCCAAGCATTAGCAGTACTAAAGCAACCTATTGATGAAATATTAAGGATATGACCACTGCGTTGCTGTCGCATATAAGGTAATACTGTCCGTTGCATGTCTAAAACACCAAAAAAGTTTGTTTCAAATAGACGACGAACCTCCTCATCGCTAACTTCCTCAATAGCTCCAATAGTTGACACTCCGGCATTATTGACAAGTACATCAATGCGTCCATATTGAGCAGTTGCCTGCTTCACTGCTTCTCGCACTTCTTCGGGTTTCGCGACATCAAGTTGCACTGCGATGGCACGGTCTGGGTATTTTGCAGCTAAATCTTCAACTTTCTGGGGATTTCGTGCTGTTAAAACCACTACTTCACCCTTTTCTAGCACCACTTCAGCTAAAGCTCGACCAAGACCACTTGAAGTACCGGTAATAAACCACACCCGTTCTTGTTGATTAAAGGATGTAACCATGAAAAATCTCCATTAAGTAATACAAAATAGTGAAATAGTTATGCTTCCACTTCATTCATAACTGAGAAATGAAAATTATTTTCAAATACTTTGTACCTTCTAAGTCAACTTCTCCACTTCCGGCCATGAATGTAATTAATTCTTGACCAAATATATAACTAATAATTGTAATGAAAAAATGTTTAAACTTTAATTTAATCAAATTATCTTGAAGGATTTCGTTGGTAATTTGAGATTGTTTTTTTGAAGTCATTTATTTACTATTAATACTTAAAAAGATTGTCATAGAAATACTGGTGGGTTACTAGCCTTTTATACAATGCATACAATTTCCACTGCCACGGCGATCGCACTACAAAATATTGTCTTCTAGGCTTACGAGCTTCTAGAGCCTTTAATATAGCTGCTGTAACTCTTTCAGGTGGTAAACCTGTGATGCGATTTCCCTCTACAGATCCTTCTATACATACTTGGAAATTATTGCCATAGATAGCTTTCATTTCGGGTGACATATTAGCTAACACTTTTTTACCATCAGCTTCTACTTTGTCAGCCTGCTCTAGAGTAATTATTCCCTCTGGCAATATAGACAATACTTCAATTCCACTGGAACGTAGCTCCATTCGTAAAGAATCTGTGATTGCCTCAATTGCAATTTTTGAAGTAGATAAAAGCGACCTATACGGTATAGCATATCTACCACAAGTTGCACTAATATTAATAATTCTACCTTTAGCCTTTCGTAGCATTGGTAAGAAGGCTTGTGTGACAGCTATTTGACCTGTAACATTGATTTCAAAATTCCGTCTTATATCATCTATCGGTATACATTCTAATGGTCCGTCAAACCCAGTATATGCATTATTTATTAACGCAAATAATCCCTCATCACCAATTGCCAATGAGACAAATTCTGAACAGGATTTTATCTCTTGGGCTTTTGTGATGTCCATGATAATCGGTGTTAAATTTCCAGATGCAGCTTGCTTAATAGACTCCACATCTTTTTCTGTGCGAACTCCTGCAAATACTCGATATCCTTCCTCGGTAAGTTTAAGTGCGATCGCTCGACCGATACCTGTGGATGTTCCTGTGATAACGACCGCACCTTTATTAATCATGGTCATATTGATTTCCCCAATAATGAAATATACTTTTAACAAGCAAGCAGATTCTTCTTAATCTGCTGCCATAATAGCTATCTGAGTGTTTTCACTTTTGAAGTAGGACTATAAATTTTACTCACGTGACTTTCCTTGACGTTGACGAAGACCACGCTTGACCATCTTTACACCACTTGCAGGATAACAAATCAAACCTCCATATTTAGGGCGCTCTGGGCGTTGGCTGACTAGTTCTAATTCATAACGTGAAAGAATAGTTGCTAATATAAGTTTCATTTCAAATAAGGCAAAAGTTGCGCCGATACACACACGAGAACCACCTCCGAAGGGTAAAAACTCATAGGGAGAGAACTGTTTTTCTAAAAAGCGTTCTGGCTGAAATTCTTTTGGCTGAGGATATAAATCTTCACGCTGATGTGTTGAATAAATATTAGCAATAAGCACTGTTCCTGGATTTAACTTGTAGCCCATCACCTCGACGGTTGATTCTACTAACCTGGGAAATGCAAATAACTGAGTTGGATAAATTCGCAAAACTTCGTTACAAACCGCATTCAAGTATGGTAGTGCAAAAATGCTCATGGGGTCTAGGTTGTCACCAAGACTTTCGAGTTCTGATAGCAAGCGCGATCGCACAGTAGGTAAACGGTGAATCCAGTACAGAGCCCAAGTGATCGCAGTTGCTGAAGCATCAGCAACTGCAAATATAGGAGATAATAAGAGATCACGCACTTCTTCATTGCTTAATAGTTGGCCTGTCTCATCTTCAGCAAATATAAGATCACAAAGCATATCGGTGCGTGAAAAGTCTAATTGATTGCGACGTTCTTCAACCTCAAACAACAGTAATTGGAAAAGTTCTTGTCGAAGGTAAAGATTATAACCATGTGGACTCCACCGACCTAAATCTCTTTCTCCAAAAATAGTGAGCAGAATTTTATCTATTAGTGATTGTACATTTAATCTCAAAATGGAGGTAAATAAATGCTTAATTTTTTCATGACGTTCTCCCTTATCTAAACCCATGATAACTTCTATACCAACTTTTAAGGTAATATCTTCAATTGTTGGGTATGCGATGAAAGGTTTTCCAACTTTCTTCTGACCAATAATCTTTTCTGTTAGTTCGCAGATATGTTTTCCACAGGCTTGCATCCGTACTCCATGAAAAGTCTGCATTAATATTTTGCGTCGATTTTTGTGAATTAAACCATCAAGTTGGAGAACTCCTTGATTTCCTGTCATCAAAGCAAAACCCAGGTTCAACTCACCCCTAGCTGCAATTTCCTTAGTGTTTGTGAAAATCTCTTTTATTCCTGAAGGATTGCTGACATAAATTGTTGGTGTGGAACCAAACATGAGAGTGACAATATCACCATAACGTTTGGAAATCGCATCCATATAATTAAAGGGATTAGACTCGAATTGCAGACCTATTAACCAAGAAGGAGTTTTTGGTTCTGGGGGTAGCTGCATAATGTTTTTACTCCCATTATCAATTTAGATTGCACACAGCATTATCGATACATCTTTTCAACTGTTTAGTTAAATCTTGGATATGAGGTTCAACGAAAATCGAGAAATGATCCCCTGGAAGATCAATAGTTTGAATGGGTTGACTAGAACATTTACCCCAACCTAATAGAGGGTCACTACTAGACCATTCTGGATTATCAAAGTCATGAATTATCTCCTCACTAGCTCGAAATATAGTTATGGATTGAGGATAAACTTGGGGAACATAGTTTCGCATCGCTTGAACATGCAGTTTGAAAAGTTTGTAATAACTGAGAAAATCTTGAATTTCTGCATTACTGAAGATAAAATCCGCCTTTCTATTAATCAAATTTAATTTCTCTGTTAATGGCAAATCTCGAAGTTCTTCAAAAGGCACTGAAAAATCCACATCACTGTCAGTTTTCATTGATTCAGCGATACGAAGCAAAAACTTAGCATCGTCATCATCTGTAGGTTCAATTATTGTTTCTGGTAATATGGCATCAATGACAACTAATAAACCAACGGTGTCGCCCTGATTGTGTAATTGTCTTGCCATTTCAAAGGCTAATACACCACCATAACAATGACCACCTAGAAGATAGGGACTATTAGGTTGCACTTTACGAATTTCTTGCAGGTAGCGAGTTGCTGTTTCTTCTACCGAAATAACTTCGGGTCTATCTTGTTCTAACCTATCTTCCAAAGCATAAAATGGATAATCTTCACCCAGCCTTTTGGATATATTAAAGTATGGACTAATATTCCCACCAGCACCATGTATGCAAAAGAAAGGTATCTTGTCACCTGAAGAGTTAATTGCTACTAGATGAGAATTAGGACTTTTACGAGATGGTTGACTTACAATTGCAGCTAGTTTTTCAATAGTTGGGTTTTCAAAAAGAATAGATAAAGGAAGATTATGTTCAAATTTATCATAAATTTGAGCCATTAAGCGAATAGCTAAAAATGAGTGGCCGCCTAAGTCAAAAAAGTTATCCGTAACTCCAATATGACTAGTATTGAGCAGATTTTCCCAAGTTTTTGCTAAAGCTAATTCTGTAAAATTTCGAGGAGCGACAAAGGATTTATTTGTATTTAGCTGGATAACCTCACTACTGGGCAATGCACACTTATCTACTTTTCCATTAGGTGTAAGCGGAAGTTTATCAAGTACAATAAAAGCAGATGGCAACATATAATTAGGCAGCTTCTGCTGCAAATAGGATAATAGTTGTGTATTAATATCCTGCTTATCTGTGACAAAATAGGCAATCAAACGTTGATTCTCTTGAGCATCATCGCTAGCAATTACAACAGATTCTTGTATGTCTGGATGTTGTGCAATCGCAGTTGCAATTTCACCTAATTCTACCCGAAAGCCCCTGATTTTTACTTGCTCATCATGGCGACCCAAATATTCCAGGTTACCATCTTGGAGGTATCGAACTAAATCGCCTGTTTTATAAAGTTTATTTCCGGGTATAAAGGGATTATCAATGAATCTCTCTTGAGTTAATTCTGGGCGATGTAAATAACCCTTTGCTAATCCATCACCACCAATATAAAGTTCACCGATAACTCCTACAGGTGTTGGCTGTAAATCGCGATTTAACACATAAACTTGAGTATTTTCAATCGGACAACCGATGGGGACACTGTTTGCTTGATTATGTAATAAACTGGTGTCGTAGTAAGTAGCATTAGCGGAAACTTCCGATGAGCCATAAAGGTTGATCAGTTTTGCTGAGGGCATTAATTCTCGGAAAGTTTCAACTAACTTAACAGAGAGTGTTTCTCCGCTAGTTATCCAGAATTTTAAGTGTGATAATTTATTAACTAGATGACTATAATTATCTAAAAGCAAGCGCAGTAATGAGGGTACAAATATGATACGAGTTACTTTGTGACGCGCTAGGGTTTCTATAAATAATTGCGGATCTAGGATAGTTGCATTGCTGATAATTACTGTAGGAATTCCTCTAAGTAAAGGAGCAAAAATTTCCCAAACAGAATCTACAAAACTAATAGCTGTTTTCTGACAACAAACTTCTTCTGGAGTAAAAGGATAGGTTTTCCATAACCAGTGTAAGCCGTTGACTGTACCGCGATGAATGCTAAGAACGCCTTTAGGTGTTCCAGTTGAACCAGAAGTATAGATAATATAGGCGAGATGATCAGATGAAGAGATGTTAATGGGATTTTCTGAACTTTCTTGAGCAATTTCGTCCTTGTGGATATCTAAACAAACGGTTTTAGCCGCAGATAATGATAGTTTTTCTAATATCTCTTGCTTGGTAATTAACAGCGATGCTTGGGAATCCCAAAGCATAAAATTCAGACGTTCTACTGGATAACTTGGGTCAAGGGGAATGTATGCACCACCAGCTTTAAGAATAGCTAAAATTCCCACTACCATATCTAGGTCGCGTTCCAAGCATAGAGCAACCAGTGTTTCTTTTGTTACACCTTGTTTTTGTAAATAATGTGCAAGTTGATTAACTCTATAGTTAAGTTGACGATAAGTTAGTTCCTCAGACTCGCTAATTAGTGCTAAATGATCAGGCGTTAGCTCAACTTGTTGTTCAAATAATTGATGCAGAGATGTATCTTGAGGATAATTTGCATGAGTTTGATTAAACTTAAATAATAGTTGCTCTTGCTCAGAAGCAGTTAGTAGCGAGAATTCACTGAGGCGTTGCTCTGGATTTGCAACGATATTTTCTAATAAAGTTTGGAAATTATTTATAAATTGGGTAATAGTTGCTGAATCGAAAATATCTGTATTGTATTCCAAACATCCTGTTAACCCTTCTTCGGATTCAGACATCGACAGAAAAATATCTAGTTGAGCTGTACCACTATCAAAATCCAAAGTACGCAAGGTTAATCCAGACACTTCTTGCACAGAGGTTGGAGTATTTTGCAGGACAAACATCACCTCATAAAGTGGATTTCGGCTTAAGTCGCGTTCGGGTTGTAATTCTTTTACAAGCATCTCAAAAGGCAAATCTTGATGTGCATAAACATCAAGAGTCACCTCACGTACTCGATGTAAAAGTTCGCAGAAACTGGGATTACCACTGAGGTTATTAC
Organism: Pelatocladus maniniholoensis HA4357-MV3; assembly: GCA_019359115.1. Classification (GTDB taxonomy): domain Bacteria; phylum Cyanobacteriota; class Cyanobacteriia; order Cyanobacteriales; family Nostocaceae; genus Pelatocladus; species Pelatocladus maniniholoensis. Next base: position 15,554 of record JAHHHW010000076.1, read on the forward strand.
GTAATACCAAAGTATTAACAAACAAACCCAGCATTCCTTCTAATTCTGCACGGTTACGATTAGCAATCGGAGAACCAATTAAAATATCTTCTTGGTCTGTGTAGCGGTATAGTAATACGTTAAATGCTGCCAGCATACTCATAAAGAGAGTGGCATCTTCTCGCTGGCTTAATTGTCTGAGTGCATTAGTTAAGGTTGTAGAGAATGTAAAATATTCTTTAGCACCAGCAAAAGTCGTGACGGTAGGTCGTGGACGGTCTGTGGGTAGTTGTAGTACAGGTAACTCACCCTGAAGTTGTTGCTTCCAATAATTTAATTGGTCTGCGAGGAATTTACCTTGGATGCGATCGCGTTGCCAAACTGCAAAATCTGCATACTGAATCGGCAGTTCAGATAAGTCAGAAGGTTGATTTGTCGAGAAAGCAGCGTATAGCGTTGACAACTCCCGCAGAAACACACCACAAGACCATCCATCTGTGATAATGTGGTGCATGGTTACAAGTAAAATGTGTTCCTCTTCGCTTAAGCGCAGTAATGTTGCTCTGACTAAAAGTCCTTTAGCTAAATCAAACAGTTTTGTTGCTTCCTTAGCTACAAGTTGTTTAACTTCTCCTTCCCAATTTTTAACAGACAAATGTTCAAGGTTAATAATGGGTAAATCCCAATAAAATTGGGTTTTTATTTCTTGTACTGGCTCTCCATCTACAAGTGTAAAATTTGTCCGCCATACTTCATGACGCTTGAGAATTTCATTTAGGCTTTGCTGAAGTGCTGTAATATTCAGATTTCCTTGTATATGAAAAGCGGTCAGAATATTGTAGAAAGAACTTCCATGATAAAGCTGGTCAATAAACCATAGTCTTTGTTGAGAGAAAGATAAGGGAATATTTTTATGGTCTTGACGTTTGGGAATAATATCAGCTTTAATTTTTCCTCCCTTCCATTTTTCTAGAAGGGCTTTTTTTGCTGGTGATAAATTAGAGTATTGTTTATCCATAAATTGTACCTATAGCAATCCTAAATTTCTCAGATTAGATTGCGTGCGTGAACTATATAAAAATCCCAAATACTTGTAAAAGTCTATGTTATAGAAATGCATAAATCTAAGATGTTTACGAAGCGACATATTGCGTCTCTACATTCACAATTACGTGAGCTACTGCTTCAGACAAACAAAGCAAGCCATAGCATCATCATCTGATCCAAAATCTTTGAGCCTATAGTGATTAATATCCGTGAAACCCACTTTCTCAAGAGCCGCTTCTACTTCTGATAAAAAGAAATCCCTTCTCAGCCAAATAGTATCGAAACGCTTCCAAATATTTTCTATTAACTCAAATCCGGTGACTTTAATTTCCCAAATTCTTTCTTCTGGTTTATAATTAAATATCTCAATCATGGCACATTCGTCATTAACATTAACATGGTCGAAAATTGGTGGAGCAATTTCATGGAACCAATCTGTTAATGGTATTGTGAATACAAATAGTCCATTATCTCGCAGTGCTGTATATACGTTTCGGAAGACAGATGTTAATTCTTCAGCATTTAAGATAAAGAGTAGAACAATATGCGACAAAACTGCATCAAAAGTAGGTGGCAGTTCAAATTTACGTATATCACTAAGAATAAATTCACTCTCAGGTGAGTTTATTTGAGCATAACGCAACAGTTCTTTAGAAGCATCCATTCCAGTCGTATGATACCCCCTAAGATAAAGCTGTTGTAGCAATTTTCCTGAACCACAACCCAGATCGAGAATACGCGCTCCCTTTGGGAAATGTTGTAAAACTAAGTGTTCTAAAAGAGGTATTATCCCTTCTACTATTTCTTCGTCTGTACTCTTCAATTCGTTCTGCATCCGGGCAAAAGGTTCATAATTTGGGATAGGACTGAGTAGAGACATAAACTATTTTTCCTGTTTCAAAGTAAGGTTTAAAATTGAACAATTCAAGAATTATCTGCAATGTTAGCTAAAAAAGATTCTGCTTCTTCTTCAGATAACCCTTCAATTTTTTCCACAAGAAGTTGTTCAATCATTTCTGCTTGTTTGGCTGGTATCATTGCTTCTAATAAAAGGTCACGCAGTGGTAAGTCTACAGGAAATTTGGCTCGCAAGCGAGAAACTAATTGAGTTGCAATCAGGGAGTCTCCCCCAAATTCATAGAAATTATCGTAAATACCCACTTCTGCAATCCCAAGTACCTCTTGCCATATTTCTGTAATTTGTTTTTGCAACTCATTTGTGGGAGTAACATAGGAATTACTAAGGCTAGGTCGAGAGTAGCGTGATGATAAATCTAATTGATGAGTAGAGTTTGAATTTGTAAGAGAGTCGAGATTAAATGTATGATTTTTTCTAGCATTAATATCTGTTGTAGAAATAATAACTTGAGTTCCTTCACTTAAAGAAAATATTCGTTTCAATACTTCTACGGTTTCTCTTGGGGTAATAGCTAATTCCGATCCAGATACTTGCTCCAGTGTTGTTTGTTTCTGGTTTGAATTCAGTTGCAATTTATCCAAATTTATAATATACCACGGCAAAGAATTATTCCGAATATTCCGATTACGTCGGTTAGTAAAAGTATCTATAAATTGATTACTTGCTGAATATAAGCTTAATCCAAATCCTGCTAAAATAGAAGATAAAGAAGAAAAAATGATACAAAAATCTAACTTTATATTTTGTAAGGCTTGTTCTAATACTGTAATCTTACGACGTTGTAATTCTAAAAGATTTTCTAATTCTATTTGATTAATTTCTGGAATGGAAGCAAATATATGTTCGCGCTTTATTCCAGTTGAATAAATGACACCGTTAATTTGTCTAATATGTTCAGATGCAAGACTTTGATGCATTTGCTCATAATTAGTTGTATCTGCACACATGACCAAAATTTTTGCACCTAATTTCTCTAATGCTATAAATTGTTGAATTTTGCAACTCACTTCATCATCTTGAGTATGAGTTTCCAGCCATTGTGAGAAATCATCTTTTTCTGGGAATGTAGAATCCTCAATAAATATGAGTTTTGCTTGGAAAGTTTTTGTTAAGTATTCCGCAAGAACAACTTCAATACTTTCTAAACCACCAGGAAACAGGTAAACACCCTGTTTTCTTAAAGGTATTTTGTCTTCAGCTATTGCTTGCAAGTGAACTGGTTCAAAAGTTTGTACCCAACGGTAGCGATCGCGATAAGCAACTACCATGTCTGAGGATACAGCGGTTAACTCATCCAAAAGTTTGCCAATAATGTTAACCTCGTCTGTGCGGTTAGTTAAAGCAACATCAATACATCGACAGGTAATATTAGGATACTCTTGAGGGATGACTTTACATAAACCTAATATGGCTGCCTTCTCTGGGTCTAGTTTTTCGTTCCCATTAACCTCTTGGATGTTGTTGGATACAACCCAAAGTTGTAAGCGATCGCGATCGCTAATTTTCAGATCACTAAGACTCTGCGTTAAAAATAGTAAACTGTTAAATTCTAAATAATTCCCTGGTTGACGATTTTCAAGATGACTTACGCTCCATAAATAAGCAATTTGTTCAGGGTTTTGACCTAATGACATTAATTCTCTAAGCAAGGTATCATAGTCTTTAATTTTGCATGGGTTAATTGTATAAACACCCTCGCTTAGTTTACTAAACTGCTCTCCTTGTTGAACAGCAATGATATTTTTATCTTGATTTTTCAACGCATCAATTAGTTGTTCACTTATTCCAAAATCATCTACAAAAAACAGCCATCTTTTTTGTGTTGATTTTATTTGATCTGAGGATGAATGAGGTAGCAAAGAGCGCTTCCATGAAGGAAGATAAAACCAGTTAGCAATATCTTGTTTATTATCTAATGTTGTTGGTTTTATATTTACAGAAGGGGATAGAGATTTCGCATCAATCCAGTAGCGTTGTCGCTCAAAAGGATAAGTAGGTAAAGGCAAACGATGACGCTTCTCATGAACATAAAATCCCGACCAATCAATTTCTACACCCCCAAGCCACAACCGACCTAATGTTTGTAATAAAAAACTAATATCAGATAGTTGCTCCTTAACATGGCGTAAAGAAGTCAATACCTGTTGTTTAGTATTTTGCTCTAAATGCTGTGTGGTTAATGTGCTTAAAGTCCGCCCAGGTCCGATTTCGAGAAAAACACCTTCAAATTGCTTGATTAGTTGCGATATGCCATCTGAAAATCTCACAGTATGTCGTAAATGTTGACACCAATAATCAGGATCTTTAGCTTGTTGTTGAGTAATCCAACTACCAGTGATATTGGAAATAAAACCTATACGTGGTGGATTGAGTTTAACTGTTTTAATCGCCTCACCAAATGCTGACAATATCGGTTCCATCATCACCGAATGAAACGCATGAGATGTATGCAACTGACGACATTCAACTTCAATTGAAGATAATTGTTTTTGTAGGGTTGCAACAGCTTCATTTGTTCCAGAAACAACGCATGAAGATGAGCTGTTAATCACTGCAATTTGTAGAGACTCTCGATATAACTCGTTTCCAGAAACTAACAGTTGCACATCTTTTTCTGGAAGTCTAATTGCCAGCATACTTCCTGGGGGTACTTGTTGCATTAACTGTCCCCTTTTTGCCACAATTTTGAGCGCATCTTCCAAAGAAAATACACCTGCGATTGTTGCAGCGACATATTCACCAATACTATGACCAATCATTGCTTCTGGACGCACTCCCCAAGACATGAATAACTGAGCTAGGGCGTACTCTGTAACGAATAAGGCGCTTTGGGTGAAGGCTGTTTGTTGCAGTTGATTGGAAGCGGTTTCTGTTTCTTCTGGGTTGAGATAGAGTAAGGAGCGGATATCAAGACCGAGGTAGGATTGCAAAATAAGGGCGCAAGTATCTACGTGTTTTTTATATGTTGGTTCTACTTCATAGAGTTCTCGACCCATGTTTGCATATTGTGACCCTTGTCCTGAAAACATGAAGATCACTGGACAGTGACCTGGCTGACGTTGGTGACTAAAAATGTGCTGTGGATTTTGGCTGTTGAGTGATATGACTGCATCATTTTGGTCATTGCAAATCACGATGCGGCGATGATCAAAAGCTTGACGACCGACTTGTAGGGTGTAAGCTACATCTGCTAAAGGAACACTGGGATTTTGCTCTAAATAATCACGCAGTTGAACTGTTGCAATCTCTAATGCTGTGCTGGTTTTGGCTGAGAGCAGTAACAATTGCCAAGGGCGCGAGGGACTCGATGCTTCAATGACTGGAGCTTCTTCCAAAATCACATGGGCATTAGTTCCGCCTATGCCAAATGAACTGACACCTGCTCTGCGGGGTGTGCCGTTGCTTTTCCACTCGCTAAGTTTAGTATTGACGTAAAACGGGCTATTGGTAAAGTCTATCTCCGGGTTGGGTTTTTCAAAGTGTAACGAAGGTGGTATTTGTTTGTGTTTTAATGCCAGAACTGTTTTGATTAATCCTGTCACACCTGCTGCTATGTTTAAATGTCCGACATTGGTTTTTACTGATGCGATCACACAAAATTGCTTTTGTTTGGTGGGTGCAAATACTTTTTTCAAGGCACTAATTTCAATCGGATCTCCCAACTGTGTACCAGTTCCATGAGTTTCGATGTAAGTGATTGTTTCAGGAGTAACAGAGGCGATCGCCTGTGCTTCGGCAATCACCTCAGCTTGACCAGCCACACTAGGAGCTGTGTAACCGACCTTAGCAGCACCATCGTTATTAATAGCTGAACCCTTGATTACTGCGTAAATAAAGTCACCATCAGCAATGGCATCTTCTAATCTCTTGAGGACGACAAGACCCACTCCATCCCCGAAAATAGTTCCTTGGGAACTGGCATCAAAAGCTCGACAGTGACCATCGGGAGAAGTGATACCCCCTTGTTGATAGAAATAACCTTCCTTTTGCAGAGATGTGATACAAATACCACCTGCTAAAGCCATGTCGCACTCGTAGTTTAGCAATCCTTGACACGCTGAGTGAACGGCTACCAATGACGTAGAGCAAGCAGTCTGAACGTTGATACTTGGCCCTTTCAGGTTTAATTTATATGAAATTCTTGTTGCAGCAAAGTCCTGACTATTGCCATATATAATTGGAAGACCCATCGATTCAATTAGGTCAGTGTGGGAACTCAAATTGCTAAGAAAGTAAGAACTCATATTGGTTCCCACATAAACACCAGTCAAGCCTTTGCCGGAACAAGGATCATAACCAGCATTTTCCAATGCTTCCCAAGCACATTCAATCAGAATACGGTGTTGGGGATCTACAATTTCAGCTTCCCTTGGCGAGAAGTCGAAGAAGGAAGCGTCAAACATCTCAATATCTGAAATATTTGCACTAGCTTTTACATACTGAGGGTTACTCAGCCATGCAGGATCTACACCTGAAGCTTCTAATTCCTCATCACTGAAAAAAGAAATTGATTCTCGTCCTTCGCACAAATTTTTCCAAAATTCATCAACACTTTTGGCTCCTGGAAAACGACCAACCAGGCCAATTACAGCTATGCCTTTAAGAGAATTGTCCATTGCTTGATTAGACATTTATTTTCTCCTTTGCTTCATTAATTGTCGTTTTTCCTGCATAGCCGCTTCTTTTCTGCTGGCACGTTCATCAGCTTGTTGAAATATTGGTTCTTCAGTCTGCTTTCCACTGATATATTCAGCCAAGGTACTTATAGTTGAAAGTTCAAATAGGTCAGCAATTGATAAATTTTTATTTAATTCTTCGAGAATTCTACTGCGAACCTGGATTATTAATAGAGAATCTCCGCCTAATTCAAAGAAATTATCATAAAGTCCTACATTTTTTATCCCCAGAAGATCTTGCCAGATATTGGCAATTTTTTGCTCGACTTCATTACTAGGGACTACGTAGGAATTTGACAAATCGGGTCTGGAATGTAGTAATAAATTTGTTTTTTGACTCTCTGTCCGCTGTTGCAATGATTCCAAATTAATCCATTGATTAATTCTAACTTGAAGCTTTCCAGTAGAAACAACTATATGATTGAATCCATTGTGGTTTAAAATTCGTTTAACAGCTTTTATTCCTTCTTCCGGCTTCAGAACAAATTCTGTTAAATTTCCACCTACAGATGTGTTTTGTACATTTTTATTTGCGGCTTCAAGTTGCCAACCATCCCAACTGATACTACTCCATAAAGTTGGATAAATTTGATTGTGTCGATGCACAAAAATATCCATAAAAATATTAGCTGCTGAGTACGCAAAAAAACCTAAGCCTCCTAATATAGAGGATAGAGAAGATAGCAATAAACAAAAATCTATATTTTGATTTTTTAAGACATTCTCTAGTACTAAAACACCTTGTACTTTTGGTTTAAATTGTTGTTCACAATCAGATTTACTTAGATTTTCAATCGCTTCAATAGATTCGCCTTGAACAACTCCAGCAGCATGAATAACACCATTAAGCCGACCAAATTGCTGTTGAGCTTGAGCAATGACATTTTGCATTTGTTCAAGATTGCTCACATCAGCGGTCACTATTAAAACTTTTGCACCATTACTTTCTAATTCTTTAATTTTACGAATTTTACGACTAGTGCCATCAGTTTCGTCATGGGTAGTCAGCCATTGTTCCCACTCGTCTTTTTCGGGTAAAACCGAACGTCCTACCAATACTAGTTTTGCTTGCACACTTTGCGCCAAGTATTCTGCCAAAACCAGTCCAATACCTCCAAGTCCACCCGTAATTAAATAGACTCCTTTTTCTCTAAGTCGAGGATTTTCGATTTTAGGTTTCTCAAACCGCACAGGTTCAAAAGATTGCACCCAACGATTAAAACCTCGATAAGCAACAAGTTTTTCCGAATCAGAAACTTTCAGTTCCGCCAGCAATTGCTCTACAAGTTTTGCTTCCTGCCAACTGTCAATTTCTGGAAGTATAACATCAATACTACGACATTTTACATTTGAATATTCTTGAGGAATAACTTTAATCGGTCCAAGTAAAGTTGCTTTTTCAGGAGATATTTTTTCGTTCTCTACTACTGGGTGCAAGTTGTTAGAAATAACTAGAATTTGTAATTCATCAGCAGTTTCTTGTCTTCCCAGAGTCTGAGCCAGAAATAGAAGACTATAAAATCCTATTGATTGAGCTTTATCAATTGTTTCAAATGTTAATTCTTTGTCACTATTTGGTGTGGTATTCCATAAATGAACAATTGTTTTTGGTAAATTATTCTGTTTGCAAAGTTCTTGAATCAAAATATCATAATCCAGCTTATGGCCTGGATTGATGATATATTCACGCTCATTAAGTATGGTGAAAATTTTACCTATCCTAACAATAATTATGTCTTGATTTTGTATTTCTAATTCTTTGACTAATTTACTACCCAAGCCACACTCATCAACAAACACCAAAATACAAGATTTCTCAGATGCTAATTCTTGGTGTTCTATTTGTGCTGGGGGTAAAGAGGGTTTCCAAAAAGGAATATAAAACCAATCAGCAATATCAGGTTTTTTACTCAGTGATAATCGATGCTCGCTTTCCCCTTGCTTGTTAGGCTCAATCCAGTAACGTTGTCGTTCAAAAGGATAAGTAGGTAAAGGTAAACGATGACGCTTCTCATGAACATAAAATCCCAACCAATCTATTTCCACACCCCCAAGCCATAATCGCCCCAATGTCTGCAATAAAAAGTAAACATCCGATTGTTGCTCCTTAACATGGCGTAAAGAAGTCAATACCTGTTGCTTTGCATTTTTCTCTAAATGTTGTGTCGTTAACGTGCCTAAAGTTCGTCCTGGTCCCACCTCCAGAAAAACACCTTCAAATTGCTGTATTAATTGCGATATCCCATCTGAAAATCTCACCGTTTGTCGTAGATGTTGACACCAATAATCCGGATTTGTCGCTTGTTCTTGAGTAATCCAACTACCAGTCACATTGGAAATAAAGCGTATCTTGGGTGGATTGAGTTTGACTGTTTTAATCGCCTCAGCAAATGCTGACAATATCGGTTCCATCATCACCGAATGGAACGCATGAGATGTATGCAACTGACGACATTCAACTTCAATTGAAAATAATTGTTGTTCTAAGACTGCAACAGCGTCGTTTGTTCCCGATACGACACAGGAAGATGGGCTATTAATTACCGCAATTTGTAGAGATTCTGGAGCTAACTCGTTTCCGTTCAGTAGCAATTGTACATCTTTTTCTGGCAGTCTAATTGCCAGCATACTTCCTGGGGGTACTTGTTGCATTAACTGTCCCCTTTTTGCCACAATTTTGAGCGCATCTTCCAAAGAAAATACACCTGCGATTGTTGCAGCGACATATTCACCGATACTATGACCAATCATTGCTTCTGGACGCACTCCCCAAGACATGAATAACTGAGCTAGGGCGTACTCTGTAACGAATAAGGCGCTTTGGGTGAAGGCTGTTTGTTGCAGTTGATTGGAAGCGGTTTCTGTTTCTTTTGGGTTGAGATAGAGTAAGGAGCGGATATCAAGACCGAGGTAGGGTTGCAAAATAAGGGCACAAGTATCTACGTGTTTTTTATATGTTGGTTCTACTTCATAGAGTTCTCGACCCATGTTTGCATATTGTGACCCTTGTCCTGAAAACATGAAGATCACTGGACAGTGACCTGGCTGGCGTTGGTGACTAAAAATGTGCTGTGGATTTTGGCTGTCGAGGGATTTGATTGCATCATCAAGGGAGTGACAAATAATGATGCGACGATAGTCAAAAGCTCGCCGACCGACTTGTAGGGTGTAAGCTACATCTGGTAAGGGTCTATCGAGGTTTTGTTCTAAGTAATCACGCAGTTGGGCTATAGCACTATCTAAAGCGGTGCTGGTTTTAGCTGATACTGTTAATAATTGCCAAGGACGAGATGGATCGGAAGTTTTAATGGCTGGCGCTTCTTCCAAAATCACATGGGCATTAGTTCCACCAATACCGAAGGAACTCACACCTGCTCTGCGGGGTGTGCCGTTGCTTTTCCACTCAGTAAGTTTAGTGTTGACGTAAAACGGGCTATTGGCGAAGTCTATCTGTGGATTTGGCTTTTCAAAATGCAAGCTAGGAGGTATTTGTTTATGCTTTAATGCCAGGACTGTTTTGATTAATCCTGTTACACCCGCTGCTGTATCCAAATGCCCAACATTGGTTTTAACTGAACCAATCGCACAAAATCCTTTTTTATTGGTGCTAGCGTGAAAAGCTTGTGTGAGAGCCTTAATTTCAATCGGGTCTCCTAAAATGGTTCCTGTACCGTGCGTTTCTACATAACTAATAGTCTCAGGATCGACACCCGCTAAGGCTAAAGCCTCTAAAATAACTCCTCTTTGACCATCAACACTAGGGGCTGTATATCCAACCTTTAAAGAACCATCATTATTAACAGCTGAACCCTTAATTACTGCATGAATATAGTCACCATCAACAATAGCATCCTCTAATCTTTTCAAAACCACCACACCTAAACCATTGCCACCAACTGTTCCCTGCGCTTGAGCGTCAAAAGCTCGGCAATGACCATCAGGAGATTGAATTCCTCCCTGTTGATAGCGGTAACCAGTTTTTTGCTGCGCTCCAACGGTTATACCACCAGCTAAAGTTATATCACTTTCACCATTAAGCAAACTTTGGCAGGCTAGATGAACAGCAACCAACGATGTGGAACAAGCAGTTTGAATATTGATACTGGGTCCTTTTAAATTTAATTTGTAAGAAACTAAAGTAGGTAAAAAATCTTTATCATTCCCAATTAAAACTTGGTAGCTATCTTCTGACTCCATCAAATTTCGATTGGGATATAAGTTGGAAAGCAAGTATGAACTCGCAGCAACACCGGCGAAAAGACCTATTTGACCACTATAAGTTTCCGAATTATAACCAGCATTTTCTAAAGCTTCCCAAACACTTTCTAGAAAAAGTCGGTGTTGGGGGTCTGTAATTTCCGCTTCTCTGGGAGAAAAACCAAAAAAAGAAGCATCAAATAAATCTATATTTTCTAATATACCGTTTGCCTTGACGTAATTGGGATTACTTAGTAATCCAGAATCTACCCCAGCAGATATTAGTTCCTCATCCGTGAAAAAAGAAATTGACTCTACACCAGAGCGCAGATTTTGCCAAAAGCTATCAATTTTATTTGCTCCAGGAAAACGACCAGCCATGCCAATAATCGCGATTTCGTCTCTATCATCTAAGCTATCAATAAAACTTTCGGCTATATTCATAGGTCAAAACCTGTTCATACATATTTTTGGTCTAATATCAAGCACTCAATATGCAATTGAGATTCCTGAAGCAATCTGAATTTGGTCATTTAAAACTGCGTCAATATCTGCTTCAGTAGTTAATGGATTGGCAATTACTGCACGCATGGCTATTACAGATATTTCTTTATCCAAGTTGATAGTTGTTTTTGTCGTTCGTGAGATAAAAGTTCTACCAATCTGACGCTGCATCTTCTGTAAAAGCTCATTAAAATGATTAATAAATCGATTTTCTGTCTCTGATAATTTTTTGTTGACAACTACTTCTCTAAATTGCTCTGGAATATAACGATAAATTAACAGATTAGTATCAGGTTCTGCTAATAATTCAAATTCAGGCATTGCCGAAATCTGAGCAGCCATGTATTGAGTTTTACGGATTCCTTCGTCAATCAAAAACTCATATCCATTAAGACCAATTAGCTTTAGACCAGCATGTAAAAATAAAGCCATGCCTGGTCGAGAACCTTCTAAAGAACGCTTACCTAAATCAAATGACCCTTTACGCATGGTATAGCTAGCCTGTTTTTCAATTGAAGAAGCCAAATGAGGGTCGCGGAAAAAGACCATACCAATACCCATTGGCAAATACAATTGTTTATGTCCATCAATAGTTACTGAGTGAGCTTTTTCAATGCCAGCAAGCTTATGTTGATGTTTTCGAGAAAATATCACCGGACCACCCCAAGCAGCATCCACATGAAAATGTATATTATTTTCTTGGGCAATCTCTACTATATCTTCTAGTGGATCGACGCTACCAGAATCTGTAGTTCCAGCAATACCAACAATGGCTATGATATGTAAGTTTTGCTGGCGACAATCTGCAACGGCTCGACGTAAGGCTTGGATATTGACTCGATTGTTAGAATCTACTGGGACTCGCATCAAATTTTTAGTGCTTATGCCCATTAAATCCGCAGCTTTATCAAAAGAGAAGTGCATCAATTCGGAACCAATTACAACTGCTCCTTTGTAGCCGTAAAAATTTAAAGCTGCACTTAAACCTTCTTTTTCTATACCTAAAAACTCATTCTTTGCACCTAAAGATCTATTTCGAGCGCACCACAAAGCAGTTATGTTGGCTGTTGTGCCACCAGAAACCAAGATTCCTAATGTACTTTGATTATTTTGAATATGCTGGGCGTAGAAATTATCCGATAAATCATAAATTTGCCGATGCATCATTGCTAAAGCCTCACGTTCGCAAAAACTCAAGGCTTTAGCTGTCTCTATTTTGACAGCATTTTGATTCATCGCTGTCATTAGCTTGGCTAAAGGACGCACAAAAGCAGGAAGTGCGGAGGTCATATGACCGATAAATTGTGGTGCAGATGTGTGTATTGAATGAGCAACAACATTTTCATTTAAGTATTGAAAGTAGCTTTCAAAATTAGTAGGTTGTGCAGGTATTTTGCTCTCACCAAAATTTTGGATTATCCATTCAATATCAACATTGGTATTTGCATTGTTTGCAATTAAAAAATTTTGAGAGTACTCCTCAACCATTTCATCTATTTGAGTTTCAATTGATTTCCCTTGAATAGGTGCAAATATTTGTTTTATATACTCATAAATTTCAGTAGACAATACTTTTTCTGATGAATAAAAACTCTTTTTAGATGAAATTTCTTTTTCAGTTAATGTCATTTGACTTCCTTGAATAACTAATATTGTATTTTTCTATTGTCAGTGTAGAGTAAAGTAATGATTGTTTGGATATTCAGGAGTTGAGAGCAAACTTTAATCTTTTAGAGTTTATTCACCTGCTTAGGACGAAACTCCCCTTTCCTTTGCTGCTGCTCGATGTTCTTTTCTTGCTTGTTTCCGACGCTGTGTCGAATCTTTCGTACTTTGAGAACGATGAGATACAAAATATGTTTCTTCTGTTGATTCCTGGCTAAAATATCTAGCTAAGTGGCTTACGGTAGGATGTTGAAACATTTCCACCAAGAGTAAATTTTTCTGGAATATTTTTTGTAATTTACTATGAACCTGAACTAAAAGCAGCGAATGACCACCCAGTTCAAAGAAATTATCATGAATTCCTACATTCTCAACATGAAGTACTTCTTGCCAAATATCGGCAATAGTTTTTTCTATCTCTGTTTGGGGTGGCTGATAAACTACTTCCAATTCTGGACGTACTGTATCAGGTGCGGGTAGTGCTTTGCGGTCAACCTTACCATTAGGTGTTAGTGGTAACGCTTCTAATGTCACAAAAGCTGCTGGCACCATGTAGTTTGGCAACTTCGACTCCAAAAAGCTACGTAATTCAGTAATTTTCAGTGTTTGCTCTTTTTGAGGAACTACATAGGCAACTATTCGTTGAGAATCTGCCGATTCTCCATTAACTATAACCACAGTTTCTCGCACTGCTGGGTATTGGCTGATGATTACCTCTATTTCTCCTAATTCAATTCGCAAACCACGTACTTTTACTTGGTGGTCAATACGACTAATGTACTCTATCTCCCCATTTGCTAAATAACGTGCCTTGTCCCCAGTCTTATATAAACGCTCAGTTTGCTGACTAAAAGGATTAGGAATAAATTTTTCTGCCGTCAAGTCAGGACGGTTTAAGTAACCTCTACCTACTGCTACACCACCAATATAAACTTCACCTGTTATGCCCACAGGAACAAGGTTGAGATACTTATCAAGTAAATATATTTGGATATTTGCAATTGGTTGACCGATAGGAACTGTATTTTGATTGGTAATATTATCTTTTTCACACTGCCAAAAAGTGACATCCACAGCAGCTTCTGTTGGACCATAGAGATTATGCAGTTGAGCATTAAGTCGATTAAAGAAGCGTTGTTGCAACTGGACTGATAATGCCTCACCACTGGTAATTACTCGTACCAGTGATTGACATTTTTCTAAACTTTCTGCTTCGATAAAAACTTGCAGCATTGAGGGGACAAAATGTAAAGTTGTTATTTGCTGCTGTGCAATCAAGTTGACTAGATAGTTTGTATCTTTATGACCTTCTGGTTGAGCGACAACTAAACGCGCACCCGTGATTAACGTCCAGAAAAATTCCCATACGGATACATCGAAACTGAAGGGAGTTTTTTGTAAAACTGCATCTGCTGATGTTAATTGGTAAGTCTGTTGCATCCATAGTAAGCGATTGAGAATACCGCTATGAGCATTCATCGCACCTTTGGGTTTACCTGTAGAACCAGAGGTATAGATTACATAAGCCAAATTATCAAGTGTAATGTTGGATATGGGATTGTCTGTACTTTCATGAGCGATTTTCTCCCAATCACTATCGATGCAAATTACCTGAGCTTTATGATTTGATATATTTTCTAATAGGTATTGTTGTGTGAGTAATACACCTGCTTGGGAGTCTTCTAACATATAAGCCAAGCGTTCTTGGGGATAGCTAGGGTCAAGTGGTACATATGCACCACCTGCTTTGAGGATGGCTAATAGTCCGATGACCATAGAGAGCGATCGCTCTACGCAAATTCCTACCAAAATCTCTGGTTTTACTCCTAGCGAATCGCTACGCGACAGCTTCGCTGAACGCAAGTAGTGTGCCAACTGATTCGCTCGTCGGTTTAATTCCCGATAACTTAACTGTTGGTTTTCAAATACCACTGCGATCGCATCAGGTACTTCCTCTACCTGTGCTGCAAACAACTCATGGATACATTGCTGTTGAGGATACTCAACTTCTGTATTATTCCACTCCCGCAACAATTGATATTTCTCATATTCTGTTAACAGTGGTAAATCTAACAAACGCTGCTGAGGATTGGCAACAATTGCTTGAAGCAACGTTTGCAAATGACCTACCATTTTTTGTATATAACTTTCTGCAAATGAATCAGTTCTCTGTACTATGTTTGTGTAGAAATTAGTTACTAATTGAAGATTTTTGTTACTAAAATTATTTTCATTATAATCTATCGAACCGCAAATTTCATTATTCTCAGCAAGAAAAGAAACTGTAATATTATTCTTGAATTTTAATACATCATTTTTATTGTGAATATTTTCTAATAGTATAACTGTATCAAATAATGAACATCGGTTCTCTACTTGAGGTAAATTTAATAAATCAATTAATTCATCAAAACAATAGTCCTGATGACTATATGCCTGGATTAAATTATCTTTGACTCGAATGAGAAAGTTTTTAAATGTCATCTCATTACATAATTGAGTTCTTAAGGGAATCAGTTTACTATCATTCAAATAATCTAGATTTACACCATTTATTTTCTTATAAGCTGGTATTCCAACAATAAGGTCATTAGTTCCAAGATACCGTTGCATAAGTATCTTAAATGCCGATACAAGCATTAAGTACAACAAAAAATCAGACCCTTTAGTTAACTTGATAATTCCCTGAGATAAATAATCAGGTAGCTCAAAATAATGACTTTTATTTTTTCCAATATACTGGGATGTTCTGGCATAATACTGTATTAAATTTGTTTCTGGTAATTCTCCAGAAAGTTGATTCAACCAGTATATTTTTTGAGAAAATAGCTCTTCGACATCTAATATTTTTGTCATCATTTTTAGCTAGTTAGCGATTGCCTATAAATGTACTATTATACTTACCAGATTCCCAAATATCTAAATTCTATATTAATTAATAATACCGACATAAGAAACCCATATCTACTAACAGATTTAGAAAGTATAACTATAATAATCCATTAATTTCTAAAAAATTATTCTAGATGTAGCCGTAGGTCTAGCACTTCTTGATTTTCTCAAATCCCTGGCAACAATTATTCTTTTAAGCCAACGATGCTGACCATCATACATGGTTGTGTATGGCTTTCTTCCGTGTACTGCCTTGTAATTATCAATAAAGCAGAAATCTCCAGGTTGTAGAACGAGATCGCTTAGATTACTTTCAATCGATTTAATTAATTTATTTAGGGCTGTTAATGCTTCATTATCATCTTCTAGTTTATTCATATCCATGAAGTAAGGATCGATACGAACATATGGACATTTTGGATCGCCATAAAACACAGAAATTTTTTCTGGTTCGCTATTAATCTCGCTTATTTTATGGTAAGCAGAACTGAGTAAGTTATCATTATTAGCTTGAGTTTTTTGTAAATCAGATTGATTTTTGACTAAATGAGATTCATCTGGGCGAATTGTGAAGCGAGGTTCAAATAAAATTGCTATCTCTTCTGGATTTAGATAAGAAGTTGCATCTACAGGTGCAACAGTAGTAGCAGCTTTTTCTTTATTTCTTAGACACATCATACCTAGATAATCGCCTCTGTAAGGGTGAAACGCATCTTCGTTATGCCACCAGAGTAACTCTTTACTACTACTACCAAGTTGTTCATGTTCGTGACCTTGAATGGGTATAACATCATGAACGATATGTCCAGCTTGCTGAGTAGACCAACCAATCACATCACCTAGTAATGTGCTGAATAGAATAAAAATAATTTCTTCTTCTAGAGCTGAGGAAATTTCTTGTCTATGCTGCCAATGAGAAGGAGTTTTACCAATTTTTTCTTCTGAAATTGGATAACCTGAAATTAGACAAAGACCTGATGATGGTTCTAATAGTCTGAAATCGTTAATAAATGCCCGAATTCGCTTAGGAAGCTCGTGAGCGATAATTGATGCATCTTTTAAAAAATGCTCGTCTTCTACTGAAGAATATTGAGAGGTAATATCTTTAATCAATGACTTCATTTCATCAATTTCGCGCTCGAAAAAAATAATTTTTTCCATGATAATTACTTGAATTTTTCTTGTGTTTACTTCTCTGCTGTTTCTTTTTTCTCAGCTATATCGGTTCTATATATTATTGCTATTAATAAGAATTATTTGCTTATTTTTAAAAAAGTTATTGAACGATTTTAATGCCGTCATTATCTAACAACAGATTTAAAAATCCTAATATTACTTCATCACTATCCTCTCTACTATCTTCTTTATTAACTAAAGAGTATGAATCCTCTAAAATTATTTTGACACTCTGGATTTCTCCAGAATTGATAGTTTTAATTGCTGTCTGAATATTGGGATATAAAGGAACTACTGTAGGTATTCTATTAACCGCGCTCGCAAGATTAATAAATGAATTTTGAATTGCAAAAGTTTCTTTTTCCCAGATTTTTTCTGTGAATTGAATCCAGAATTGCTGTGATGGTTTAACTGTTTGCATATTTCTATACATCCTTAAAATCAAAAATCCGTAACTAAAGCTGTTGATAAGCGACTTAGACCTTCCTTAAGATCAGATGTAGCTCCTCCAAATCCTAATCGCACATGACTTGGATGATTAAAGCAAGTACCTGGTACAAGCAACACTTTATAAACGTTTGCTAGATGATGACAAAAAGCCTCAGAATCTGAAATGCTTCGTAAACCCATAAATGTACAAACACCACCTTGGGGACGTGACCATCTTACAAACTCTTTATGTTCTTCTACCCACTTAGATAAAATATCTAGATTAGTATAGGCTTGCTGCAAACGAATACTTAGAAGATTGTCGGCTTTTTCTACAACTCTTTGGGCAATCAGTTCAATCATGGGAGAAAGATGAAGCGTCATATAGTCACGCAAATGGACAAAACCCTCTAACAGTTCTTTTGAAGCCAAACACCATCCAAATCGTAATCCTGGTAACCCATAGCATTTAGAAAAAGTTCCCATTGAAATAGAGCGATCATAATATAAGTTAGGATTGGACAGGAGAATACCGTCGTAAACGATATCTGCAAAAGCCGCATCCCAAACAAGATAAGCTCCTACCTCCGTTACTGCCTCGATTAACTCATTTTGTTCTTGTTGACTTAATGACACACCAGTGGGATTGTGAGGGAAGTTAACAATTACCATTCGGGTGCGTGGGGTAATTAACTTTTTGGCTTCCTCAATATTAGGAGCAAAATTATCCTCACCTCGAAGTTGCCAACGCTTTAACTGGCAACCGATCGACTCAGCAATGGAAAATAGTTGTTGATAGCAAGGATCTAAGACAACTACTTCATCACCAGCATTAAGCAGCCCATTCATGATTAAGAAATTGGCTTCACTTGAGCCATGAGTTACCATAACTTGCTCTGGATCTCCATTACTCCAGCGCGAGGCAATAGCTTGACGCAACTGCAAACTTCCCAAGCTGGAGCTATCGTGGAAGACTACATTATTCAGTTCTTCTTGAGTAAGGTTAGTAAGTTGATAAAGCTCGGTGAGCGAAAAGTTTTCTACCCCACTACTACCGATATCAATTTCGGTACTGAAATAATAATCCCTCATCCAACCCTCTAAAAGAGCAGGAGCAATTTCGTTAATTGGGTTCTTGGTTAATGTTTCCATCAGTGTTGAAATTCATTTAACTTTGTTAATTACTTAGCTTCTTTTCTGATTTGATTACTTGAATTTTTTTCGATGATGGCAATTTTTTCAATATCTATAATTACTGCATTTCGATTATATTGCTTGTGAATTTACTCACTAGATTAGTATCTTTGTTAACGTATTAAAGCTAATTACTAATCAAATAATACAGCTTCTTTTTCTAAATATTTTGATATTTCCTGTTGTCTTGCTGTTGAAAACGATAACTCTTTAATTTTGACAAAAGGATTAGCCATTATATATTCTAAAGCTACTTGAAAATCTGCAAGTATTCCAGAAATTGTAGCAATATCAAATCTCCGAGAATCATATGAAATTGCCACTATCATTTCCAAATCTGGATATATAACTAAATTTAAAGGATAATTTGTTCTGAAATACTCACCTTTACTTATATCAATTTCTAAATTTCCTTTCCAGCTTAGTGCAGATTGACCACTTGGAGTGTTCTCAACCACAACAAAACTTTCAAATAAAGGTAAATTTCGGGGTACCTCACTCCAGCCTTGAATTTGTGTCAGTGAAGTGTATTCATGATGACGTAATTCGACTAATTTAGTCTGAATATCTTTGAGCCATGGTAACAAATGTTGCTCTGTATTTATTTTTAAATTTACGGGCAAAGTATTTATAAATAAACCTGTTATTGACTCTACTTCTGCTAAGTCTACTGGTCTTCCAGTGACTGTACAGCCATAGACTATGTTGCTACGACAAGTATATCGACTAAGGAGAATAGACCAAATTCCATTGATTAATGCAGCTAGAGTTAGGCGATTTGTTGCGATAAAACATAACAGTGATTGTGTCTTTTCTTTTGACAGTTTTAATTTTTCTTGATCGTACCTCTGTTCTGTCAATTTTAACTGCTTATTCTCTATAAAAATTAGAGGTGTTGGTGCTTTAATACCCGCTAATTGTTGTCTCCAAAAAGCTTCAGTTTTTTCTATGTCCTGCTCCTGTAACCAGTCGATATAATCACGGAAAGAACTATTCGATGCAAATCTTATTTCTTTACCTTCACAAAGTGCTTCATAAATTTGTAGGAACTCATCTAATATTATCGCAGAAGACCATCCATCTGTGACTATATGATGAGTACTCCAAACAAATTCATAGTAATCATGAGCAAGACGAATTAAAGTTATACGCATCAGACATGGCTGCGATAAGTCAAAATATAATTTGCGATCGCTATCATAAAACGATTTCAAACGCTCTTCCTGTTCTGCTTGTTCGATACCGCACCAATCATATTGATTTAAGGAAATTTTCACAGTTTTATAGACGACTTGTAAGGGATTATCAATGTCTTCCCAGTAAAATGCTGTACGCCAAATTGCATGTCTGTCTACAATTTTTTGCCATGCTTCTTCAAAAGCCTTGATATTTAATTTACCACGTAAACCTATAGGAGAATGAGAAAAATATAATGATAATTCTCTTTCGTACAAAGAATGGAATAGTATACCTTTTTGTACAGGTGTAAGCTCAAATATATCCTCTATATTTTCTGCTTTCATTGTGCTGAATCCTCATTTGCTTGATTAATTTTTGCTAGAAGCTTATCTAAGTTTTTTTGGCTCAAGTTTGCTTTTGGGAAGTCAGAAGTTGTAAATTTTTGTCCTTTAAGAGACTGACAGTGAGCAATTAAATTTTGTAGAGCCTCAATGTAATTTAAAGCTAATGTTTCAATTGTTTTTCGGCGATGAAATTCTGTAGTGTAAATCCAATTCAATTGCAACTGCTCTTGAACAATAACTCCATTTATTTCCAATAAGTAAAACCGATTTGCACTTGAGTTTCGATTCAGTTTAAAAGGCTGCTGGGTTAAATGAAATAAAGATGGCTGGGAAAGAAGTAGGTCAAAATTACCTAAGTATTTAAAACTCACTTGAGGTTGAGGAAATGATTTTAGCTCCGATTGAATCTCCTGATTACTGCTTATATAGCGAAGCAAATCATATCCAGCACCTCGATTGGGAATACTACGCAAATAATCTTTGACTGCTACTAATGCACTTCCTTCGTCGTCACCCTCTGTTATATCCAAATTTGCAGGAAAGCAAGTTGTAAATAAACCAACTGTACGATCCAGGAATATATTACTTAAATTTTTGAATATTTTCTCTCGGCTATTGTGTTCGAGGTCTACCCAGAGTTGTGGCTTTCCCGTCCACTTTGCAAATGCTTGCACCAATGCTGTGAGGAGAACATCATTTATTTGGGTATTATAAGCCTTGTTGACATTGTTTAATAAGGCTTGTGTTTGTGTTTTATCTAAAGAAATGGATACGATATCAAAGTTTGCCCCTGTATTTTCCCTACCAGGATAGTCCACGGGCAGGATGCAGAAAGGTTTTTGGGCTTGTGTTAACCAGTATTTTCGCTCCCGCATAACTTCTGAAGTCTCAGCGTAATCTTGGATATGCTGTGCCCATTGACTGAATGAAGTCGTTTTATCAGGTAAATATATCGCTTTTGCTTCGCTGAGTTGCTGATAGGCTGTTTGTAAATCTTCTAGCAAAATTTGCCAAGAGATTGTATCTACTAAAAGAGGATGGATGGCAATTGCTAGGTAGCTATTTCTCTGCGATCGCAATTCAATTAAAGCAACTTTTACAAGCGAACCTTCACTTAGGTTGAAGCTACTTTGTATTTCTTTAATTTTAGACTCCAAAGCATGTTCATGCTCTGTTTCTGAAAGCGAAGTCAAATCGACATATTCGTATTCTATTACATCTACATCATTGATATTAGCTTCAATTTGTTGCCACCCAGATTCTGTTTGAGTAAAGCGTAGACGAAATACATCGTGGTATTGAATTACGTATCTTACAGCCTGTTCTAATAACTGGCGATCGCAGGTTTGTTTTACCTCCAACAGTAAGGACTGGCTAAAGGAATTTACATCTCGCCGATTTTGAGCAAAGAACCGATGCTGGATAGGTGTGAGATATACTTCCCCTGCTTGTAAAGGACGTTCAGTTAGTTTTGTTTCTTGCATAGACGCTGCTGTTGCTAATTCAGCAATAGTCTGATGCTGAAACATTTGTTGAGGTGTTAGCTTGAAGCCTAATTGGTTTGCTTTGGCAACAATTTGAATTGCAAGAACAGAATCACCTCCTAATTCAAAAAAATTATCATTAATTCCTACTTGGTCTATTCCAAGACGTTGCTGCCAAATTTGAGCAAAATTTTCTTCAATTTCATTACGAGGAGCTACGTAATCATTCTCCAAGTTAGGACGGGAATGATTCGGTAAAGCAATATTTACTGAAACTAATTTCTTTTCTAATATTGCATATTCCTCTTCCACTGATTGAACGAATTTACTTTGTTCAATTAAAGCTGGAAAATCTTGTGTCGATACAACTATATTAGGTAAGTTGCTTTCTAAAACTCGATTAAAAGCATTAATACCTTCTTGAGGAGTCATTCCTACTTTGAGGGCTTCTTCGCGTACCTGCTTAATTTCATCTGGCACTACACTCTCTACAGCCATTCCTAATTGCCATATACACCAATTAATTGATGTTGTGAATTGGCGTGATTCGTAAGCACAGTGATGGGCATATGCGTCAAGAAAAGCATTTGCAGCGCAGTAATCTACTTGTCCCAAGTCTCTGACTATAGAACTGTGGGATGAACAAAGCACAAAGAAATCCAATTTAAAATCTTTCAAAACTTTCTCTATTACTAGTGTTCCCCTGACTTTTGCTGCGAATACGCTATTTGCCATTTCCTTTGTCTTGAGTTGAATCATGCCACCTGGAGCAATACCTGCTGCATGAATGACACCATCGATACGACCAAATTGTTTGCATACTTGAGCAACTACTGCTTGCATTTCCTCAAGATTAGCTACATCGGCACTGTGAACTTGAACAGTAGCTCCCAATTTCTCAAGTGCCAGAACTTTTTCAATTTTACGGCTAACACTATCTTGCTTATCATGAGTTTCTAACCATTGTTCCCATTGTGAGCGTTCAGGCAGTCCTTTTCGTCCAACAAGAATTAATTTAGTATGTGCTGTCTGAGCTAGATTTTCTGCTAAGGCCAAACCAATACCACCAAGTCCCCCAGTAATTAAGTAAACTCCTCCTTCTCTTACCTTAGATTTACTGTCAATGTCTTGATCTAGCCGCACTGGTTCAAAAGTTTGCACCCAACGATGATGACCTCGATAGGCTACTATGTCATCGCTGTCATCACTTGTTTGGGAACTAATTTCTGTGACAAGATAATCTATGAGTTTTGGTGCTGCTGGGTTTTCGTAAGAAGGAATTACTATGTCAATGGTAGAGCAAGTTATCTTAGGGTATTCTTTGGGAATTACCTTACACGCTCCTAGTAATGTTGATTTTTCAGGACATAAGCTATCTTCGCCAGTTACATCATGTACATTACTTGTTACAACTGTTAACTTCAAAGTATCGGAAATATTCCGCCTTCCCAAAGCTTGGACTAGAAATAGCAAACTCCAGAAACCCAAAATTTGGGTTTCTTCAAAAAACTGATGCGACGATTCTGTTTGTTCTATCGCCTTATAGGAGGATAAGGTATCATTTGCCGTAACGCTCCAAAAGTGAGCGATCACATTTGAATTTAAATCCAATCTGCTAAGTTCTGCCAGCAATGTATCATAATCACTACTGGATTGGGGATTAATTGCGTAAGCGCGATCACGTAACTTGGTAAATTGCTCTCCAATTGTTACATTTACGACATTATGACCCTGTGATTCCAACTGCTCTGCAACTTGCGAACCAACTCCAAGAGTATCAACAAAGACTAAGCAACATGGTTTTTGTGATGACTTTGATGGGAAATGGGGAGAACGCTTCCAGGAAGGGATGTAAAACCAGTCATCAATATTCGGTTTTTTGTGTAATGCTTGCTGCGCTTGCGTAGCCAAGTTAGCTTCAGGATTGGCATCAATCCAGTAACGCTGACGTTCAAATGGATAGGTTGGTAAGGAAATACGAGCGCGTTGTTCATTAGCATAAAAGGCAGACCAATCTACTTCTACCCCAGCCAGCCAAAGGCGACCCAATGTATTCATAAAAAAGGCGACATCTGAGTGTTGCTCGTAGGAATGGCGAAGGGTGGGAAGCATCAATAATTTAGCTCTATCCTCACTTTCTAGGCATTGCGACGCGAAACTAATTAATGCTTGACCAGGGCCAACTTCTAATAAAATCGGATTGTCTTTTTGCCACAGATGTTGCACTCCCTCAGCAAAACGTACTGCTTGACAGAGGTGCTTCACCCAATAACTGGGGTCTGTTGCTTGCTCTGCTGTAATCCAGGTGCCGGTAACGTTAGAAATATAGGGAATTTTCAGGGGTTTCAGGCTAAATGTTTTGACTAAATCACCAAAGGCAGGTGCGATCACCTCCATCATCACAGAATGAAAAGCATGAGAAGTCTGCAAACGCTTACCAATTAAATTTTTCTCGCCCAGTTGTCGTTCCCATTCTTCCACCGCATCCTTGGTACCTGCAATCACACACAACGATGACCCGTTGATTGCAGACATGGAAATTTTTTCATTCAGGAGGGGCTGTATTTCTGACTCTGAAAGCGGCACTGCCAGCATGGCCCCCTCTGGCAACTCTTCAATCATTTGCGCCCTTCTAGCTACTAAGGTTAAAGCATCTTTTAAAGACAAAACCTCGGCTAGAGTTGCTGCTACATATTCGCCGATGCTGTAGCCAATCATTGCCGCAGGACGAATTCCCCACGATATCCACAATTGAGCTAAAGCATATTCAACAACAAATATAGCTGGTTGAGTAAAAACGGTTTGATTTAGTAGAGATGTTGCCTGTAATGTCTCTGCATCTGCCTTTTCCTGACCACGACCTAACATTTTTCGCAAATCTAACCCACTTGAGGGGGTATCTTGCTTTTGCTTACTACCATTTGAGCTGTTTTTCTGAGGATACAAGACATCTCGCAAATCCAGATCAAGGAGCGGTTTAAGGATTTCGCAACATTGGTCAACAGAGGTACGAAATGTTGCCTCAGTTTGATAAAGCTCAACAGCCATATCAAGATACTGAGTTCCCAGTCCAGAAAACATGAAAGCAACAGAACGTTGCTCAGTTTTCTGGGTATTAGTAATAACCCGCCTTGGGTCTTGAAGTGCATTTACAGCATCTTGAATATCTCGGCAGACAACCGTGCGCCGATAGTCGAAAGCCTTACGCCCAACCTGGAATGTGTAAGCCGCATCAGCAAGATTTAAATCAGGATGTTCTTGAAAATAGTTAGCTAAATTTGTTGTCGCCGTTTCCAGCGCCGAACTGGTTTTGGCGGATAGCATTAATAATTGCCAAGGTCGAGAATGTAGAGACGCGAGATCTCGCGTCTCTACAACCGGGGCTTCTTCGATAACCACATGGGCATTGGTTCCCCCTAACCCAAAGGAACTAACTCCAGCACGTCGAGGAGTATCATTACTTGACCATTCGGCAAGTTGGGTATTGACATAGAAAGGACTGTTAGCAAAGTCAATTTCAGGATTAGGCGAAGTAAAGTGCAAACTCGGAGGTATTTGCTTGTGCTTCAGGGCTAGGACTGTTTTGATTAATCCCGCCACTCCAGCTGCTGTGTCCAAATGTCCAATATTGGTTTTAACCGAACCAATAGCGCAGAATCCAATATTTTGGGTACTTAAGCGAAAAGCTTGTGTCAAAGCTGCAATTTCAATTGGGTCTCCCAAAGCTGTTCCGGTTCCGTGAGCCTCAATGTAAGTAATAGTTTCCGGTTCGACCTCGGCTACTAATTGGGCTGTTCTAATTACCTTTGCTTGGGTGTCGATGCGGGGTGCTGTATAGCTAACCTTGAATGAACCATCATTATTGATAGCTGAACCTTTGATTACAGCATGAATCGTATCGCGATGCAACAGAGCATCTTCTAATCGCTTTAATACTACAATGCCGACACCCTCACCACCCACTGCTCCCTGGGCATTAGCATCAAATGCACGGCAATGTCCGTCAGGAGAAGCTATTCCCCCTTCTGTATATACATATCCAGCTTTTCTTTCCGCACCGATGGCAACACCACCAGCTAAAGCGATATCACATTCACCATTGAGTAAGCTCATGATAGCTAAATGAACAGCAACTAAGGATGTTGAACAAGCTGTTTGAACTGTGTAACTAGGCCCAGTTAGATTAAGCTTATAAGAAGTACGTGTACAAAGGAAATCTTTCTCACAAGCTATTACTAGTTGTTGTCCATCTACTGATATAGCCTTTTGATTTGAATAAACATTGAGTAAGTAGGAATTCAAGTCACATCCTGCAAACACACCTATTGGACATTTCTCGATTCCAGATTTATATCCTGCATTTTCTAAAGCTTCCCATGCACACTCCAAAAAAATGCGGTGCTGTGGGTCAGTGATTTCCGCTTCTCTGGGATTAAATCCAAAAAAAGAAGCATCAAATAATTCGGCATCTTCTAATACACCATGTGCTTTAACATAGTTTTGGTCTCTTAGAAGTTCTTCATCTATTCCTGCTTCCAACAGTTCTTCGTCACTGAAAAAAGAGATTGATTCTATGCCATTTTGAAGATTATTCCAGAATTCATCAATGTTTTTCGCTCCAGGAAATCTTCCTGACAATCCAATAATCGCTATTTCCGATCCGTTAGTAGAAGTTGATGCTGTTGGAATAGTCATTCTCTCAATTATTCCTTGAATCTTTTCAATACAATTACTTATTCAAACTTGTTTACTGAACACCTGCAACTTAAGGTTAATTCGAGATACCCAAATACCAATTAATCTTAATTAAGATTAATTAAGATTAAATATTTTAAACAGACTTAATTCTTTGCAGACGCTTTCTTTGTTGGGCTTTTCCATCTGCTATTCTTTCGTCCATACCAGCCATAATATCATGAGATGGTTGTTGATTTTCCATCTGATTAAAATAATTCGCTAAAGAGTTGATGGTTGGGTATCTAAATAGATCGAGGAGAGATAAATCTCGTTTCAAAAGTTCAAGTAACTTGCTATGAACTTGAACTAAAAGCAGCGAATGACCACCAAGTTCAAAGAAGTTATCATGCATTCCTACGTCTTCAAGTTTAAGTAACTTTTGCCAAATATCAGCAATAGTTTGTTCTATTTCAGTTTGGGGTGGCTGATAAACCGCCTCCAATTGGGGACGTATGTTATCAGGTGTGGGTAATGCTTTTCTATCTATCTTACCATTAGATGTCAGTGGTAAAGTTTTTAATTCGACGAAAGCAGAGGGAATCATGTAGTCTGGAAGTTGACGTTTAAGAAAACTCCGCACTTTCGCGATCGCTAATTCCCCTGATTTTTCAGGTACTAGATAAGCAACCAATCGTTTTTGACCTGGTATATCTTCTCGGTCAATTGCTACACACTCTCTGACTTCTGGATGTTGGTTTAATACCGCTTCTATTTCTCCTAGTTCAATGCGGAATCCTCTGAGTTTAACTTGATGGTCAATTCTGCCAATATACTCAATTTCTCCATTTTTTAAATATCGGGCTAAATCTCCTGTTTTATATAGTCGGGAACCTGGTTTAGTGCTAAAGGGATTGGGAATAAATCTAAGGGCGGTTAATTCTGCTCGATTAATATATCCTCTGGCTATTCCTGCTCCTCCTATGTATATTTCTCCTGCTACTCCTACTGGTACAGGTTGTAGATGAGAGTCTAGTAAGTATATTTGTGTATTAGCGATCGCTCTTCCAATCGAAAGGGAATTGCCTATATCTAGTGCTTCTATCTCACTGTTTAAGTGATAGAGTGTTGAGGTGACTGTTGTTTCAGTAAGTCCGTATACATGAACTAGCGGGGTCTGCCATTGCTGCCATTGTCTCAATCTTTCAGCGGAGATTCTTTCTCCCCCCACAATCGCAAATCGAACACAACTAGGTACTTGATCTTGATTTGAAGCTAGTTCTGATACCCATTGATGCCAGTAAGCTGTAGGTAACTCAAATACCGTTAACTGTTGTTTATTAATTAATTGCTGGAATTCGCTACAGGAGATTAGCTCCTTATTTTCTAGCAGGACTACTGTAGCTCCTTTTATCCAAGTGGGAAAGAGTTCTTCAACTACTACGTCAAAACCAATTGAGGCAAATTGAAGGAAGCGATCGCTCTTTTGTAGCTGAAACTGCTCGGCAATTTCTAAAGTGTAATTGACTAATGCCTGATGGTTTACTGCTACCCCTTTTGGTTTGCCTGTCGAACCTGATGTGTAAATTACATAGGCTAAGTTTTCCGAGGTGACTTGGCTGCGACAATTCTGGGTTGATTGTTGGGCAATATCTGACCAATTGCGCTCTAAATACAATAGTGATGCTTGGTGTTTAGGCAATTCAACTTCTAGATGCTGTTGAGTCAAGAGAATTTCCACTTGAGCATCTTCTAATATATATTCAATCCGCTCTTTTGGATAATTTACGTCAATGGGTACATAGGCTGCTCCTGCCTTGAGGATGCCTAAAATGGCTATACTCATCTCTAGAGAGCGTTCGACACAAATCCCGACCAATACCTCTGGTTTTACTCCCAGCGAATCGCTACGCGACAGCTTCGCTGAACGCAAGTAGTGTGCCAACTGATTAGCTCGTCGATTTAATTCTCTATAACTTAACTGTTGATTTTCAAATACGACTGCGATCGCATCAGGTGTTTTCTCTACTTGTGCTTCAAATAATTCATGGATACATTTATCCTGGGGATATTCAATTTCTATATTATTCCACTCCTGCAGCAATTGATTCTGCTCAACTCCTGTCAAAAGTGGTAAATCTGACAAACGCTGCTGCGGATTTGCAACAATTGCTTCAAGCAACGTTTGCAAGTGACCTACCATTCTGTGTATAGAACTTTGAGCAAATAAATCAGTACTGTATTCAAAACTTCCAACTAATCCTGACTCCGTTTCTGTCATCGTCAGGGTTAAATCAAACGGGACACTACCACTATCACTTTCCAACTGAGTTAAAGTTAAACCAGGCAACTCTAAAGCTGGCATTGGCGCATTCTGAAGCACAAACATGACTTGAAATAGTGGTGTATGGCTTAAGTCTCGCTGTGGTTGCAATTGCTCAACTAACAACTCAAAAGGTAAATCCTGATGTGCATAAGCTCCTAGTGCTACTTCCCGCACCTGCTTGAGTAGCTCTTCAAAACTGGGATTTCCTGCCAAGTTAGTTCTCAACACTAGGGTATTGACAAAAAATCCAATCAACTCTTCTATTTCTTCTCGGTTGCGGTTAGCAATAGGTGAGCCAACCACAATGTCTTGTTGACCTGTATAACGCCATAGCAGTATTTGAAAACCTGCTAACAGGGTCATAAATAAAGTACTTCCCTGCTGCTGGCTTAATTTATTGAGGGATACGGATAGTTCTTTCGATAACTCAAATGAGTAAGTTGCACCACGGTAAGTTTGAACTGCTGGTCTCGGGTAGTCTGTAGGTAATTCTAATACTCTTGGCGCGTTCTCTAACTGCTTTCGCCAGTAAGAAATTTGAGATTTTAGTACCTCACCTTGTAACCATTGTCGTTGCCAAACAGCGAAGTCCACATACTGTATCGGTAACGTAGGTAATGGAGAGGGTTGTCCATTACAAAAGGCTTGATAAAGTTTTGCTAATTCTTCTACTAATACGCCGATTGACCAACCGTCAAAGACAATGTGGTGGATTGTTAGCAGGACGATATGTTCTTCCTCTCCAAGACGTAACAGTTTTACCCTCAGTAGATGGTCGTTGCTAATGTCAAAGGGTTGTTGTGCTTCTTGTGCTGCTTGTTGTTTAATTTCGGCTTGTTGTTGATTTTCTGCCAGGTCGCTAATATCGAATATCGATAGCGTTATGGGTTTTTCTTCTGAGATGACAGCTATTGGTTGTCCTTCAAATGTTTGGAAATTGCTTCGCAGCGCTTCATGACGGCTTATGATTTCGTTAAAAGTTTGCAAAAGTGCAGCTATGTTGAGAGAACCTGTGAGACGTAAAATAATGGGTATGTGATGTGCAGAGTTACCTGGCTGCAGCTGGTCTAAAATCCATAGCATTTGTTGGGCAAAGGACAGAGGAAAACAGTTGGACTTTCGACCTTGGAACTTGATTTGTTTTTGTAAGAAGACATCTTCCTTTTTTTTGTTAAGCCTTTGCAAAAAAAGCTCGCGTTTCTTTGGGGAAAGATTAGCAATCTGCTGAGAAAGGTCACTCATTGTTATCTCCTGCTTCAATCAATCGCTCTTCCAAGACAAGCATTGCTTGTGCTTTCTCTTCCGAGAGTTTCTCGATTTCTGCTAGCATCTGAATCTGCTGTTCTCGATCTGTCTGCTCAGCCAATATTTGTACAATAACCTCAGCCAGTTCAGCCATGGTAGGTTTATCAAAGAAGCTTTTATAAGGCAGTTCTATCTTGAAAGTTTTACGGAGCCGAGAAAGGACAACTGTAATAAGTAAAGAATCTCCTCCTAACTCAAAAAAGTTATCGTGAATGCCCACTTGTTCAATACCAAACGTTCCTTGCCAGATGTCAGCCAGAGTCCATTCAATCTCGTTACGTGGAGCAACATAATCATTTCTTAGGTTGGGGCGCTTGTGAGTTGCTTTGGCTCGACTAATTCTACTAAATTCTTCCTCTAAAGAATCGAGAGTATCTTTCAGATTGATCAAGTTATGATTAATCAGGTGATTAAAATCACTATTTGATACAACTACCTGAGGCATTGTGCTACAAAACAGAATACGCCTAAAAGCCTCCATGCCTTCTTCAAGGCTTAATGCTGCTTCTTCAAGTGTTAATTCTGACACACGCGTTAAGTTTGTTTTAGCTATCCATTCTGCAGTATTCCATCTATTCCAGTTCATGGTTCTAATGAACATGTCATACTTGGAGGTACTATAGAATGCAAATGCGTCAAGAAAGGCACATCGAGCGGCATATTCCACTTGCCCTATTCCACCTATAACTGAAGCTTGTGATGAAGTCAGTACAAAAAAATCCAGATCAGCATCTTTGAAAAGATCATGGAGTACTAATGTTCCCATGATTTTGGGTGTAAGAATAACTCGTCCCGTTTCAAACGTTTTTTGTGCAATTAATCCTTCTTTATTTTCTACAGCATTATGGATGACTCCATGAATTTTACCAAATCGATTGTTTACTTGAGTGATTGTTGTTTTCATGTGTTCTCGATTGGTAACATCGGTGTTGATCACCAGAACCTCTGCTC
This sequence comes from Pelatocladus maniniholoensis HA4357-MV3, assembly GCA_019359115.1. Lineage (GTDB taxonomy): Bacteria > Cyanobacteriota > Cyanobacteriia > Cyanobacteriales > Nostocaceae > Pelatocladus > Pelatocladus maniniholoensis. The sequence continues at coordinate 46,495 of JAHHHW010000076.1, forward strand.
CCAAAGTCTCAAGTTCTTGCAATTTCCGGATTTTATGACTTATGCTATCCTGCTCGTCATGATCTGATAGCCATTGTAACCACTCATCTCGATTAGGAAAAGCCGAACGTCCTACCAGTATTAGCTTTGCATGTACAGTCTTTGCCAAATATTCTGCATTAAGGAGACCAACGCCTCCCAATCCTCCTGTGATCAGATAGACTCCTCCTTCCCTTAACCGAGGTTTTCCTTCGGCGGCTTCATTCAATCGGATGGGTTCAAAAGTCTGCACCCAGCGATAATTTCCACGGTAGGTTACAACCCGATCAAATGGCTCGGTAGTGAGTTCCGCCAGCAGCTGATCTATAAGTTTTTTTTCTTGCCAACTTTCTGTTTCGGGAATAACAACATCAATGCTACGGCAGATTATGTTCGGGTACTCTTGGGAAATCACCTTACAAGCTCCAAGAGCTATTGCCTTTTCTGGGTACAGCAGATCTGAAGTTACTACTTCCTGAATATTGTTTGACACAATCCCAATTTGAAAGGAATCTGTCAGATTTTGTTTTTCGAGTGCTTGTGCTAGAAAGATCAGGCTGTAAAAGCATAGAACTTCAGACTTCTCAAGAGACTCGATTGACAATTCTGTGTTACCCTTCGGCGTGACACTCCATAAATGAACAATTGTTTTTGGAGTTAAGTCGAGTGTGTGAAGTTCTTCAAGCAGGGCATAATAATCTTCTTGTTGTCGAGGGTTGATGGTATATATGCGTTTAAGAGATTTGCTTTCGTTGGTAAATTGCTCTCCGATACTTACCGTAACTACATTCTGACCCTCAAGTTCAAGTTGCTTCACTATTTTCAAACCCAAACCGCACTCATCAATAAATACTAACCAGCATCCGGGCTGAACCCCCTGAACCTTAAATTTAAAAGGTTGCGGTAGCATCGAGCGTTTCCATGATGGAATATAGAACCAATCAGCAATGTGGGCTTTCTTGTTTAATGAGAATTGATGCATCTGATCAGCTTTTTTTTGCTCAACCAATACAGTAAATGCTGACGATGCTGATAAATCTACCGACGTCGAAGCCTGAGCCACCAGAACATCGTGCCCAAAAGCTTCAGTCTCAGATAGAGCCACTACCTCAACAAACCCATGATCGTATAGCGCTTCCTCCCACTGCTCTTTTGATAAAAACGGATTTCCTTGGCTGCGTTCTTCATCCTCAAGCGGATTCATGAGCAGACCTTCGGTCATGTCAAATTCTATCTGAGGTTGTGTGATTTCCCAAATCAGTAAAAAGGCTCCAGGGGCTAGCAAAGAGCGTACATGCTCTAAGGTTTGTGTCATGTTTCGAGTAACGTGCAGCACATTGACAGCTACTACTACATCAAAGCTGTGCGTTGAGTAACCCTGCTCGCTTGGAGGTCGCTCAATATCTAGCAAGCGATATTCAACAAAAGGATAGGCGCTAAATTTTTGTTCGGCTAATTGCAGGAACAAACCACCCACATCCGTAAAAGTGTAGTTAGTTTGCTTCGATGGCAAAATTGGGAGCAGAACTTCTGTAGCAATTCCGTTTCCACCGCCGATTTCCAGAATTCTCAGGTTGACATCCGGTGGTAATAACTTCACCACTTGCTCTAGACTTGCCTGGATAATTCCCTTATAGTACTCATACAGGGGTAACTTTTGATCTGAATCTTGGGCTATCTGTGCTGATCTCTTTTGAGTCAAAGCTACATACAACTCTAACGGTTCTTGTTTACCAGTCAGTATGGTTGCCAAATTTTCTCCACACTGCTGGACAACATCCACTACTTTAGGTGTATCAGCAAATTGAATTTTTACTTCTTCTAAAAGAGTATTAATATCTGTTGAAAATGATGCAAGGTTGGTAAATAGTCCCCGATCTTGCTGTAGTTGACCTTGCTCTACGAGTACATTCAGCCAACGACACAATAATTGGCGATAGCGAGGAATAATTTGACATTGCTCAAACAACTCCTCAATGGAATACTGTTTGTTTGGATTGCTAAAAGCACCTAAATGCTTTAGACCAAGGTTCATGTAAGCAGTGCATAAACCCTCCAAGCATTGTTTGTTCGCCAGATATAATTGCTCATCAAATTCCTTAACTCCTGCACAAGCTTGATCCTCAGCAGCTTTGACCAAAGATCTCCAGAGCAGGGAATTGAAAAGCTTCTCGCTCTGTTTTCTGTCCTTTGTTATCTGTTGCAAAGAAGCCTGTGGTTCAATCCAGTAACGCTGGCGTTCAAAAGGATAGGTTGGTAAAGGAATGCGATGACGGTGCTCGTAAGTATAAAAACCTGGCCAATCTACTTTCACACCAAATAGCCACAGCTTACCTAAACTATTAAGTAAAAATGCGACATCTGATTCTTGCTGTTGAGGGTGACGAAGTGATGTCAGTACTAGGGATTCTTCTTTTTGATGTTGTTTAACAAAAGTGCTTAACGTTCGTCCTGGTCCTACTTCCAAGAATAATGTTTCAGGTGTTTTCGCTAACTCAGTAATTCCTTCGCAAAAACGTACAGGCTGCCTCAGATGTTTTGCCCAATAATTAGGGTCTGTTGCTTGGGCTGTTGTAATCCAAGTACCGCTGAGGTTGGATATAAAAGGAATTTGGTGTGGATTTAGTTTAACCTTTTGTAGAAATTGGACAAAGGTCTCAATGATGGGTTCCATCATTTGAGAATGAAAGGCATGGGAAGTGTGCAAACGTCTACAGCTTACACCTATTTGTTGTAGCTCCTGTTGCAATTGGTCTATCGCTTCTGTGGAACCCGATACCACACAGGAAGAAGGTGCATTACTTGCAGCTAGAGACACTTCCTGCTCTAAAAGTTGTTGTACCTCCTTTTGTGTCAGCCCAATCGAGAGCATCGCACCATCAGGTAACTGCTGCATCAGTTTTCCTCGTGTTGCTACTATCGCCAAAGCATCTTCTAAAGAAAATACTCCAGCCAAAGTAGCAGCTACATACTCCCCTATACTGTGACCAATCATTGCCGTTGGAGATATACCCCAGGATATCAACAACAGAGCTAGGGCGTACTCAATAACGAATAGCGCTGGCTGAGTAATCTGAGTTTGTAGCAATTGTTGTGTGCCAACTTCTGTCTTATCTTCATTTGGATATAAAATCGTGCATAAGTCAACGCCAAGATGAGATTGAAGTATTTCACAGCACTCATCTATATGTTTCCGAAATACTAACTCAGTCTCATATAACTCTCGCGCCATATTCACATACTGTGAACCTTGACCAGAAAACATAAACACAATTTGTCTATTACAAGGTTCTTGGAAATGAGTAAATGTTCTCTGTGAATCTAGGTTTTCCAGAACTGTAACTGCATCTTCCAAATTCTTACATAGAAGCATACGACGATGTTCAAATGCTCGCCGACTAACTTGTAGAGTATATGCAACATCGGCTAAGTTTAACTCATGATGCTGCTTGAGGTGAGTAAGTAAATTTACTGTGGCAGTTTCCAATGCTGACTCAGTTTTTGCAGAAAGGAATAGCAACTGCCAAGAACGAGAAAGGCTAGAGGGTTGAGACGTTGGAGCTTCTTCCAAGATCACATGAGCGTTAGTTCCACCAATACCAAATGAACTCACTCCAGCACGGCGGGGTATGCCGTTAGTGTTCCACTCTGAAAGTGTGGTGTTAACGTAGAAGGGGCTATTGTCAAAATCAATTTTGGGATTAGGCTGCTCAAAATTTAAGCTGGGAGGTATCTGTTTATTTTTAAGCGCTAAAACTGTTTTTATTAAGCCTGCAACACCAGCTGTAGTATCTAGGTGTCCAATATTCGTTTTAACTGAACCAATAGCACAATAATTTTTCTTCCGTGAATTAGCAGCATTAGCATAAAAAGCTTGTGTCAGTGCTGCAATTTCAATCGGGTCGCCTAAAGAAGTTCCTGTCCCATGTGCCTCAATGTAAGTTATTGTATCGGGTTCAACTTCAGCAATCGTTTGAGCCGCTCTAATCACGCTCGCTTGAGTATCGATACGAGGTGCTGTATAGCTAACTTTGAAAGCCCCATCATTATTGATAGCTGAACCTTTGATAACAGCATGAATACAATCTCTATCGGCTAGGGCATCTTCTAATCGCTTCAAAACTACAATTCCTACACCCTCACCGCCAACAGTTCCCTGTGCTTTAGCATCAAAGGCACGACAGTGACCATCTGGAGATAAAATTCCTCCTTCTTGATAAAAATATCCATATTTTTCTGATGGGTGTGATGGTCTAATTCCAACACCACCGGCTAAGACCATATCACATTCACCACCAAGCAAACTTCGACAAGCTAAATGTACAGCAACTAATGAAGTAGAACAGGCTGTTTGAACATCTACAGAAGGTCCTTCTAGGTCTAACTTATAAGAAACTCGTGTTGTGATGAAATCTTTATCATTTCCAAAAACAAGCTGTTGAGTATCAATATAATTCCTAATATTTTGATTTGAATAAAGGTTAATTAAATAATCATCGATACCCATACCAGCATAAACGCCAATCAATCCTTTATATTGCTTGGAATCATAGCCAGCACTTTCAAGGGCTTGCCAAGCACACTCTAAGAAAATACGCTGTTGGGGATTAATAACTTCTGCTTCTCTGGGATTGAAGCCAAAAAAGGGAGCATCAAACAATTCTATATTTTCTAATACACCTTTGGCTCTAACATAATTAGGATTACTCAGTACGGCAATGTCAATTCCCAAAGATTTGAGTTCTTCATCTGTAAAATGCACTATTGACTCTACACCATCTCTTAAGTTTTGCCAAAATTCCTCAATATTTTTAGAACCAGGAAAACGTCCTGCCATGCCAACAATAGCTATTTCTAAACCCGTTTGGTGGAAATGAACTGAATTATTCATATTATTTAACCTTTTTACTAATTTTCAGAAATTGTTTAATTCTAGTTTTACCTTCCTCTAACTGTTTAGAACGATCATCCTTGTGATTGAAATCTGATGATTCATAATTATTAAATAGACAAATAAACTCAGCCAAAGAACTGATGGTTGGATATCTGAATAGTTCAATTAGTGATAAATCTTTTTTAAACATTTCACATAATTGGCTATGAACTTGAACTAGAAGCAATGAATGTCCACCAAGTTCAAAGAAGTTATCATGAATTCCTATGTCTTCAAGGTTAAGTAATTTTTGCCAAATATCAGCAATAGCTTGTTCTGTTTCAGTTTGAGGTGCTTGATAGACAACTTTCAACTCTGGGCGATTTGTATCAGCTAAGGGTAGTGCTTTGCGGTCAACCTTACCATTGGGTGTTAATGGTAGCGCCTCCAATGTCACAAAAGCTTTTGGTACCATGTAGCTTGGCAGCTTCGACTCCAAAAAGCTACGTAATTCAGTAATTGCCAGTGTTTGCTCTTTTTGAGGAACTAGATAGGCGACTATTCGTTGAGAATTTACCGATTCCTCGCTAACTACAACTACGGTTTCTCCCACTGCGGGGTGTTGATTTATAACCGCTTCAATTTCCCCCAATTCAATGCGGAATCCTCGAATTTTTATTTGGTTGTCAATTCTACCTATATACTCAATATCTCCACTTGGTAAATAGCGGGCTAGGTCGTCAGTTTTATAAAGGTGATCGCCCTGTTTGTTGCTGAAGGGATTGGGAATAAATTTCAGGGCTGTTAAGTCAGGTTGATTTAGATAACCTCTGGCTAATCCCAGTCCACCAATGTGTAATTCACCCGCTACTCCCATTGGTACTGGTTGCAAAGATTGATCTAAAATATACAATTGGGTATTAGCGATCGGCTTACCAATAGGTATAGAACCTGAAGAATGTTTACCGACTGGAACCTGATAAACACAGCAGCCTACCACTGTCTCTGTAGGGCCGTATTCGTTTACTAATATCGTATCTGGAGCTACATCTTGCCAGAAGGTGATGCTTTGGGCTAATAAATTTTCCCCACCAATAATAAAAGCTCTAGTTTTATTTGCTATCTCTTCTCTAGATAACTGTTGCTTAAGCAAGTCCAAGTGAGCAGGGGTAATTTTCAGCAAACTTAAATTCGAGCTTTTCTTTAAAGCTTGAGAAAGGGTTTCTATGCCTTTTTCTTCTGATAGTAATTCGACTGTACGACCAACTAATAAAGGAGACAAAAGACTGGTAATTGTTAAGTCAAAACCCAAAGGTGAGTGAACTAAAGTTCCTATTCCTTGTTCTACTGCGTATGCTTGAGTACACCAACTTAGATAATTAACTAATCCTTGATGAGGAATTAGAGTACCCTTTGGTTTACCAGTGGAACCAGAGGTGTAAATAACATAAGCTAAATTTAATTCGGTTGTTGTTGTAGTTGGATTGTCGATTTTTTGTTGGTTTATGACTTGCCAATCACTATCTATACAAACTACTTTAATTTCATTTATATCTAAATCGGCAATTAAATGCTGTTGAGTCAACAGCACTGGCATTTGAGAATCGTTGAGGATAAAATCTTTTCTTTCTAAAGGATAGCTAGGATCAATTGGTACATAAGCTCCACCTGCTTTTAAGGTGCCTAAAAGTCCAATCAACATTAAAGGCGATCTTTCGACACAAAGTCCTACCATTACATCTGGTTTCACACCTAATTGTTGTAGGTAATGAGATAGCTGGTTAGCAAGATTATTCAATTTTTGGTAGGTAAATTGCTGATTTTCATAAATAACTGCAATGTTGTCTGGTGTACGGTCGCACTGCTGTTCAAACCAGTTGTGGAGACATTTATATTTTAGCTCTGCTGTTTTAGTGTTGTTGAATGCAACTAAGAGTTGTTCCCGCTCTTGTTCATTGAGAAGGTTCAACTGTGATATAGCTGAAGAGGGGTTATTAATAACGCTCATTAACAAAGTTTGCCACTGGCTCGCCAAACGTTTAATATCTTTTTTAGGGAAAAGATTAGCATCATAGTGAAATTCTACTTTGACTATATCATTTTGTGTACGAACACAAGAAAGTTTCACTTTAAATCTGTCCAAGCAGACGTCATGCTGATAAATTGTAAATGCTACTTCACCAACATTATAATTATTAACTATGTCTTCAAAATCAAAACAAAATAGTAAAAATGACTGCTCTCTATCACCCGCACTTGTTTTTGCAAATGCATCCCAATTAAAACTGTCTTGCCATTCAAGCATTTCATCTGTTAACTTGTTAACCTGTATTAAGGTTTCAGTGAATGTATGATTTGCCTGCAAGTGATAAACAAGCGGTAAGTATTTGGCAAATAAACCTAGTGCTGTTTTTAATTCTTCATAGTTGCGTCCTTCACATCCTACACCCGTAATTAAATTTGATTGTCCAGTCAGACGCCAAAGTAGAATTTGCCAACAAGTAAGAAAAAATCTATCTATCGAAATTTGATATTTTTGGGATATTGCAGCAATTTTAGTGAGTAAATCGCTGTGAATCACTAACCTAATAACTTGAGGTTCAAATTCTGATTTTTGAGAAAAAGAATTCTCAAAAGGAAGCTTTAAGCTATCCAGAGCCGAAAAATCTACTTGCTGCCAGTAATTTGTTCTTATTGTAGTCCCTTCTGCCTCAACTAATTCATTCTGCCACGCAGCGACATCAGCATATTGTAATGGTTCTTCATTTAGCTCTGTATTCTGCAAACAGGTACTATAATAGTAACTAATTTCATAAACTAAATTTTTCAATGTTTTACAGTCAGAACACAGGGATAGTAAGTTTACAAATAAAATGTGTTTTTTGGAAGCAAAACTTACCAATTCAAATTTTAACCCTTGCCCAATAGACTGTTCTCTGAATTTATCAAAGAGCGCTTCTATCTCTTCCTCTTGAGAATATTTATTTCTTAAATAGTAATTTTTTAAAAATACATTGCTATTAGTATCTATTACTTGAATAGGTGTTTTAAAACCACGCAAAAAATGAAAATGTGTGCGAAGAATCTCGTTTCTATAAATAACTTTATTTAACGCTTCTCTTAATATTTCTACCTGTAAATCTCCTTCAATTAGAACAGCACATTGATTACAATATAAATTACTACCTTGCTGTACTAACCAAAGGTGCTTCTGTTGAGGAGATAGTGGAAAACCCTGAATTTTTTCTTGCATTTTGATTGTTCAATTCCAATTTGGAAATTTAGCAAAAATTTGTCAAATATTTTATTTCATTTGACAGATGTCAAATAGGGAAAATTACGAAAGTTTTTCACATCGCTTTAAGCATATAATCATCCTGATAATTAACTAATAATTTCCATAAAAATAGTGCGATTTTGTTAATTAACTTAACCTTAACAACAAAAAACTATGCTCACATTTTCTATCCAAATCTATACCAAATCTCAAGTTTGACTAAAAGTTATTAGTCCGCCCATCGCGACGAAAAGCTTGCGTTCTCCCACATAGGGATTGCGTCCATGAGCAGTTAACACATTGTCCAGTAATAATATGTCGCCTTGTTGCCAAGGAAAACATACTTCTAATCTCTGATATACTGCACAGATCTCAAGCATTGTAGAGTCTTCAATAGGAGTGCCATCTCCGTAATAGCAATTTCGTGGTAAATCTTCTTCCTGAAAATATGAAAGTAGCGACTCACGGGTTTGTGTTTCTAAACAGGCTAAATGCCAATGTTGTGCTTGATTAAACCAAGAAAATTCACCTGTTTGAGGATGCTTAACTATAGCTGGACGAATAGCAATTGTTCTCAATCCACCATCATTTTTCCATTCAAAATGAATTAAATTACTTCGACAAAAATTTTCTACTTTCACTCTACTTTGGGTTTGGAAAACTGTTTGCCAGTCCAGCCCTAATCCATTTCCATAATTACGAACATACATAACTTGATTTTCAACAAATCTTTCCCTAATCTTGGGTTTGATAAGTTGAAACACCTTACGACTATCAACTATTGGGGTTTCTCCCCCTTGTTGTGCAGGTTGACGACAGCCGAACAAAATTTTTATAGGCCATTGATAATTAAAAGAATTTTCGTTATGCCACAACAACTTGCTTTCAGCAGGGTAAAAAACTGGAGTATAAACTTTACCACTTACCGTTTCGCGGGGATGTTCACCATTTTCATTGAATAGTTCTGAGCAAACCGCTAGACCAAATCTTTCAAAAGCTGCTGCCGTAGTAATATTAAATCCTTTAAAAAGGATAGCACCATGTTTGATTAAATTTGTATCTACAAATTTTCGATTGGCTTCTGCCCAATCTGCAATATCAACATCTGATACAAAAGGTTTTATAACTAATGGTAGAGTTTGCTCATCTCCAAAATAATCTATTTTGATTATTTCGGTTTCTAAACTGATAGATTTTCTGCCAATATTAGGAAATTTATGCTGAAAATTAGAGTTATTTATTTTTACCTGTTTCATTTCTATCCTCAACTTTAATTACGGTTTCAACTACTTTGCGCTTAATGAGACTTAACTTTTGTTTATGTTCTTCTTTTCGCTTTCGTTCTTCACTCAATTGATATTGTTTTTCTGATTTAATGATAATTTTTTTTAGATGATTTATTCTTATGTCAGGGTTTACAACAATCTGAGATAAAATTATATCAAAATTCTTTAATAACTTAATCATATTAATATTATTAAACAAGTCTTTGTTATATTTTAACAAGCCAACTATTCCTTGCTCTGTATCCGTCAGTTCTAGAAGTAGGTCAAATCTTGCTACCGTATTTCCTAAATAATCTAAACGAGTCAAGCTTAAATCTGAAAATTTTAAAATATGTGTAGGAGTATTTTGAAGGATAAATTTGACTTGAAATATAGGAGTTTGGTTTAATTCTCTTTTAGGATTAAGAGCGCTAACTAATTTCTCAAATGGTAAATCTTGGTGAGCATAAGCTTCTAGACAAATTTTACGTACTTGCTGCAAAAAATCGCTAAAATTTTGATTATCTGATAGATAATTACGTAACACTAATTGATTAACAAAAAAACCAATTAAATTCTCTATCTCATTTCTATTACGGTTAGCAATATCAGTACCGACAATAATATCTTTATCACCTGTATAGCAGTATAGTAAAACTTTAAAGGCTCCGAGTAGTGTCATAAATAATGTCGTTCCTAGACTATCACCTAACTTCTGAATTGCTTGGGATAATGCCTTTGGAATCATCAAAGTTTCCTTCCCTTCCTGAGAGGTTTTAGATTTTGACAATTGGCGATTTGTAGGTAATTGTAAAACTGGTAAATTATCTCCTAATTGCTTTTTCCAGTATGTAAGCAAGGTGTCAAGTACCTCATCCTGTAGCCAGCTTCTTTGCCAAGCAGCAAAGTCTGCATACTGAATATGAATATCCGTAAGTGGTGAAGACTTCCCACTAGAAAAAGCTTCATAAAGAATTGATAACTCTCGAATAAATACTCCTTGTGACCAACCGTCAAAGATAATATGATGTATCGTTATCAACAGCACATATTGCCTATTTTTAAATCGTAAAAGAGTTAAGCGTAACAACGGGACTTGTGCTAAATCAAATGATTGTTGATAGTTTTCTTGTCTTAACCTTTGTACTTCTGTCTCCTGTTCAGTATCAGGTAAATCTTCTAAATCTACTAATGGTAAGGGTATCTCTAAAGCAGGAGCAATAATTTGAACTGGTTGCCCATTTACAATCTGTAAACACGTTCGTAAAATTTCATGTCTTCGCACTATTTCATTGATGCTTTGCTTCAAAGCTTTTATATTGAGCGAACCTTGTAGTAGCAGTGCGGCATAATCATTGTAAGCATATGATTTTGGATCTAATTGATGTAGGAAATATAATCTCTGCTGTGCAAAAGATAGAGGTAATTCTATCTCTCGTGAAACTCGTTCAATTTGTTTAGAATCAGGTTCATGCTGACCCCGCAAGCGCTTTTCTAAAATTGCTTGTTTTGCAGGTGAGAGTTTAGAACGTCGTTTAATAATTTCGTCTGCTCTGCTATCCATAATATTATTAAAAATAAAAACTTAATAAATTACTTTAAAATTTACATACAAAGGTACAGGTTGAATTCGACTTAAATCATTTTCAAAAATCACTAAATCACCATTCTTATCAATTTCTTTAAAACCAACAAATTTATAAGATATATACATCATTCTGTTGCGATTATTTTGTACAAATTCTGCTAAAAGACGGACATTACTGCTTTTAGCTAGACTCATGACATGATTCATCATAATTGTGCCAACTCCCCGCGACATGACACGACAAGACATCAACAACAGCTTAATTGTCCATGATTTGGGTCGGCATTCAATCAAAACTAAACCTATTTTTCCGTAGCTGCCATACTTATCTTCCAGATTTGCAATCAGCAGTTTATGGTTTTCTGATTGCCGAAAATGATTGAGTTCATCATAGGAGTAGGTATAACCAGTTGTATTCAATTGGTTAGTTCGTAATGTTAATTCTTCTGCACGCTGCAAGTCTTCTTCTTTTGCAGAACATATTGTGAAACTCATGTTGAGAGTAGCTAAGAATTCGTCTGCTGTGCCAACAAATTCTTGCTCTGCATTTTGACGTTCTATATCACTTAGATACATCAATCTTCTAATTCGTGAATCTTCCGTAATAAAACGGGGATTCATGACTGGCATATCTAAAATATTTCCTATTTCATCTGCGTTGATACAGAGAATTTCTGGTAAAGTATATTTTACTTCTTCTAGTTCAAATAACTGGTCGTCGATGAAGGCGATCGCATCTATTCCAATATTAAGTAAACCAGCTATTTCTTTTAAAGAGTTAGCTTTAGAATTCCAGTTAATTTGTGGATATAAAAAATAATCTTTCAAACCAAATTCTTCTAATTTAGCTATTGCTGTGACATGAGCATTCTTACTAGCTATAGATTGTAGAATACCACGACTATCTAATGTCTGAATCAGATTTATTATATTTTCTCGTAAAGAAATTTTCTCATCTTCCAGCAAAACTCCGTGCCATAGAGTATTATCTAAATCCCAAACGACACATTTAATAAATTTTTTGTCTTTTTGTTTACTATTTATGTTTTGCTCTTCAGTACTAATCATACTTTATATCCTTTCTGCTAATTTCTGTTCCATAACAGCAGGAACAGTTGAAATAAGATAATTTTGATAACCTGATTCTGCAATAGTAATTTCTTGAATTTGAGTACTACCTTCAATAATTTCCATGATTTTAGAATCTCGTAAATACCTTTCGACTGAGTACTCACTACTACAACCATTGCCACCATGAATTTGTACAGCATCATTTGCTATTTTGGTGGCTACTGTGGATGTAAAGTACTTGGCAATAGAAGTTTCTATAATCGAGTTTGGATCGTTAATCTCTTTAAGATAACCAGCTTGATAACATAACAATCTTGCTGCTTTGGTGTTAGTTATCATCTGAGTAATCTTTTGGCGAATTAATTGATGTTCTTTAAGGTAAACACCAAACTGTTTTCGCTCCTTTGTATACTTGATACAAGCTTCTAAACAAGCTTGGGCAATACCTACACAACCAGATGCTACGCTATATCTACCATAATCAAGTGCAGAAGCAGCAATGTAGGAGAATCCAAAGCCTAATTTACCTACTAAATTTTCTAAGGGAAGGTAGCAGTTATCAAATTGCAATTCCGCAACCATCGAAGCCCTAGTACCTAAAATACCAGACATCGGTTTGATTGACAGTCCTGGGCTATTTTTTTCCACTAAAAAAGCACTAGGTCTACCTTCGCATTTAGCAAAGACCAAAAATACATCTGCTATTTGTCCATAAGTAATCCATTTCTTGTGTCCATTTAAGACATAAGCATCATCAGCAAGTGTTGCTGTTGTTTCTACACTTTTGGCATCACTACCTACATTCGGTTCGCTTAATGCAAAAGCAGCGATGTTTTCTCCAGATGCAAGTTTGGGAAGCCAATACTCTTTTTGAGATTTATTACCCCATTTACACAAAGCTTGGGAAACCATGTTGTGAACTGTCAGCAAACTCCGCACTGAAGAACATCCCCGTCCTATTTCTTCGTTGAGTATGCCATAGGTAATCATATCCATTCCTTTACCACCATATTCTTGGGGTAATATGGCACCAAGAAAACCACGTTCAGCTATTTTTTTAATTAGTTCTAGTGGAGTAAATTCTTTCCTATCCCATTCACGAGCATGAGGGCATATTTCCTGATTAACAAAAGCTCTAAATGCAATTTTAGAGTTTTTCTGTTGAGAAGAAAGTTCTAGTTTCATAACATATTTTTTGCCACTTTAAGCTTAAGTTATAACGCCTTACAAAAAAACTCATATAAAAAATTTTCAAATTTTGACAATTCTGGGTGACGTAAATGCACTAACAGAACTACTCGTTCTTTCTGGCTTTTATTCCAGGCTTCATGCTCAAAGCTCTGATCAAAAAATAAAGTTTTCCCCTCAGTCCAACTCCGCATTTCACTTCCGACCCTAATTCCACAACTTTCGGGAATCATTAATCCCAGCTGACAGGTAATATAAACATTTGAAGTATCATGGTGTGGAGGTAAGACAACTCCCGGTTTTAAAACAAGAAAATAAACATCTTCAAAAGGATCTATAAAAGATTCCAGCTTAGACAAAATGTTTACAGTTTTTGGAAATAAATATCTGGCTTTTTGAGTAAATTTACCATCTAACCACAATCTAAATAGTAACCAGTCATCTTTTTTGTGAGATGCAGGTAGTTCAATGTCAGTTAAATGCTCATAAATTGAACCATCACTTGGATCAATAACTGGAGTGAAATTATTTTTATTAGAGATATTCATTAACAACTCATCTTTTATCTCTTTCGCACCTTCTTCAAGGGTATTTGTCACTATTTTGAAAACGTCGTAGTCATCAGGTTGATACCAAGGTTTAGAAGTAAGACCAAGATATAAAAACAATGTTGGTTTTTGTTGTGAGTTCCAATCAACAATGTTTATATCTATCAGCCCCAAATAAAATTTTAGAGAATTCTCAAATTTATGAACATTACTATTGGGAAACAAAAAATCTAATAATTTGAGTAGCAAAAAAAATACTTTTATCTTTATCCTATCTAACTTAGGCAATATTTTATGATTTTGGAGAGATTCCTTATATTGTTGATATTCTTGCAAATTATTCACTTCTATTTTCCTCCATTACGAATTTGCTTTTATCGAGTGATATAAGTATTTTATTTCTCTACAAAATTAATGATAATCTTAGCTCATGTTTTACTACTACAAACGCTTAACTTGTGAAAAATGCACTATAAACTCTATATCTTGACTTTTAATAGTACTGATTTTAGTAAAACAATGCTTGACAATCGTTTAAAATACTCCTCAAGATGAATGGAAAATTCTGCTTTACTACTGCACGAGAATAGCAGTTTTACGTTCAATTAAATTAGTGATAGAATTGATTGTGCGAAAATTTTCAAACTCTAAATCCTCGTTTTCAATAGCAATTTGAAACTCTTGCTCTACGAATAAAACAAGTTGCATGGCAAACATAGAATTGACAAAACCTAGAGCAAAAATGTCTTCATCTGGTTGTAAATCATGATTGTCGAAAAATTTTGAAATAAAAGTCTTGAGTTGAATTTGAATTTCGTTCATTAATCTTGATTATTCCTATTTAACTATTGCTTGTTCCCTATTGCCTTTTATTGATATACGTAAAATCCTTTACCACTTTTTCTACCGTGCAACCCTGCATCTACCATTTTTTTTAGTAAGGGACATGGTCTGTATTTACTATCGTTAAAGTTTTCGTACAAGACTTCGATAGAAAATAAAATGGTGTCTAGCCCAATCAAATCTGCTGTTTCTAAAGGACCCATTTTGTGACCAAAACAGCCTTTAAAGATTTTGTCTACATTTTCTGCTGTCGCAACTTGATCTTGTAGCAGAAAAACAGCTTCGTTAATAGTTAACATCAACACGCGGTTGGAAACAAAACCGGGTGAATCATTAACAATTATGCATTCTTTGCCCATCTGAGCTAGCATTTTTTTTGCTATCTCAATCGTTGTGTCAGAGGTATGATGCCCGCGAATCATTTCTACTATCGGCTTCATTGGTACAGGATTCATAAAGTGGATACCAATAACTCTATCGGCACGTTTAGTGATTGAAGCAATGCGGGTAATGGGAATTGCAGATGTGTTAGCCGCGAATATACAATCTGCTGGGCAAATAGATTCTAATAAGGGATATACTTCTCTTTTAATATCCCATTTTTCGGTAACATTTTCAACTACAAAATCTGCTTTTTCGAGAATTTTATAGCTTGTTGAAAGTTCGATTTTGCCGATAATATCATCTGGGCTTTCTTCGCAATCGCCTTTCTTGAAAAAACTTTGAAAGCGGATATTATTCTTAATTTCCTGTTTAGCTTTATCTAGAATATTTTCATAAATATCTACGAGTATTACTTGATACCCTGTTTGAGCAAGGTTCTGTGCAACCCCTATTCCCATCACCCCTGCTCCAACTACACCTACTGTTTGAATGTACATAAATATTACCTCCTTTTGCCACCTAATCTTGAAAAGTTGAAATCCGCTTCTCTGCTTCACTTTCTGGTAATTCTTCTAATTCACCTATCAACATATCCTCAATCACTAAAGCTAATTCAGCTATAGTTGGTGCTTCAAAAATACAGCGTAGTGATAGTTCTAAATGCAAATCTTGACGAAGTTGGGAAACAATCTGAGTTGCTAGTAACGAGTGTCCACCCAAATCAAAAAAGTTATCATGAATACCCACCTTCTCTAAATGTAAAACTTTTTGCCAAACCTGAACAATGGTCTTCTCTATGTCAGATTGAGGTGGTTGAAAAACTGCTGTCAAATCTGGACGCAAATTTTCAGGTACTCTTAATGCACGATGGTCTACTTTGCCGTTAGGTAACAAAGGTAAGGCATCTAACACAACAAATGTAGAAGGAATCATGTATTCAGGCAGTTTTTCCTTCAGAAAATTTCGTAATTCATTAACAGAAAGCGTAGTTTCTTGATGGGTAACTAAATATCCAACCAAACATTGACCATTTAATACATCTTCTCTAGCAACGACTACTGTTTCTCGTACTGCTAGGTGTTGGTTGATGAAAGCCTCTATTTCTCCAAGTTCAATGCGAAAACCACGCACTTTTACTTGGTAGTCAGTCCGACCAATGTACTCTATTTCTCCATTGGGTAGATAACGTCCTAAATCTCCTGTTTGATAAAGACGTGCAGCAAAATTATCGCTAAAGGGATTGGGGATAAATTTTTCTGCGGTCAGATCAGGACGGTTTAAGTAGCCTCGTGCTAGCCCGTCTCCACCAACATATATCTGTCCTGGTACGCCCACCGGAACAGGTCGCTTGTTTGCATCCAGTATATATATCTGCGTATTCGCAATTGGACGACCAATTAAAACGGGTGCTGATACGGGTGCTTGTGGACTGATACTGTAGTAAGTAACATCCGCCGATACCTCCGAAGAACCGTAAAGATTTAACAAGGTACTATCTGGCAAACTCTGCCGAAATTGCATAAGCAATTCAGTAGACAGTGATTCACCACTACTAACCCACAACTTTAACTTGGGTAGCTGTAACTGTAAGACATCGTATGTATTCAACAGTAGGCGTAGTAATGAAGGAACGAGTACTATCCGCGTGATATGATTCTGGAAAAGAGTAGTTACAAACTCTTGTGGATCTTTGACAACTATATCGGGGACTATTACTGTAGTTATCCCTTGTAATAAAGGGACAAAGATTTCCCAGACTGAATCCACAAAGTTTAAAGATGTTTTCTGGCAACAAATTTCTCCCGGTACAAAAGGATAATTCTGCCACATCCATTGACAGCGATTGATAGCACCCTGATGCAAACCAAGAACTCCCTTCGGTTGACCCGTAGAACCAGAGGTATATATAACGTAAGCTAAGTTGTTGGCTTGTGAGCTATTAACAGGGTTATCTTGGCTGTATTGGTTAATGATGTCGAGGTCGCTGTCCAGGCAAATTACCTGTGCTTTGTGTTCAGGAAGTTTCTCTATCAGGTGCTGTTTAGTTAACAGTACTGTAGTTTGGCTATCTTTTAAGATGAAGGCTAAGCGATCTTTGGGATGTGTAGGATCTAAGGGCAAGTAGATTCCACCAGCTTTGAGGATTGCTAATAGCCCAATCACCATTTCTAGTGAACGTTCTATACAGATACCCACAAGCGCTTCTGATTTCACACCTAACTTTTGCAGGTAGTGTGCTAGTTGATTTGCCCGGTTGTTTAAGTCTCGATAGGTTAATTGTTGATTTACTCTGCAAGAAACTCTGCTATGCGCGTCTACAAAGGTGAGTGCAACAGCATCTGGTGTTTTCTCTACCTGTTCCTCAAACAATTGATGAATGCATTTATCTTGCGGATAGTCTGTCTTGGTATCATTCCACTCAACTAATAACTGTTGGACTTCAGATGGCGTTAAGAACTCCAAGTCTGAAATGGGTTGTTCGGGATTGCTAACTATGCTTTCAAGTATTGTCTGGAAGTGTCCAAGCATCCGGGTTACAGTATCCGCATTAAATAAATCCGTGTTGTACTCGCAAGTTGCAACCAACCCTTGCTCAGAATCCTCCATAAACAATGTCAAATCAAACTTCGATGTCTCGTTGTAACCTTCTTCGTAAGTAACTGATACATCTGACAGACTTGGATTTGATATTGGAACATTCTGGAGAACGAACATCACCTGAAATAGTGGATTGTAACTCAGGTCTCTTTGTGGTTGTATTTCCTCTACTAACTTTTCAAAAGGTAAGTCCTGATGAACGTAAGCTTCTAAAGCTGTTGATTTCACCCGTGCTAACAAATCTTGAAAGCTCAAATCGCTAGAAAGTTCTGTACGTAGTACCAAAACATTGACAAAAAACCCTATCAATGTCTCAATTTCTGCTCTGTTACGATTGGCAATTGGCGAACCGACTAAAATATCAGTCTGACCTGTGTAGCGATACAGCAAGATTTTGAAGGCTGTAAGCAAGGTCATAAACAGAGTTACTCCCTGCTGACGGCTCAAATTCTTCAGTGCTTTTGTCAGAGTTTCAGACAGAATTAATTTTGCTTGAGCGCCATTGAAGGTTTGAACCGGGGATCGCGGACGGTCAGTAGGCAGATTCAATACAGTTAAATCGCCACCTAACTGCTGCTTCCAATACTCTAACAGGGGTTGAATATGCTCGCTTTCTAACCACTGATGCTGCCAATATGCAAAATCTACATATTGGATAGGTAATTCAGGAAGTGGAGAGAGTTTTCCTGTTGAGTATGCTTCATACAGCGCTGCTAGTTCTCTGATGAGAACTCCCATAGACCAACCATCTGCAATAATATGATGCAGCGTAAGGAGGAGTCTGTATTCTTGTTCAGCTAAACGCAAAAGCTTTACACGCCAGAGCGGTTCGTTTGACAGGTCGAAGGACTGTTGAGCGATGAGAGTGGATAGACGTTGCAGTTCTTTTGTGCGATCGCTCTCTGACAATTCTCGCAAGTCTTCAACTGACAAAGCTAGCGATGCAGATGACTTCACAACCTGAACAGGTTTGCCTTCACTAACTACAAAGTTTGTCCGTAAGCTGTCATGGCGTCTAAGAATTTCGTTTAAACTTTGCTCTAGTGCAGCTATGTTAATATCCCCTGTCAGGTTAATAATAATAGGAATGTTATATGCAGGATTATCAGGAGCTAACTGATTGATAAACCACAATCGCTGCTGTGCAAAAGATAAAGGATGGACTTGGGTGGTTTTCTCAGCTCGACCCAGAAATACTGACACTTGAGAAGCAGTTGATGTCAGTTCAGCAAGTATCTTAGTGGAGAGCGATCGCAAATTCAAACCTTCAAAAAAGTCAGCTACAGATACAGTAACTTCCAAGTCAATCTCAATTCGGTTTTTGAACTCGAAAACTTTGATAGAATCGAGTCCTAAAGCGCTTATTGGCTGTTGAGGGTTAATTTCATACACTGGTATTGAAAGTACCCGTGCAATATTATCTTGAAGATAAGACTCTAACAGCGGCTGGCACTCCTGTGGAGTGAGTGATAAAAGAGCTTCACGCTGTAACCTATTTTTATTTCCATCAATATTAGTACTTTTTTGAATACTACTGCCAACGACTTCCAGTTTACCTGCTAAAAAATCGGCTTTTGTAGCACGACGTTGAATTTTACCGCTGGAAGTTTTAGCAATACTGCCAGGTTTTATTAGCACCACTGCATAGATTTGCACCTCATATTCTTCGGCAACTGCTTGACGAATCGCTGTAATCACTTCCTCAAGATTTGGTTTGGCACGAAATTCTAACTCTTGCAC
Organism: Pelatocladus maniniholoensis HA4357-MV3; assembly: GCA_019359115.1. Classification (GTDB taxonomy): domain Bacteria; phylum Cyanobacteriota; class Cyanobacteriia; order Cyanobacteriales; family Nostocaceae; genus Pelatocladus; species Pelatocladus maniniholoensis. Next base: position 65,888 of record JAHHHW010000076.1, read on the forward strand.
AATTACCAGTTGTTCTTCGTTGCCTACTTCAACCGAGAAAGCTGCTCCACTACCTGAACGTAATGATGGATGACTACGTTCTACAGTTAACTCTATGTCTTGTGGGTAGAGGTTGCGACCCCTAATGATAATTAAATCTTTGGCTCGACCTGTAATGAAGAGTTCTCCATTGTGCAAAAAGCCCAAATCACCAGTGCGTAGAAACGGCCCTTCTTCTGTATCTTTCACGTAGGCGTGGAATATTTGCTCTGTTTCCTCTTTCCGATTCCAATAACCTTGACCGACACTGGGGCCAGATACACAGATTTCGCCAATTTCATTTGGGGAACAGGGAGTTAATGTTTTAGGGTTGACAATGGCAATCTCCTGTTGAGGAATGGTTCTACCACAGCTAACAAAGGTCTGAGTATCTTCACTATCGGCAGATGCTTCAACGACTAGATTTTTCTCCAGTGCTGATTTTGTAACTGTTACCAAAGGAGGTAAAACTTTCTGGAAACCACCGGAAACCATCAAAGTTGCTTCCGCCATACCGTAACAGGGATAGAACGCTTGCGGACGAAAGCCACACTCTGCAAAGGCTGCGGTAAATCGCTCTAAAGTATCATACCGAACTGGTTCAGCACCGTTAAACGCGACACTCCAACTACTTAAGTCAAGAGTTTCTTTTTGTTCTTGGGTAACCCTCTGGATACACTGGTCATAAGCAAAGTTAGGCCCACCACTGGTGGTACCTTTATACCGAGAAATAGCCTGCAACCAGCGATAGGGACGTTGCAAAAAAGATGCAGGAGACATGAATACGCAACCAAACCCACCGTACAAGGGTTGCAGTATCCCACCAATTAGCCCCATGTCATGGTAAATAGGTAGCCACGAGATAAATTGACTGGTGGGAGAATGTTCCATGAGTTGGTAAGTCGTGGCAGCGTTGTGTAGTAGGTTGCCATGACTGAGGATTACACCTTTGGGTACGCCTGTAGAACCCGATGTATATTGCAGAAAGGCTATAGTATCTGCATTGATTAAAGGTTGTTGCCAAGAATCTTCTACACCCTGTGCAAGGTTATCGGTAACAAGCCAGCGTAAATTTCTTTGGTCTGTTTTCTCTGCCAATATAGATTGCACTGTGGGAAGCATTGCCGTTGTGGTCAAAGCGATACTAGCTTGTGCATCAGCCACAATTGCTTGTATTCTGGACGCTTTGCGCTTATTGTGAGGTGGAAAAGCAGGAACTGCTATCACCCCTGCATACAAACAACCGAAAAAAGCACTCAAGTAATCTAATCCTGGTGGGTAAAGCAGTAAGGCACGTTCACCGCTCATACCCATTGCTTGCAGTTGAGATGCGATCGCACGAGAGCGCCGATCCAATTCTTGATAAGTCAGTGTCGCTTCTTGGCTTTCTCCATCCTCCAAAAAAGTAAAAGCGCGATGTTCAGGTTGTGTAGAGCTTCTCAAGCGCAGAACATCAACAACTGTAGAACAGTTATGGGAAATTTCTTTGAAGCCTTTGGTTGGTTGGGTCATTTTATTCCTCAGGCATGAAGATGCACATAAATAATCTTTAAAATCCTGCTTTGTCCACAGCACATTCAATTGCTACTGAGTCAAAGTGCTTTCCTCATACGTTTATTAGCTAAAACTGGATAAAGTCTTGATAATGTTGCTTTATGGTAAGTACCAAGTAATTACAGCATTAGAAAGGCAATTGTTTTTTAAATATATAGCAACTAGCTTTTAATTACACTCATTTTACTCTAAAGGCAAACAATACCTTTTTGCAACCAAGTAACAATAGAGAATTCTTATCAATAGTCTTAAGAGTGATTGTGATTCACTATTTGAAATCCTTTCCAAGATTGTGTGCAATCAAGCTTCTCACAGAAAGCTTTGACCGTCGCTTCGCTGCAAGTCAAAAGGCAAAAGAAACATGATCGAAGACGATGTTTAAGGCGACTCAATTGTTTCAAGCAGAACTCTAAAATGGCTCAGATGTTAATTTTGACTGAGCGATCGCCTCAAGACAACGCTCAAGACTAGGATCGCCTGCAAAAATCTGTCTTTTCAGCTTGTGAGCAATTTTTATCATATCCTTACTTGGTAACCAGGGAAAAATGACTGTCTCCCGTGGTGTGGAAAAGATTTTGATTAGCTGTTCAATCAGTTGCTCTTTAAGATCTGATTCTGGAAAAACGATTACAGTCTTTGCCCGTTCAATTAGCCAATCGTGATCCCAGTCATCAGAGGTAATCGCAATAGCAAGAGCAGCAAAGGGTATACGTTCGACAAATTGTGGTGAGGCTGTATCACCACAAAACAAAAAATGTTGCTTTCCCAACAAGTACCAGCCTAACTGAAGTTCATTATCAATAGTACTAACAGGAGAGAAAGTCTCGCTTCAGTAACAATTACCGTTACTGCTGTTGAAATCCAAGAGTTAAGTGAAGAGGAACAAAGCTTACGGCTGCACTTAGAGCAAAAAGTTGAACGCGCTTTTTATGAAGCTGGGAAGGCGTTAATGCAGTTACGCGATCGTAGGCTATACCGTTCCACACACAAAACATTTGAGGATTATTGCCGCGATAGATTTGGTTTGTCAAGCTTTGGGATGGAGGGTACACCATTGGGTTAAAGCATCTTAAGTCTTGCAATTACTCACCTTTGGAATGTCAGCAAATACAACAAATCAGCGCTCGCATCAGCAAAATATACGACCGTGCTTTGGAAGAATCGGTTCAAAGGTTTTTGGAGTCTTTAGGAAAATTAAACCGACCTTATTTAACTACTTTGGAAGAAAAACTGTTGAATGTTTTGGAGTCGGGAATTGGGAGTAGAACTAATCCAAAATCCAAAATCTAAAATCTAAAATCGGATGACTCAATTCTTAATTGTGACTGTGCGATCGCCTGACTACAACGCTCAAGACTAGGATCTCCTGCGAATACTCGTCTATTTAACTGATGAGCGATTTCTACCATATTCCTACTTGGTAGCCACGGAAAAATTACTATGTCCCCAGATGCCGAAAACATCTTGATTAACTGTTCAATCATATCCTCCTTGAAATCTGATTCGGGAAAGATAATTACAGTCTTTGCCCGCTCAATTAACCAATCATGATCCCAGTCATCAGAGGTAATCGCAATGGCAAGGGCAGCAAAGGGTATGCGTTCGACGAATTGTGGTGAAGCAGTATCACCATAAAACACAAAATGTTGCTTTTCTAGTAAAAACCAACTTGGCTGAATTTCATCCCTTGTCTCAATCACAGGTGAAACTAAAGATGACTTTACTACACTAACTTCTAAAAGTGGTGTTTCAACTTCAACCGCCTCCTGCGGAATTATAGCCACAATCTCTGACTTAGAAGTAAGTGAGTGTCGTGGCTCAAGGGAAGTAGAAGCAGAGGTAGACTGCGAACTCTCTTCCTTAATTACCTGACGGATATCCTTATGAGTCAAGGTTTCGCCTCCCTTAGCACGTTGAAGAATTTCTTCACGGACGTTTTCTGGAGTTGATGGTGCTGCTAAAAGATAGAGAGCGGTAGTCGCAATATCAATTTGTGCAAGATTTGCACATTCATCAAATGCTTCATAAACATTAATAAAGTTATAAGCTGTACGCCGACTCCAACCAAACTCAGCTTTTAGCCATGTATCAAACTGACCATGCTTTAGCTGTGATCGCACATCAGCTAGCTTTTGACCTATTTCCCATATATCCTGTGCCGAGCGCCGCAAACGCTCTTTAATTTCTCCGGTTCGCTGCTGAATAACACCACGCTGTTTGTCATCCAAAACGCTGTAGTCAAAACCAGTGAATGTTTGGTTCTGTTTTTTCAACTTGCTCACAATTAGCTTAGACTATCTTTTACAAAACTATTCTATTATTATAAAATATTTCATCCTAAACAAATTAAACCCGCACAACTGCAATCTTGTGGGTAGATTTGAGTAATTTTAATGAAATCCTCATTTTAAATACTACATTTACTACATTTTTGTATCAAAACATATATTTCAAGTATGATGGTAGCAACATGGTATATAGTTTCATTTTATGTTATGCTTAGTGAGAATTATTTTAATTAAGACCTGTATTAAATAACATTATGAAAAATGGATATAAAGAATAAATCGCCATAAACACGAAATTGGCTACCTACGGAAGCCACAGAACACTCATAAGAGTAATCCAAAAAAATAAATCCCCAGGCTTATATTTATTTAGGCCAACCAAGATTGCTCTTGAAGTTCGTGCAGCCCCATAAAGGTGCTGTGCAAGGTCAGACATTTTATTACGAATAAGTGCTTTAGCAGAAAAATTAAATCATCGAGCGAATATCTAACGCCGATATTTGAAAGGGGTCTTGAACCCGGTTGAAGGAAAGGCAAAAAGTTTTCTCAAAATCTCATATTGGCTGGGCATTCTACTTTGTTGGAGATCTCTAAATGTGGATAATTTCCTATTAGAAGTTGATCATATTTTTGTTTGCACAACAAAAGATGCTGCAAATAATTCAGTTCTTCAAGAACTTGGTTTTCATTGCTCTGAGCAGAGAATACAGCGTGTGGAACAAGGAACAGCCTCAAGGGCAATTTTTTTTGAGAACACTTATCTTGAACTGATTTGGATAGAAAACGAACATGCTTTTAAAAGACAGTATGACTATACTGGCATCCATACCCCAGCACGTTTTGAGTGGCAACACACGGGAGCATCACCCTTCGGAATTGGTCTACGTTATAAGTCTCAAACAGCAAAATCACCTCTACCTTTTACACAACGAAGCATTAAAAGTATGAGACCAGATCTATCTGTTCGCTTTGCAAATAACAATCTTGCAAGTTTGTCAGAGCCTATTTGTTTTGTTCTTCCTAACTCCATTGCTCTCACAGCTTGGCTTGATTGTTCATTATCAGCACATCAGCAGTTAATCTCTCACCCTTTGAATGTAAATAAGCTAACAGGAGTTAAAGTCACAGTTAATAGCGACAGATCTCTAAGTCATGCTATTTCCCTCCTGTGTTTGCACGAAATCATCACTATTGAAAGAGGAACATCTCCGCTGCTGGAGCTAACGTTTGATACTCAAATGAGAGGAAAAATTCTTGATGCACGACCCATACTACCGATTCTGTTTAGGTATTGAAGTTTTGTTCCGCGTCTACAATTGTGCACTTTATTTCAACAATAAGTATTTACGGTAACTCACTAAACACAACCATATGCAAAAAGTCAATCATCTGAGAAAATTAACAAATATTTGTAAACAAGGGATTGATAATCGCTATAAATTTGCATTAGTCTAATTGAGGATAATCTAATCTAAGCCAATTTCAATCTGCTCTTTGTTAATAGTGCTTAAAACATGCCAACATCAAGAATTTACATAAAAGATAGTTGTTTTGTTTGCTTCTACTAATCAATTAATGCAACCTACTCGCAGTATGTGTTGCAGATCACAGCTACAATCAAAGCAACAAGCTAGGGCATTCCTAAGTGGACCGACTTATACAAAAGAATCTGAAACAGAGGTATCACTATGGCAACAATGGGAAGATATTGCAAAGCTTACTCTCTGAAAAAATTACGTGAGTTCAGTCAATGGACGGAGTGTACTGAAAATACAAGGAAAGAAAAAAAGGAAGTTTCGGGCAACGAAGTTGAAATTAATAGAGAGTTAACTGATGATGACTTTCTTTATGTACAAGAAAACTACGTAGTCACAGATGGGGTTTTCAAGGATGAGAATATCGTTTTTGACAATATAACTCCCGAATGGAAAGATTTTTGCCACAAGATCCTTGCATTTGAGCTCCCAGTTTACAAGCCTGTACAAGTAAGTACATGAACATTAAAAAACAGCCAAACTTGGCTGTTTTTTTCAGGTGGATCTACTTACAAACATCTGCAAATCAAAATAAAAGTGATTCATAAGGAGAAGACACTTGTATGAATGAGTTAGTGCAACGATTGTCAGAAGGGGAACATCCTGTTGAAGCAAGCTTACGACCAGACAAAACAGCTACAGCACTCAAAGAAAGTATCGACCGAGGCTACGTACATATTAAATTCACAAATACTAAGGGAGGTACTGATTTAGGTGTCAGACTCGACTCAGAAGCATCTAATTTTAATGAAGCTGACTTTGAGCGTCAAACAGGGAAAGTTCATTTGGTTGGCAACCTGACATTGAATTATGTAAAAGTTAGATGCATTGCAGATATTGATTTAGAGACACTAGAAGGTAAGGGACACCTTGAACCTGTAGAACAGTGAGATTTCTTTATTACATCTTATAAAACATAGCCAATTAAATAATAGGAGACAAATTATGTACCAAGACGACAAAGAAGATACTACAATTTACAAAGTTGTAGTCAATCATGAAGAACAGTATTCCATTTGGCCAGCCGACCGAGAAAACCCTCTCGGCTGGGAAGATGCTGGCAAAAGTGGTTTGAAACCAGAATGTCTGGAATATATTAAGGAAGTGTGGACTGATATGAGACCGCTCAGTCTCCGCAAGAAAATGGAACAAGCCGCTCACAGTAACTTATAACGCATCGTTGTCTTTTGTGATTAGTCACAAGTCATTTGTATGTACTGTACGAGTTTGGACAAATGACTTGTGACCGTCTTCACGAAAAAAGTTTAAACGTTCTAATATGACCTTCGATTCAATGAACTTAAAAATGGGGCAGGCTTTAAATATATTCGACTTACGAGGCGAAACCTAGAAATAGGGCAGGCTTAATAAACCTGACGAATAGCACTATTAGCGTATCGACTATACAACGTAGACGCGAAGCGGCTGACGCACCGTCCAAGCCTGCCCCATTTTTAAGAGGAGAGAGCAACTCCAAGCTTGGCGAGATCAGACAAATGCTGCATTCTCACTACAGATGTTTGGGGCGATCATTTCTTCGTGCACTCAGCCCAATCACTCCTATTACAGTCTCTTTCTCAAAAACTACATCGGATTACTAGTGATTTGAAGAAAAGCAGAGGAGGCACAAAGCAATGAAAGGGGATCTGTACGTGAAGCCGCTGTTCACTAACTATTTCATTACTGGTTCTCATTACTGGAACTTAGGTTGCATATGAAAAATTTTTCTTTGTTCGGAATAAATTCTCAGACTCTCAAAGCTTTTAAAAGACAACAAAGATACTTTCCTTATCGATATGCTCTAGCTCGCAAATATTTACCTAAATTTGTCAATGATTATCAAAAACAATTTGGTATTAAACCGATAGATTTTGCTATTCTCTCTACAGATGAAAGATTAAGCCTTGGCACCTTGCAAATAGATTTTTTCAAACATTTTACTGAGTTGGTATGCAAAACTCCCGGTAATACTAGTTATGCAAATTACTTAAAACAGTCTTTTAACTCTGCTACAAATGAAGTTAAAAATTTAGATTATTTAAGTAAAGATATTGATGATACATATTTACCTGTTGTCAATGCTTGGAAAGCCAATATTCTTCATGAGTTGAAGTTGACACTAGCTTTTGTAAATTTTTATAACTCAGGCAAAAATATTTTTGATTTTCCTGAATGTTTATTAAATTCTTTTAAAAACACAAATATAGAAAATATTCCTTTGCGTGATGTGAAACTGCCATATCCTAGTTTTTATTTACATTTTGGTTTACAAAAGGATTTTGATTTAAAACTTGGTCATGTAGTCAACAGCGAATTTTTGTATTCGTTGTCAACAAAATCTAAGCCAATTCATAAATATTACTTGGAGGGAGTATATGTCAAGGAAATAGCTAATGGTGGTTTTGAGTTGGCATTAGTTGCTTCTCCAGAATCTTTAGTTTTGACTGATAATTGGATAGAATATCCAACTGAAGCAGTTTTTGTCAAATTTCCTTTAATTCATTTAAATACAACCATTGGAGAAGCTTTAGATTGGGAGATAATAGATACTTCTGCATTTCAAAAGAAAGCCACATTTAATTATTTAGAAGACAATGCTTTACTCGATAGAATTGATGTTGATTATAATATGCAATTATTGAACGATTTTTTATTTTACGAATTTGAAGAAATTCGTGATGATAAGTATCGTGAGCTTGTGTTAGAAATTTTAAAATTAGTAATTAATGCTATATTTTACATAATCGATTACCGTTTAAAAGAAGAAATTGTAGAGACAATTCCTGGGTCTGTTCCGAATAGTTTACGTAAAGAATTGGAATCAGGTGATATAGATATAAGGAGGAAAGCATTTTCCAAATGTGAAAGACAAGGCTATTCGCTAGTTAAAATGTGTGGTAAGCGTAGTTGTCGAGTAGGTATTTTTTCTAGTGATGAGATAGGTAAAGTTGATAATTTTCAACAAGAACAACAACAAGTGGAAAGCTATACTGATTCCAAAAGGCTGTTTAGTAGTTACCACAGAAAAAGGCATTATCGTCTTTGTTATGTAGGTAAAGGTCGTAGTGAAGAAGCATTGATTTGGGTTGAGTATGCTTATGTGCAAGGTACACTTCCTCTCAAAGAGGGATTGCGAATTCATGAGTTTAGTCAACCAGCAACATCTAGAACAAATGTAGATCGTTGCGATAAAATAATCCTTAACAATAAGCAAATTATGGAGATTAGGAATATGTTTGGGTTAGGAGTTGCTAATATGAATGAAATTGCCAATTTTTATAAACTACCGTCAGAAATTATTGAGCGAATTATAACTAAGAGACAACACATAAATATTGAAGACCATAACAGTTAACCGAAACTTTCTCATCTTTAATCACATTCTGCTTCATTAAGAGCGATCGCACTCACATAATAGAATAACTAAGTATACAAAATAAATTAAAATGCTCAAGTACTTATTGGTGTTTATCAAGTCATGGATAACTTCTACAAATACCTCATCCACACACCTTGGCTGTAACCCTAAACATACCCTTTTCGTTTGCAAATCTTGTCACCGTTCCTCCGAAGAACGACAAAAAAACCTACCCTGCGATGGTACTATTTTACTTAAGCAACTAAACACTTTATGCAGCGAAAAATTCCAATTTGACGAACTTGAAATTAAACCAATTGAATGCTTATGGGCTTGCAGTCAAGGTTGTGTTGTATCTGTATCAAGCCATGACAAACCCACCTATCTGTTCGTCAATCTCCCCCTAGAAAAAAGCCCAACAGCATTACTAGAATTTATGCAACTCTATATCAAGAGCCGTAAAGGCACTGTAGCTTGGAAACAGTTTCCTGGACTGTTACAGTCTGCTATTTTCGCCCAGATCCCACCTGTGGTTGTTGATAAAAATCCAAAGTGATATCGATAGTGAGGCTGCCTTCTACCCGACCTAATATTGATATTGTTGTTGCCTTCAACGTTTTAAAAAATATTTTCGTTGACTAAAACTGTTTGTTCTACCTGATAAAATTTTACTCCTGAGCAAGAAGCTCCTCAATTTGAGCTAAGAGCGATTCTAGCCTATCTTCCATATCCTGAATGGTGGGAGTTGAATAAGAGGCTCTTAGCAGGGGGAGAAGAAGCAGGGGGCGGGGTGCAGGGAGCGGGGGGAAATGACCCCTAGAAGGTGTTGTGGATCAGAGGGGAACACGGGTCTGAGTCTCCCACTTCACAAGCGTGATGTCACGGTAGAGTGGGTCGAATCCCCTTGCACTATCCCCTTGCCCCCTGCTCCCTGCTTCTTCTCCCCCTTGCTTCTTCTCCCCCTGCCTCAAATCAGTGTACACCATTAGTATGTCATATGTATGCCATATGTATACCATTAAAAATTTGGAAAAATCAATCAAACTATTAATTGGGTTGCAAATCTCTAGCAGCTTACCCCTAATGTTTGAGAACTTAATAAAGCTGAAAACCTTGCCAGAGATTGCTTTCAGGAATTGCTCTTTATTGTTGTTCATCAATAAACAAATGAGGTTCTTGGATTATTTTTTCGGATGCAAATGTGTAATAACTTGATCAATTTCGTTTGATCCCACTTTTTTGATGTCAAATGCGACTGTCATATGTACCACATATGGTATACATTTAACATATCTGTTAAAAATTATTGGGAAGTATATTTAGCTTTTTTCTAATATCAAGCTAAGACAGTTGTTTGATATTTATTTAGTTTTTTTCTACTATATTTTCAGACTATTTTCTTTTCATTTTAATAACATTCTTAGGAAAATATCTTCAGATTAACTAAACATCTTTTTAAATAATATATATAATTATTCGGCTTTTTGTATCAAAAAGTTTCCAGAACTTAGACTTTAGTTCTTGTGCAACTCCTGCACTGGGAGAATCTCTGTAAGTGAGTAATTCTCGGTAATAATCCCAGAAATCATCCAAGAATTTATCAAGGG
>JAHHHW010000077.1 GCA_019359115.1 Pelatocladus maniniholoensis HA4357-MV3
CTGTTTTAAAGCCTTTTGTAGTTTCTCTATTTGCTGGGAAGTTAAATGATTTTTTGCTGGCATTATTCCATTTTTTTACTGAATTCGGCTTTTTATTATACCCAATTTAAATGCTGAACAGCTTAAGAAATAAGGTTGTACTGAGTTTTTTAAACCAAGAGCGCAGACTACGCTAACAACAATAAAATAGGAGTCCTATATCAAGTTAAATGACAGTGCAATTTTGCAGGGAATTGACATCAGACTAATCTTCTTTTTTAGACTTATTATTATCAACTGAATAATTAATCTCTAACTGTTCAGCAGCACGATAACTTTTTTCCTCGCCAGTACCATAAACAACTTGTAAATTTCCTTTTTCCTTTCTTTGTGTCCTTTGTGATTCATTTCTCACGCCTCTTCTCCTCGCCGAAGTCCCTTCCTCAGATGTATCTTCTGCCACCACCTCATACAAAATTGCCTGCTTATTATTATCCTTTCCCTTCCTTAATACTCTTCCCAACCTCTGAGTATATTCCCTAGCAGAACCAGTACCAGATAAAATAATCGCTATTCTCGCTGCGGGTACATCTACACCCTCATTCAATACATGGGAAGCCACCAAAGTTTTATACTCCCCTTCGCGGAACTTTGTTAAAACCTCGTGACGTTCTTTTACAGGCGTTTGATGAGTAATTGCTGGAATTAAAAACTCTTGAGAAATTCGGTAAACGGTAGCATTATCAGCAGTAAAAATTAAAGTTCTTTCTGGATAATGCTTGACTAGTAAATTCGCTAAAATTCTTAACTTCCCATCTGTACCGACAGCAATCTCTTTGGCTTGCCTATGTGCTAACATCGCTCTACGCCCTGCTTGCGATCGCGCACTCATTTGGACAAACTTTTGCCAACCCTGAATACTCCCCAAAGAAATTTTTGCTTGCTGCAAAAACTCATTTCGGGTTTGAATCAACTCGTTGTATTTGTGGCGTTCGTGCTGCGATAGCTTGACTTTAATTTGGACAATTTCGTGTTCTGCTAAGGCCTTTCCTGCCAAATCCTCAGCCCTTTTGCGATATACTTCTGGGCCAATTAGGATATTTAAATCGCTATGTTTACCATCGCTACGTTCTGGTGTCGCCGATAGTCCTAAACGATAAGGTGCGATCGCATATTCTGCAATTACCCGATTAAAATCAGTTGGTAAATGATGACACTCATCAAAAATCAACAACCCATACTGATTTCCCAAGCTTTCAGCATGAATGGCGGCGCTATCGTAAGTTGCAACTAGTATTGCTGTTTTATCCCGCGAACCACCCCCCAATAACCCCACTTCCGCATCCGGAAACGCTGACATCAAGTGTGCATACCATTGATGCATTAAATCCAACGTCGGCACTACAATCAGCGTACTGCGTGGCGTCGCTTCCATCGCCATTTGTGCCAAATAAGTTTTTCCGGCTGCGGTAGGTAATACTACTACCCCTTGTCTTCCCGCCAACTTCCAAGCTGTTAACGCCTCGCTTTGATGGGGATAGGGTTCCATTTCTAAACTCGAAAGTAATTCAAGAGAATTAAAACTCTTCGCCTCATCAACAAAATAGGTATCTTCAGCTTGTAATGCTTCCACTAAAGAACGATATCTCATCGCCGGAATGCGGAACTTTTCAACTCTATCATCCCATACAGCGTAATCAGTCCAAGCTTTGCCACGCGGTGGTGGATGTAAAATTAGTGTGCCACGATCAAAAGTTAATTTTGGGGTACGAGCCATTTAATTATTCGTTCTACTAACAAAATTTATTCACTTACTCCCTTAACAAAAATAACTAAAAACGTGCGTGATGAAACTCACAATCGCCAAACATCATAAGTTTTTGTTCCAGCAAACTCACGGGAAAAACCTACAATCAGGACATAAAATTCCAATCCCCAATCCCTAATCCCTAGTCACCGTAACAAACTCACCAAATGGCTAAGTTCTGGTAAAATCAATTTTTCCATCGCTAATCGTACTGCATTGCTAGAACCAGGAACAGAAAAGATTAACTTACTTTGATAAACACCAGCAACAGCACGAGATGCGATCGCTCGCGAACCAATTTCTTGATAACTTAAAAAGCGGAACAACTCGCCAAATCCAGGCAAAGTTTTTTCTAATAGCTTTTCTATGGCATCATAGGTAGTGTCTCTTGGTGCAATACCTGTGCCACCATTAAAAATTACAGCATCTAAATCAGAATTCTTCCCCAGCCGTTCTAACTCTGTTTGAATTTGGGCTGGTTCATCTTTAATAATCGTATAAGCTCCGACTGTATGATGAGCATCGCGAAGTAATTGTTGAATTAGCTGACCACTTTTATCGGTTGATTCGGAACGCGTATCGCTAACGGTAACTACAGCGCAAGTTACCGTCAACACTTGAGAATCTGAATGAGGGATATTAGTCATTGGTCATTTGTCCTTTGTCATTGGTCATTTGTCATTTGTCCTTTGATCTATAACTAATGACTAATGACCAATGATTGCTTAAGATTGATTAAATCCCAAGTCATTTTCTTCTGCATATCTTTGCATAAACCGCATAAAGCGCTCCCATTCTTCTTTAGATTTCATCAGGTAAAGAGCTTCCAAAGCTTCTGGTTTACCGTTGATAAATTTACCTTTGACTTCACGGGTGACAATTTCCCCTTCTTCGTCAATCATATACATGCCAGTGATTTCTTCGGTGTTATTACTATCTAATGCTTTTGGATTTTGAAAAATAAACGTTGCAGTACCACTATCACCAGTCCGCGATCGCGTCAAACGAACTTCTGGAATCACGTCTTCGTCAATACCTTTAGAAAATTGAATTTTTGCCATGATGAGTGAATTTAAACTTTTGTGATGTTTAAATTAATATTTTCTCATCTTTTAGTACCAATCAGTCTAGAGAATAATGAGATTGATTGTCTATGTGTAAATACTTATGTATTTTATTTCTCTAGTATTAAGGTTACAGGGCCATCATTTTCAATAGCAACTCGCATCATTGCCCCAAATTTGCCAGTTTCGACCCTTAAACCACTCTCGCGTAACTTACCAACAAAACAGTTATATAAATGTTCAGCAGTTTTAGGAGTCGCGGAACGGTCAAAAGAAGGTCGTCGCCCTTTGCGACAATCCCCATAAAGTGTAAACTGACTGACTACCAGTAACTCACCACCAATCTCTTGTACAGATTTTTGCCATCTGTCGCCGCCTTCTTGGCCAGGAAACAGTCGTAATTCCAAACATTTACGTACCATCCAGTCAACTTCGGCATCAGTATCAGTCTCAGCAATACCGACAAGCAAATTTAGTCCTTGTCCAATTTTGCCGACAATTTCACCATTAACTGTGACTTGAGATGATTTAACTCGTTGGATGACAACGCGCATTTATTTCTAAAACTGAAGTCTTAAATGTTCTTAGTACTGTATTCTTTATTTTTTACTTTCACTTTAGATTTATTCATGTTCGATAACCTGTGTAAATTCCTTGCTGAAACTTTCTCAAGTGATTTTGCCAGTTGGCTACTAGGAGAACGAGTAACCCTCACCGAGTTAAGTCCCTCAGAACTGTCTCTTGAACCGATTCGTGCCGACGCACTAATATTACTCCAATCTGATCAAGTTGTACTTCATTTGGAATTTCAAACTCAACCCAAAACCGAAATTCCCTTTCGGATGACAGATTATCGACTGCGTGTGTATCGGCGTTTTCCCAAGAAACGCATGAATCAAGTCGTAATTTATCTTCAAAAAACTACTTCTGACCTAGTACAACAAAATACATTTACCTTAGAAAAAACTCATCACGAGTTTGATATCATTCGCTTATGGGAACAACCAACCAGTGTGTTCCTGAAATTTACAGGTTTATTACCTTTTGCAGTCTTGAGTCAGACAAATGACCGTACTGAAACACTTAGACAAGTTGCTCAAGTAATTTCTACTATTAAGGATCAACGTACACAAAGTAATATTGCAGCATCAACATTCATCCTGGCTGGGTTAGTATTAAATAAAGACACAATTCAACAGTTGCTGCGAAAAGAACTTATGCAAGAGTCAGTAACTTATCAGGCTTTAATTGACGAAGGTCGCGCTGAAGGTCGAGCTGAAGGGATTCAAGAAGGAATTCAGCGCGTTGCTGTCAACCTCCTCAAAGAGGGGATGTCAACAGATATGGTAACAAAGTTGACAGGTTTATCAGTAGAACAGTTGCAACAGTTAGAGATTTCAGAGTCTGAAGAATCACAAGAATAAAGAAAAACTAATTAAAAGTTCCCTTACTCCATTGGTCATTGGTCATTAGTCATTGGACTAATGACCAATGACCAATGGCCAATGACCAATGACTACTTCCCAAACCCTTTACCGCGAGTTGTAGAAGGAATACATAAACAGTATTCTAATTGTTCTCGCAACTTTTCATGATCTAGATTTTGGCCAATTAGTACCAACTGATTTTTCTTTTCACCTTTCCACTCGTCGTCATCTAGAGTAAAGCGTTTACCACAAAGATGAAAAATATGTCGTTTGGGACTTTCCTCAAACCACATAATCCCTTTAGCACGAAAAATGTTCTCAGGAAGTTGGTTATCTAAGAAATACTGAAACTTCCTGATTGCAAACGGTTTTTCACTCTCAAAAGATAGTGAGGTGAAGCCATCGTTTTCCAAATGATTGGAATGATGATGGTGATCATGATCATGGTCATGATGGTCGTGACCACATTCTGAATGGTCATGATCATGGTCGTGGTGGTCATGACCGCATTCGGAATGATCATGATCATGATCATGATGTTCGTGAGTATGAGCTTCGATGGTATCAAAATACTTGTCTGTCTCAAACAGACCAACACTCAGAATTAAAGGTAATGGTACTTGTGCTTTGTTAGTACGAATAATTCTCGCACCTTCTTTAACCTCACGAATTTTAGTTTCTAGTGTTTCTAATTCTGTTTGAGAAACCAAATCTGTCTTATTCAACAGAATCACATCACCATAGGCAATTTGACTATAAGCTGCCTGAGAATTAAATAAATCTAGGCTATAATTTGCCGCATCTACAACAGTGATAATCGAATCCAGACGAGTTAAATCTCGTAATTCTGTGCCAAGAAATGTTAAAGCAACTGGTAGCGGATCTGCAAGTCCAGTTGTTTCTACAACTAGATAATCTATGTTTTCTTGACGTTCTAAAACTTTGTAAACGGCATCAACCAAATCATTATTAATGGTGCAACATATACAACCATTACTTAACTCCACCATATTATTATCATCGTCGGTAGAGATAATTAACTCGTTGTCGATGCCAATTTCGCCGAATTCATTCACTAAAACAGCAGTTTTTAAACCCTGCTGATTGCTCAGGATATGATTTAGTAAAGTTGTTTTGCCACTACCAAGAAAACCAGTAATAATTGTTACTGGTAATCCTTGTTTTGAGGCTTCCATTGCATGGGATTCAGAAGTAGCTGCTTGCATAACACTGTCATCAAATGAGTCAAACTAGAGAATGTAGCGTAGAGAGTCCATAAAACACTAGCATAGGGATGCTGGATCAACGTCCCAATTGCTTTAACCTATTATTGCGTATCTCAATTAAGTATTACTGTGTTATGACCCTAACTGTTTACAATACACTCACTCGTCGCCAAGAACCTTTGGAAACAATTGAGCCTGGAAAAGTTAAGATGTATTGCTGTGGCGTGACTGTGTATGACTATTGCCATTTGGGTCATGCTCGTTCCTACATAGTTTGGGATACTATACGTCGTTATCTGCAATGGCGCGGTTATCAAGTGCGTTACATCCAGAATTTTACCGATATTGACGATAAGATTCTCAACCGTGCCAGAGAACAAGGTACAACGATGGAAGCGGTGTCACATCGTTTTATAGATGCTTATTTTGAAGATATCCGTCGTTTAAACGTCATGGATGCGGATGAATATCCTCGTGCAACGGAACATATTCCCGAAATCCATACCATGATTCAAGCTTTAGTAGCAAAAGATTACGCTTATGCGGCTGGTGGTGACGTTTACTACAAAATTGAGCGTTTTCCTACTTACGGCAAGCTATCAGGCCGAGAACTAGAACAGATGCAAGCTGGTGCTAGTGGCAGAGTAGATACAGAAGACCAGGAAAGTAAAAAACAACACCCCTTTGATTTTGCTTTATGGAAAGCCGCTAGACCTGGAGAACCGACTTGGGACTCACCTTGGGGTAAAGGTCGTCCGGGATGGCACATTGAATGTTCAGCGATGATTAGATCGCAACTGGGTGAAACAATCGATATTCACGGCGGCGGTGGTGATTTAATTTTCCCTCACCATGAAAATGAAATAGCCCAATCAGAAGGCGCTATTAATAAACCTCTAGCACACTACTGGATGCATAACGGCATGGTAATGGTAGATGGTAAAAAAATGTCCAAGTCTCTGGGCAACTTTACTACCATTCGAGAATTATTAGATCGTCCAGTTGATCCAATGGCGGTGCGCTACTTTGTTTTGCAAGCCCACTATCGCAGACCACTAGATTTTACCGATGAAGCGATCGCCACTGCTGAAAGTAGTTGGAAAACCCTCAAAGAAGGTTTACTCTTTGGCTACGAACACGGTCAAAAAATTGGCTTGGACGATAACGTAAATCACTTAGAGAAAGAAATCATCAAACGATTTGAAGAATCAGGAGATGATGACTTTAATTTCTCTGGAAGCCTAGCAGTACTATTTGAACTCGCCAAAGAATTACGGCGGGAAGGAAATCTATTGGTGCATGAAGGTAAAACCGAAACACCACCGCAAGAATTAGCGAAACAATGGCAGACTCTTGTTACCTTAGCTGGGGTTTTAGGTTTAGAAGCCAAAGTTACAGAAGAAACAACCCAAGGATCAGGTATTACTGAAGCAGAAATCGAGGAGTTAATTCAAAAACGGCAACAAGCCAGAAAAGCGAAAAATTTTGCCGAAGCCGATCGCATCCGCGACGAATTACAAGCCCAAGGTATTACTTTAATCGATAGCCGTGAGGGTACGCGCTGGCATAGAGGATAATTAATGTAAAAAAATTTATGAGGTGACAAATGGAAACTACAAAAACTAGACAAGCGCTACTCAAAGCAATTTACGAGGAATTGGAACAGGCTTATGAAGATACTTTAGAAGATGTTTTAGAGTTATTAAAAATTCGTAAAAGCGAAGATGAAGAGGATCTTCGAGATATTCATGCGGCAAAAAATGATACTACTATTTCTTGGGAACAATACAAACGAGAAACCGCGTGATTTATCAAGTCGAAATTACAAGTAGGGCAGCTAAACAATTAAAAAAGATCCCTGAAGATATCAAACTACGAATTGAGGAGAAGATTCAAGAGTTAGCAGAAAATCCACGTCCTGATGGAGTTGTAAAGTTAGAAGACAGTGAAGATACTTACCGTGTTCGTGTAGGCAAATATCGTATTTTGTACGAGGTCAAAGATGATTTACTAATAGTCAAAATTGTTAAAATTGGGCATCGTAAAGATGTTTACAAGAAATAGCCAATTAATGAGATAAATTTAGGCATGATTTATGCCTGTGACGATATCAAAAATGTTTCATGATTCAAGGAAATATTGCCAATTCTGTTTCTGGATCAAAAAAGTGGAGTTTTTCTGCTGTTAGGGATAACCATAGTTGTTCGCCGACGTGTACTATCCTTTCTGGTGGGACTCGCACTTGCAAAGAATTGCCAGAGGTAGTCACAGGTTGTTGGAAACTAGAACCGATAAGTTTTGTAGATAAATAACTATCGTTGCCAAGGTTTTCTACTAATTCGACTTGTACGGGTAGATTTTTGGTAGCCGGGACACTCAAAATAAAATGTTCTGGACGGATACCTAAAATTAGAGTGCGTCCGTCGTATTTTTTTAAAGCATTACCCCAAAATTCGGATAGGGTGAGGCGAAAATCACCGTTAGTAATTAGTAAAGGCGCATGAAATTGGACTGGAATAAAATTCATTGGGGGTGAACCAATGAATTCAGCTACAAATAGATTCGCCGGACGATTATACAGTTCTAACGGTTGGGCAACTTGTTGAATTTGACCTTGATTGAGAATTGTAATGCGATCGCCCATTGTCATCGCTTCTGTTTGATCATGGGTAACGTAAATTGTTGTTGTCCCTAGCTGGCGTTGCAATTTGACAATTTGGGCGCGGGTTTCGGCGCGCAGTTTAGCATCTAGGTTAGAAAGTGGTTCATCCATGAGAAAAACTTGTGGATTGCGTGCGATCGCCCTTCCTAACGCTACCCGTTGTCTTTGTCCCCCAGATAATTGTTTGGGTAAACGATTTAACAGTCCTTCAATTTGTAATAACTGGGCAACGTATTTTACCTGTTGATTTACTGCCCGTTCTCTATGAGAAATATAACGTAGTCCCTTCGGTAAATTTCTTGTCACACCTACAAGTAGATTTTCACCAAATTTGGAATTTTCCCCATTCGCCAATTGTCGCCGTCTTAATCCAAAAGCAATATTGTCATACACCGACATATGGGGATAGAGGGCGTAATTTTGAAACACCATGGCAATATCTCGTTCTTTGGGGGGAAGATCGTTAACTAAGCGATCGCCTACCCAAATATTGCCTCCAGTCATTGCTTCCAAACCAGCAATTAACCGCAGCAAGGTGCTTTTACCACAACCAGAAGGCCCCACCAGCACCATAAATTCACCATCTGCCACAGTGAGGTTAATTCGTCGCAAAACATTCACATTATCTCCAGCTTTGGAGACAGTTGCTTCCTTTTTCTCCCCAGAGTTCAGTACCAGTTGGGATTGAGAAGTAACATTTTCTCCTCGACGAGGAGGAAAACTTTTATAAACGTTTTCTAAAATTACTTGCGTCACGAGTTTTTCAAAAATGGTCAATGGTCAATGGTCATTTGTCATTCGTTAATAACTTTCAACAAATGACAAAGTACACTTAGGCTTAAGCGCTCATGATACACGTTTGTTGTGGCTACGAAAAGTTAAAAAAATAGCTTTTACGATCATAGCCACACTACCTTGGAAGAAAGCACATTGGGGAATTTTGTTATGGCTTCTCATCTTACCTCAAATTCTTCTCCTCAAGAGACGCCGACTCCTACCCATGACATTTTAGACGTACAAACAACAAATTGTTGCATTGTTGGCGGCGGCCCAGCAGGTGCTGTTCTTGCCTTACTGTTAGCGCGTCAAGGTATTGGCGTTCGCTAGAAAAGCTTGACTGCACCTAAAGGTCGCACTCTTTGCATCCCACACCTAAAGGACAGGAATCGTTGCTACGCAACTGTCCTTTGTGGGCTTTCTGCTTTAATCAGTGTAATGTTACCAGAGCTACCAGCGAGGTTAGTAGCCTACGGTCTTTTCCCTACTCATGTCAAAACTTAAAGACGCATGTGGTACGTTAGTACTAAAATATTGTAGAATCAAATACTCATCCTAGTGGATGATTACATAAATTGAGACAGGTATATTCGTTTGTAGTCAGGACTTTAGTCCTCAAATATTCAAAAATATTCAAGCACTAAAGTGCTTACTACAAACATGAATCCTGTTTGCAGTGCTTCCTTGGCTTTTATGTTAAAACAGTTTAAAAGCCAAGATTAAGTCAGGGTTGTCATTGGTTATTGGTAATACCAATTTCAAAAATGATTGCGACAGATAAATTCACGCAACCTGGATTTTATTCCTGTCGGCTTACTTAGATTTATTAGTAATTAGTTATTAGTGATTAATTATGATTAACAATATTTTTAATTCAGACATTCCTATGCTAAAAAACACAAACAGAATTTAATATTCTTTCCCCAATCCCCTTTCCCCGATTCCCCAACATCTATTTTATAAGGAGAAGTTTGATGAACAGCTGTATTTTGATGGCAGAAATTGTTAAAGAACCAGAACTGCGTTTTACACCAGATGGATTGGAAATAACAGAAATGCTGGTGCAATTTTCTGGGTTGCGAGAAGGTGAACCAGCAGCAAATTTAAAAGTGGTAGGCTGGGGCAATATGGCTAAAGACATTCAGCAAAATTACCACATTGGCGATCGCATCCTTCTAGAAGGACGTTTAGGTATGCATACCATTGACCGTCCAGAAGGTTTTAAAGAAAAACGTGCTGAATTAACAGTACAAAAAATATATCCTTTAGTTGCAAATTTAAACATGGGTGAGTCTCCTGTAACCGCAGCACCACTCTCAGCACCAGTTCCCACTCCTCAAAAAGCAGTTTCTAGTTACGAACGACCACTTCCAACAGCAACTCCAGCAACCAGTAATGCTGGTGTCGCTTCCCAAGATGATTACTCCCAACCTGTTCCTCAAACCTCAAAACCGGAACGTACTTCCTATCCTCCCACAGTCCCAAATCCAGAACCAGATGTTGACGATATACCGTTTTAAATCAGTTATCAGTTATCAATTGCTAGTTAACATCCATACATCAACTCTGGGACTTATACCTTTTTCCTCACTGATAACTGATAACTGATAACTGTTAAGATCCTGTTTATTTTCAATTCCCGTTTAACCCCGACTCACTATGAAAGAAACAGTCCTAGATGTTCGCAACTTACAGGTTGAATTTGTTGGCGATCGCAAAGTCGTCAAAGCTGTAGATGGAATTTCTTTTCAATTGCATCGAGGTGAAACTCTAGGGATAGTAGGAGAGTCGGGGAGTGGTAAATCAGTCACAGCTTTAGCAGTGATGGGTTTATTGCAGTCTCCGGGAAGAATCGCAGGCGGAGAAATTTGGTTTCGTGCTAATGAAAATAGTCAACCCATTAATTTGATAGATTTATCTCCGAAAGAGATACAACTGCATCGGGGTGGCGATATCGCCATGATTTTTCAAGAACCGATGAGTTCGCTTAATCCTGTGTATAACATCGGGTTTCAACTGATAGAAGCAATTTTACGACATCAGAATATTTCCGCAGCAGAAGCAAAACAACAAGCGATCGCAGGTCTGCAAGAAGTAAAATTGCTCCCAAGCGACGAAAAGATCCGACAGCAGTATATAGACTCTTGGCAAAATTCATCTTTTGGTTCATCCAGCTTAGACGAACAAAAACTACTCAAGTTAGTCCAGCAACACAAAGAAGCCATCCTCGAACGTTATCCTCATCAACTTTCAGGGGGTCAGTTGCAACGGATAATGATTGCAATGGCTATTTCCTGCAACCCGTTGCTATTAATTGCTGATGAACCAACCACCGCTTTAGATGTAACGGTGCAAGCAACTATTATTGATTTGTTGCGAGAATTACAAGCCAGTCGCGACATGGCTTTAATTTTTATCAGCCACGATTTAGGGTTAATTGCCGAAGTTGCTGATACAGTCGCAGTGATGTACAGAGGTAAAATTGTCGAATTCGACGACGCGGCCACAATTTTTGCTAATCCTCAACATCCCTATACTAAAGGTTTGGTGGCTTGTCGCCCGACACTTAACCGTCGTCCCCACAAATTATTGACTGTTTCCGACTACATGAACGTCGAGGAAGTACCAACGACGGGAGAATTGGTGATTCAGGGGAAAGAACCCACCGAACCACCAGACATGACACCTGAAGAAATAGCGCAAAGATTAGCAAATTTAGAAAGCGAACAACTTCTACTCCAAGTCAAGGATCTCAAAGTTGGTTTTCCCATCAAAGGTATGTTTGGTGGTACAAAACGTTACCACATGGCCGTAAATGGAGTTTCCTTTGATGTCAAAAAAGGCGAAACTCTGGGATTAGTGGGAGAATCTGGTTGTGGCAAAACTACCTTGGGCAGAACTTTGTTACGCTTAATTGAACCGATGAGTGGTCACATTCTCTTTGAAGGACGCAATATCACAACTCTCAAAGGAGAAGTGTTGCAAAAACTACGACGGGAAATGCAAATAGTTTTTCAAAACCCGTTTAGTTCTCTTGATCCTCGGATGAAGGTAGGGAACGCGATCATGGAACCATTGCAGATTCACTCGATTGGTAATAAAAAGCAAGAAAGACAAAAACGCGCTGCTTATTTATTGGAACGAGTCGGTTTGAGTGCAGATGCAATGAAGCGCTATCCTCATCAATTTTCTGGTGGTCAACGCCAAAGGATTTGTATTGCTCGTTCTTTGGCTTTGAATCCTAAGTTTATCATTTGCGATGAATCGGTTTCAGCGTTGGATGTATCAGTACAAGCGCAGGTGCTGAATTTGCTCAAAGAATTGCAAAGTGAATTTGGGTTAACTTACATTTTCATTTCCCACGATTTGAGTGTGGTGAAATTTATGAGCGATCGCATTTTAGTCATGAATAGCGGTGAAATTGTCGAACAAGGTATCGCAGAAAAAATTTACCGCGAACCCAAACAAGAATATACGCAAAACTTGATTGCTTCGATTCCTACTGGTAGTCGCCAACGAGTCCAACAACTTTAAAATCCAAACTAGTACTCTGTCTTATTACTTCTGAGGAGTTATAGATCCCCGACTTTGCAAAAGAAGTCGAGGATCTATAATCCCTCAAGATTAATGTGGAGAAGCACTAGTTAAGTTTATTTGTGCCGACATACTTATAAATATTCTTATTTATTTATTTATGGGATAATATTTGAGGAACTTGCTCAGGAAGCATCTCAATATGTGCAAAAAATCCCTGGCGATGGTAAATCGCAGTTATACAGGCAGACTCTACCTGGTATTGTTATATAAACTCGTGCCAATGGGTTGAATTTGTGTAACTCGACTGAAATTGCCAAGTTGCAAATTTGGGATAATCTCTTTGTTCAGGTTTCAAACAGAGAATTTAAATACGCCAATTAAATATTTTTGGGCTGAGATTTTCAAGCGTTCGGGTGAGCAACTCAGGATTTTATCAAGTTTCATGAAGGATTAACTATTATTTCACCAAGCCAAAATTGATAGATATTGACCGGGGAAATCTACCCTCCATTCCTCAAAAAAGTGGAGATTTAGGGTGAGATGACAGAGAAAAAATCAAAATTCTCCTTTATCTTTTACCCAAGTGCAACAAAATTTTTGGTGAATTATTTAGTATTCTTCCTCTCGACGATGCTCATACCCTAAATTACTGCCGTTGTTAGACTTGTGTGGTGTTACATGCAACAGAGGCGGATTAGGCAAATACCTCCATTTATTTTTCCCTTTGAGGTTATCAAACCCAATGGAAATGTATTATCTGTGGTTTTTGGTGCAGATACCAATGATCCCTTAGCAGATTTCTCCGTTCCTTATCAGATCAGGCGATCTGATCGAAATGTGCGGCGAGAATTAGAAAATAAATTAGAAGAATTTCGTCGGCTTTTGATTGTCGGACAAGCAGGAATCGGGAAAACACGAGAAGCTGTTGAATTAGCACAACTTTATAACCGAGAAGGTTGGACAGTTCTCTGGCTCAAATCTGACGGATGGATCAATGAGCCAAATCAAGAACAATTGCAAAAAATCGGTGCTAATCGCAAGTTGCTGTTTTTACTTGACGATCTCAATCAGAGAATACATTACACTCTCCCCAAATTACCCCCCGGACTAGAACAATCCGAATTAGCTCCTTTGACTATACCGTTGCAACAACAATTGTGGCGAGTTCTAGAAGTTTATGAACGGTTTTGCGGTCAGGATAAAATACGGGTAATTGCTACTGCTCGCGATGAAACAGAGTTAGTAAATTCAGGGACTGCATGGGAAAAACAGCAATGGCAACGTTTTCAGGTTTATGAACTAGCAAAACCTGAAAATGCAGCAATTGTTCAGTTACTAAGTAATACTGTCCCGCAAATTAACATTAAAAGTAACGAAGAAGAATATCTAGCGATCGCCCAAAAAAATGACTCTACTTTCATCAATGCGATCGCCAATCTCCGTCGGTTGAGAAACCAAGATCTATCTTTAACCTCTGGCAATTACATTGATGATTGTCAAGATACTTGGGAAACATGCTACGCCGATGCAATCAAAAAACACCCAGCTAGCAAATATGTTTACGATGCCATAGATTTGCTACAACAATTGCATCTGTCAGTTGAGCGATTTATCCTAGAGCCAACTGTTTTATTAATGATGGGGGAACACTCCCAGCAACAGTTACAGCATCGTTGGCTGATTCGCCGAGTTCTCAATGATTTGATTGAAAGTGAATTTATCCTTAATCCTCGCGATCGCCAAATAGCAGCCAAAGGTAGGCAAATAGAAGTCGATGAATATGTTAGCCCCTTATCTGAGTTAGTTTTGCGGCTAACAAATAAATACCCACAGCAAATGCTGGGGAAACTCTTTAATTTTGCCTGCCAACTACTAAACTTAAATCACCCCCAAGAAGCTTTAACTTGCTTCGAGCAACTTCTCAAATATCAGTGTGAAATCTCTGAGATTTGGTTTTATCGAGGTATTGCTCTATACTTCTTGGGAAATTATGAAGAAGCAGTTGCATCCTATGACAAAGCCTTGGTTCTACAAAGTGACTCTTATCAAGCTTGGTATAACCGGAGCCTAGCATTACACTTATCGGGATGCTATGAGGAAGCAGTCGATTCCTATGATCAAGCACTTGCCATCAAATCTGATCTTGATCAAGCTTGGTATAACCGAGGCGTTGCACTGTATTTTTTGGGACGTGATCAAGAAGCAGTAACCTCCTATGACAAAGCACTAGCGATCAAACCAGATTATTACCAAGCTGATTACAGCCGATGTCAAGCATTAGAAAACTTGGGACGCCACCAAGAAGCAATTGCTTCCTACGATAAAGTGCTGGCACTCAAAAGCGATCATTACCAAGCTTGGTATCACAGGGGCAATGCATTGTATTTATTAAAAAACTACGATGAGGCATTAGCTTCCTACGACCAAGCGCTGGCGCTCAAAAGCGACTATTACCAAGCCTGGTACAACGGAAGTGTAGTCCTATACCTATTAGGATTATACGAGGAAGTAGTCACATCCTGTGAAAAAGTAGTAGCAATCAAACCCGAACATTACCAAGCTTGGTACAACAAGGGTAATGCATTGTATTTTTTGGGACACTACGAAGACGCAATTGCTGCTTACGACAAAGTGCTGCTGATTCAGCCAGACTATGATCAAGCTTGGTACAACCGCAGTGTCGCGCTATATTCTCTAGGCTTATATGAGGAAGTAGTGACATCCTCTGACAAAGCAGTGGCGATCACACCCAACCATTACAAAGCCTGGTACAACCGAGGAAATGGACTATACTCTTTAGGCAAATATCAAGAAGCATTAGCTTCCTACGAGAAAGCACTAGCTATCAAGCTTGATTATTACGAAGCCTGGTATAACCGGGGTGTGGTTCTCTTAAATTTGGGAGACTACAAAGAAGCAGTAGTTTGCTACGACAAAGCACTAGCTATCCAACCTCACAATTACCAAACCTGGTATAGTCGAGGTAATGCGCTCAATAAATTAGGTTCTTATCAAGATGCGTTAATTAGCCTTAACAAAGCAATTGCACTAGTTCCTGATTCCTTTGAAGCTCACTACAACAAAGCTTGCTGTTATGCTTTGCAAGAAAATCTTGAATTGTCTCTTGAAAGCTTACAACGAGCCATTAGTCTCAATCCTGAATGTCGCAAGACAGTAAAAACTAACTCCAGCTTTCAAAAATTTCTCACAGATGAGCGGTTTAAAACATTGATTGTGGAGGAATAGGGGATCGGGGATTGGGGATTAGGGAAAGGGGATCGGACAATAAATACCGTTCAGTTAAGGATTTTTCAGCATAATTTTGCCATGTAGAGACGTTGCAGTGCAACGTCTCTATAGGTTTTAAATGTCAATAGATTTGTCTTCTCGAAGGAGTATTGGAACGCATCCTAGTGAAACTTGATTTACAACTCACAAACTTGATTTAAAACTCAAAAACTTGATTTAAAACTCAAAAACTTGATTTAAAACTCAAAAACTTGATTTAAAACTCAAAAACTTGATTTAAAACTCAAAAATTTGATTTAAAACTCAAAAACTTGATTTAAAACTCAAAAACTTGATTTACTTCAAGACAACGAAGGAATCTTTGCTAAAATACCTTTCTTGAGAGGTTCGGGACGTTCTGACCAAGGTAACAAACCATCTGGTTTATCATAATATTTGCTGGCACATTCGAGAATAGCAGCCGCACTATCATCTACTGGTAAATCTCCGAACATATAAGTTAGTTTTCCAGAACCAGCGAAAGCAACTACACAAGAATGACTACAAGCACTCATGCATTCTACTTCTTGAATCGGAAAATCATCTTTGAGATGCCAATCTTGAGCTAATTCCTGAAGTTGCTTTAATAACTTTTGTCCACCACTTTCACCAACTCGTTTACCATCTTGCCAGACGCTAGCACAAGTCTTACACACAAATAGAGTATGAGAGGGTTGCTGAGTATTGTTCTGTGTAGAAATTGCAGAAGTATTTGTAGCTGTGGTCATCTGTACCTCGCAGATATTTTACAAGTGAAATCAATTTCGGCGGGCATCCTGACTTACTTTTGTTAAGTTCACAGTTGCGGGACAGCGCCGGATTTACACCGAACTTTCCCCGTTACCTCTAGTGACTGCTCCCCACTAGAACCGAATGTTATTGATCTTAACACTAACCCACAATATCACCCCCTCTGTTGCTGCTTTTTGACTATGGCGATCAGTTGAGCTTTGGTACAACTCGTACTGATTTTCTTGGTTAGAGAAGGGACGGAAATGAGTTAAATTATCGCTCGCCAACTCCCAGTTTGATAGTTGTTATCAATAACTAAATATCAATTGAGGTAAGAGAAAATAACCTCAGTTATCAAAAAAACACTAACTAATACAATAACTTATGATGGTAGGTAAGCGAAAGTGTTATACTCAGTAGCATCTGCATATATTCTTTGCGTAAATAACACGTTTTAACGTGTATAAAGTATGATAACCGCTTCAGAGCTAATTCCAGAATTTGAAAAATTATTTAGACAAAAGTTACAACTAAATAATTGTAGGCTTAAGAAAAAGAAACAAGAAAATAATTATGAAATTACTACTCCTGCCAAAGACATTTTTTTGATGTATTGGTGCGACTTTCCCGAAATTAAGTTGATATATCAGCCTGTAGGAATACGAACAAAGCAGACTATACTCTATGAGCGGGCTATCCGTGACCATATTATTTTCTGTGTGAGTAGCCTTCAGGATAAGCTAGCTTTGCTCTAGCCTTATTGCTTTAGATAGAGAAAACTAAGGTAAATTAAAAACTTAATAGTAGACTTGCTTTATTAGCCCGCAAGTAAACTACGGGCTTGCGGGCTAAAAACATGAAACAACACGCCGTTAAACTTTTGTAGGTGTTGCCAAATCTACTTGCAATCGCTTAAACATTGCTTGTCGTCCTTGGATTGCCAAGGTGTCATCTATAGGTGATAGAGTAATAGGCTGTTGATATTTCAGTCTCAGTGCAGTTTGAATTAACCAATCTGCCACAAAGGGATTTTTTGGTAACAGAGGCCCGTGGGAATAGGTAGCGATCGCATTCTGATAAAATATACCTTCTGTGCCATCCTCGCCATTGTTGCCCAAGCCATGCACCACACGTCCGAGGGCTTCGACTTGGCCTAATTTAGTACGTCCGCCATGATTTTCAAATCCAATAAGGTATGGTTTGCTACCTGTCATTTCTTGGAGATCTCGCGCAAGACGAGTAGCAGTGACTTCTACAACTAAGTTACCAATACAGCGCCGGACATTTTCGCCGGGATGCACTGAGACTATATCCAATATGCCTAAACCCTGAATACGTTGTCCAAATCCTGGTTCATAGTAGTGTCCCAACAGTTGAGGCGAACCACAGGTAAAAACACCAGGAATACCATTTTCAATTTTTTCGCGCATTGCTTCTGCTTTCGCACCTTGCAAATCACGCATGACAATTTCTTGCTGACGATCTTGGGCGCCACCACCCACGATTAAATCTACAGATTTGATATCATCTGCTGTCGCATTTTGATCTAAGGGCAAAACCTTGACATTATATCCCCGCCACTGACAACGGCGTTCTAAGACGATAACATTACCGCGATCGCCATAGGTACTCATCAGCGTCGGATACAGCCAACCAATAGTTAATTCGTATTGTTGATTAATCATAATTTTAGGGATCGGGGATTAAGTTGCGCCTGTTGCAGTGTTGGGAGCCAGAATCTTGAGATTGGTATTATCAGTTTTGAAAGATTTTAGCCTGTGTACACGCTAAATTACGAACATATCAAGGAATGTTGTTTTATAGATAAAATTAGAAATACCAATAAAATAAATAGCAATGTCTATTGACACGAGAGTGTAAATCTACCCTTAAAATATAAAGCGCGCTCTGATTAGCAAAAACTTATGGATGCATTAGAACTAAAACGCGAAATTGAAACGTTGTGCGATCGCCTGGGTAAAACTCAGGACTATCTTTGACATTCCTGCACTCACAGCTAAAATTCAAGATTTAGAACAAATTGCAGCCCAGCCAGAATTTTGGGATGATCAAATACAAGCCCAAGGAACGCTGCAAGAACTTAATGATCTAAAAGCACATCTTCAGCAGTACCAACATTGGCAAAGTAGCATCGAAGACACCAAAGCAGTATTAGAGCTTTTGGAGTTAGAAACGGATGAAGCACTTCTACAAGAAGCAGAAACTACTGTCACAAAACTCAACAAAGAGCTTGACCAGTGGGAGTTACAGCAGTTACTCTCTGGCCCTTATGATGACAAAGGGGCGGTTCTGACTATTAACGCTGGTGCTGGTGGTACTGATGCTCAAGACTGGGCAGAAATGCTACTGCGGATGTATACCCGTTGGGCAGAAATTCAGGGTTACAAGGTAAATTTAACAGATGAATCCGAAGGTGACGAAGCAGGTATAAAATCAGCCACCATAGAGATTACTGGACGCTATGCCTATGGGTACTTGCGGTCTGAAACAGGCACTCATCGCTTAGTACGAATTTCACCTTTTAATGCTAATGGTAAGCGCCAAACCAGTTTCGCTGGGGTGGAAGTAATGCCTCAACTCGATAACTCGGTGCAATTGGAGATTCCTGAAAAAGACCTAGAAATTACTACATCTCGGTCTGGTGGAAAAGGTGGACAGAATGTCAACAAGGTAGAAACTGCTGTACGCGTTACTCATCTTCCCACAGGGATTGCAGTGCGTTGTACAGAAGAACGCAGCCAATTGCAAAACAAAGAAAAAGCCCTCGCTCGTTTGAAAGCGAAATTGCTAGTCATTGCCCAAGAACAACATGCTAAAGAAATTGCCGAAATTCGTGGTGATATGGTCGAAGCTTCTTGGGGAAACCAGATTCGTAACTACGTTTTTCATCCTTACCAAATGGTAAAAGATTTACGTACCAACGTCGAAACGACTGCGATCGCCGACATTATGAATGGCGAACTAGATACTTTCATCCAAGCTTATCTGCGGCAAGAAAATCAGCTAGTAGAAGCGACAGTGTAATTTATTTAGTTAAAAGGGAAAAAAGGGAACAGGGAATAGGGAACACAGCTATTGGGCATTAAGTAAGTGGGTCAAATTAAATATAAAACCTCACCCTCAATCCCTCTCCTTAGTAAGGAGAGGGAAGCCGGAGGCAGGGTGAGGTTTTATTTTATCTTTAATTACACCTACCTACTTATTGGTGTTTATTCTCTCCCTTGTCTTTTTTGTCTTCTCCTTGTCTTCCTTGTCTTCCTTGTCTGCCTTATCTCCCTTATCCCCGTTCCCTTTGATTTTGGACTCCGCTTTGACAAACTGTTACATTGAAAGAAGATTTGTCATCAAATTATTATGAGCAATTCTCCTTCTGATGAACGTCAACCTAGCTATGTGAAACTCGCGATGCGAAATATGGTGCAAAAGCGAGTTACTTCCCTCAAGCACTTTCTGTTGACTACTGTCGGGCTATTAGCTTTGTTTATTGGTCTTGCTTATCTAACTCGCTGATCATAAACTATCAATTTCACTACAGGAGATTTTTTGGCTGGTGCAAGTTGAAGTATATGTAGAGGATTATCTATGTGAATCTTCGCAAGCAAAAAGTATCAATATTGGGGATACCTATACTCCAATCACTGCTCAAACATGGGAAAATTGGTTTAATTGCTGGTTAGAAAAATTACAACCAAATATTCCACCTGCGGCAAATTATGAAATCGGGTTGCGTTTAACCAATGACTCGGAAATTCAGGAATTAAACGCCCAGTATCGTCATCAAGACAAACCTACAGATGTTTTATCGTTTGCCGCATTAGAGGTAAACTCTCCTGTCCCAAGTGAAATGCTAGCTTCTATGCCTTTATACCTTGGTGATATTGTTATTTCTGTTGATACCGCACACCAGCAAGCTCAAAAGCAAGGACATACTTTGTTAACCGAATTAGCTTGGTTAGCAAGCCACGGGTTGTTACATCTGCTGGGCTGGGATCATCCGGATGAAGAAAGTTTAGAAAGAATGCTAAAACAGCAAGTAATATTACTGAATTTCATCGGTATTTCTCTTGACATAGAATTTTAGGAGTTGCATGTTTATTTAAGATGCAACTTATTTATTGTTATTAATATAATGATCGGTAGAAAATTGGCATAATTATCGATGAATTATTAAAATCGGCACATATTCCCAGTTCATCCACCCTGCTGCTGTATTTTTTCAACTATGTCTCAACCAGTCTCACCACCACCAACTTCAAACCACTTAGAAAAAGTTGTTACCAAAAAGCGAGAATTCTCTTGGCAAGTTGCTGCTAATCTATTTGTGAGTTTTAAGTATGCTTGGTGTGGGATAAGTTATGCTTTTCAAACTCAACGCAATTTTCGTATTCATGTTGTTATCTGCGTAGTAGCGCTGGGATTGAGTATTTTTTTACGATTAAAGGCAGTGGAAATCGCAGTTATTAGTATAACTAGTGGCTTAGTTTTAGCGTTAGAGTTACTAAATACAGCAATTGAATCGGTAGTGGATTTAACAGTCAAGCAGACCTACCATGAACTCGCAAAAATTGCCAAAGATTGTGCTGCTGGTGCTGTGCTGATTTCGGCTTGTGTGGCAGTTTTGGTAGCGATCGCACTTTTATTTCCTCCCTTGTTAGCTTTGATTTTGTCAGCTGTTTAGAAATTTAATTTGTTGTTTGAGATTTTTAGAACCAACAATTAACTGGATCATAGCGACACAAAATCTGTAACAATCAACCAAAATGGTATGCAGTGGTTGAGAACTGGAGTTGAATCACAGTGCTTCTCGTTATTGACAATTACGACAGCTTTACCTACAATCTGGTGCAATATTTGGGAGAACTGGCAACAGAATTTCCTGTAGCGGCAGATATCAAAGTATTTCGTAACGATAAGATTACCCTTGATGAGATTAATGCCTTAAAGCCAGATGGAGTAGTAATTTCTCCCGGCCCTGGTCGCCCAGATGATGCGGGTATTTCCCTAGATTTAATTCAAAAACTAGGAACTGACTTACCAATCTTAGGGGTTTGTTTGGGTCATCAAAGTATTGGTCAAGTGTTCGGTGGTAATATTGTTTCGGCACCAGAGTTAATGCACGGCAAAACCTCCCAAGTGTCTCATACAGGAGTTGGGGTTTTCCAAGGATTAGAAAACCCAATTGTTGCTACCCGGTATCATAGCCTGGTAATCGAGCGCGACACCTGTCCAGATGTATTAGAAATCACCGCTTGGGTAGAAGATGGCACAATTATGGGGGTACGACACCGGAACTATCCTCATATAGAAGGCGTCCAATTTCACCCAGAGAGTGTTCTGACATCTTCAGGCAAGCAGTTACTGCGAAACTTTCTTTGTAAATTACAGATGAAAACAAGAGAATGAAACGACGGCAATTAATGGGCTATGCTGGGGCAGGTTTGGTAACAACTTTGGTTACTAGCTTGGGTTCTCACTTTCAAGCTAACGCCCAATCTAGCGGTTCATTATCAATTCAATGGTTGGGTCATACTTGCTTTCTGTTTACAGGTGGCGGTACGAAAATTCTTGTCAACCCATTTCGGACAGTTGGTTGTACCGCTAAGTATCGTCCACCGAAAGTGGCAGCAGATTTAGTACTGGTAAGCAGTCAATTGTTGGATGAAGGTGCAGTTGAAGATCTACCGGGAAATCCGAAGTTAATCTACGAACCCGGTGCTTACGAGTTCAAAGGTATTAAGTTTCAAGGAATTGCTATCCCCCACGATCGCAAAGGTGGGAAGCAATTCGGTACAAATGCTGCTTGGCAATGGCAGCAAGCAGGAATTAATATCCTGCACTTAGGGGGGGCTGCTGCACCTATTTCCATCGAACAAAAAATCCTCATTGGTCGTCCCGATGTGGCACTAGTACCTGTAGGCGGCGGTGCAAAAGCTTATAATGCCGAAGAAGCAAAGCAAGCAATTCAGACGATCAATCCTAAGTTGATTATTCCTACCCATTACCGTACCCAAGCAGCTGATGAAGCTAGTTGCGATATTTCTCCTTTAGATAATTTTTTAACGGTGATGAATGGGATGACTGTGCGTCGTAGCGATAGCGACAAAATTATTGTTAGTTCCAGTAATTTACCGGAGAATGGAGTGATACAAGTTTTAAGTTACAAGTTTTAGAAATAATTAAAGCAGGCTAAAAGCCTGCTTTTTAAGTTTTTTGGTTGTGGCGTCACAATCGGTTTTTTCGGTTTTTTACAAACGATAAAAGCTATGTTTTATACAAAAATCGATAAACTGGGGATGGCGATCGCCATCCCCAAATCCTCAAACGTCCAAAATTCGTAGTGTGACATTTAGGGTGCAGAAGGTAGGTTTTAAAACAACCTCTAAGACACTAAGAAAACTATTCTTTGTAATGATAGCTTGGGACGCAGAGTACTTGTTGACTTTTAAGGTTTAGCAACACTATTAATATCTTTATTCAGAGATTGTAATGCTGCTAGCACTTTATCTTTATTTGGTGCGGAGGTTTTCAAATCTCCTTGAATTTTATCCGCCTCATCTTCAATTGTATTGTAGGTTTTGGAAGATTTCTTTTTCACTCCATCCTCAACCTTTGACCAATAATCCTCAAATTTGCCAAACTCTTGTTTAGCTTTAGTAAAATCCCCAGCTTTAACGGCTGTTTGGGTATTGGAGACAACTGCTAACAATCCTTTAAAGTTATCGTCTTTGACAGTAGTAGTAGCTGTTTTCTCAGATGTAGCACTCGCGGGTGTAGCAGTTGCTGAAGGTGATGTCTGCGTGGCGGATTGTTCACCATTCTTGCATCCGACTAAGGTCAACATACTAATTGCACTAATCAGCAAAACTTGATTAAAACGGTTCATAAAAAACTCCTTAGCAGAAGTGTTATAGGTATTGGTAATTCGGTACTTAGTATTAGTGATCAGGTAATAGGTAAAAATATCACCTCACCTTTAGAAAGCATCATCACCAGACAGTACCTGATTGAAGTATTAAGACTATAAGGCTAAAAAAGTGCCAAAGAACTAAAATTTTTACTAAGATTTCTACTTTCTTTCCCAGTTCTTGACATTGAGTTTTTTATCTAGCATTCCTAAATCATTCATAAATAACAAGATCCCGAACTTTACAGAAGTTGTCGGGGATCTGACCCTCTCAAGATTCACAACTCCTACACGGATTGCTATATTTTGAGTTTTTGTGAACAAATCTCAATTTTTAAACACAAATTTTAAGTTAATATTTAATAAGGCTTATTTTTGCGATTATATTAAATTTTGTTAGTTAACTTTTTTCTCAATAACTAGTATGAAACGTTTATTTCGTAAGTACCATCGCACTCTCGCGCTTATTATTGCTTTGCCATTGATTTTAACTGCGCTAACAGGAATGTTAGCAACTGTTGTCAGAGAGTGGCCGATTGACACAGGGTTTTCATCTGGATTTATTTTAAGCATTCATACAGGCGAAATATTTCATCTTCAAGCAATCTATCCGATGTTGAATGGCTTAGGAATTATTGGGTTGGTAGTTACAGGTTTGAGTATGTCTGGTTTATTTAATCAGAAGAAACAAAAATCTCAATAGAGATGAGAATCAAATTTTGATAAGAGTTATTTATAAGGTGTAATTTATATTTAAAAATTCTTCTGCGTCAGTGCGATCGCAAATCTTCCCATCCAATGTCGCAGCTAGTAAATCATCTAGCATTTGTCGATATTGTGGTCCTGGTTTGTAACCAAGTTTCTTTAAGTCATTTCCATTTAATATTGGTTGAATATCTGCCCAAACTGTTAAATAATGCCATATTTGTGTTCTAATTGGGCGTGAACTGTGTAAAGCAACTAAAATCAACGTGGGTAAATCATAGGATCGCAGCAATTTTACTACCTGACTAGGAAGCTGACAAGTGGGTAAAGCATCTTTCACCTGTGCTTGTACTTGGGCTAATTTCTCCAAGCGTTCAATGCTATCTTCTTGTAGTTGCAGATTTTTAGCCACTTTCGCTCGATATTGTGGGACAAGGTGAGCGATAATCACTTCTAAGCGCATTTGCCAGTGAGTCAGCAGAGTTTCTTCAAAATCAAACTTGTGTAAACAGCGTTCTAGTAATCGTAATTGGCGCAATAATTCTGCATCTAAGTTTTTGAGACTCGGATGAATACACTGTAATGCTCCTAAATCTCCAAGTAATTGCAAAGCTGCTTGCCAATAGGATGCTTCTAAAATGTGCTTTAATTCTGTTTTGAGGCGGGTTTGCAGTGCAGGTGTTTTATGATTTTCTTTTGTGGTGCGATCGTAAACACCACTGTTGATCGCATAACGGATATATTCTTCTGTTTGCGATTCAATTTTAAATCCAAAGCGCACAGCAAAGCGTACACCGCGATAAATGCGGGTGGGATCTTCAATAAAACTGTTAGCGTGTAAAACACGAACTTGCTTTGCTTGTAAATCTAGCAAACCACCAAAAAAATCCAGGAGTTTCCCTGCATGGGGAGGAGTCAGTCGCAGTGCTAAAGCATTAATGGTAAAATCACGCCGATACAAATCTTGGCGAATTGAACTAGCTTCGACTTCGGGGTTTGCAGCTGGGTAAGGATAAAATTCTGTTCTAGCAGTAGCAATATCTACCCACAAAGAATTTAATTGTGGATCTTTGTGCCAAAGTAAGGCCGCAGTTTGAAAAGCACCATGAATTTCTAATCGTGCTGCTGGGTAAATTTGCTGGAGTGCTTTTGCTAATTCTACACCTGCGCCGACATCGGCGGCTTTATCAAAGCCATCGACTACTAAGTCAATATCTTTGATTAACAAACTACCAGATGCTTCTTTTGCTAGTAGCAAGTCGCGTACTGCTCCTCCTACTAAATATAAATGCCAACCCCGTTGTTTGGCTTGGGCGGATGCTTTGGTGAGTAGTTCCCAAAGTTTGGGATTGAGGCGATCGCACAATTCTCCCAATGTCGGAATCTCAACATTATCTTCTCCTTCTCTTCCCCTTTCTTTGCCTCTCCCCTTCTCGCTATCATTTTGCTGATGCAACTCCCGCAAAACATCAGTGCGGGTGACTATACCTACCAATTGTCCATTTTCTAACACAGGCAACCGTCCAATATCATAAGTCACCATTAATGACTCAATTTCTGGCAGGGTGGTATGAGGAGTTATCGTTTTAAGATTAATTGTCATGTAACCTTTAACGGGTGCATGACTAAAGCCATGATGCAAAGCAATATCAATATCTCGACGGGAGATAATACCCAATAACTTACCTTGGGTATCAACTACAGATAAACCAGAGTGTCCGTAGCGTAACAAAATTCGCTGTGCTTCCTCAATTGTGGTATCTGGGCGAATGGTACGAACTGGCGATGACATCAAATCTCGTGCTGTCGGTGGATAGGGAATCTGCGCTTTTAACCCTTCCAATAATTGGTTGAGTATTTTTCGACAATTTACACCCCGCAAATTCAGTGATGTTGCTTGGGAATGTCCACCACCACCCAATGGTTGAAAAATTTGATTGAGGTTGACTTCAGGAATTCGCGATCGCCCGATTACTGTCAAGCGTGAATCGCCTTCTCCCATACCATATTTATTTGCTAACAATAAAGCATCTATTTCTGTCAACTCCATTAATTGGGAGGCTAGACTCGATAAACCTGGTACATAACTATCGGTTACTAACGTTACCCAAGCTACGGTATATCCCCGGATGCGTAAATATTGCAAATCCTCAAGTGCTTCTGATAATAACTGCTGCAATTGGGGAGACAAACCAGGTTCTACATACTCAGCAACTACCGATAAACTTGCTCCTTGCTGCATCAACCAAGCCAAGGCGAGAGCATCCTGTGGTGTGGTGTGGTCATAGGTAAGCGAACCTGTATCAACATGGATACCCAACGCCATAGCAGTTGCTTCTGCTGTTGAGAGGGAAATTTGCTGTTTTTGCAATTCTTCCACAATTAAAGTTGTGGTAGCTCCTACAGGCGCAATGTGTAATTTTGTAGCAGGGATATCACCATGTTGTTCGAGGTGATGGTCATAAACTATGATTTCTTTAATATGGGGTAAATCTAACCATTCTGCTGCTTTGCCCAGGCGATCGCGATCTTGAGTATCTACTACAGTCAGAGAACGAATTTTTTTCGGATTCACAGAACGCCGTTCAATTAACTGATACTCATCTCGATGCAGCGCCAAAAAATCTCGCACTGGTGGGTGAGCGCCGCCAGTTAACACAATTTTGCTACCAGGAAGCAAACGTGTTAGTCCTACCGCCGCCCCTAAAGCATCAAAATCAGCTGTTGTGTGACAAAGAATTAGATCCATAGTCAGTAGTCATTGGACGAAGGACATAGGACAAATGACAAAGGACAGATGACTAAAATGTTGCAATTTCTGATAGCTTAACAATAAGGAAGAATGTTGGTTTAATCCTGTAGATATTCTATCTTTAACTAGAATCTTCGCTGTCTTGGGAGAAGGGAAAATGAGTATTATATTCCAAATTGCTTTGTTAGCTCTGGTACTTGTGTCTTTTGCAATGGTAATTGGCGTTCCTGTTGCTTACGCCACTCCGCAAAACTGGAATGATTCCAAAAGACTGCTGTGGCTTGGCTCTGGCGCTTGGATCGGCTTAGTTGTTTTAGTTGCACTCCTAAGCTTTTTCGTAGTTTAGGTAACTACTGCCCACACAGTAAGTAAATAGCATAAAAATAACAGGGGCAACACAAAGGACAAGGGGAATACGGGAGACAAGGGAGACAAGGAAAGTGAGAGTAAATTCTCCCCTACCTCCCACCTCCCCAACTCCTGATCTCAGTTGCTCCTGTTGTCTTATGGAAGAAATGTATATAGTGGCAAGAGTATAGTTGATTTAGAGGCGGTCATGGCAGTTTTCGAGGGAACTTTTACGCAGACAGAACCTTTACGGTTTGCATTGGTAATTGGACGATTCAATGATCTAGTTACCACCAAACTATTAGAGGGTTGTCAAGATTGCTTGAAACGCCACGGCGTCGATGTTGATCCTCATGGTTCTCAAGTTGATTATGTTTGGGTTCCAGGGAGTTTTGAAGTCCCAGTAGTAGCCCGCCAACTTGCTCTTTCGGGACGCTACGACGCCATAATTTGTATGGGTGCTGTGATTCGAGGACAAACACCTCATTTTGATTATGTTTCCTCTGAGGTGGCCAAAGGTATTGCTGCTGCTTCCTTCCAAACTGGTGTACCAGTGGTTTTTGGTATTTTGACAACTGATACCATGCAGCAAGCCTTAGAACGGGCTGGGATAAAAAGTAATCATGGCTGGGATTATGCTATGTCAGCACTGGAAATGGGTAGCCTGATGCGTCAGTTGCGTTCTAACCTAGCTCAACCATACGCTGGTAATTCTCAATCTTTACCTACTTCGCTCAAGAGTGCCAGTATAGGTGAATTTTCGGCGTCTGAGGGAGAAGTGGGTTAACGAACTCTTAACGAGGAAAAGGGATTGGGCATGAATCAGTTAACAGTTTAATTTGATAACTGATTAGTTGTTCAATCCCCAATCCTGCTCTGTCGCTATGATGAAATCAGAACTTAGTTGATGCTGGAAAAGTAATACCAATTAGAAAAAAGAATGCGACAGATAGACTTACAGAACTCCTATGCAGCAAAGAGTTTCTCAATCCAAGATTTAAAATCCAAAATCCAAAATCCAAAATTGTATAAGCAATGGTTCAAGTGGTTGTTGTAATAAACACACTCATCTCATTAATATTACTGTATACTGCTTGGCGAGTATGGCGACTGCGGTTGCTACTAGCTAGGCTCACTAATTTGTTTATTCTCGCTGAACGTTGCAGCCATGCTTTATTTTCTCAAGCACCCCAGGCTCTTGATATTAGCCGACAGAATATTCATAATCTAAGGCAAACAAACCAAGTGCTAGAGATGCAAATTCAACAATTGCAGCAGATTTTTAGCATATTATTTATTGGACAAAGATTCTGGCGTCGGTTTGATAGCAGAAAAGTTAAATAATTCAGGGCTTGCAATGTATGAAAACCCCATAAAATGTGTTTAAGGAGAGAACAGTACAATGTCTAACAACCGTTCTGGAGTATTTATTGGTGGTGTCATGCTAGGAGCAACTATCGGTGCTTTGACTGGTTTGCTTATGGCTCCGCGTACAGGACGCGAAACGCGTAAACTATTGAAAAAATCTGCTGATGCACTTCCAGACTTAGCAGAAGATTTATCAACTAGTGTCCAAATTCAGGCAGATCGCCTGTCTGCAAATGCGCTAAGAAACTGGGATGAGACTTTAGATCGACTACGGGAAGCGATCGCAGCTGGTGTCGATGCTAGTCAACGGGAAAATCAAGCAATGAAACGGAAAAACTCACCAGACGTGCAAACAACAGCTACTCAGACAGTGGCTGACTCAGATTCTCTTCCTGAGCATGTAGATAACTAAATTAACAACATAATTGTGAGTGAACCGCTGTTTTGGCTGGGACTATCTATATTTTTGGTGGCTATCAGTCTAACTGCTGTTTTGGTGGTGGCTATACCAGCATTGCAGGAGTTAGCACGTGCTGCTCGTAGTGCGGAAAAGTTTTTTGATACCCTCTCACGAGAGTTACCACCGACTCTGGATTCGATCCGTATGACAGGCTTGGAAATCACCGATCTGACTGATGATCTTAGTGAAGGCGTGAAAAGTGCTTCTGGGGTTGTTAAACAAGTTGATCAAAGCTTGAACAGTGCCAAACAGCAGGCTCAAAATATTCAAATTAATACACGTAGCGTATTTGTTGGCTTCAAAGCTGCATGGAAAAGTTTTACGCGCTCAAAAGGTGGAAAGAGAACGAGCGATCGCTTGTTAGTCAATCAAAAAGCAACGCTGACATCAAGAGAAAGAGAATCTCTCAGACATTACAATCGCACCAAAAAATCAGAACAGTATCGAAATCAAGAAAGCTACCAAGATTCTGCTGAATGGAAAAGTGATGACACCCCAGATTGGCAAGAAGAAGATTGAAATCGCTGAACCGTATTGTTTTATAAGTAATATCACTTATCTATCCTTGATATAAATTATGCAGATGGCTGCATTCACAATAGACCTCTTGCAAAAGTCGAATGAACCCCCCTCAATCCCCCCGTTCACGGGGGGAAGATTTAGTTCCCTCCCAATACTGCTCGGTTAAGGATTTTTCGCTGCGATTTTGGGAATCTAGAGACCGTAAATTTCGCTTCTCTACAGAGATTTTAGGTTGGTCGATTTTCTTAACCGAGTAGTATTGAGTTCCCTCCCCGTAAACGGGGAGGGTTAGGGTGGGGTAAAAATATTTTTGCAAGAGGTCTAATGTAAGTCGATACATTCACAATGTAGGTCGATACATTCACAATGTAGGTCGATACATTCACAATGTAAGGCGATACATTCACAATGTGAGGCGATACATTCACAATGTGAGGCGATACATTCACAATGTAAGTCGATACATTCCCAATGTAAGCTGATACATTCACAATGTAGGTTAAAGCAATACGCGCTTGGTGTTAAGCCCACAATTCTTTGTACCAGACGCGAAATTTCGCGTCTGGTACAAACTTTATTTGTTTTACCGTTGGGCTAATTCGGGTGTGCGTCCCTTCAAACCAATCATTAATTTGAGAGTATATATTTTTAAGATTGGTACTCGCTGCATTACCCATAAACCCAGGCGACGAACTAATACTACGGGTAAAAATGTATTAGAAAAGACTCTATCCAATAAATCTGTAAAACCTAGAATAGTTAGATTTTCCATTTTGCGCCAATGTTCGTAGCGTTTAAGAATTTTGAGATTACCAATATCTTCACCAGTTTGATGTGCTTTTTTAATCACTTGGGCTAAAGCTGCTGCATCGCGGATACCCAAATTTAAGCCTTGTCCGCCCACCGGATGACAATTGTGTGCTGCATCACCCACCAAAGCTAATCTGTGTAAGGCGTACTGATTGCTTTGCATGAGTTGTACCTGAAAGATAAAGCGATCGCCCAACAATTCCAGCTTACCCAATTGATTACCAAAACGGCGGCTTAATTCTGTGAGAAATTGCTGATCATCCAAAGCACACAAAGCTTTTGCTTCTTCATGGGGAGCCGTCCAGACAATGCGACAACGATTTCCCGGTAAAGGTAAAATTGCGAAGGGGCCACTAGACCAAAATTTTTCGTAGGCAGTATGATTATGTGGTTTTTCTGGTTTAACAAATGCCACAATACAAGACTGCCAATATTTCCAACCATGAGTTTTAATTCCAGCAGCTTGGCGAATAGGCGATCGCGAACCATCAGCAGCTACTACTAATTTGCTACGGACTGTCCGCATTTCCCCTGCGACTTTGATATCGATTGTGGCTATGTCCTGGTGATAATGAGTACTTATAACTTCTGCTGGACATAAATAAGTCACATTTGGACATTCTTTGACAAACTCGCGCAGAGGATACAACAATGCTTGGTGTTCCGCCACATAACCCAAATCTTGTTTGTTAATGTCTGCTGTGGTGAATTCCACCACATCTGGGTGATCAGCATCAGAAAGCCGAACACGGCGGTAAGTTTCTATTTGGGGTAAGATTTTATCCCAGACTCCAATACCTTGATAAATTAGCGCCGACAGCATATGCACGGCGTAAGCTTGTCCTTTAGCTACTGCTGCGGATTCTGGTTTTGCTTCAATTAGCAGGATATTTAATCCTGAGTCCTTGAAAGCAGAGGCTAGAGTAAGGCCGATTATTCCGCCACCGACGATGACCAAATCATAGTCGTATTCCCGTTTGCTTGTAGCTACCTGGTTAGGGAAAAAAGTTTGTGGAAGCTGTGCTTGCGCCATTGTTAAGACAAATTACAGCGTTTTAATTATTATTTTTACGCGATCGCGTCGTGGAGGACAAGGGGGATGGGGGAAATGGGAGCAACTTTATCATGCTCCTCTAGACAAAGGCTTTAAAATGACGCAAATTAAAATAACGCAAAAGCTCGAAATACAATTCTTTTGACTTTTGATTTTGACTTTTGACAGGTATGTTTTTTTATGCACTGCATTAAGTCTAATTTCTTTTGTTGCCAAAGAAAAATTGACAACTAAAAACTAAAATTAAATACCCAGTCTTTAATCATAAAAAACATTTTTTTCAATTACCATTGCATATTCTGAAAAATAGCTATAATTTTTTATTATGTCAGTAAATAGCTAAGAAGACTTCCATAATGAATTAATTGTACTTATTGTAATTGCTGTAAAAGTATTTAAAATCACACAAGCTTAAATATCTATTCATATATAATTTTATGGAGTAAAAAATAATTCAACTGTGATAATTTTCTAATCACTAATTGCTTGTTTAATCAGTGAAAATAAACTTTGATAAAAAACTTTTTTTGAGATTGACAATACCAGGACTATTTCATTTTCATCCAGTCCGCCTCAGAATTTATTCTGAGACTAATAGCAAAAGTCGCTTCAAGCCGACTGTTTTGTGGTATTCAACTAAGTCCGTTAAAACGGACTTAAACTATTGGTTTATATCTAAAATGAAATAGCTCTGGTGAAAATACTGGAAGGGAGAAAATAAGTTGT
Source organism: Pelatocladus maniniholoensis HA4357-MV3 (assembly GCA_019359115.1). Lineage (GTDB taxonomy): Bacteria > Cyanobacteriota > Cyanobacteriia > Cyanobacteriales > Nostocaceae > Pelatocladus > Pelatocladus maniniholoensis. The sequence goes on from JAHHHW010000077.1 coordinate 32,170, forward strand.
ATTTACTATCTGTCTGTTAAATTAAAAACACAAACTTATATGGAGATATTGGAGTTATGCAATTAGATGATTTGGCAAACATTGAAAATGTAGAAAGAGAAGCGTGGGAAGTTTTAGAAAAATCAATTCTGTACTATCAAGGTCGTCCAGTTGGAACACTCGCCGCCATTGATAATACATTAGATGCGCTCAATTATGATCAATGCTTTATTCGAGATTTTATTTCTTCCGGTCTACTATTTCTTATTCAAGGTAAAACAGAAATTGTTCGTAACTTTCTAGAAGTAACTTTAAAGTTACAGCCAAAAGAAAATCAATTGGATGCCTACAAACCTGGTCGAGGTATGATTCCAGCTAGCTTCAAAGTAGTTGTTTCCCAAAGTGGTGAAGAACATTTAGAAGCAGATTTTGGAGAACATGCGATCGCCAGAGTCACACCAGTAGATTCATGTTTTTGGTGGATGATACTGCTACGTGCTTATGTCGTAGCTACGAAGGATTATTCATTGGCATATCAAAGTGATTTTCAACAGGGAATCAGGTTAATTATGGAACTATCTTTAGGGACACGTTTTGATATGTATCCTACCCTGTTGGTTCCCGATGGTGCTTGTATGATTGACCGTCGTCTAGGTATCTACGGACATCCTTTAGAAATACAATCTCTGTTTTACTCAGCATTACGTGCTGGGCGAGACTTGCTAATTTGCCAAGGTAATCAAGATATTGTTACAGCTATTGATAACCGTTTACCTGTTTTATCTGCTCATATTCGTAAACATTACTGGATAGACTTAAATCGTCTCAATACTATTTACCACTACAAAGGTGAAGAGTATGGCAAAGAGGCTGTTAATAAATTCAATATATATGTAGATTCACTTCCTTATGCTGAATTAGATCGATGGTTGCCAAAACAAGCTGGTTATCTAGCAGGAAATGTCGGGCCATCACTTATGGATACCCGATTTTTTACATTAGGAAACTTAGTTGCAATTATTTGTGATCTTGCTAGCGAAGAACAATCGCAAGCCATCATGAATTTAATCGAGAAACGCTGGGAGGATTTAGTCGGAGATATGCCGATGAAAATCAGTTTTCCAGCTTTAGAAAATGAAGAATACAGAATTATTACTGGCTGCGATCCTAAAAATATACCTTGGTCTTATCACAACGGTGGCAATTGGCCTGTTTTAATGTGGATATTGGCAGCAGCAGCCATTAAAACTAAAAGAGTATATTTAGCAGACAGAGCAATTGAAATTGCCCAAAAACGTCTGAAAGATGATGAATGGCCAGAGTATTACGATGGTAGAACAGGGCGACTTCAGGGCAAACAAGCAAGAAAATATCAGACATGGACAGTTGCAGGATTTTTATTAGCAAAAGAATTGATAAAAAATCCTTCTTGTTTGCCATTAGTTAGTTTTGAGCAATTTGTAGCACAACAGGTTTCTATGGCTTGTGAATTTCAAATCAACAGTTTTGATGCTTGAAAATGCCAAGTTTCTGTATCTTCTTTACGTCAATTCTAATTATCATTTTTTCAAAACTAACTGGAAAGAATTTAAGTATCCATTAATAGTTTGAGATAAAGTATGCTGTTGCTTTTTAGTTGCGATCGCCATGACTTGATACAAACGTCCATCAGCAACATACATGCGGTTTTTAGTTATTTTTCCACCAGAGTTGACATACTCAATTTCTTTGCCAGGATGACCGTTGGAACTACTAATTCTACGTTGTCCAATTAAATTACTTTGGGTTGTTTTTACAGCCAGAATTTGGGCATTGTTAAGTATTAATTGGGGATTTGTCATTTGACCATAGCTATGGGGAAAGTCATTGTATGCGACGATGTAAGCCACTTCTTGGTTAGCTAATTGACCAACAAAGACTTGTAAATTTATTTCCCCCATATAGGTTTTTTGGGTTTGGGTAATAACTTTAGGCATTCCCGGCATTAAGACAGTGAAGCTACCATCTGGGGCAGTAAATAGCTTCCATTCTGACTTAATTGGTTTATTCGGAGCTGGTTTGGTTGGAGAAAGGGGGCGCTGGGGGGGACGCGCCTCGACACGAGTAAATCCGCTACATAGCAAGGCGGTAGTAATGAGGAACAACAATACTCTTTTTGCCATAGTTTTTGCTTTTACACGTGCTAATATTACGTAGATGAATAAGTTTGTTATAACTTAACCAAATATTTAGAAGCACCCGTAAATTTGTGTAAAAACAGCATTCTTATCCTATGTATATACACTATAACCTTGAAGCATAAATAGCAGCACCGATTAATCCCACTTGTTGATTTATTACAACATGTACTGGTATTTCTTCTAACAGGGAGCGCATTCTACCTTTATGGGTAAAGTTGAACAAAAACTCACTCTTTTGAATTAAAGACAGAATTTTTGGGGCTATACCACCAGCAACATATAAACCACCATAAGGAAGGAGTTTGAGGGCAAGATTACCAGCTTCCGCGCCGTAAGCGTCTATAAATAACTGCATTGTTTGTTCACTAAGGCGATCGCTTCCTTGTAAAGCAGCATTACCAATGACAGCACCCGGATCAACACTTTTTTCTTGTTTTCCTGCTTCTTGTTCCCAAGTTCTGACTATTTCAGCAATCTCTGGTGATTCGTTGCTAATTTTGCGATCGCGCAAAAATTGGTAAATAGAAACAATTCCTAAACCAGAAACTACCCGTTCCACAGAAACACGCTGGATACTATGTTTATCTAACAGATATTTCAGCAGTTGAAATTCTAACTCAGTGCGAGGGGCAAAATCAGCGTGTCCACCCTCAGAAGGAAAAGCTTGATAAAAATTTCCCTGTTTGATTAAAAATCCTTGTCCTAAACCAGTACCAGCACCAATAATCCCGATGGGTGCATCTGGGTTTGGTTTACCAGGTTGAAGTGTATAAAAGTCCTGTACTTCTAGACCTAAAATGCCATAGGCAACAGCAGTAAAATCATTAATTAAAGACACATGAGTGACACCGAGTTGTTGTCGCAGACGTTCGGTGTCCAGAAACCAAGCCAAATTGGTCAGCTTGGCGGTATTGTGAACTATAGGCCCGGCGATCGCAAAACAAGCTTTTTCCGGTATGGGTGTGTTAGCTGCTGCCAAAAACTGCTGTACTATTGGCACTAAATCAGGAAAATCGCCACTGCGGTAACGCTGTTCATACACCGTGCGTAAAAGAGGTGCTTCTGTTTCCTCCATCACTCGCAGAATGGTTTTTGTGCCGCCGATGTCTCCTGCTAGTAGTAAAGTCATAAATATATATATATGGTAGTTGCTGGTTGCTGATTGGTGCTTGCTGATTGCTAGGGGCGCACAGCTAGCTGTTCGCTCGTACAGTAGTTAGTAGTTGATTTTTTACCACTAACTAGGATCGGTTTTCAATTACCTAAAGACTGTTGAGTGCTTTTCCATATTTGACCATTAACTGTTAACCAATAACAACTATTACTAATAGTCATCACGAGAAAGATGTTTAGCTATATATCCATCAATTAAACCGAACAAATTCCTCGACCTGCGTTAAGTGAGAAGTATCTCCCTTGAGTTCGAGAAACCATTCTGGATGTTGACGTACAACTTTTACTAAGCTACATAAAGATGCTTTAACTTCCGTTACAGCAATTTCACCGACAAATCCCATAGCTGCGCCTAGTACAGATGCACCATGTCCTACCAGTAAAATATTGTCTGGAGAATATTCTGTGGCTAGACATCTAGCGGTTTGTCCGGAACGCGCTCGCACTTGTGGTTGAGTTTCTGGATATTTAGCAGCAATGCGAGAAGTGTAGCTAGTATCTATTCTAGGGAATAGTTCAGCCAGAGCAGGAATAGAAAGCCTTTCTGGTTCCTCTGTCATCCAAGCAGGATTGAGCCATTCACTCAAACCAGTTTCTAGTTTAATTGGTAAATCCAGAACTTCTGCAACAGCGTTTGCCGTTTGTACGGTTCGCAAGAAAGGCGAAGCGAAAATATGGGCAATTTTTTCTTTCTGGAGACGGTTAGCTAATTGCTTGGCTTGTATAAAACCATCTTCAGACAAAGGGGGATCATAACGTCGTTCGGCGGTAAGAAACCAATCAGGGTTAACAAAATCAAGGCGGTTAGCGTGTCTTGCTATCCAGATGATTTGACTCATGGGTTGATTGCCAAGCGGATACACTTTGCAGACTGCAAAATAAATATCATCTCATGTTCTCTTTCCGATCGTTATATCTAACACCGAAGCCAGATTGAAATTTTACCGTGATTTACTTGGCTTGAGACTGGCAGGTGAAAGTATGAATTACGGTACACAACAGGAGCATCTCAATAATGTCCAAGGAGCCAGATTGCAACCTTAGTGGATTGCGATCGCCTGCTGGGTCTGGGATTGAGTTTTTGGAATACCTGACACCACGAAACGGACGACCTTTTATTTACACAATTTATCTTGACTTTGATTCCTCAAAACTCTAAAGTCTTAAGAAAAACAATTGCAATAAATTCGCATAAATACTGATAATAATTCCTAACGGAGAAAGCACATGAGAGTCACTAAACAGGGTGTTCTGGGTGTAGGAGTCGTATCTGTAGCCCTTATAGGTTTACTTGCTAGTACCTTTGGAGAAAGATCGGCGATCGCGAATCTAATTCCCAATCAAAAAGAGCAAACCTTACTGGCCCAAGGGAAGACAAATGAATTAGTAGTAATATTTCCTAGTCGTTCTGACTCTACAGATTTGCAAAATAAAGCCAATGCTGTCGCTACATTTTTGTCTGAACAGTTAGGAGTTCCAGTCAAAGCACAGATTGGTGATGACACCGCAGCAGTGGAAGCTTTAAGAGCCAACCGTGCTGATATCGCTTTCTTGAGTAGCCGTCCGGCGTTGAAAGCTGAACAATTGGCAAATGCTCGTTTGTATTTAGCTGAAGTCCGCCCCACTTATTCAGGTAAATATACGTATAACTCAATATTTGTTGTTTCCAAAAATAGTCCCCTGAAAACCCAGTCCACAGCCAAAGCCACTTTGTCACAATTACGCGGTAAAAAAATAGCTTTCACTTCTCCCACTTCTGGATCTGGATTTATTTTCCCCACTGGTGAACTTGTGAAACAAGGACTTGTACAAAACCGCGATCGCTTAAATAATTTCTTTGGACAAGTTGCTTATGGTGGTAATTACAGCAAAGCCATACAAGCTGTGTTGCGTGGTCAAGCGGATGTAGCTGCTGTGTCAGAATATGCACTTAACCCCCCGTACATTACAGAAGCAGAAAAAAATCAAGTGCGAGTTCTCCACAAAATTTCTGGCGTTCCTGCTCACGGTGTTGCTATTGATGATGACGTTCCCAGCGCTACACGCGACAAAATCATCAACGCGATGTTGCTATTGAATCAGCCACAAAATAACCAATTGCTGCGTAACTTATATAACTCTACAGAATTGGTCAAAGTTGACCATAACCAACATCTAGCACCTCTACGTAATGCCCTGCAACTAGCAGGTATTCAGCCTTAAAGAATTAATGATTGGTAGTAGTTGATTGTTGATTGTTATTTACTCCCCACACTCCCCACACCCTCTCACTTCCCACACTTCCCTCACCTCCTTCAACATGTATCCCGCTATTGAGTGTCACAATCTGAAGACAGCATACTCACCATCTTTACAACGTCCCATCTTGAATGGGATTAGTTGCCAAATTCATCATGGTGAGTTTGTGGCTTTGCTAGGACTCAATGGTGCGGGTAAATCTACGCTATTGCGATCGCTTATGGGACTACTACCCTTAGAGCAGGGAAGTATCAATATTAATGGTGTGCCAATTAATCCTCGTACATTAACGCAAATTAGGCGAGACATTGGGATGTTATTTCAAGGTGGGGGATTAATTCCTCAACTCCCAGCAATTGATAATGTTTTGTGTGGGAAACTAGGTATACGCACAACTTGGCAGACCCTGTTTGGTTTTCCCAAACGCGATCGCCGTCAAGCGTTGGAGATATTAGAGCAATTGGGTTTAAGAGAACAAGCTGATCAAAAAACTAGTTTACTGAGTGGTGGACAGCAACAACGAGTAGCGATCGCTCGTGCTTTAATTCAATCTCCCCAAATTCTTTTAGCCGATGAACCGATTACAGGTTTAGATGTCATGGCCTGTAAACAGGTTATGGATACTTTATCTCAATTACATTCTCAGCAAGGCATAACCATTGTCACTGTTCTGCACGATTTGGGTATAGCAGCAGAATATGCCCAACGAGCGATCGTCCTAGATAATGGACGTGTTGTTTATGATGGTCATAGTGAAAATTTGCAAGCCCAATTTTCTGTGATTAGAGAGTAGAAGTCGTTGGTGACTGAGTAGTATAAATATGAAGTATTTTGTAATTTTCTGGAAGCGTTTTGCTTGGCTGAGTCGCCTACTGATTTTCTGCTTGATAATAGCAATTTACGCTTGGGCTTTGCAGGGTCTGAAGGTAGATTTTGAACTTCTTAAGAATAGTTGGCCCTACATAACTGATTTTATTTCTAGATTATTTCCACCAGACCCAGCTGTTTTAGATATTGCTATTCAAGCATTAGTTGAAACAATACAAATGTCTTTGTGGGGAACTACTTTAGGAGCAATTCTTTCTCTACCAATAGCTATTGCTAGCGCCCATAATATTGCTCCTGTTTGGTTGCAATGGTTGGCTAATCTCCTACAAAATATAGTGCGTTCGGTTCCTTCGATTATTCTGGGTTTAATTTTTGTCGCAGCAACCGGACTGGGTGCGCCTGCTGGTACTTTGGCTTTAAGCATCTATACGATTGGCTACCTTGCTAAGTTGTATCAACAAGCGATCGAAGCAGTAGACTCTCGCTCTATAGAATATTTGCAAGTAACGGGAGCATCAAGACTACAGACAGCGCAATATGGCATCTTACCTCAAGTCTTGCCTTTGGGCTTAGGATATACACTGTGGATGTTTGAGTACAATATCCGTGCTGCTTCTGTGTTGGGTGTAGTTGGAGCAGGTGGTATTGGCTTTCAGTTAAAAAGTTATATAGATGGTTTTGAATATAACAAAGCAACAACCATGATGTTGGTGTTGTTGATAGTCGTGACTATCATAGATTTCTTAAGTAGCCAGTTACGTAAACATCTTGATTCTAGTAGATAGTTGTTGGTCAATCGATTTTGGATTTTGGATTTCATCGTGAGCGCTCAGTCGAACGATTTTATAAAATGGAATTGACCCCACAGATAAATCTGTTTGCTCTGTATCCTGGGAGGAATAATCGGTCACATTTGTTATTTTTCTCATCTATTTTGTTTGTTTTAGTTTGTTCCCAATTTTTAATTTTTAATTGTTTTTCCCCCTTGTCCCCTTTGTCGCTAAACTCAAAAATTACTGATTTACAAATTAGACTATAGTATAAAAAAATACGTTAGCATCAAACTAACTTATATTTTTTTATATCAAAAATTCACAAATTTTACTTAATTCTTGCATTTATCTTTATAAAAGAACATTGCTAGTTATTAGATAGTGGTCAGTAGTAAATAACTAATAACCACTAATTATTAAATCTAAAGCTGATTCAGCATCTTATGTGTTTGAGGTATTACCCGCACCTGCTTAACAAAGCGCTTTATCAAAGCTTGCCACATCAATACCTGTTCTGGAGAAGGGGCAAGCACAGGATTTTTGGTGAATTGTTCAGAAGCAGGCAAAGGAGTGACAGGTTGTAAAAATACTGGGATCGCTGGACTTACCTGTGCTACAAGTAAAGCCGAACGCTCCAACTCAGCCGGGTTTGTTTCGTCGGAAATGATTATTTTGACAAAGATTTCTACTTGTGATTCATAACAAAGTTGGAGAAATTTACTGTGTTCTTGCCAACAATTTTCACCACTAGTACTGGGTAATTTCAAATCCATACCTACAGAGTCTAAATAGGGCAAAATCATTGCCAACTGTTCTGGACGATGCCCTCCAGTCTCTAAATATATAGGCAAAGCAGTAATTGCACGTATCTGTGGTAAAAACTCCACTAAAAATCCAGCATGAAGCAGAGGTTCGCCACCAGTCAAGCTAATGCTATCGTGTAAAGAAGGTATATTTTGCCGCTCGATCCATTCGAGTAATATAGGTAAAGAGACAGGATTTGAGTAGATTTCAAAATCGCGTTTTCCTGGCGATCGCTCTATCCTACAGTTAGTGGGTGCATTCCACGTATGAGCGCTATCACAGAATTGACAGCGCAAATCACAAAGAGCAAAGCGAATAAAAATCTGACGTGTCCCGACATTCAGACCTTCCCCTTGAATAGCGGAAAAGACTTCTACCAGGCGTGCTGTGGGTGTAATACCAATTTTAGTAGTCATTTGATGATCAAAAGGCGTATGCGCCCTCTCAGCATAAAGCAGGGATATTTCTGAACTTCTAGTTCTATTGTGAACTTTACTGGCAGTCTCCAATTTCAACTCCAGTAATCTAGCTGTCCGGAAAAGACACTTTCACGGGTGGAGCAAAAGTAAAGGGGTACTATCCTTTGATATTTTCTCAATTTCAATCCGTTCATAACCTGGGTAGCGGACTACTAGTGATTAGTTATGATTTGAACTGATCGCATATCAGTTTAAGTGATTTACTAAAACTAAGTAATGTTTGGCATATTACATTGACTAACATGGCAATGAAGGTGCAGGGTTTCATGATTAGCCAACCCCAAGAGGTAGATTTTCCAGTGATGTTCTTACATGACACAGCAATAGTGCAAGTATCAGAGCGATTAAGCGTGCTAGAGGCGGTAGCCTTTAAGCAAACTTGCCAAAATATCACCAAAACACAACCAATTCCGCAGAAAATCATCATTGACTTTCAGGAAACTACTTTTATGGATAGTAGTGGTTTAGGTGCTTTGGTAAGTAATTTTAAAATTGCTCAAGATCAAGGGATAGAATTTATACTGCGGAATGTCACCCCGCAAGTCATGGCTGTACTCAACCTGACAGGACTGGAAAAGGTTTTTCCTATTGAGTCTAGTAACTCACTCTCACTACGTTCTAAGAATCAACTCGAAGAACAGCTACCGACGACACATCCTTCTGTCCGTTCTTGGATGAAACGGGTAATCGATATTGTTGGAGCATTGGTAGGTTTAGTCATTATAGGAGTTTTATTTATTCCTATTGCTATTGCGATCGCAATTAACGATCCCGGCCCCATTTTATTTAGTCAAATTCGTTGTGGTTGGATGGGTAAACGCTTCCGCATTTGGAAATTCCGCTCCATGTATGTTGATGCTGAAGCCAGAAAGGCTGAATTGGCCAAACACAACCAAGTACAAGGAGCTTTTTTCAAAATTGACAATGATCCCAGAATTACTAAAGTAGGACGCTTTTTGCGACGTACTAGTTTAGACGAACTACCACAGTTTTGGAATGTTCTCAAAGGAGAAATGAGTCTAGTCGGTACAAGACCACCCACACCCGATGAAGTAGAACGTTATGAAGTACCAGAATGGCAACGTTTGGATGTAAAACCAGGTATGACTGGAGAATGGCAAGTCAATGGACGATCTAGCGTACGTAAATTTGAGGATGTAATTCGTCTGGATTTGCAATATCAAAAAAACTGGAGTTTGCTATACGATTTGAAACTGATTATGAAAACAGTAACTATCCTGTTTCACAAAAACAGTGGTGCTGTCTAGCTTTATTCTACAAAGAAAGATATTATCTTGATTGTTAGTATTACCTTGGCGAACATAGCCAGGGTTAATAATATTATGCCCATTAAATTCGCCTTTTGTCTCAATTGGCAAACTCACCGGAAACATCCGCAAAAATTATCAGTCCCAGTCCGACAATCGTCACAAAATTCAATATTAAAAATTTTAAATCAAAAATAGATTATCTAACCTGAATATTTAATGCTCTAAGCCAAGTTAGGAACGATAGTCTACTAAAGTAGGCAGGGCGCGCTAAAAACAAAAGTAATACTGACGCAAACGCTAGAGCTTGACTCAGTTTTGCTGCTACACTCAGTAGAATTAATCCAACTATAACTGAGTCACCCAAGTCTTTCCGATGGGAGACATCAAAACAATGCAGTACCTGTACTTGGATTAAGAATTCTGCTAAATCCAGTCGTGTATCATTCAACTCTCCCATCAACCGCCCTAAGAAAGCACCTAGTGCTACTAACATTTCTATGGCAATACAAAATTTAACTGGGATATTGCGATCGCGACGACGGTAATAACCCCAAATAGAACCTAATATCGATAGTGGTACAGCCCAAAAACTAGACCAAGTTTCAGCTGCAACATCCGTCGCCACGACACTCACAATTATCAACGCTAGCACCAGCACCCGCAAGGTAATTGAATTTTCTACTTCTGCTGTTACAGGTGACTGGAGCATTTTTTGCCACCAGTCATCACCTAAAGGTAGACGCCAAGCCAATTCATCCTGGAAAAGTTAAACATTGAGAGTTAAAAAGCAGCAGACTGGTATATAAAGCGATAATAGTAGACGCTACTGACGCAAAACGAGCGAGGTCAACTATAACCTCTCTCGTATTCTAAGTCTCCTCACTGTAGCTGCCTGTAGACGCCCTAATAACCGCTTTTTCAAAAATGCAAACGTTTTCAAAACCAGGATGATATTCATTTCATAACAAAGGCTTTTATCAAGTTTCAGTGCTAGCGATCGCCAAATATTTAGTTATTTTGTGGGAATAATCACAAACAACAAAGGCTGCTGCTCTATTTCTTTCAACTCAACCATTAAGGTATAAGCCTCATTTAGCTGAGTACAGCATAATTCAACACTCAAGCATCCAGGACTTGAAGACTCCGCTTTTGCTTGGGAACCATTACCTTGAAGTTTGACTACTCCTTTCGAGGGTAAATCTCCTCGAATCAGTAATTTCGGCACTGGCCCATGAGATTGATATTCTACTTTTAAATTAAGAATACCTACACTCGTCAGCCATTGCCTTTCCAAGACTGGGTTTGTCATTGAAATGGGTAAAGTCAAACTTTCTAACACTTGTTGAGCCGCCAGCAACGACACCAGCATCTGTTGCTGTGGTTGCAAATCTGAATAATCGCTATCCAGATTAGGCATAGGATTTAAGGTGTCTCCATATCGGAGGTTGGCTCTGAGCTGGATTGTCCCTGCTAAGTCGTTCAATACTTGAGATTCGTTAGGGAAAAAGCTCTCCACTGCTTGGACTAATTTTGCCCCTAATGGTACAGAGGATGTGATGAGTGCTTGACATCTATCAAGCAATTGCCGGAAAATGGTCTCCGGCAGAAGCGTCGGTAAATTCAGTTTGGACTGGTGGGCCACCCAACCCCAGGAAGGAATCAGTTGCATTACTGGTTCGTCTATATACTCTGGATAATCCAGTATTTGTGTTTCCCAAGGAAATAGCGGAGGGTGATCTTCAACTTCAACTTTTAACCGACGTTTAAGTACGGCTTGGAAACGTTCTTGCACAGTTGGAATTTCTCCCAATAAAGATATATGGGGCTTCCATCCCTCTTGTCCTCCACTTGTAAATTCGGTGGTTGATTGCAGAGGGTTTTCTGCCCCTTTGGTGTCCCTACATATAACTTGCGTATACTCTCTGGAAACGACAGGATATGTCAATAACCGAGAGAGTAAATGTTTTTGTAAGGTTTCTGAGTCACTATTCATGAGTAGAAGCACTTGATCCGGACACTAAGGAGTTACGAATCTCCCAAGCTTGTTCAAGAATTTTAAACCAGCGCTTCTGGAGTTGTGCCATGGATAAACCCAAAGTTTTAGCTATTTTTTCATCAGTTTGTCCCTGTTGCTTCAGTTCTAATAAAGAACGCTGCTTTTCGTCAAGCTTTTCAGTATAAGCTTGCCATTGTTGAGGAGTTAAACCCAAGTTGGTTTGCAAATCAGCTTCTAACCACTCGTGAACCAGCTCCCAACGATGCAACAAAGCGAACCGAATTAAATGATACTTGAAACGTTGCTGTAAGTAATCCCTCTGACGGGGGGTTAAGCCCAAAATTGACTCAATTTCTTGAGCGGATAAATCTTGCAGACGCAGAGCAAAGTAATCAGCGCAATCAGTTTGTTGGCGTTCTTCTAAATAATTCATTAATTCCGTAACCACAACTGATCGCAAAGTATCTTCTTGGGGTTCCGGTTCGGTTTGTGTAGCCATTGCACTTCGCAGTTGTTGTACTGCTGGATCTTCCCAAGAACCATCAGCTTCACCACTACCTTCTGCCGCTTGTTCTATATCTACACAAGTTTCTGGAGGTTGTTGCTGCGAGAAAGTTTGCGCTCGTAGAATGATCAACTGTTGCTGACGTCCTGGTAAGGGAATCCGTCGTTTCCCGTAGCGTTCCGTAAATGCCATGTACTCTGCTAATTCCAGCAGTGTACGTGGTCGGTAGGTAGCCTCTAATTGATTTTCCCGTCGGAAAGCGTTTAAAGCCTCCAAGTAAAAACTTTGCAGAAAATCTTCGATGACAGTTAGTCGCCCTTGATAACTCAATTGCCTTTGTGGCGGATTGATGTAACGGTAGATGATCGCACTCAAGGTACTGTGTAATTCAACCCTGCCGCGATTTGAACCCAATTGGTAATATCTTAAGCATTGTTGCAGGCGATGCTTGGCTAGGGTCATTGCCGAATTTTCTACGGAACCGGATGCTTGGATACGTTTACTTTCGCTGCATATTCGGTAGACCTCGGCAGCAATTCGCATTGCTACGTCATGACAATTCTGGTCGCAAGCTTTAGTTGACTGCTGAAGTTCTTGGAAAAGGAATGGAAATATCGCCTCCACGCCGATAGAAAATTCTCCCTGAATAGTTGTGGTTGCGGCTAATTTCATAAGTTTCGTGTCTAAATTGACCCTAACAAACTTGTTGACAACCTGTATGACTGCGGGTATTGGGAGGGGTTTTACGTATAAGCTAAACGCAAGGCAGTCTTGCCTTGAGGATGTGGCTAATTTTATGATTCCCAGTTTTTGTTTGATTGTTTGCACAGCCGTTGAAGTTATAGCCAATACCGATAAGCCGTTTACAGGTAATTATGGACTTAAAAGCACAAATCCAATCGCTGATTGATAATGCACCCCAAGATGGTATTACACCCAAACTGGTCGCGGCAATTGCCCCCGCCCTTAGTGCGATCGCTCAGAAGTTACACCATCCCCAATACCACATTCTTCAGAACCTGGATGAGCAATGGGTCTTAACTACATTAAGCAACCGTGGAAATCCACAAGAAGAAAAGCAGGTAATTTATGCTTTTCCTACCTTACAGGATATTCCCACATCTTATAGTGCTGGGCTTGACCCTCAAGTAATAGCTGCCCCCATACCTGTCACCCATATATTGTTTCAGCTACTGGCGCTAGAACCCGTAGATAGTATAGTATTTTTTGACACGGCTGAGAGCAATACAAATGGAATTGAAGTCAAGCGAAGCGATTTGCAGCATTTAGTCCAACAACAACTAGAAAAAAATCGCCCTCGTTCCAAGGGCGAAGTCCCACCAGATATTGCTTGAGGGATCAGGGATTGGGGATTGAGGATTAGGAAAAGTGGATCGGGGACAAGGGAGAATAATTTAACAACTCACTTCCCCATCCCCCATCCCCGATCCTCAATCCCTAATAAAGCCGACTTAACACGTAATCAGCTATTTTGATCAATGCCTGACGTGATTCTGAGGGTAGAAGCACACCCATCTGTTCCGCCGCCAACTTAGCATGGTGATCGGCTAAATCCCTTGCCCGTTGGATACCTTGGCTATCATGAATTAGTGTCAATGCTTGTTCTAAATCCCCTTCTTGAGCAAATTCTCGTTCAATCAGTACTTCTAAGTAAGGTTTTTCTTCCAAGGCAAATAACACTGGTGCAGTCAAATTACCGCTTTTAAGATCAGAACCAGCTGGCTTACCCAAAGTATCTATCGAACTAGTGAAGTCTAAAATATCATCGACAATCTGAAACGCTAGACCTAGATTGCGACCATAGTCGTACAAGCATTCAGCAGTTTTTTTGGATACTTCACTAATTACTCCTGCGGCTTTGGAACTGTTGGCAATGATTGAAGCACTTTTGTAATAACTCTTTTTTAGGTAAGTCTCTATCGAAATACTTGTATCAAAGTGGTTTAATGCCTGCTGTGTCTCCCCAACAGCATAATCCATAATCACCTCTGACAGCAGTTTTACGACCTCCAAATTGTCCAGATTAGCTAAATACCAGGAAGCTTGGGCAAAGAAAAAATCACCTGCTAATACGGCAACTTTGTTACCAAACAAACTATGAACGGTGGGTACCCCACGTCGCATTTCCGATTCGTCTATCACATCATCGTGTACCAAACTTGCTGTGTGAATCAATTCTGTGATTTCCGCTAGGCGACGGTGACGTTGTGTAATGTCTCTATCAAGCATTGTGGCCCGCGATACCAGTAGAACAATCGCTGGTCTGATGCGTTTTCCGCCAGCTCCGAATAAGTGTTCGGCTGCTGCACAGAGGATGGGATGACGATTCCCAACTAGCTGTTTGAGGTTATCTGCTAGTATTTGCAGGTCTGCTTCCACAGGGGAAAATAGGGAGGTAGCTGGGGTCATGGATTGGCGGACTTTGGCTTAGGTTACGAAAGTTTACATATCCTATACTCATTTTAAGATAACCCAGAATCAGCGCAAAGTTTTCCTTACAAACTTCCTTATTTTGTGGACAATAAAATAAAATATACTTGTGATCTTTTCAGCAAAATCAACATTATGCTGATGTATTTAATACAATTATTATTGCGTATAATCCTACTATATCCAGCAAATACGCAAGATTTTAATTAAAAATTAATCTTTTTTCGGTATAACTTCTGAGTAAACGTGGCAACAGCCACAAAATACTTATTGCTTTTTACGGTTAAAATATTACACAAAGATTATTTAATTAGACAAAGAAATTTTTCTTAAACCTCTTGTCTGATAGTTTAGAAAAGTTTTGATTTAGCACAAAACTCCCCTGAAAAATCAGGGCTATTGTGTTACGCTAAAATCTAGGGATTTTAAATTTTTCCAAATGTTCACTATAGAAATGTAAATAGCCTTTAGGTATTTTTACTTAATCTTGCGTGAGCATAGATTAATCATCACAGGTCAAGCCAAAAATGTGATTTTTGTGTTGTGTCCTGTGGTGTGCTAACCTCCACGCTGGGATCTGTGGATTTCCTTTAGAGGAAGCAGAGTGTTTACACATCCTTGACGCTGTTTGTGTGTCGGCGTCGCTCCTAGCAATTCAAAGGTAAGCGTTAAACATAGCAGACTGGGTAGACTGCTGAAGTAGCAGCTAATTTTCTATTAGATGATTTAGCTGCTTTAGTAGGCGTGGTCTGCAAGAAAATCGTGTAAAACCAATCAATTAGCTCGGAAGGACGAAAGTTCTCCCGCTAGCTTTGTATGTGACATTGAAGCCATCAAGAATTTGCGTGGCTGAATTTCTGTTAATTTTACTCAACTTATATTTCTTTGGCAAAGGCACTGGTAGAAAAATGATTTACGGGAAGATGCCTATGATGATCTTTATATTAGCTTCTGGATACTTGTTTACCATTTACCTGTTATTAGCCCTGGCAAAGCGAACAGGAAATAAAACAACTTCTAATGGTGTTTCTTCAAGTAACAAGGGAAACCATGTACAAGAAGTATCGGTAACACCAAATGTCACCGAAGTCAGTAGTGTACGTTAGTCAACGGTCAACAGTCAAGGGTCAAGCGTCACTAGCAAAAAAGTTTTGACTATTGACTATTGACTATTGACTATTGACTAATTACTAGATACTGCACTTTCGGAGAAACATACAACCTCAGCCATAGGAGTAAAACCTAACCATGGCGTGGAGGATTCAGCAAATTGTTGTGGACAACCACTGACAACGAAGCGGGTTGGTAAAGCTGGATAGGTATTTTTAAGATCTAGTAGGTCTAACTCTTTGGCACAAGCAGCAACTACATGCACCGCCGGATCTATAAGCTTCACAGAACTTGAAAGGAGCGATCGCAATATTGGGGCTAGGTGAGGATAATGGGTACAGCCATAAACAAGACTATCTATTTGTTGCTGTACCAAAGGCTCCAAATAGGAACGTGCCACTTCAATTGTGTAAGGTTCATTGATACGATTTTGCTCAATTAAAGGCACAAATTCCGGACAACCAATTTGCCAAACTTGGACATCGGGATTTATCTCGATAATAGCATGTTTATAGGCATTGCTCTTAGCTGTTGCAGGAGTAGCAATTACACCTATGCGCTTCCCTTGTTGTACCGCAGCCCTTGCTCCTGGTAAAATCAGCCCCAGAATTGGCATGGAAAATTCCTCGCGTACCATCTCTAGCGCCAAGGCTGAACTGGTATTGCAAGCCATAATTATCATTTTCACCTGCTGCTGCTGCATCCAGGTGAGTATTTCCCGGACAAACTGGAGAATTTCTGCTTGAGAGCGAATCCCATAGGGAAGTCGAGCTGTATCGCCAAAATAAATGATTGATTCATTTGGGAGTTGGCGATATAGCTGTCGCAGTACCGTCAGTCCACCCACACCACTATCAAAGATACCAATGGGCGCGCGTTGAGGTTCTTGGGAGAAGTCGTATAAGTTGCCTTGAAACTGAAAAGATGAAATCATATCATGTCCGCTTGAACACTTAATATTATCCGTTAAGGTCGGTAATGGATAATTGGTCATTGGGATATTACTATGCTTCATACCCAATACCCAATGCCCAACCGCGTCAGAATAATATCTTAAGTAATTAGCCGGACTTGATATCACAGACAGATTTTGATATGGGTGTTGCGATATTTCAAAGATATAGGATTTATTAACGCTTTGTTCATCCTTGATTTTTGGTAGCTGATTGGAACAACCAACAGACAACAGTTAACTACACTTCTATCGTGATTTTAAGTATCTAAGTATACCATTAGCTATTGCTTCTGCCATACGATTTTGATATTCAGGGTTTCCTAGTCTGGGATTGTCTTGCCGACCAGTCATATAACCAGTTTCCACGAGAATTGAAGGCATAGAGCTTTTTCTAAGGACATAAAATCTGGCTTTGCGCGTTCCTCGGTCATTGAGCGTAGAAATATTTTGCAGGATGGTTTTGCGGACAACTTCAGCTAGATTGTATCCACTGTCGTAATAATAAACTTCTAGTCCATTCACATCTGGACGCTTATCTACAGAATTAGCATGAACACTAACAAACAAGGTAGCATTAGCACGCTCTGCGATGTCTACTCTTCCCTGCAACTCTACGAAAAAGTCAGCATCTCGCGTTAGCACTGTTTGAATGCCATTTTGCTCTAAAATAGCCGCTATTCTCTTACCAATCGGTAAAACCACATCTTTTTCTAATAATCCTCCTATTCCAGGCGCACCGGAGTCTTTACCACCATGTCCAGGATCTATTACTACTATTACTTTTCCTCTGGGGTTTGGACGTGGCGCAGGTGATTGTACAACAGTATCAGGATTCTTAGGATTGGGTACTGGTAATGGTTGTGGATTTGCTTGTGGTAGGGGAGGTAAGACAACAGAAGTACGATTCCGTTGTAGTTCTACAGAGACAAATTGATCACCAATTTGATTAACTGGCCCAATTTGCACTCCTGAAGCAGGTTGGACGTAAACTACAACAGTATTAGGATCTTGCTGTTGCAAGCGTACCCGAAGAATAGGACTATTTGCATCCATTACCGGGCCCTTGACAGGGGTAGACAGCTTTGCATTAGGAATGGTGATGCGGAATAATCCAGAGGATCTATCCCAACCACCACTTGCAGTTAAATTGCGATCGCCTTTAATAATTAACTGTTTACTTGTCGCACTAAGTTCCACAGCTTGAATTGTTGCCACACCATTGCTGGGAATAGGGGAAGAACTAGGATTGTTAGCTAAACTATCAGAGGGTAGTTTAGATACACTGCCATTAGGTAATACCACTAAACCACCAATAGCACTACTACTGGCTCGCCAATCAGGACTGTTTTTATTTACCCGCATTGTCATGCGGACTGTGGGTGGTGTTGTTTCCAGTTGAGTAAATTGGATGCTGTTGACGCCGTATCTATTTACACTTGCATTTTGTTGTACTAAATTTGGTGATAAAGTGGCACCAGCAATATCAATATCAATAGTGCTTTTGTCTTGACTACGATTTACTTGTACTTGGGGGCGACCACCACTAGTGCGAACAAAAATACCATCTCCTGTCACTCTCCAACTTTCTATTTGAGTTGTGCCAGTATTTGCACTCAGAAGAGGTTTTTTACTAATAGAAGTATTGGAAGTATTAAGAGTATTAAGAGTATTAGAAATATTACTAGAAGGAATATTAGATTTATTTGGTGTCACCACACTATAGATATTTCTGGGAGTAGTAGCAACTTCCTGTCGTTGGGGTTGTGGTAATTGTACCTGCCAGCGACTAGCCGTAACCCCTTCAAACTTTACCTGTTGGGGGTCAAGAGTATAACCTGGATTCAGTTCGACTACCACCCGTGTCGTTTGAGGGTCAAGCTGACCGATACGGACGGCGCGAATTGCACCACCAACTGACTGGACAATTTGTGGACGCCCAAATTTCACACCAGGTAAATCAATCACTAACCGCGTAGGATCAAAGACTAGTTGAGCGGTGGGTTGTACAGCACTATCAGTATTAATTTCTAATCGATTTTGATTGGCATCAAAACGCCAAGATTCTAAGTTCGCTGCTTTTACAGGCGACGATAACAGGCAGATACTTAAAAAAGTAGTAGGTATCAACCAGTGGTGTAGTTTCACAATTTTTTCTCCTGATTGGCTATTTATGGGAGACGTAATTTGTCAAGTATTGGCTAACCCTCAAATCCTCACACCGTTATCGCCCAAGTATTAGCTTATACATTTTGATGTATTGGTTTGTACTTTACAGACAAAGATACTTTATAAAGTTACAGCTAATGGCGTTAAATTCTAGCAATACTTTCTGAGTTTTCACTGCTGTGATCAAAATACAAATGAGTAGTCTCCAGTAATGTATACATTGATTATGTGAGTAAAACTGGCAAACACCATAGTTTAATTGCTGAAAAAAAGTTGTAGCTTCAGCATAAATACGGTAATCATTAAAGTCATCATTAAAGAATATGTTGATGAGTTACTTGCGCTGAAGATACTGGAGAATACCACGGGCGATCGCCTCCGCCATTTGATTTTGGTAAGATGCACTTCTTAACTTAGCCATATCTTGGCGACCAGTCATATAACCTGTTTCTACTAAAATTGAGGGCATAGAACTTTTCCGCAAAACATAAAATCTGGCTTTTCGTACTCCTCTGTCTCTGACGTTTACACTTTGCAAAATGCTCCTGTGGACAATTCGTGCCAAACTTAAACCAGTATCGTAATAATACGTCTCCAAGCCACTGACATCCGGACGACCTGCACCAGCTGAATTGGCGTGGATACTGACAAATACATCAGCATTAGCACGTTCAGCCATTTGTACTCGACCTGGAAGAGTCACGAAGTAGTCAGAACTCCGCGTTAATACAACTTGCACACCATTTTGTTGCAAAACCTCTGCTATTTTTTTGCTAATAGGTAGAATAATATCCTTTTCTCTTGCTCCACCAATACCAACTGCTCCGGAATCTTTACCACCATGTCCTGGATCTATAAGCACTACCACTCTTCCCTTGACGCGACGTGACGGCGTGGGTTGGGGTCGATTAACTGGGATTTCTGATAAAGGTTGCGGGTTCGGTCGTGGTAAGGGAGGTAAAACAACGTTCGATGTAACTCGATTTGATGATCGTCGTAAATCTAGAGCTAAAAGCCGACGACTTGGTTTGTTAAGTTCGCCAATTTGTACTCCTGCTGCGGGCTGAACAAAGATTACAACAGTATTAGGGTTTTGCTGTTGTAGGCGTACCCGTAAAATTGGGCTATTAGCATTGAACTTTGGCCCTTTGACCTTAGAACCCAAACGAGCATTGGGAATAGTGATGCGGAAAAGTGAGGAGGATCTATCCCAGCCAGCATTACCAGATAAAGATTGATCACCTTTAATAATTAATTGGGTGTTATTATCAGCTAATTCTACGGATTCAATTGTAACTGGCTCATTATTATTATCATTATCAGAATTACGAGACTCAGAATTACTGGAGTCAGAATTACGAGACAAGTTAAGGGATAGTGATGGTTTTTGTTGATTGCCAAAAGAAATATTAGAGTTGTTACCCTTGGGCAATTTACTGATCCTAGCATTGGGCAAAATTATCAAACCGTCGGCGCTACTTACACTTGCTCGCCAATCGGGGCTATTTTTGTTTACCCGCATTGTCAATCGGACTGTGGGTGGTGTGGTTTCTAGTTCCGAGAGTTGGATATTGCTGACGCCATAGCGGTTAATTGGTAAATTGCGCTGTTCCAGATTCGGTGAGATAGTGGCGCTAGAGATATCCATGTAAATGTTTGTGCGATCGCCACTACGTTTTACCTTCACCTCTGGATTTCCACCACTGGTGCGAACAAAAAATCCATCTCCTGTGACGCGTAAATTTTCAATTTTAGTCGCACCTGCTGTGGCTTTAGCTACTGTCTCTCTATTATTGGATGAGGTACGAGGTTCAGTTTTGACCACACTGTAAATATTTCTGTTAGGCGAGGTAGCAATTTCCTCCCGTTTTGGCTTGGGTAATTGCACCCGCCAACGATTGGCGCTAATACCCTCAAATTTTACCTGTTTGGGGTCGAGGGTATAACCAGGAGTCAGTTCGATTACCACTCTTGTGGTTTGGGGATCAAACTGACCGATGCGGACAGCACGAATCGCTCCACCTACTGACTGAACAAGCTGTGGACGTCCAAATTTAATTCCAGGTAAATCAATTACTAATCGTGTAGGATTGAAAACAAGTTGGGCTGTGGGTTGTACAGCACCGTCGGTGTTGATTTCTAAGCGATTTTGATTGCTATCAAAACGCCAAGATTCTAGATTCGCTGCATCAGCAGGCGACAACAATAAAACAGAGGAGATACTTAAGACGGTACTAGGTATCAACCAGTGTAGTTTCACAGTGCTTTCTCCTGAGTCACATTTATGATAGATAATTGGGGATTGCCAAATAAGAAATTATCCAATCGCAGGTGATAAGGGGGAATAAATTTTATTAGGTGCAGGAGTTGGATAATTGATTTTTTGAAGTTCCCTTAACTGAATAATCTTCAGATTTGATGAGTAAGTTAAGTAGCAAACTGCTGGTTATATAGGCTGATAAGTTGGTAAAACAGAGAAATTCTTTTTCCCCAATGTTTCAATAGTTGGCATTTCATGTATAATTTTTCTCACTTACTTCATTTCATTTGTCAGAGTTGGCACTACTGCCAAAATATGTCGCCGCGTATATTATTTTGGACTTAGATAAAGTGGCAAATAATGGCGTAATATCTTAGCATTTTACCTACTTTTACTGTGCCTTTATGGCAGTAAATTTTCATCTACAAAGCACCAAGTTAAATCAGCACAATAAATGATAAGTTTAACAATAGCAGTCAATCCCAACTATATACACTTGTGTTGCACAAAGATTTTTTGAATTTTTCGGTTGTTGGTAGTTGAACCAGTTTCCTTAATAAGGTAGCCAAATTTAGAGACGCCATTTATAACGTCTACACAAAAGCCAAAAGTACTGTTGCTGTGAGCATTCCTTCTTATGTAATTTGGGATATTGATTTTTTGGCTCATTACCAGCAACCAAATATCAGCTTTTCTAAATTGTCTAAATTGATGGATCAAGACTATTAAGTGATGCTTCTGTCTTGCGTATGACACCAAATCTCTCAAATTAATTATTGATAAATGATAATCTCGCAATTTATGCAACTTAAATGTATGGCTATTTAGTAATTAAGAAAGCTCCTAAAAATCATAACTAGAAGTGACGGATTGTGCAGCATAGAAGTTTCCTCTCTTCATGAAAACTTCTAAACATTTGCAGTAGCCACAGTTATCAGTTATTAATACTGTTCACTGATAACTGTTTACTGATTTAACCAGTTTACTTGCAGGCTTCTACAATGAAGTCTAAGAGGATGTTTGAAAAGTCTAAATTGTTACTCGCCTGAGCGATGTTCGCCCTGCGCGGCTACACGAGACAAAACCCGCCGATGCGATTTTAAAACCTTTAATTTTCCATTAGTCCGCCTGCGCGGACTTCCTTTCAGGAAGCCGCTACGTGTCACGCTTGTGTAGTAGCGAATTATATTCGCCCAATACTTTTCAAACATCCTCTAATAGCTTAAAAAAGCAATTGAGTATTTACTTAGCTTCTTGAGAATTTGAATTTGCTTCTAGATTTTCACTATTAGAGGAATTTATTGCTAACGAAGTTCCAGAGGAAGCATCTAGAAGTAAATCATTGGAGTCTGGTGATCCTAATGTTGGTTCTGGGAAAACGAACCGCAACACAGGAGGGGCTAAAAAGGTTGTGATGATCACCATCATGATAATTGCTGCTTCTAGTGGTTTCGAGAGAATATTAATACTCGAACCAATACCAAGAAACACCAATCCGACTTCGCCACGAGGAATCATTCCCACACCAATAGCCAAGCGATTGATTTGAGGTTGACCAAATATGCTAAAGCCTGTAATAACTTTACCGAGAATGGCTACTATAATCAGGAAACTAGCCATCATCAAACCTTCTCGATTGGTAGGAACTGCTGGGTTTAAAACACTCAAGTCAGTTTTTGCACCTACAGTCACAAAGAAAATTGGCACTAACATATCAGCGATTGGAACGATTTGCTTTTGGAGTTCTTTACGTTTATCTGTTTCTTCCAAAACTAAACCAGCTGCAAAAGCTCCTAAAATAGCTTCTAATTGGATGACATCAGCAATATATGCCATTACAAAAGCGAAAATAAACGCTGGTATGACCAGTTCACCACGTGTTTTGAGTTTATCAACGATCGCCACAAAACTTTTGTTGAAAATGTTACCAAGAGCGATCGCACCCAAAAGAAAACCACTAGCACTGATAATTAAATAAACTACTTTGCCAACATCAACAGCACCATCTTTGGCAAGACTTGCTACTACCGCCAGAACAATAATTCCTAGTACGTCATCTATGACAGCTGCACCAAGAATAATCTGTCCTTCTTTGGAATTCAGACGCCCCAATTCTGACAAAACTTTGGAAGTAATACCAATACTAGTAGCAGTGAGTGCCGCTCCAGCAAAAATTGCTGGTACTGCGGGGATACCAAACAAAATCATCAAACCTGCTGTACCAGCAGTAAAAGGTACGACTACCCCTACCACTGCTACAATAGCCGCTTGAATACCCACGGACATCAAATCTTTTAAATTTGACTCCAAACCAATTTCAAACAGCAAGATAATTACACCCAGTTCTGCTAAAACAGAAATTACTTCCGACTGAGTAAGAAACACACTTTCTGCTGCATTAGGAGTCAAACCAGCAGTGGTTTTCAGAAACGAGATGATTAAAGAACCTGAACTATCTGCGCCTGTTTCTGGAAATACTAACAGATGCAAAACAGATACACCCACCACTACACCACCTACGAGTTCACCTAAAACAGGTGGTAAACCAAAGCGGTTAGATAATTCTCCACCAAGTTTACTAGCAAAGTATACTACTACCAAACTCAGCAGTACTGCTGCCACTACCAGCGAACTATCAGCTGTTTCGCCTGTGTTTGCGAGTAAGGGTAACGAGAAGTTGATTGAGCTTATAAACTGCATTGATTCTGTGCAAATCATTCTTTACTAATGTATATGTTGTTAGTTGTTCGTTGCTTGTTATTTGGAGAATCCATCATCAACCACCAACCGTCAACAAATAACTATTACCCCTTCGACAATTGTAGAAGACGCTGCCAATGTAACTCTGACACTGGGACTACAGATAGTCTTGGAAGACGCACCAAATCAAAATCTGCAAAGCTGCTATCTTGTTTAATTTGTCTTAGAGTAATCGGTTGAGGCACTCTTTGAACAGCTCGCAAATCTACAACTACTCGTTTAACATCATTTAATTTTGGATCAGCGTAAGGTTGACTGGTTACTTCTGCTACACCGATAATTTGCCGCTCCTTGCCAGTGTGATAAATTAATGCCAAATCACCAATGTTCATTGTCCGTAGATGCTTTAGGGCTAGGGCGTTTTTAACTCCATTCCAAACTGTACTGCCATTGTGTTCTAAATCTGAGTAGGAATATTCTTCCGGCTCAGTTTTGAGTAACCAATACGCCATGAAAGCATCTCCAACAGTTCATCTACTAATAATGTATTAGGGGACACGACGAAGTAAGAGTATTGCATCTACCTCCGCAGTTTTTTCTTGCAAGTCTAAATCTCGGTAGATTTCCAAACTTTCAGTTAAAAATTGAGTTGCGATCGCCTCTGCATCTGGCTGATTTTGTTGGGTACGTTTCAGGTAAATTTCGCCCAACAACATACGTGCAGATGCTTCCAGTTTTCGGCAGTGATACTCTTGAAATATTTGCAGACATTCTTGTGCTATTTCTTCGCTACGGTTAAGGTTTTCGAGAGCTTTTATTTCTAGATAACCACGAGCTATATCGAGAGATTCCTCAGCTTTATCTACTGTTTTTCCTAGTTCATCAAGATAGGGCCAATACGCGAAAAGACTAGAGATAGATCAACAACTCGTACTGTCGAAGTTTTCCATGATGTCAATGGAGTTGACCCAGAATAGACGGGAATACAATCTTTAATTAGGGTCGAAAGAATTGGCACAAGGAAGGGTAAGAAATATCATGAGATTGTTTGTTACATTAGCAGTTTGATTTGCACAGCCAAGGAGTTTGCCCTCGGTATTCGCGGTCATTGGGGTATCGAGAATTGCCTTCATTGGGTAAAAGATGTTGTTTTGAAAGAAGATAGTTCAACAATCCGTCTCGGTAACGCTCCCGCAAATCTTTCCATTATTTAGAGCGATCGCACTCAATATACTTCGCCGAAATGGTCATACTTCCATCACAATTGCCCAAAGATTTATCTCTCATGATATTGACAAACTCCTTCACCTTGTGGAGTGAAACAGCCCTGCTTAGGAGAGGGGAGAGCGGCGACGCTCGAACCTTACCCGACTACTCCCCATCGACTCTACCAAAACTATCATGTTAGTGCATTCTCTAAAGCTAGAGAGCTTGAAACGAATCAATAAATCGAGCTAATTCTGTTTTTTCAATCTCAAACTTATCAGGAGTACTAGAAGCACAAAGTAGATTGGTTGCCGCTTTATCATTAAAATTTTCATTCAGAAAGGTATTGATACGGCATAAGTAGATGCGATCATAAGCGGTAATTGTGTATAACGCTTCATAGAATGTACCACTATTTGCTTGATTGATATCCACTTCAGTACGCTTTATTTGAAGATTACCTTTCTTCCAACCCTTATTTTCAAAAACATAGCTCATCACTTCTTCATAGGACTGAAGTGCCTCTTGTTTTGACTGAGGAATAGTTGCAAAATCATCGTTCCAGGAAGATAACACGTACTTTTGATCACCAAACTGTGCGTTTTGCGAAAAATGTCCACTACCTTTTGATGTCCGAGTATATGGTTTCGGAAATTGATATGAAGCAAATTGACGTTTAGTATTAGTTGCAGTTATTACGCCATTCTCCCATTCTTCCGAGCTTCTATCGATTGATATATTATAATTATTTATTGCAGTTATTACGAATCCCGCGACAAATGGAACTAGTAAAACTCCACATCCAAAAAGAACAATAACTTTGGGGAAATTATTTGCTTTCTCAATACCACGTTTTAATAGGTTTGATATTTCTTTGATTTTGTTATCCGTGATGTTGCACCAACTATCAAGAACTAGTTGCATCAATCTCTTATGAGACCGATTATATGTGTATATTATTGGCAATAAATTGCAAACAGTTTTTCGATCACTTCCCTTCGTAATCGTAGTTAACAAGGGTATTAATTGACCAAGATAGAAGTTGGAATCTATCGGCTTAGTAGCAATATAACTTATCTCTACTGAAGATATTTCTCGAGTGGATTTACCCTCCAATTCTCTAATTCTACGTTCCTCATACTGATCTAGCTCACAGGCAAAACATAGTAATGCTTGCACCGCCATCTGTTGAGCTATTGCGTAGGTGTCATCCTTGAGCCAGGATAACATGGTATTTTCGACAGCAGTATTCGGGCGATTTTTAGCATCTATCCAGATTTGATATCGAAGACCTTTTACCTCAACTTCATTATCACCATTTTTAAGTTCTTTGCGTTGATTTAGATAAAGTCTAGTGAATTCTTCTATAATTATTCCACGTTCCTCAATTGTAAGTTTTGAAACAAACTCTTTTAATTGTTCTTCAATGTCATTCAAGGATTGAATTATCATCATCCTAATTGCAATTAATACACATTGACGAACATATTTAGTTTCTTGATTGAAAAATATTTCTAAACGTTGAAAACATTTAGTTTCTTGATTGAAAAATATTTCTAAACGTTGAAATGCTTTTTGAATTGTGAGTTGTTTAGTTCCTGCCTTGTATTGGATCTTTCCATAAGTTAAGGTTACAGTACCTAATAGAGATTGCTGTGGAGTTATTTTTTGTTTATCTTCATGTGCTAGAAAATTATGTTCATTAAAGTTTTGCCACTTTTGTAATATTCTCAAAACCTCATCAGGTTGAGCTTGATAAGTCAGTGCCAAACCCGAACTAATTCCCCAAGATAAATATCCATCAGCACGTTGTGCAATTTCGCACAGTATACTCTCTAGCTGATTAAGATGTAATTGAATTACTATAGGTAAAGTATGCTCAGAGAGGCGCTCAAGTACAAGCTGATTCGGATCATCGACTAGCTCTTTTAATAACTTATATAGTTCTTGGTGTAACTCGTTGGGTTGGTCATACAAAGCAGCATAACTCACAGTTAGAGCAATTGTTGCTCGAATATAGTCGTAAGGATTTTTACTTTTCTGCTCATCTCTATCAGAGAATAAATTCTGAATTTGACTAACAAAACGAGCATCTTTCTGCCAATTCTGTAAGATCTTAAAGAGTTTCTGATCATTTTCTGCATTTTGTATTACTGTATTTCCTTGCTCGTTACTAGAAGTACGCCACAATGCCATTGATCGTGCTGCAACAGCTTGTATCTGAATTTGATCATTTGCTGCTAAATTGATTAAAGTATCTTCAACTGCATCGCTAGAGATTGAGCCAATCTCGCTGATTGTCTCACCTATAACTCTACGTAGCTGATTGCGTCGTGCTGCGGAACCATATAATTCTCGTGCAAAATACTTAACTGAATTTTCTACAAGAGATGAAAGGACTGGTAGCACAGCAAGAATTCGTCTACCATAGTTATTCCACGCTTCCTTGAGCAGCATTTGGCGATGTTTTGGAAACCGAATTTCAACTTTAGTGCCTTGAGATTTTGTTTCAACGAAATTAAAAAAATTACGAAGATTATTTAAGTCACAATAGTCAAAAGCACGCAGGGAAGGGTCGCCTTTCTGCCAAGTGCTTTGAACCACTTGCTCTAAAGCAGCAAAAAACTGATCATCAAATAAACCATCGAAAAAACACAATCCTAGTGCGAGTAATTGCTCACGAGGATTTAACTGATGATAGTACCAGTTACTAAGCGACTCTTCGTCTTCCTGAGTGAATTTATTTATTAAATCTTGAGAATCAGCTATCTCTTCGATAGATAATTCGTAGCAAAATGCTCTTCTTGTATTTGAATGCACTTGCCAGCTATCAAAAGGTAAATCTGTACTAACTATAACGTAATGCCGATCACAGGCAACTGATTGAATTCGAGATAAATCATAGCCAATATTTTGAGGTGAAACTTGCGTCAAGATAAAAACTGTAGTTTTTTCAGCTTTTTGGAGTTCTAAATCAATACTTTGTGGCTCTGAACTGCGATACCACTCTTTTACTGGTAATGGGTTATTTGAAGTGGATTGTTTATTACTAAAACACCATGCTAAATGTCTAGCGAGAGCTGCTTTATCTATGTTGAAATCTCCACCCAACACCAATAGCCTTTGTTGACTAATGCGCTCGATGAGGCTGGGTATAATCCTTAGACTTGTAAATTTTGGTGGCTTATACTGATCAAGGTTTGGCTCAAAAAAGTCAGGTTTCTGCTGTGCTATGGTTTGATGAATATCTCCAATAGTGAAATTACCACCAACCCAATTACCATCAACAGCTTTATTCTCGGTCATTCTTCTAGCTCTCCTTTCAAGAGTAGGTTTTTTAGAATCTCGAAAATAGTTGAGAAAATTCTTAATTGTTTAATGTGGTTTGGTCCTTTCAGGATTTAAGCATCGGCTGAAATAGTCAAAAAATGACCAAATACAAAATCCCTACCCTTGAAAGTTCTAGCTCTCCTGGGTTAAGTTACCAAATTTGACATCTCCCTCAATTTCCAACCCACAACCCATAATCAGTTCGACAGAACTACCTGATGTCGCTATCTGATGCATATCCTTCGCTTCAAGGCTTTTTGCTTTGATGTTGCTGGCCATTACATGGCGAATGATTTTGTTCGACTCTAGCTCTCTCAGCAAATCTGCGAGCTTTTGTGCAAAAACCTTATCCTCAGACATTTGAGTCACCAATTCTGTTTTCACCGCTGCAATGTTTAATTCTGTTGGTTGCTTTTCTGCTCGTGTAAGTAGTACTTCTGTTTCTGATGCCTTAAATTTTTCACGAATGATAGCTATTAGTTGAGTAATTTTTGCGGTAGTACCTTTTTCTATATCTTGTCCCAATCCCTCGAAAACTCCATTGAATATCAGAGTTACGATTACAGTCGCTATGGTTACTAAAGGTTCCATTTTCCTCCGATAGTTTCAAAGCTAGATTTTAAAAAGACTGTATATGACATATAAATAATTTTCATAATTTTCTGAGTATTGCAGAAAAAGAAATTGTAAAAATAATGTAATGGAAAAATGAAGTTTCCTGCTTTGATCTCGATTTTGTAGAATATATACTTCCCTGGATAGTATCGATATTCGTTTTTTCTCGCGCCTGATAGTAGCCGCAAGCATGGCGGAGCATGTGGGCGTGAACCGGGGACGGCAAGTGTGCCAAGTTTCCCGCCTGCTCCACAATTCCCTGGATAGAGTCGAAGCTAGTGGTGATTTCCTTGACGACATGAAAATAAACGGTGCGTTAGGGTAGTCCTTTTGCAGCTTCCGCAACGCCCGCAGCTCGTCACCGTAGCTGACTTTTCCCGTTATCTCCTTGATGGAGCGATCGCTTACTATACCCATAACTCAAAGCCCTATTCTCTCGTGATTAATTCTCATTAAGCTTAAGCTGTTGAGAATAAAATATAGTGTGAAACCCTTACTATTTCGTTGTTTCACGACTTAACGGGAAAAGTCAGATTTAAGACAATATGCTGTAAACAAAGATAAAACTGTGACTCAAGTAATTGAAGAATTAATTGATTCCTTAACTGAGCAAAAGTAAATACTTTGTTCGTTTCCTCCATATCTTCCTTCCTCGCTGTCGCATTGGTCGGAAGACTGTCGTCAACTCACTCGCAATTCATCTCAACGCCTCCCTATCGGGTAGGCGTGAGGCTTCTTGCTGATTTAGCTAAAAGTAAGGCTATGTTCTAAATAATACTTTTTAGTATTAGTATATATAATAGATAGGCTGCAAGCATTACTACGCAGAATTATCTTAAAGTTTTGATATCAAACTGTTACTTCCAAACAAATAACAATTAAAAACTACCAAAAAGTAATTTAGAGGAGTGAAATCTATGAATAAACCCGCTTGGTTGGGTTCTCGGTTGTTGACTGAGAACTTATGGAAAACTTTATCTTTAAGTGTACTTGTATGTCTCACTTTCACCCAGCCTGTGCTAGCACAAGAGAAACAAAGGATGTTACGGACTCTCACAGTTACTGGTCGCGGGGTAGAAGCAATTCCTGCTACTCTAGCTCAAGTTGTATTGGGTGTAGAGGTACAAGCTAAAACAGCCCAGGAAGCACAACAAGAGGCTGCTCGTAGGTCATCGGCTGTGGTAGCACTGCTCAAGACTCGTAATGTGGAAAAATTACAAACTACTGGCGTTACTCTTAATCCAGTATATAGTTATAAAGATAACATTCAGCGTTTGACTGGTTATAGTGCCAACAATACTGTGAGTTTCCGTATAGGTACTGAGAAAGCTGGCTCATTGTTAGATGAAGCTGTCAAAGCTGGTGCAACGCAGATTAACGGTATTAGTTTTGTGGCTACTGATGAGGCGATCGCACAAGCTCAAAAGCAAGCACTCAAAGAAGCTACCCAAGAAGCTCAACAGCAAGCTGATGCTGTTTTCGGTGCTTTGGGTTTCCAGCGTAAAGAAGTAGTGAGCATTCAAGTTAACGGTGCAAATGCGACACCGCCACCACCACGTCCTATGTTTCGTGCAGAAGCAGCAAAGGTAGCAGATGCTTCCACCCCTGTAGAAGGTGGCGAACAGCAGGTAGAAGCATCAGTAACGTTGGAAATTAGTTATTAGTCATTAGTCATTAGTCATTTGTTCTTACCAATGACCAATGACCAATGACGAATTAAAAATTATTAGGATTATTATCCATCATCTCTGCTTCATCCCGCTTGGAACCTAGTAAATCTAGTTGATCTACTCTAATAACTGGGGAAGAACGCAAAGCGCCAGTGGTGCGATCGTTCCAAGTATCAAACTTTAAGGAACCTTTAACACCGATTAAACTTCCTTTACGCACAAACCTACCAGCGATCTCCGCAGTATTTCCCCATAGTTCCAAGTTGAACCAATCAGGTTCATCACTATTACGCGATCGCCGCCTCACCGCCAGTGTTAATTTACATTTGACACTGCCACTATCTTCAAAATACTTCATATCTGGGTCGCCGCCTACACGACCAACTAGGGTGACGATATTAATGCTCATAGGTATTGCCTTTCAGTACAGACGTACTCATTACACAATGATTTTTATAATAGCGAATTATCAAGCCTCAAAAACGATGTTAAATACTTAACAAATATAATTACTGATTATAATGATAAAAATTACTCTTTTATCAATACAAAAGCGTACGGATATGTGTCTACGGTCAGAGAATATAAAACAGTAGCAGAAACTAACAGGCAAAAGATTCCCAAAACTTATACAAAATATAGCCTGCTTTACTAGACTACGGTCAAAAAAAGTAATAGAATCCTGCACAATTCTCTCTCACGTTAGTAGTCAAAAGTATCGAAATAGGGGGCAACAAAACGCGTGGGCCTTTTCAGTAAGTTTTCCTTATCGCGAGATATGGGTATCGATCTCGGTACCGCCAATACCCTAGTGTATGTATCTGGTAAAGGTATTGTTCTTCAAGAACCATCAGTAGTTGCCATCGACCAAAACGAAAAGGTAGCACTGGCGGTAGGAGAAGATGCTAAAAAAATGCTCGGTCGAACACCTGGAAATGTGATTGCTCTGCGCCCCTTGCGCGATGGTGTAATTGCTGATTTCGATACAGCCGAGCTCATGCTCAAAAGTTTCATCCAGCGTGTTAATGAGGGTAAATCACTAGTACTACCTCGAATTGTCATTGGTATACCTAGTGGTGTAACAGGTGTAGAAAGACGAGCTGTGATGGATGCAGCTACGCAAGCGGGTGCTAGAGAAGTTTACTTAATAGACGAACCTGTTGCAGCAGCGATTGGAGCAGGATTACCCGTAGCTGAACCAACTGGCAACATGATCATTGATATTGGTGGTGGTACTACAGAAGTAGCAGTACTAAGTCTTCAAGGTACAGTACTGAGTGAATCAGTTCGTATTGCTGGAGATGAACTAACAGAATCAATTATGCAGTACATGAAGAAAGTTCATAACCTGGTCATTGGGGAACGTACTGCTGAGGATATTAAGATTCGTATTGGTTCTGCCTATCCGATTCACGATGAAGATGATTTGATGATGGAAGTCCGAGGTTTACACCTACTTTCTGGTTTACCACGTACTGTAACCATCAAAGGAGCAGAAATTCGTGAAAGTATGTCAGAACCGCTATCAGTCATTATTGAGGCTGTGAAACGGACTCTGGAACGTACACCTCCAGAACTAGCAGCAGACATTATTGATCGGGGCATTATGCTAGCAGGTGGCGGCGCTTTACTGAAAGGATTAGATACCTTAATTAGCCATGAAACTGGGATTGTAACCCACATTGCTGCCGATCCTCTATGCTGTGTTGTATTGGGTACAGGTCGTGTTTTAGAAAACTTCAAACAGCTAGAACGAGTTTTCAGTGGACGTTCCCGGAACATGTAATCAAAATAAGCAATCCAAGATATTGGATTTGTCAATAATTCAATGTTGTTAATATTTACACGACTAGATAAAGGTATATATGTTTACAGCGCGTCGCTGGTGGGATCATAAAGGATTTCATATTGGGCTACTGTCTCTAATAGTTGGTGGAGCTTGGGTAATCAGACAAACTCAAGGAGCTTTGTTACTGGAAATTTATCAGGGCGTTACCAGCCAGTTCCAGATTTTGCAGCCAAGTCCAACTCCAGAAGAACGGTTGAAAGATTCTCGTGTATTAGAATTAGAAGCCCAAATTACAGAATTAGAAAACCAGAATAAAAAGCTACAACAGTTGTTAGGTTACGTAGAAAAAGAACCGCTCTCATCGCGTCCGATTCCAGCACGGGTGGTGGGACGCAGTGCGGACAATTGGTGGCAACAAGTAATTCTCAACCGAGGTAGTCAGGCGGGAATTCAAGAAGGTTTTGTAGTCAAAGCTGAAGGTGGGTTAGTCGGTCTAGTAGAAAATGTTACTCCTAATACTAGCCGCGTGTTATTAATCAGTGACCTGAAAAGTAAGGTGGGTATAAATATCAGCCGTACTGGAGCCAAGGGAGTTTTGCGGGGTGACGCTTCCGCAGAAGCGGTACTGGAGTTTTATGAAAAAGTTCCCAATGTCAAACCTGGGGATGTAGTTGTCACGTCTACTTATAGTCAAAAGTTTCCCTCTGGTTTGGCAATCGGAAAAATTAAATCTCTAGATTTAAAAAAACTGCCAGCATCGGTGGCGAAAGTAGAACTATTCCCACCCATTCGTTCTTTGGATTGGGTAACTGTATATCCCAAACCAGAAAATCAACAACTAGAAAATCCACAATCACAAAAATAAGGTGTAGACACCCTTTAAGCGCCTTCGGTGTGGGGTAGGGTGAATTATATATATTTTTTTTGTGTACTTTAGACCTCTTGCAAAAATAATTCATGGTAAAATGGAAAAATTTTAAAATTTGCGTTCCATTTCTATCACACATTGCAATGAGGTAATAAAAGTTCTCCGTATAGATTTTGATGTGCATTTTAAAGAAAACCCCTCATTTTACCACAAAATAATTTTGCAAGAGGTCTTTTGCACATGAAAATTCCTGCATTTCGAGGTGGCAGGCAAAATAAGCCAAAATCGCGATCGCGAAAATCCATAATAAAAATCAACCCCATTTCACGTTGGCATCCCCGCCTCCGACTACTAGTGAATTGGGCTGTGATTTTTGGATCTGTACTCCTATGCTTGCTGATGCTGCTCGCTCGTCTTCCTGGTATGGAACTATTAGGTATTGGCCCTAATTGGTTATTAATTTGGGTAGTAGCTTGGAGTGTGAAGCGTACAGCTTTTCAAGGTGCATTCGTGGGTATAATTTTGGGATTACTTCAAGATGCGATGACCTCAAGCGATCCCACTCATGCTCTCAGCTTGGCAGTAGTAGGATGTCTGACAGCTTTGCTGCAAAAACAACGTTTTATTCAAGAAGATTTTATTTCAATCGCCTTAATTGTGTTTGGAATGGCTGTTTTGGTGGAAACAATCTTTGCTGTACAGTTGGTTTTAATGGGCGATCGCAATGCAGTAGATATCTGGAGCTATTACCAAAAGGTTGCCCTTGCCTCTGCTATAGTTAGTAGTCTCTGGGCGCCAGTGGTTTATTTTCCTCTGAATCGTTGGTGGCAACAATTGAAATTAGCCGAGCAACAATCTTAAAATCAAATTGCTTTCTTTCTCCTATGATGCCTGAATCGGTTGCACACTCAGGCGATAGCCGAGTTCGTGCAGGATCAGGCTGATGGTTCGCAGTTCAGGGTTTCCTTCTTGAGACAAAACCCGGTAAAGATTCTGGCGGTTCAAACCCGTTTTTTCCGCAAGGCACGTCATCCCCTCCCGTGCTTCCACTACGTTCCGCAGTGCTTCTAGAAAAAACCCCAAATCGCCATCTTGCTCGTACTCTTCAAGGGCAATATCCAGGTAAGCCTTTGCCATTTCCGGATTTAGTAGTTGTTCAAACACAACTTCATCATGATTTCTGAGTTTCTTACTCATCCTGTTCCTCCTGATAAGCCTGCCAATATCCTTTGGCCTTTTCTATATCCCTGTCCTGGCTGTCCTTGTCGCCACCACACAGGAGAATTACCAAGTCATTCGCAGATTCTCCAAAGTAAACGCGGTAGCCACTGCCAAAGAAAAACCTCAACTCTTGTACACCATCACCAACTGACTTGCAATCCCCATAATTGCCCTGCTTGAGCCGCTCTATCCGTCGTATTATCCTTGAACGGATCACATAGTCTTTTAAAGATTCAAGCCATTCAGTGTAAGGCTCCTTGCCATTTTCCGTAGCATAGACTTTCAGGGTTTTTGGACGAACAATATCAGTCATAGTTTAATTATAAAACGTAGCTTAAAAGCGACAATGTATCAAGAATGAGTTACTCTATCAGGGCTTTCTGCTCCGAAAACCGTAAAACTATGGAAATTGCCTACTAATAACGTTTACCCTCAAATTAAGAAAGGTGACCGAGAATTCTACCCTGTCTCAAAGTTGTCCTCACCCTTAATTTTTTCTGGAATTTTGCCAACCTCTGGCAAGATAGATTAAAGCTAGAGTTGGAAGATCAGGACTAGAAGAATTAAAAATTTGTCATTTTAGATTTTTAATTTGTTTGTTCCTAGTCCCTAGTTGATCCCAGTTATAAAAATGTACTTATAGTAAACTCAGTGATTAAATCAGATTCACATCCCCAAGAACAAATAGGTACTGAATTTGACCAAGCAATGATGCGACGCTGTTTGGAACTTGCCGAGCGCGCTTTGGGGCGCACTTCCCCAAATCCAATGGTGGGGGCAGTGATTGTTAAAGATGGTGAAATTATTGGAGAAGGCTTTCATCCCCGTGCAGGTGAACCGCACGCAGAAGTTTTCGCACTCAAAGCAGCAGGTGTAAATGCTCATGGGGCAACTATCTATGTTAGTCTTGAACCTTGCAATCACTACGGACGCACTCCTCCTTGTTCGGAAGCATTAGTGGCTGCTGGAGTGGCAAAGGTAGTAGTAGGTATGGTTGATCCCAACCCACTAGTAGGCGGTGGTGGTATTGCTAAGTTACGTGCGGCGGGTATAGAAGTAATAGTTGGAGTGGAAGAAGCAGCGTGTCGTCGGCTCAATGAAGGTTTTATCCACCGCATTCTCTACAAACGACCTTTGGGCATACTGAAATACGCTATGACACTAGATGGCAAAATAGCTACGACTACTGGTCATAGCGCCTGGGTAACTAACCAGGAAGCTCGTAGTGTAGTGCATCAATTACGCGCTGCCTGCGATGCTGTAATTGTCGGTGGAAATACGGTCAGATTAGATAATCCTCGTTTAACTAGTCACCAACAGGAGGCGCATAATCCCTTACGGATAGTAATGAGTCGCACTCTCAATTTACCTGCACAAGCTCATCTATGGCAAACTGAAGAAGCTCCTACTTTGGTATTGACAGATGTAGGAGCCAATGCTGTTTCTAAGGAAATATTGATCAAGCAGGGAGTTGAAGTAATAGAAATATCACCACTGACACCAGAACAAGTGATGTCTTACCTCTACGAACGGGGTTTTTGTAGCGTGCTGTGGGAATGTGGTGGAACTCTAGCAGCTAATGCGATCGCTCAGGGAGCAGTACAGAAAATCCTCGCATTCATTGCTCCAAAAATAATTGGTGGTAGCGATGCTCCAACACCCGTTGGTGATTTGGGTTTCACCACCATGACTGAAGCATTGTCTTTGGAACGTGTTGAGGTGCGTGTGGTGGGAGCAGATTGTTTAATAGAAGGATATTTACCACAAAAAATTACTAGTAGTCATTAGTCATTGGTCATTTGTTAATAGTTAATGGTTAGTAGTTAGCGATTGTTAACTATGCCTAATTTCCAATGCCCAATGACTATTTTCATGAATATTGACGTTCATTAGCAAGATCACGGATGAGGGGTAGCCGAGATTGAATGTAGTCACACAGAAAGTCTGTTTCTT
The DNA here is from genome assembly GCA_019359115.1 of Pelatocladus maniniholoensis HA4357-MV3. GTDB lineage: Bacteria > Cyanobacteriota > Cyanobacteriia > Cyanobacteriales > Nostocaceae > Pelatocladus > Pelatocladus maniniholoensis. The sequence continues at coordinate 68,690 of JAHHHW010000077.1, forward strand.
GGCAGTCTAGCAAAGCTTGGGTTTTGGTTTGCTTAACCAACCACTGGACTAAGCTAGCATCATCTAATTGCAACAGCGTCTTTGTTTGGGTCGTTTCAATTACAGACCAAAGCTTACGCATAATCTTCGGAGTCATTAGACCTCCATTTTGTCATAATGTTCAGTTGTCTTCAGGATACACAATTTAGATTGCAGCTTCCGGTATTAGCCAACAACCTGACATAAGTGTTATTACAAACTTAATAATTTGATTCATAACTTGATGAACATTCAGAATAGAGATATTACAGTGCTTCTTTAACACAAATTAACCTCATTCATATTTGAATGTTTTTTCAATCATTAAATGTTGCTCATTAAGTCGCTGAGTCTTTGAAATTTTTGCTGTAAATCCTATAGACACATAGTGACTTACCGTTAAAGTAGCGTTCACTACAGAATAACAAAAAGTTAAAATATTTAACTTGTAATTTTCTACTTCTAATCCCACCCCTGCATTTCTACTAATTTTATACACAATTTGTTAATTTGTTCTAAATCAGGTTTGTCAGGTAATGTTGATTCTTCATATACTGTTTGCATTTCAATCATCAAATCTTCTGCCATTCTCATTACTGACTACCTGCTAAACCGATCAAAATACATCTTTTTTCGACTTCAATTCTTTTCATATTTTTTCTACTATTAAATTTTATTGGTATTACTATTTGTAAGTGTTAATACTGAATTTATTTAGCCAGACATTTATTGTATTTTTATATAATCTTCCTTGATTATACGTAAGTAGAAACTACTATATGTATTTTTATTTAGCAATGCAAATTTTTTTTATGAAATTATACAAATATTAGGTAGTTTTGAAGAAATAATTGCCATACTTGATGAGGAAAATTTCTCCCCAACGAAAAGGTTTTTTATCACAAACAATTTATTATGGCAACTTTAAAATCCTGTGTTTCTGCTTGTCGCTACTGTCGGCATTACACACCTTTAGGACAGCGTGGAGGTATGTGTAATCTGTTAAATGTAGGAGTAAGATCTGGATGGAAAGCTTGCTCTTTATCAATTCCATCATTTGCTCCGTCTTGGGAAAATACAGATACTATTCGCAATTGAAATTCAAAACAACGACAAATACTATATATTACAATCATTAGTAATTGCTATTTGTCGTTTGTTGCTGATATTTTATACCAATTTTATTTGAATATCGCATTCCTAAATCGAGTATACTTGATCTAAATATTCCAGATTTATTTGACTAAAATAGATTTTGTAAAGTAAGATAACAGATTGTCTGTCTAATTCCTGCTCGGATCAGGTAGACGCATTGCAAAAGCTGGCAACGGTAGTTCAAAAACGCGATCGCTCGCGTTTATTTTATACAAAAGTCAGCTACCTGTACGGCAAACCCATAAGAACAATTACATGACTTACGCAATTATTGAAACTGGCGGTAAGCAACTACGAGTTGAACCAGGCCGCTTTTACGACATTGAACTGCTTTCTGCCCAACCCGATGAACAAGTTAGCATAGACTCAGTCTTGCTGGTACAACACAACGGTGAAGTTACTATTGGTCAGCCGTTAGTAGCAGGAGCAAAGGTAGAAGGGACAATAATGCGACACTTGCGAGGTCGTAAAGTCCTGGTTTATAAGATGAAACCGAAAAAGAAAACCCGCAAAAAGCGCGGACATCGCCAAGAAATCACTAGGCTGATGATCAATTCCATTAGCCTTAATGGATCTGTGCTTGCTTCAGAAGCAGAAACTACTGTAAGTAATGAAGCAGATAGCGAAGCAACAACTGAGGTTGCACAAGAATCTGCTGAATAATTTGTTATTGATTGGTTGTTGGTTATTCCAATGAACTATCAACCATCAACCGGAGAATAATTTTTTAAGGGAGAAAATCATGGCTCATAAGAAAGGAACAGGTAGTACACGAAACGGTCGTGACTCAAATGCTCAACGATTGGGTGTCAAACGCTATGGTAGTGAAGTTGTTCGCGCTGGTAATATTCTTGTGCGTCAGCGTGGGACTAAATTTCACCCTGGTAATAACGTCGGAATTGGTAGCGATGACACTCTGTTCGCTCTAGTTGATGGTGTCGTAAAATTTGAACGCAAGGGTAAAACTCGTAAAAAAGTTAGCGTTTATCCTGTTGTTACCGAAGCTGTTGCTGCATCATAGAATTAATAATTTTAGGGTGGGTGTTGCTACCTACCCTAATTTTAAAGAATTAGACCATATTGCGACATCAACTTTTCTACTAATGCACCGAGTGCTAAACCTATCAAAGAAAAGGTAGTTGTGATCCAAAAGACTTGACCTTGGTTAAAACCTGCGGCTTGAAAATCTATTCTCACCAACATAGACGCAGCAATTATAACTAGAATATCAAGAAAGAGCCGAAAACGGGCAAGAATGAGAAAGAATAAAAAAGCCCCAAATACGGTGACACCAAATGACCTCAAATTTGATCTAAACAAGCTTATAGAATAGTCACTCACCTTTGAGAAAGGAATAGTCAAGCTGGCAATAAAAAACACAGTAGCGATCGCAAATACCAGCCACAATATAGGCTGAGTTTTTGATCTCGCAAGTAACCAGCCAAAAACAATGTAGGTAAGCAACAGCAGTGTTAAAGAAAGCCAGGGTAATCTTTTCAAAAATGGCATGAGGTAAGTTGTGATCGCCAGAGTAGGGAGTTATGCTTCATAACTCTGCTGAATGTAAAAATTCTACTATAACCAGATTTTCTTACTTGTTTTGTCTGTAATCAATAGGCGATAATGCTCTGCCAAAATACAATTGAGCAATTTAATAGAAGATTTTCAGCAAAATTAAGTTATATATATTCTTAAAGATTTGTAAACTGTTAGCAGTAATGTAGCCACGTGTCACATCTTGATTCAGGAAATATCATGAAACAACTTGTTATCGCTGAACGCGTGTGCCTAATTGGTCATATTGTATCAATGGTGTTTGGACTAGTAGGAATATTACTAGTCGTTCCTCACGCTGAAATAATTTTGAATTTAGCCGAGGTTGGACAAACCGCCATGCAATGGAGTATGGCTGGAGGCGGCGTAGTTTATATGATTTTGGGAGCAGCAGCAGTTTCTTTGTATGCTTATAGAACATTAGGGTTAGGTTTGTGGCTTTTGTTTCTGCTGCCATCAGTGTTAATTTCTTTGAGTAGTGAATTACTAGGAACCAGTACTGGCTTTCCTTTTGGGCATTACAGCTACTTAAGTGGCTTGGGTTATAAAATTGGGGGTTTAGTACCTTTTACTATTCCTCTGTCTTGGTTTTACGTAGGATTTGTATCTTACCTATTAGCCCGTGCTGGTTTAGAGGTTGACAAAAAACCTAGTTTATGGCGTCATCTGGGTGCGATCGCTCTGGGTGCTTTATTGCTGACTTCCTGGGACTTTGTACTAGATCCAGCCATGAGCCAAACATCTCTACCTTTTTGGTATTGGCAGAAACCAGGAGCCTTTTTTGGTATGCCTTATCAAAACTTTGGTGGATGGATGGGTACTGGTTCAGTGTTTATGATGGTGGCTGCATTATTGTGGCGGAATACACCGATAAAATTAGAGCGATCGCAACTTAATTTACCTTTAATTGTTTATCTCAGCAACTTTGCCTTTGCTACAGTCATGAGTTTAGCGGCTGGTTTTCCCATACCAGTCTTACTCGGTTTATTCCTGGGTATAACACCAGCTGTAGTTTTATGGTGGAAGACTCAAAGTACATCTACAGAATTTGCTGTAGAATCTGCTACCAACAAAGGGCAAATAGCTCCGGTAGAAGTTGCTCTTAAGTAACCGCCCACCGCCAGCCGAGGAAATCACGGTATGGCGGGAAAATAAAGCCATATATTATTCAAAATATTCTGACAAGTATTTTTACAGTGATAGACTGGTTCAGTATCATCAGTGCCTTTTCGCTTTTTGTACTACTTATACAAATACCAGCAGTAGCAATTTTACTGTCGCGCCTGCTCAAAGGCCCTCTACGTCATCCCCCGGTGACAGCACAAAACCCAACACCAGATATTTTAGGTAGTGTTAGTGTAGTAATTCCTACCTTAAATGAAGCTCTTAGGATCAGCCCCTTGTTAAGTGGCTTAAGTCGCCAAAGTTACGAAGTCCGAGAAGTAATTGTTGTAGATAGTAATTCTCAGGATGGTACCCCTGATTTAGTCAAAGCTGCACAAAAACAAGACCCCCGCTTTCGGCTGATCACCGATGATCCTTTACCACCTAGTTGGGTAGGACGTCCTTGGGCTTTACATAATGGTTTTTTATACTCTTGTGAAGCCAGTGAATGGTTTTTGGGTATGGATGCTGATACTCAACCATCACCAGGTTTAGTTGCGGGTTTGCTAAAAACGGCAATCACACAAGAATATGATTTAATTTCTCTCTCGCCTCAATTCATCCTTAAGTATCCTGGAGAGTGCTGGTTACAACCAGCGTTGTTAATGACGTTGCTTTACAGATTCGATCCTGCTGGTATAAATACACAACAACCAGAACGAGTCATGGCTAACGGTCAATGCTTTTTATGCCGCCGTTCTGTATTAGCTGCTGTCAGTGGTTATACTAGTGCCAAAAGTTCTTTTTGTGATGATGTCACCTTGGCTCGACACATAGCTGCTTCTGGGTTTAAAGTAGGCTTTTTAGATGGATCAAAAGTCTTAAAGGTACGGATGTATGAGGGAGCAATAGAGACTTGGAATGAATGGGGTCGGAGTCTCGACTTAAAAGATGCTTCTTCTCGCACTCAGCTATGGGCCGATTTATGGGTACTAAGTTTTACTCAGGCTTTACCTATTTTGATCATCCTCAGTTACTTATTGTTTTCTCCCCACCTCCCATTTTCTCCTAATCCTCCTGTGGTATTACTGGGACTAAATTTATTTCTGTGGGTAATTCGCTTCGGTATGCTGTTGGCGATCGCACCCTGTTACGATCGCACTCAATCTAGAGGTGGTTGGTTGTTTTGGCTTTCCCCACTGGCTGATCCCTTAGCCGTAGTGCGAATCTTTTTATCAGCAATTAGCACTCCACGACAGTGGCGGGGAAGAAATTATGAATTATGAATTATTTTCATCGTTCAGGCGATCGCCACGTTCCAACTCCCAAAGAATTTGATTACCTTCTCGTCGGACTCGTGAAACAATCCAGTTACGCCAGCGCCATTGATCACCACGACTAGTAACAGCACTAGCGTGGACATCCATTAAATCTGCTAGTTCAGAACTAGTAACTAAGTAACCTTTTTCGGCGATTTCGTCAGCAATTCTTAGGGTTTCCACTAAGTTGCGGAGTTGCACTACCCTCATTTCACGAGGTAATTCTTCATGGGAGAGCGTTGAATGATTCGATGTCTCTGTCATATTTATTTCTGATGCGAAGGTACTGATCTCTGGTATGTTTTTGTTAATTATCATCGATTCGGGATCAGAATTAGATACGCTTGATACTGCAACATCAGTTGATGTCCGTAAAAAATCATCAAATAGATTGATATCAGAAATTTGTTGCAGCGATGGATTTTTTCCACTAGCAAAAGCACGAGCGATCGCATCACAGCGTTCGTTACCTTCGTTACCAGTATGACCCCGGACATGTTGCCATTCTACCTGGCGGCTGTTGAGTTGCTCAAGTTGTTCGAGCAAATCTTGGTTCAGAACAGGATTACCATCAGCCTTTTTCCAGCCTTTTCTTTTCCAGGTTTTGATCCATTTAGTTACACAGTTAATTAAATACTCGCTGTCAGTGTAGAGAGTAATTGGTTCAGTGTGTCCTGATGCTTTTAGGAAAGATAAAGCTGCGATCGCGGCTTGCATTTCCATTTTGTTGTTAGTGGTTTTAGCAGCAGCATCGCCTATTTCATGAACCGAACCGTCACTGAAGTAGACGACAACACCCCAACCACCAGGTCCTGGGTTGTGGATGCAAGCACCATCTGTATATATACTTTGAATTGTACGTTGAGAAGACATATTAATAATCATTGAACTGCATAAGGAAATGTAGACACTCTAAAAGTGCTTTCCCGCAGGTAAATTTTTCCAAGTGTATCAAAATTTTGTCAAAATTTGCCCTAGCGATTGCAAAAATTAGCCAAATTCGATATATAAGGAATTTGTTGGAAAAAATACAGCAGGTAAAACCTTAAAAAATTCCCCAAGTTTTTGGATGTGTTCAACCGTTAACTTACGCTTGCTGTTAAGAACATCAGAAATAATTGATTCAGTTTTGAAAAGAGGAGTGATATTTGTGAGCCAGTCTCCTAACCCACAAGCCAAAAAACTTTTGTATATTATTGGTGTTTCTGTTGGTCTTGCTTTATTATCAACTGCCTTAATTTATCTGTTATTAGGAATTGGTATTATCAAGTCAATTTCAACCTACGTTATTTGGGCAATCATTTTATTTTCAATTGGTGCAGGTATTTTGAGCGGTGTCAGCAGACGAGGTTATTAACCCTCGTTATCTTGCTTTCGACTGTAACTTGCTTTTCGTGAAACGAGTAGACAGGGATTCTTGTTTCATTGATTTGTTGCTATATTTTCCACATTTCCCACGAGGTTTTATAAATCAGGCTTTGTTAACTTAGGAGCTTCACTAGGAAACAATGTCCAGTTCTGAAAAAATATGAACAAAATCGCTAATAAAATTATTATTAAATTGGAGCAAATATTAATACCTCATTTGGTGCAGTGGGAAGAATATCTGCAAATCAAAATCAGGCAATACAAACATCAACAGCTAAAGCAGCAACTCAAATTTTGCGGTTCACGAGTTCGATTTCGGCGAGAAATTAGAATCGAACACCCTGAAAATATTTCCTTGGGCAGTAAAATTTACATTGGTCCGGATGTGATATTAGATGGGCGTGGCGGAATTACAATTAGCGACAACACAACAATCGGATTCAACGTTGTAATTCTCTCGGCAAACCACGACTATCAAAGTAATGTTCTCCCCTATGAACATAATGTTTATATTCATAAACCTGTGGTAATTGGGCGCAATGTATGGATTGGAGCCAATGTCGTGATTGTTCCAGGAGTTACGATTGGGGATGGAGCGATTATCGCAGCTGGTACGGTTGTAACTAGCAACGTTGAACCCTTAGCAATTGTGGGAAATCAACCAATGAGGATAATAAAGTATCGCGATCGCCAACACTATGAACGGCTTGCATCGTCCTAATGCCCAAACAGGTGGGTATAGCTGCATTGATTCCATCATCACCCATTCTGTGTAATCCACAGATTTCTCTGCTTGCTCTTTACCATCAAAGAAGTATCGATAATGTGCGTTACGTTTGATTAATTACTGTCCGTTCGCTTATTTTGCCATTGCGATAGGTAATTATGTCTTACATAGCTTAGGTTTTGGCAAATAAAGAGATTCAGGCATTTTCATCAATGAAAGTATCAGTTTTTGAACGTCGTTAATA
>JAHHHW010000078.1 GCA_019359115.1 Pelatocladus maniniholoensis HA4357-MV3
TCCTTCCGGAAAAACCAGACCCAATTTTACTTGCCAATATTTTCCACAGAGTTACCAATTTAGGACGCATCCACCCTGCCGATCCTTGTTCTACCAGTTCATAAATTTGGCGAAGGTATTGATTGGTATATATAATATTGTTAAAGTAAATTTTCTACGAGGAAATAGCATGTCTGAAAATAATAACAAAGCGTTACCATTTTTTGCTCGTTTCTTGGAAGAACAACAATCAGAACCAGAAGAGGATGCTCCAAAACCTTTTCCTTTTACTTATAAGTTTCCCTCCGATTGGGAAGATCGTTAACTCTATTGATTTACATCTGAAATTAAAGCAATCAATTTCAGTTATTTAATAAATCAAAACTACTTGTAAAAGCATATTCGTTTCTGCATCGTTCATAGCATGTTTTAGAAACGGATACGCTTTCCTGTTTTTTAATCGTTCATTCCTAGCAAATAAAATTCGCAGCTAGACAGATAAAACCCGCATAGGCGGGTTTTAAAGTTCTTATTAATGTGTATTATGTTAGTATTTTAGGTAATTAGCATGGATGAAATTGTTAAAAAACTTGCTGGTCTTGGTCTTCTTGGCGTAATTCTTGTGATTCTAACGGCTGCATCAGAAGGTAGTTCCGCCGCCGTTGCAGCTACTCTCACAACATTAGGAGGACCATTTGGCATTGTAGGAGCTATAGCCTTGCTTGGTCTAATAACCATTGTAGGAGATATTGTAGCGGGATATGGAATTGAAGCCATTCTTAAGGCGATATATGAAGAACGTAGCAAAACTGAATCGGTAAAATATCTCATTAAAGAAATAAAAGATTTACCCATTACAGAGGATCTAAAACTAAAACTTAAAAATCAAATCTGTCAAGATATTATTCTTGAGGTTGAAGAGGTTAAGATCCCAAAAACAATTGAAATCATTGCGGTGATATTTCGATTCTGATTGTCTTTAGTCAAGGGATTCGTTGAATGCAAAATGCTGCGCTAAGTGACAGCATCTAATTACTATGAATGGATAAATTTTCTTTAAGTACAATTTCACCAGATTAAAGCTTTATAGGTTTTTACAACATGCAAGCTCAAGTTATTCGTGATCAACCCTCAAGTAATCTTTTTTCAGCTTTTATTCAATTTTGGGAAGATGTGAGAGTGGTTGCTCAACCTTTCTGGTATCCAACTAAGCCGGGATTAAGAGCATTTTCAGATGTTATTAGTGCATGGGGAAAGCTCATTCTTCTAGTTTTTTTAATAGTTGCGCTGGTGGGTATAACAGCTGCAAGCAGTTTCTTAAATCGCTATGTAATCAATATTGTCATTGAAGAAAAAGACCTTTCTAAGTATCTTGATACCTTATGGATTTCCATGCTTGTTCTTGTCTTGGAAACAGCTTTTATAGCATTTTCTAAATTTGTGAGAAAAAAAATTGCTATTGATTGGTATAAATGGCTTAATAATCATATTTTAGACAAATATTTTCGTAATCGCGCCTACTATAAAATAAATTTTAAATCAGACATTGATAATCCAGATCAACGTCTTTCCCAAGAAATTGAACCCATCACCAGCAATGCTCTAAGCTTTTCGGCTACTTTCCTAGAGAAAAGCCTACAAATAATAAGTTATTTAATTATTCTCTGGACAATTTCTCAACAAATAGCAGTGCTTTTAGTTATTTATACAATCATAGGTAATTTAATTGCTATTTACTTGAATCAAGAAACGAATAAAATTAATCAAGAAGGACTCGAATTTAAAGCCGATTATAGTTATGCACTGACACATGTTCGTAATCACGCAGAATCAATAGCTTTTTTTCAGGGAGAAAACGAAGAAACAAACATAATTCAACGCAGATTTGATAATATCTTAAAAAATAGTGAACGCAGGCTGAATTGGGAAGTAAATCAAGATATTTTTAACAGAGCATATCAGTCTGCCATTAGTGTGTTCTCAATGTTCATACTTACACCTTTATTTATTCAAGATCAAATTGATTATGGAGAAATTAATCAAATTAGTTTAGTTAGCTTTATGTTTTCTAATGCTTTGGGACAATTAATCAGCGAATTTGCAGCTTCTGGACGATTTTCCAGTTATGCTCAACGTTTAGCTGAATTGTCAAATGCATTAGAAGAAGCGACTAAACAACCTGAAAATATCAGTACGATTAAAACTATCGAAGAAAATCGTCTAGCTTTCGAGAATGTGACTTTACAAACACCGAATTATGAACGGGTGATCGTCGAAGATTTGTCAGTTTCTGTTCAAAGCGGAGAAGGTTTATTGATTGTTGGACCGAGTGGTAGGGGTAAAAGTTCTCTGTTAAGAGCGATCGCTGGTTTGTGGAATGCTGGTACTGGTCGTCTGGTGCGACCTCCTCTAGAAGAAGTATTATTTTTACCACAACGTCCTTATATAATTTTGGGAAGTTTACGTGAACAGTTACTTTATCCTCATACAAATGAGCAAATGAGCGATCAAGAACTTGAAAACATATTACAACAAGTGAATCTCGAAAATATTGAAACAAAAGGCGGTGGCTTTGATGCGGAAGTACCTTGGGAGAATATATTATCTTTAGGAGAACAACAACGCCTAGCTTTTGCACGATTGTTAATTAGCCAGCCTCGCTTTACAATCTTAGATGAAGCAACCAGTGCTTTAGATTTAAAAAATGAAGAAAATCTATATCAACAGTTACAATCAACCAAGACAACGTTTATTAGTGTAGGACATCGAGAAAGTTTGTTTAATTATCATCAATGGGTTCTGGAACTTTCACAAGATTCGAGTTGGCGACTTGTAAGCATCAAGGATTATCAGAATCAAAAAAATAAAAAAAATGTCGTTAAGAATAGTAAAAAGACTCAAATCATAGCAAATGAACCTCACAAGAATGAATTGCCAAATCAATCAGAAACTCAATCACCAATAGATACAATTGAGGGTCTTTCTCATAAACAAATGCAGACATTAACAGATTCTCCGATTAACACTATTAGAGGTAAAGCTAGTTTGGGAAAGACGATCACTACTAAAGACAATATTACCTACCGCTATGACAAAGATCCAAAAGTGTTGAAATGGGTCAGATTTTAATGCATTTTAAAAAATCTAAACCCTTAGCGTTATATTGATAAAATTGAAATGCTTACTATAGAATCACGAGATAAGGTAACATATTGATATGAGAATTATGCAAAACAGACATAATACAATAATTGTGTCTGCTCATATTTTTGAGAATCATAATCATGTTAACTAAACAGCAAAGACAACTAATTACTTACAAAAAAATTACGATTTATCAACTAACTTATCAGTTACCTGCTCTGAAAAATTATGGAGTCAAAAAACTTCAAAAACAAATGAATAAGCGTCAAAGATTAATTAAAGAAGGCGTTCGATATCGTCATCTATTATGGGGCATAATTAAGCGGAAAGAAGAAATCAGTCAGGGAAAATTTTTAGAGGAAATACAATTATTTATTAGAGATTACACTTATATTATTAATTTTTTGGAAAATTACAAAGATAGTTATCAGCTTTTCTTGTTAAAGCTTACAGATGATTTAAAAAAAATATTTAAACAAAAATATTTGGAAATAAAGAGTTTAGAAGACGAAAGAGCAAAATTAGAGATTAGAAATAATAACAATGCAAAAATACTTGAGAAATTAAAATGGGAAAAACAGGAGAACTTGAAGGCAGTTTTACTGTTAAGTAATGCTTATTTGCTAATGATAGAAAAAATAAACTTTTTGGGTAAAGGCATTCAAGATATTGCAAATGATACCAAAATTCAAAAGCAAATTGTTCAACAAGTAATTAAAGAATTAGAAGTCTATCAAGAAATTTACGAATATCAAGCAAAAGCTTATAAAGTTCGTCAAGAAATAGCAAACATAGCTAACATCGCAATGAATTTTAAAAATTCTCTGCAAGATCACTTTACTCCTCTTCAAAGTCTCATAGATGCAATAGTCAAAATCGATGAAGATTTTTACAGCACTGTTGGAGATATTAAAATCTTAGCAGATAATGTTTTGAAGCATCAATCAAACTTATTAAATCTGGATGAAACCAAGATAAATTCTGAAAAGATTGTCGATTTTATTGTGACAAGTTATGAGAAAAAAACAAGATTAAAAGATGCTTCTATGCAATCCCAACTATTAGAATGGGAATTCAATAATTTTGATTTCACTGAAAATGAGACTTTTTTAGATAATGGGATTGATTTAATATCTAACTACATATCAAAACAACTCACAGATCAAACAAAAATAATAGAAATAGCAGAAGCTAATTGTATCTCCATACCACCTCTATCTTTATCTGAGGAAACGCAATTTATAGGGCTAACTAATGATATTAGTTTCTCAAAAGAATTTCAAAGTACTAAAAATATTGATTATACTAAACTGCGAAATCTCCTGGCTCAACAAGAGTGGAAAGAAGCTGATCTAGAAACAGCTAAAGTTATGCTACAAGTCATGGCTAAAAATTACTGGAATGAAGTTTATAAAGAAGATATTGATAATTTTTCTTGTCAAGACCTCCACATTATTGATCAACTGTGGGATCACTACAGTTACGGTTATTTCGGCTTCAGTATTCAGCAAAGTATCTGGAGTGAAATGGGTGGTAGAGTTGACTATGAAACAGAAAAAAGACTTGGCGATCGCCTTGGTTGGCGAAAAGACGGAAGCTGGTTAAATTATGAGCAATTAACTTTTAAATTGTCCCCCATGACACCAATGGGACATTTACCAGCAAAATGGTTACACTATGAGCAACAGACCTCTGATTTATCACCAGATTCCGCAGTAGAAAACTTATCAATGGGAGCATGGAGAGTAGGATCTTGGTTAGTTTGGCAGATGCACTTATTTTTTGCTCGTGTGAAAGTGTGTCAATGAACATTTTTAAGTGTTAACTGCATATTTTTGAGTAATAATCAAAAGTCAAAACTGCTTTGAGGATATATATGAGTAATAGTGATCTTTGTGATATAGATATAGAAGTTTTACTTTTTGGTAAATGGCGTTTTGATACTTCTAAGGAAAAAATCTCTGTTGAATTTAAAACTGATATGACCTATGAGCAAATTAGAGTACAAACATTTATTTCATCTAAACCCAAAGAATTGCTAACAGGTAACAAATTTAATGGTGTTTGGTACATCAATGATAGAGTCTTGTATTTGAATCTTAAATCTATTCCCAAATCTCCTTTCAATTTACAAATACCACTATTCTTTAAAGTTTCTTTTGGAGATATACTAGCCACTTTCGGTTCTTTATTTATAACTGAAAAGTACGAGGTTATTCAAATTAACAATTCTAAATTTGTGATCAAGGATGGAGAAGAATCAATAATTGGTACAAAAATAATTAATCACAGAGCCGTAAATCTGTAGAACATTAGTAACTCAAGTTCAAAAACTCGCCTACTCACCTACGATTGAAATTTCAATCTCATAACTAAAGTTTGCTTAAGCAGATTGCTTGATTTTATGAAGTCGTCTTCAGACTATTTGTGCTATTAGCTAACGGTTTTAACCGTTAGCGGTGTATTGAAAAAATTAAGATGCTCCCGTTCTCTAAATGGGAGGAGCCGAAGATAATACTCCCCCTCGACCTAACTCAAGACTATAATCATGCACAGAAATCAGTCGCCAACTCGAATCTTGTGAAAGTTCCAGAACCCATTGATGATAATTAAACAAACTTTCTCGATGTCCTACACTAATAAACGTTGTCTTGGTTGATTGTAACTGTTGATATAGATTTTCTTCATTTTTTAAATCTAAAGCACTGGTTGCTTCATCTAAGATTGTAAAGCGAGGCTGGCTAATTAACAATCGTGCAAAAGCTAGGCGTTGCTGTTCTCCCAGAGATAATATATTCTCCCAAGGTACTTCCGCATCAAAACCACCGCCTTTTGTTTCTATATTTTCAAGGTTAACTTGTTGCAAAACATCTTTGAGTTCTGCGTCGCTCATTTGCTCATTTGTATGAGGATAGAGTAATTGTTCACGTAAACTTCCCAAAATTATATAAGGACGTTGTGGTAAAAATAATACTTCTTCTAGAGAAGGTCGCACCAGACGACCAGTACCAGCATTCCACAAACCAGCGATCGCTCTCAACAGAGAACTTTTACCTCGACCACTAGGTCCAACAATCAATAAACCTTCTCCGCTTTGAACAGAAAGTGATAAATCTTCAACGATTACTTGCTCATAATTCGGCGTTTGTAAAGTCAAATTCTCGAAAGCTAAACGATTTTCTTCAATAGTTTTAATCGTACTAACATTCTCTGGTTGTTTGGTAACAGATTCTAAAGCCTCCGAAAACTCGGCTAAACGCTCAACGTAACTAGAAAAGCGTCCGGAAGTCCCAAATTCATCTATTAATGTTGCCAGACCATTAGCAAACATACTACAAGCGATGACTGCTTGATTAACTTGTCCAAAATCAATTTCCCCACGAATATATGCAGGTGCGAATATTACAAATGGAAATACTTGGATAACAGATCGATATCCTCTGTTAAAAATATCTTTATTTTTCTCCCAATCAATCTTACTTGCAGAACTTTCGAGGAGATTATTAAATCGGCGCAGAATAATATTTAATTCTTGGTTTTCTCCGTTAAAAAATGCGATTGATTCCGCATGATTACGAACATGAGTCAGGCTGTAAGTGTAATTAGCTTTAGATTCGAGTTCCTCTTGAGTAATTTTCTCTAATTCTTGACTCAAGTACACAGCAATCAAATTGCCTATAATCGTATAAATCAGCAAAATACCTACGGCCAGTCGAGAAATTGACCAAAGAATTATTAAAAATGTCGTCATTTCCAGGACTTTTTCTAACAAAGTAGCTGCAAAATTAACAGATGTCCTGGCGATAGGTTCGATTTCTTGGGATAGACGTTGGTCTGGGTTATCAACATCGGATTTAAAGTTGATTTTATAATAGGCGCGATCGCTAAAATATTTTTCTAAAATACGCTTGTTTAGCCATTGATACCAATCAAGGGCAATCTTTTTCCTTACATATTTAGTAAATCCTGTCAAGAGCGTGATCAATAGCAGTCCAATGCCGTAAATTGATAAGGTCTTGACAAACAAAGACATATCTTTGTTTTGAACAATAACATCGACTAAATAGCGATCAACGAAGCTATTCAAGGCTGTTACGCCCACAAGACCAATGATTAATACAATTAGGAGAACGAGCATTCCCCATGAGCGCATCACCTCTGCAAATGGTCTTCCCTTGGGATCTGTAGGATACCAGTAAGGCCCGGTGATCGCTCCGACATAATCCCAAAAATTATTAAAACCTGAAACATTAGGATTATTAGTTGAGTGTTGATCGCGAAAAACTTCAGTTTGCATATTTTAGAAATATAGCGGTTCTCATTGCAGGTCTGGAAATTTTTGCCAAACTTCTGGATTAACAATATGAGGTGGCTTTTTACCCTGAAGCACTTGCACTATTTGATTAGCTGCGGAAAGTGCAGCAGCCATAGCAGCTTCAGGTGTAACTCCAGCCAGATGGGGTGACAAAATTACATTGTCAAAGTCATATAAAGGATTATCCTGAGATGGGGGTTCTGGCTCAAATACATCTATTGCTGCTCCTGCGATCAATTTTTCACGAATGGCTACAACCAAATCTTTTTCTCGAACTATCTTCCCACGAGATGTATTAATTAAGAAAGCAGTGGGTTTCATTTTTCCAAAAGCTTCTAGAGCAAACATTTCATAGGTTTCATCGGTTAGTTCGGGATGCAAAGATACAAAGTCAGATTCAGCCAAAAGATATTCTAAATTATTTACCAAAGTTCCACCCAATGCTTCTGCCTTGCTGGCTGGGACGTAAGGATCGTATGCTAAAACTCGCATCTGAAATGCTGTATTGCACTTATGAGCAACAGCACTACCAATCCTTCCCAAACCAACAATCCCAAGTGTTTTTCCTTCGATTTGCATTGGTTGTACCTGATTACGAATTAGGTAGTTTCCTGTTTTGACACACTGATTGAGAAAAATTAGCTTTTTTGCCAAAGCTAAAATCATGCAAATCGTGTGTTCTGCAACAGCAGTTGTTGACAAACCAGGATTGTTGACTACGACAACTCCCTGTTTTGTTGCAGTAGCAATATCAATTGCATCAGTTCCAAACCCAGAGGTACTGATGACTTTTAAATTTTTTGCTAATGCGATCGCTTGGGCATCTAATTTAGTAGGATAACGAACAAAGACACCGGATGCTTCTTGAATAGCATCATTGATTTGATTCTTTGTTGGTTCTTTTAAAATTTCGACATTTGTATATTCTTCAAGTAATTTTTCACCTTTTTCATGGTACATTCTACCTATTAAAAGAATCTTGTAATTTTTAAGATTCACTGTGGTTTTTTTTTGGGAAATAGCTGTCATCTAATTTCTCCTATACACTACAAGTTATCAGGAAGTTTATAAATGAACTTGAACTTTTTCAGGTAATTTTATTTTTTCTGGAAGTGAATTAATATTATATGTGACTGGCTCTAATAGTTGAAAAAGGTTTTGAGCGATGGTAGTTAAAGGATCGATCGCTTTAATAGAATCAATTCCATTTAATTTGAGAGATTTAGTGAAAAGATGAAATTCTGTACAGCCGGAAATAAAGGAACGAGTCTTATATTTATCTAACAATTCTTGGATGTCTGCAAGAATTGTCAGTGGATCGTGTCCTCGCTTTAATACTTTAAAGATAATTTCAAGGAGCCAGTCCTGTTCTTTTTCAGATAGAGAAATAATGCGATTAACAGCAGTACAACCTTCGTGAAACAATCTTTTATGGTAAGCGCCTGTACCTGCAAGTAAAATAGCTGGCTCATCATGTTCTTGCAGTTGTTGGTCTGCAATTTTAATTAAGGAAATTACCTTATTAGTAAGGTGTTCAGGAATATGAGGTAGAGCATAATGTGCTGTACAACAGCCAATCACTATGCGGTCAACAAATTTATTGAGGTTTTCTAGATGCAATTGCATAAAATCAATAAATTCTCTTTCATTTCCACTATTAATGGAACTTGTGCGATCAGGTGCAGAGGGAAGTGAGAACACAATGACGTTAGGTGCTTCTTGTTCGTTGTCAGTAAATTGATTGTATTCATAAATTGATTTGAGAAATTCGGCAGTAACTACAGGTCCCATACCGCCTAAAACTCCAAGAATTGGTAGTTTTTTCTTCATAAATATGCTCCCAATGAGTGATTTCTATAGTTTAATTATATTTATGATTAAAAATTAAAATCTGTCGCGAAAAGTTCCGTATCTTCTTGTTCAGATTTTTCTATGTAAAAAGGTAGCTTTAATAATGGTATGTTAGGAGATTTAACTACTGTTTTCATAAGAGACTCTAACAAGTTTAGTATCAATAAAATACGCTCACTGGTAAATATATCTGTGTTATAGATGAGCTTGAAATAGAGTTCTGTTTCCTCTACAAAAACGAATTCTAAATCGAATTTAGAAGTAACATTTTTGGGATCAATTGAGTTAACAGTAATTCCATCTAATGCTAGATCTACATTTTGATTGTTTTGCAGAACAACTGCAATATCAAAAAGGGGATTGCGGCTAGGATCGCGCTGAAAATTTAAATCTGATACTAGTTTGTCAAAGGGATACTCTTGATTGTCATATGCAAAGAGTGTGGTTGTTTTCACTTTACTAAGTAAACTACCAAAACTGTCATCTGCTGCTATGCGATCGCGTAAAACTAAAGTATTAACGTAAAAACCTATTTGTTCCTCTAAATCAGGATGATTTCTACCAGCGATGGGAGAGCCAACTGTAATTTCATTTTGTTCAGTATAGCGAAACAGAAAACTCTTAATCAGAGTCACCAACCCCATAAATAAACTAGCTTCTTGAGTTTTGATTAATACCTTAAAATGCTTAATTAATTCTTGATTTAGCTTGCATATTATCGCAGTACCTTGAAAACTTTGTACTGCGGGTCGAGTGTAATCTAATGGTAAGTTAAGACGTGCAGGCAGAGGAGTCAATTTAGCCAACCAGTACTCACGTTGCGCTTGTAATCTCGATGTTTTTAATTGCTGATCTTGCCAGTCAGAATAGTCTTTATAATGAATTTTCAGAGGTGGCAGTAATTCAAAATTATGCTGTCCATAGGCATGATAATATGTGAGGAAATCTTTAATTAAAACTCCTGCTGACCAACCATCAGAAATGATGTGGTGCATATTAAACAAAATTATATAGCTGTATTGACTCAATTTCAGTAAGCTGACTTTAAGTAAAGGCCCCACTTCTAAATCGAAAGTAGTTTTGGCATTTTTGTCAATATATTCAGTGATAATTTTTGCTTGTTCTGGTTCTGCATACTCTGTCAAATCTATCTGCTGGAGAGCAAAATTCATTTGCTCATGTACAATTTGACGCGGTTGATTATCTATTAAAGTAAACGTAGTCCGCAAAATTTCGTGGCGTTGAATTAAATCTTGAAAAGCAGTTCCAAAGGCAGCAATATTAAGATTACCGTTAAATTGATAAGCACCAGGCATTCCGTAAGCATTATGATGGCGATCAAGAAATTCTAAAGCCCAAAGACGGCGTTGCCCATGAGACATAGGATAAGATGTTTGCGGAGTGATTGCTGGTATGGGTTCTTGATAGTCATATTGGGCTTGAGATACTAAAGCTGCTAATCCGGCGATGGTGGGAACTTTAAAGAAATCAGCTAATTTTATTGCTACATTTAGTTCTTTATGAACATGAGTTACCACTCGCGAAAGGAGCAGAGAATGTCCACCAATCTCAAAGAAATTATCAAAAATACCAATGGGATGTTTGCTAATAAAATTTTCCCAGATCTTGACTAGCTTGAACTCTAAATTATTACGAGGTGCAGTATAAGCTAACTGTGCTAGTTTACTTGTTTCTTTGAGTTCAAGGAGCGATCGCCAGTCAATTTTCCCATGTCTGGTCAGAGGAAATTGCTTTAAAAAGATAAAAGATCTAGGAATCATGTAAACTGGCAAAGAATAAGAGAGAAATTCTCGTATTTCCGAAATTTCTATATCTTTGACAGTTTGACAATAAGCAGATAATTGAGTTTGATGATCTACCTGGATAGGTAAGACAACCGCTCTTTCAATATCAGCATGACGGCTAAGTTGATATTCAATTTCTCCTGGATCTATGCGATAGCCATTGACTTTAACTTGATTATCTTTACGACCAATAAATTCAATCACACCAGGAGCAGTTTGTTTCCCTAAATCTCCGGTTCTAAAGAGAGTTTTTCCCTCATTGATAAAGCTAGGTTGAAATTTTTCTGTGGTGATTTGGGGGAGATTGTGATAACCAGCTGCTAATGCTGCACCTTCTACACAAATTTCACCTACAACGTGTAAAGGTACCGTGTTATTAAATTCATCAAGGACAAATAAGCGATTATTATGGAAAACTTGACCAAGAGGTACGTCTGTATCTAAATTTGTATCTATTGTATGTTGAGATACTCCGACACAAGTTTCTGTCGAACCGTAGACATTGCTGACAATTGCAGACGGGAAGCGTTTTTGTAAAGCGATCGCTATTTCTCGATCTAATTTCTCTCCGCCAGCAGAAATATATTTTAAGCTGGAGATAGTTTCTTTGGGTGTGAGGACATTCAAGATTTCCCGATAGATAGATGGCGTTGTGTGCAAAGCATTGATTTGGTTTGCTTGTAAAAACGCCACTAAATCCCCTATATGCTGGACTTCATATATATATAAAGCAGCACCTATTGTCAATGGTAGAAAGATATTCCGCAAAGATGGATCGTGGGTGATCGGTGCAGTGAAGATATAGCGCCATTCAGGATGTTGATCTAAGTCAAATGTGAGTCGTAAACTGCGAATCACATTCAAAATCGAGACATGACGACCCATGACTCCTTTGGGATTTCCTGTTGAGCCAGAAGTATATAAAATATAGGCTATTTGGCTAGATTCTGGTTTAACTTGAGGCTCATTTTTGTCAAAATCTGCCAAAATTTTATCGATTTTATCCAAGCAAATTTTCTCTATATTTTGAGGTAATTGGGAGACAAAATTACTCTCCGTCACACAGATATCGCAACCACTATCTTTGAGAATAAAATCAATACGGCTAGTAGGATATTGGGGATCTATCGGGACATAGGTTGCACCAATTTTGAAAATTGCTAGAATGCTGATAATTAAATTTTGATTACGTCCGGTCATCAGGGCGATCGCTTTCCCAACACCTAGTCGATATTGCTGATGTAAATAATTTGCTAACCTATTTACCTGCTCATTCAATTCTTGATAGGTGAAAGTGGTTTGTCCCACAATCAATGCTGGTGCATTGGGTGTAGAGTTGACTTTAGCAATAAAGTCATCAATAATTGTTTTATCTTGAGGTAATTCTATCGTTTCCCCTGTTAACTCTGCCCAGAGTTTTTCCTGTTGCACTTGTGTAATTAAAGGCAACTGATAAAGTAAACTATTGGCATTGTTAATTACGCCCTCTAGCAAAATTTCAAAACTGGCGAGAAATTGTTGAATAGTCTCTTGTTTAAATAGTTCTGTATTGTAATTGCAGTAAATAATAAGCGCATTATTGACTTCGATAAAATTAAATCCTAAGTCGAAAGGAGTATAGCCAATTGGCTCTGGTGGTAGCGATACTTTTAATCCCTCAAACTCAGGTAGAGTCAGACTAGGGTCCATGTTGAAAGAAACTGAGATCAGAGGAGAACGAGAAAAATCCCGTTGTAATTGTAAGGCTGCTAATAATTCTTCTAAAGCGTGACTTTGATGTTTAAAAGCAGCTATGAGTGTTTCTTTAGTATGACGCAGATGTTCCACAAACGAAGCAGTCAAATGTGGCTGGATACGTACTGGTAAAAATTGTGAACAAAAGCCAACTAATGTTTCACTTCCTTCAATTTGTCTTCCAGAAATAGGAATACCAATTACTAAATCATCATGACCAGAAATCCGTCGCAGAAAAGCTGTGTAAGCAGCGAACATTGTCATAAATAATGTTGCTTGGTTTTTGCGTCCCACAGCTTGCAATTTTTGCCATAATTGGGGATCAATAATTTTACTTTCTCGACTCCCGGTGTAAGTTTTCACAGCTGGACGAGGAAAGTCGGTAGTTATCTCAAATCTTGGGATTTCTCCCTCATAGGTTTGCAACCAAAAGTTACGATGCTCTAGCATTTGTGGACTTTGGGCTTCTTGCTGTCGCAAAGCTAAATATTGGCGAAACTGCATTGGTGAAGCTAAAGAATCTGTCGAATTCCCAATTTTTGCGGAGTAAACTTTGCCAATTTCATTTAAAATTAGCCCTAGTGACCAACCATCGGCAACTATATGATGGGTTTTTAAAGATAATAGATAATGTTCAGGAGCTAACTGCATCAGCGCAGCTGCAAATAAAGGAGCAATATGTAAATCAAAAGACTTTTGAGCAAACTGAGTTCTGAATGTTAAAGCAGTGGTTTCGGGGTTATTTTCATGGACTAAATTGATTAATGGTAAGTCAATTTTGACACTATTGATAACTTCTTGTAGTTCGCCTTGTGCTAATATTTTTGTTCGTAAAGCTTCATGACGATTGACTACTTCATTAATCGCTTGCTCTAAAGATGAAATATCTAAATTACCATGAAATTCCAAAGAAGTTGTGACGTTATATGCGGCGGAAGCGTTTGTATCTAATTCTCCCATCAACCACAATTGACGTTGTGCTTCACTGGTAGAAAATTGATTTTTTAAATTATTCTTCTCATCCTCATTATCAGAGCGATCGCTTGCTTCTTTTTTCTTAGCTTGTGGTAGTTTGGCATTTTCAAAAAAACCCGCTTGTCGCAATTCTATAATTGATTCTTTAACAGCAGCCACTACTTTATCTATATTTTCATTGGTATGGCTAGTTGAGAGAAAACAAACTCGTTTTTCCCAAGTATATATACCTTTGAGATTTAACAAGTAATAAAAAAGCGGCAATTCGATGGGTTGCAGGAAAATACTATAAGCTCCAAAAGGTTCAAAGCGAAACAAAGAGCCAAAATGAACAATGCGGATCGGAATTCCTACTTCTTGAAAGAATTGATTAACTTCAGTTGCTAATCGATTGGTTAATTGATTTACCCTTTCCTGAATTGTTGCACCTTGTTCACGTAAATGTAGCAGTACTGCACGACAAGCCGCAAGTGCCAAAGGATGACGACAGAAAGTTCCGCCATAAGCAGTTAATTCTGTTTGCGGATGAGAATTATCTCCATAACTCCAAAAACCGCCGTCAATTGTATCCAAAAAATCTGCTTTACCGCAGATCATGCTGATAGGTAAACCACCGCCAATTGCCTTACCATAAACTACTATATCTGCCTTAACATCAAAGTATTCTTGCGCTCCTCCTGGAGCAATCCGAAATCCCGTAATAATTTCATCAAAAATCAGCACAATCTCTTTTTTATGAGTTAATTTACGTAACTTTTGTAGAAACTCTTTCGGCTGTAAATCGGGTTTACGGCTTTGT
Source organism: Pelatocladus maniniholoensis HA4357-MV3 (assembly GCA_019359115.1). GTDB lineage: Bacteria > Cyanobacteriota > Cyanobacteriia > Cyanobacteriales > Nostocaceae > Pelatocladus > Pelatocladus maniniholoensis. Next base: position 14,603 of record JAHHHW010000078.1, read on the forward strand.
ACAGGTTCGACTAAAATTGCTGCTAAATTATTAGCATGAGCAGCAATGATATCTAAACTTTCTTCGGCTCCGTAGGTAAGAATTATTACGTCTTCAACCATTCCTGATGGTGTACCTGGACTTAATGGTTGAGCTATGGGTGGCTCTTCTGCAACTCGCGCTAAAATGCCATCAAAAGTACCATGATACGAACCAGCAAACACAGCAATTTTTTGACGTTGTGTGCGAGAACGAGCAATCCGAACTGCTGCCATAATTGCTTCTGTTCCAGTATTACTAAAAGCAACCCGTTCTACACCCGCAATTTCATTAATTAAACTTGCTGTTTCTGCTGCGATATTAGACTGCATTCCTAGTCCTATTCCGTGTTGCATTTGCTGCTGAATTGCTGTCAACACAAAATCAGGACTATGTCCAAAAAAGTTAACACCAAACCCCATTGCTAAGTCGATGTAATCATTACCATCAATATCACGAAAACATGCACCTTGGGCTGATTCTGAAACAATGGGATATTGAAACTCTTTTAATGTCATACGGAAGTCAATGGTAGGTTTGACATCAACCATTGTTTTCCGGCTCTTTTGTGAATATGCCTTAGATTTTGCAGTTTTTTGATTATAAATAACCTGCAATTTGTAGATAAAAGCTTGCTGCTGTTCTGTTAAAGATTTATTTTCATTCAGTTTTAAAGCCAGTGGATTTAAATTGGGAGAGCTAATTTTTTTAACTCTCTCAACTTTGGTTTTTTGAGGAGGAGATACAGTTTCTCTTTTGCTTGTTTGAAGAAGAGGCGGAGGTGTAATTAATACTTCTGTATTTTGTGTAACAGGTACAGATTGGAGTATTTCTAATTGTTTGATAATGGTTTTTTCATGTATATCTTTAAGTTCTTTCAAAGATTGCAATTGCGCCATCATTAAAGCTTCTTGACTAGAACTTACTGCTGCTGGCGATATAACTTTTGCAACTTCATTCACCGATTTTTCAGCAGCACAAGCAATAATTAACTCTTGTCCATTGTAGATACTAAGATTGTTTTGTTGGGAAAAACTATCCGCAGTAGCAAAACCACAGCGTTTCAAAACAGTACACCAAGTTTCGCCACTCAACAAGGGCGAATCTACACGTAATTCTTTGTCTTGAAAACGCCACCATCCTGGAGTGAGTCCAAAAGTTAAATCCAGCCAAGAATTATTTTCTACTGTTTCTAGGAGTACTAAATAACCACCAGGTAGTAATAATTCTCGAATATGATTGAGTGTTTCTGTAATGTTGCAAGTACTGTGAAGGACATTAGCAGCCACAACTATATGATAAGAATGGGCTGGTAATCCTTGAGAAATTGGTGATTTTTCAATATCTAATTGATGGAATTTGAGGTTATACTTATTTTGAAATTTTTGTCGAGCTTTATTTAGTAAAACAGGAGAAAGTTCGGTAAAAGTATAAGTCGCATGATTGAGATTTAAGTGATTGAGAATTGCTTCCGAAGTTGCACCTGTACCACCTCCAACTTCGATCATTTGGTAAGGGCGATCGCTCGAAGCAAAACTCTTTAAAATCCCGTTAATTGCTTCAGCTACTCGTTGATTCATCAATCGAGATACAGGAGAAGCTCCGTATATACTTTCCGCATGAACAACTGAACCTGCTGGGAAAATTAACTCTAGAGGATCTATATTTCCTTTTAAAACTTCTGCCAAATTTTCACCGCAGCGTTGCAGCATTTCTAACTCAGGTTTTGCTGCTGGACAAGTTTGTTGCAGATTTTCTATAGTTTTTGATAAATCAACAGATGTAGGCAGATTTTTTACTGTCCATACATGACCTTGATTTTGAATAATTCCGGCTTGCTCTAAAGTTTTTAAATAACGAGTAATTAAAATATAGTATTTTGGAGCAATGGGTAAAGTCTGTAATAAGTTTTCTGCTGTCCAGATTTCGGCTTGATTTAGTTTCTTACCTAATACTGCTAAAGCTTTTAAGATATAGCCAACAACAATTGGTTGTAATTGAGAAATTATCCAAAGATAATTATTTAATTCTGAGTCATTATTTGCTAATTCATCCGATGTTTCTAATGATTCTTGAGCAACAAGATTAGCGATATATGTAGCTATGTCGATAATTGTTTGTAAATCGGTAAATAATTGATCTATCTTGATCTTGACAGCAAATTTCTCTTCAACTTTGCGAGCAAAGTCTGTGAGAATTATAGAATCTGCTCCTAAATTTAATAATGTCTCATCATCTCTAATCTCATTTTCATCTTCTTTAAGGAGTACAGCCAGAATAGACTTTAACTGATTACGGATATCTTGCTGATGCTTTTGGTTATTTGATACTGTTAATTCAGTCATTTTAATTACTTCTTTTTCTATATATATTTCGTTAGATATTTGAAATTTAAAACGTTTTCTTTGAAAAGGATAGTTTGGTAATTGGACATTTCTATAGCCGTAATCTGCATTGAATTTTTCGGCATAGAAATGTACTCCACGAATGTATAATTGACCAAGTGCTGAAAGCATTGTCTGCCAATTATCTACATTTCTATCGAGAGAACTTAGCCAAATAACTTCATCATTATAGCGACGACCTTGTTCTGCAAGTATTGGTCTTGTCCCGACTTCTAAAAATAGATTATATCCTTTGTTAATGGCTGTAATTAGACTCTGCAAAAATTGTACAGGTTGACGAGATTGCTGTCTCCAATAACTTGCATCGGGTGCATTTTTGAAAGGTTGTCCGTCAATTCCTGAAAGGAGCAAAATTTGAGGTTGATTGTAGTCAATTCCACGAGCAGCAGTTTCAAATTCATCTAAAATTGGTTCCATTAATGGAGAATGAAAAGCACCTGCGACAGAGAGATATTGAACCACGATTTCTTGATTTTTACAATTGGTAATTATCTCATCAATACTGTCGCTGGCTCCAGAAATGATAATTTGTTGAGGGTGATTAATTGCAGCGATCGCAACTTGATGAGTATAGTTTTGAATTAAAGAATTTACTGTGACTTCATCTGCAAAAATTGCAGCCATTTTTCCTATGGGCGCAGTTTGCATCAATTGTCCACGTTTCACAATTAATGCTAAACCAGCTTCTAAACTAAATACCCCAGCAACACAAGCTGCTACGTATTCACCAACGCTATGTCCAATCAGTAAACCGGGTGTGATTCCCCAAGATTGCCACAGCATAGCTATTGCATATTCTAGAGCAAAGATCGCTGGTTGAGCGTATGCAGTTTGATGGAGTAAATCTGTGCGATCGCCAAACAATATCTCTAGTAATGGATACTCTAAATGATTGGCTAAAATTGCTGCACACTGATCAATATATTTACGGAATGTCGGTTGGGTTTGGTAGAATTGCTCACCCATCCCTGGATAACAAGCTCCTTGACCAGTGAAGAGAAAGACAACTTTCGGCTGTTTTTCTCCTGTATAGCGTTGATAAAAAGTGAAATTATCAAGACTTTTTTCGTCAGCAAAAGCTGCTAATCTTTGTTGCAACTCTGGTAATGTATCTGCAATGATCGCTAAACGTTCAAGTAAGGGCGATCTCCCAATAGCCGCACTGTAGCAGATATCTCCGATTTCTGGATGAGACTCTAAGCGAGTATTAAAACGTCGCGCCAGTTCTTTCAAAGCTGTTTGGTTATGAGCAGAAATCGTCAACAGATGACTAGGAAGTTGTTGCTTAATTTCTGGTATGTTTGCAACGGGTGCTTGTTCGACAATCACATGAGCATTTGTTCCAGAAAAACCAAAGGAACTGACTCCAGCGATACGGGTTGCGCCATTGTCAGGCCAGGGTAGGGTTTGTGTAGGAATTTTGATTGCATGTTTTTGCCAATTAATCAAGGGATTAGGCTCTTGAAAATGAAGATGTGGCGGGATTTTACCATGCTGGAGGGCGAGAATCGTTTTCATCATCCCCGCAATCCCTGCGGCTGCTTCCAGATGTCCGATATTAGTCTTGACTGAACCGACATAAAGAGGTTGCGATCGCTCTCCATACACGGCGGCGATCGCATTCATTTCAATGGGATCACCTAAAGATGTCCCAGTGCCATGTGCTTCTATATACCCAATTTCATTCTGTGTAACTCTGGCATCAGCTAAGGCTTGACGGAGTAAATCTTGTTGGGCGGGACCACTGGGAACTGTTAACCCGGCGGCTGCACCGTTATGATTGACCGCAGAGCCTCGTAATACAGCAAGAATGCGATCGCCCTTTTTCTCAGCCACAGACAAGCGTTTGAGTACCAAAACCCCACAGCCTTCTCCCCGCACATAACCATTTGCAGCCGCATCAAAGGTTTTGCAGCGACCATCGGGAGACATCATCCCTGACTGAGAAAGGTTAATCGTAATGGCTGGATTCAAGATGAGATTTACCCCACCCACCAAAGCTAATTCACATTCATGATTCCTTAAGCTGCGAATAGCTTGGTGAACAGCCACCAGTGAAGAAGCACAGGCTGCATCAATAGACATACAAGGGCCGTGCAGATTGAGAAAATAAGATAGGCGTCCTGCTGCTGCACTCAAAGCATTTCCTGTACCAAAAAAAGAATCGATTTGCTCATAGTTGCTTTTGTAGACGGTCATAGCATGGTCAGTACTAGTGATACCGACAAACACACCCACGCGATCGCTTGCTAAATTATTCGGTGGTAAATTAGCATTTTCTAAAGCTTCCCATGTCACCTCCAAAAGTAATCTTTGTTGCGGGTCCATTGAGATGGCTTCGCGAGCAGATATGGAGAAAAAACGGGCATCAAATTCTGTAATATCTTCTTGTAAAAATCCCCCATAACGAGTGTTCATTTTTCCTGGGGTAACTTCCTGAGCATATAAATTGGAGATATCCCAACGGCTTTTAGGAACTTCTACAATTGCGTCTAGTCCAGCTTGACAGTAATTCCAATAAGTCTCAGGAGAATTTATCCCACCAGGAAAACGACATCCCATTCCGATAACAGCAATTGGCTCACTTTGTCTAGTTTCTAATTCGGTAATGCGAGCCTGCATGACCTCCATTTTGGTTAAAGTTGTTGCTATGAGTTTTTTATAATCTGTATTTTGAGCCATTTTTATGTCCGCGAGTTTTTATTTTCCGGAAATATCTAATCGGGTTTTTCCCCTGAAAATAAAAGATAGTCATCAAACGCCATAAACCAACCCCGATCTCTCGACCAAGCTTCCAGTCCCGGATTATCTTTCTGAAGATTGATCACTAGATCGTGTTTACTAATTCCTTTACCTACCTCCGCAAAGTAACGAACAGCAGCTGGCCAAACATATTCGCTAATTGATACAGCTTGGATATTTACAAATCCATGCTTTTTGAGTTTTTCAACATAAGTATATCGGTCATATTGGTTGGTGAAAGGAATACACATTTTCTTACTATTAACGCGAAGCCAAAAGTTAATATCTCGTCCAATTCTAGGCAAACAATCTGCTAATGCTAGTTTCCCACCAGGGCGCAAAACTCGAAATGCTTCAGCAAAAAAATCCTCACGAGTATTGAAATGAAAAGCACATTCTAAAGCTGTAATCTTATCAAAAGAATTGTCTTCACAAGGAATTTTCGTGGCTGAACCTACCTGAAGATTGATTCGTTCAGCTAGTCCCGCTCTAGCTACTCGTTCTTGAGCAATTTCTACTTGTAATTTTGTAGTATTTATCCCAGTAATTGCATCTACATTATTTTCACGCACCCAGAGGATATCTTGTTCGGCAAAACCGAAACCGACATCTAAAACTTCGTCTCCAGAGCTAAGTTCGGCAATTTCTCCTAATTTCCGGGCTAAAGCCGCACAGGCTCCATTATAAGTTGTTTCTTCTTTCCAATAGCCAAAGTTGAGCCATTGGGGAATATTGGGATCGTTAAGATCGCGTTCTCGTTTGGCTATCCTGGTATAAAGTTCAGATACCTCAAATTTATCTCGTAAAAACCAGATTTCCTGAACTGGATTCTGGATAAATTCTTTGATGATTATCCAGCGATTGCGCCATTCATAGTTTAAGGGAATTTTGCCGATATTTTCCAAATCTATACTCTCCTATATATAAAATAAAACTTCTCAGTCTGCGGAAGTTTTGGCTTTTATGAACGGTCAACCTCAATATTTACTGATCATATTTATCAAGCTCTGCTAACTTTTGATTAAGTAGTACAGCTAATTCATCTTCATTGAGACTGTCATAAGGATTCAAAGTATCACTAGAGTCATTGATTTTCATTTCAAAATTTATATGCTCTGCTAATACTTCTTCCCGCAAATAAATGCTCAGACTGGTGATATGAGGATAATCAAAAATTATAGATGCAGGTAAATTACAAGCTAAATTGCTTTCTAGCTTATTTTTAAATTCTAGTACCATTAATGAATTTAAACCTAATTCTAAAAATGAAGTTTGATGAGGAACAATACTACTTGCAGTTAACCCGGTAACTTCGCGTAAAATTTGCTCAATTCCTTGAGATAAACTTTCTGCTCGCTCATCTATAGATACAGATTTTAACTGCTCTAATAATTTTGCAGAATTATTTTGACTATTTTCTTTTGTTGTCAACAATTCTGTGAAGAATGGTTGATTAATATTAAAATTTTGATTAAAAATAGACCAATCAATATCAATAATCACTCCTTGCGAAACATTTCCCATAATTAATTGACTAAGATATTTCAGGGCGATATCAGAAGACATGCTTTGAATACCCCAGATCGCAAAACGTTGTTTTTCAATTTCATTTTCTGTATCCCATGCTCCCCAATTAATATTAATACCTGGTAATCCTAAACTTTGTCGTTGCTGCATTAAAGCATCCATAAAAGCATTAGCAGCAGCATAATTACTTTGACCGGGTGAACCGAGGATAACAGCAGCAGAAGAAAAGGTGATGAAAAAGTCTAAAAATAGATTGCGGGTGTAGCGATCTAATAATAAAGTGCCTTCTATTTTCGGACGCATTACGTTCTCATATCTTTGCCAATTTTGATTACTTAAAAGCCCATCATCTAAAACACCAGCCGCGTGAATTACTCCTCGTAAGGGAGGTAAATCTTTACCAAAACGGAAGAAAATTTGTTCTATATCTACTGCTGAGGTAATATCAGCACTGATAATTGTAACTTGTGTTCCATTTTGCCTTAATGATGCGATCGCTTCTGGTGAAGATTTAACATTGCGGCTACACAAAACTAAGTGACTAGCTCCCATTTTTGATAGCCATTGAGCTAATAGCAAGCCAAGTTTACCTAAACCTCCAGTAATTAAATAAGCTCCTTCTTTGCTCACAAAATCCTGCTTTTGTACTGGGGGAATTGTTGCAGATACTAATCTTGCTCCATAACGGTTTCCTTGGCGTAAAGCTAGGCGTAATTCACTACTGAAAGTATGAAGTTCTTGGAACAAAAATTCAGCTTCATCTGCTTCTTCGGTTGGTGATAAATCCAAACACACACATCGCATTTGCGGATATTCTTGATTAATTACTGCTCCTAATCCCCATAACCAAGATTGTTGAGGTTGTATAGAAGTTTCAGCTAGTATTTGATTTGCATTGCGAGTCACTAGCCATAAATCAGGTAATTTTTGCCAATTAGTAGTGATAGTTTGGATTAAATTCAATGCAGCATGACAACTCTTGGAAACTGTATCTGCATATTCTGTCATCGGTGCATTTTCCCAGATGAAAATTACCCCCGTGGGAAATTCTCCCGATGGATACGCTTCTTGATATAAGCGTTTAAAATCAGACTTTTGAGATGAATTGATCACAAAATCATCTGGAGAACGGCGTTTATAATCCTCACCAAGTTCTACAGTAATGACTCGTTCTCCAGCTTGTTTCAATAAGTTTGTCAACTGATGCAAGGCTGTATCAGGATACACAAATATTAACCAAGAATTGTTAGTATTAGCTACAACAGTTGACACTGAATTTAACTTTTGCCATTTAACTTGATAAAACCAATTTTTCTCAGATTCCTGCCATAAATGCTGTAAAACTGCGGGATTAGTACGCCTTGCTACTAAGTCTATAAACCGAGCGCAAAGCTGTTCTTGTTGGTCATAAACCTCTACATCTACGCGCATTTCACCGTTAGTGTCAGATTTAACGAAAATGCGTGTTTCAGCTTGAGAACCAGGATTTTCAAATAATTCTAAAGAAGAAAAGCCATAGGGTAAATGTAATTCCTGACCATGAATTTCTGGAAAAGCTGCGCCAATACTTTGCAAGCAAGCATCTAGAAGCACGGGATGCAGACAATATCGTTGATCTACTAAACTGCGATCGATACTAATCTGAGCCTGAGAACCATTTCCTAAATAACGGAGTTCTTGAATAGCTTGAAAACGCTCACCGTAGGTGATTCCCATTTGCTGATAAAGTTCATAAAATTTGGGAATAGCAACAGATTCCCCTTTGAGATCAGACCAATTATTTATAGACGCAGGTGCTTTTTGATTGTGAGGTTTAATCTCACCAGTCACGTGCAGAATCCAGTCATCTTTTGCAGAATTACTACTAAATATCTCAAAACTATATTCCAATGATTTTTTTGATTTAAAAATCATTTGTAATGTGGTTGGAGATGAAGATAACAGTAATCCTTGGTGAATTAATACATTTTTGATAGTTACCAAATGATGAGTAAATATTTTCTGGCTGGCTGTTAAAATCGCTTCGATGAAACCTGTAGCAGGAAATATAGTTTTGGTAAATACCTTGTGTTCTGTAAGATAATCTGGCTGCTCAGAATTTATCTCTCCCTCAAAAATAATTTCTCCTGTAGCTAGTTTCTTGAAATCACTAATAAAAGGATGCAATTTAGTTTGAATTTCAGCTATAGAAAATTGTGAATTTGACAACCAGTAGCGTTCTCTTTGAAATGGATAATTAGGCAAAGGAATCCGTTTTCCTGACTTAAATACCTCTGTCCATTCTACAGAATAACCATTCACAAAGAGTGTTGCCAAACTTTTATACATTTGGACTTGTTCATCTTGTCCAGGTATGATGCTGGGTAGCCATAATATATCTTTATTTTGATTATCTTTAGTTTGATAAGTTAGTCGTGCCATACCTAGTAACACTGGTTTCGAGCCTAACTCCAAAAAACAGCGATAACCACTATCAACTAAGTATTTAAATCCTTGACCAAAATGTACAGTGTTGCGAATATGACGCAGCCAATAATCAGGAGTAGCAATTTCTTTACCAATTGGTTTACCTGTGAGATTGCTAATAATATTCAAGCTTGGTTCATGGAAATCAATTTTCTGCAAAACCTTGGTGAAATTATCAAGCATCGGTTCCATTAACGGGGAATGAAAAGCATGAGATACTGCTAAACGTCTAGTTTTATAACCTTGCTTGATAAAAGTTTTCTCTAGTTGATCGACAATTTTACTCAAGCCGGAAATGACATTAATTGCACCATTAGCTGCGGCAATATTTACTTGATTTTCATAGGGAATGAGATGATCTGCTACTGTTTGATAATCAGCATAAATTGCTGCCATGGCTCCATTCTGCGGTAGTTCTCCCATTAAGCGACCGCGTTGGACAACTAATTGCAAAGCATCTTCTAAAGAGAAGACTCCCGCTAAACAAGCGGCGACATATTCACCAATGCTGTGTCCTAAAAGAGCCGAGGGTTGTATTCCCCAAGATTGCCATAATTTAGCTAGTGAATATTCAAGTGCAAACAAAGCTGGTTGCGTGATTTGAGTCTGTTCTAGCAACTCGCTGTTTTGCAATTCAAAGATTATATCTAACAGCGATGTTTCTAAAATTGGTTCAAGGGTTTGATCACAAAGATCCAAAGTATTTCTAAAGACAGGTTCTTGGTTATAAAGAGTTTGTCCCATCCCTGAATATTGAGAACCTTGTCCTGAAAATAGGAAGGCTACATTGGACTGAGTTTCTGATGAAATTGGTCTAATCAAATTCTCAGAATCCTCACCTGTTTGAAAATCACTAAGTGCTTGTTGAACTGTGGTGATTGAATTGGCTAAAATACACAATCTATGGCGAAAAACAGCCCTTCCTGTACTAGCAGTGAAACACGCATCTGCTAAATTAACAGATTCATTAAAAGTGGATTGATAATTTTTGGCTAATTCTTGGAGAGACGTTTCAGAACGAGCCGAAAGTGGTAATAAGTAAAATTTATCATCTGATTTTTGGGGAGAATTAGCGGCAATTTCGCCGACAATTACATGGGAATTCGTACCACTAAATCCAAAGGAACTGACTCCCGCAATGCGTTGGCGTTCGCTAGAATGCCAGTTTTTTCCATGTACTGGAACTTCAAAAATATGAGAATTCCAATCAAAACGGGGGTTGGGTTGCTGAAAGTGAAGATGAGGAGGAATTTTATGGTGTTGCAAGGCTAAAACAGTTTTGATTAAGCCAGCAATTCCGGCTGCTCCTTCTAAATGTCCTAAATTGGTTTTGACAGAACCAATAATTAAAGGTCGATTTTGGGGACGTTTCCCAAAAACCGCAGCCATACTTTCTAATTCAATCGGATCGCCGATCGCAGTCCCGGTACCATGCGCTTCAATATAATCTATTTGCTCTGGTTTGAGTTGCGCGATCTTCAGGGCTTGATGTAATAATTTCTCCTGAGCATCACCATTAGGTACAGTCAGTCCACTACTGGGGCCATCGTGATTCACAGCTGTACCATATACTCTCGCTAAAATGCGATCGCCATTCTTAATTGCTTGACTCAATCGTTTGAGAACAATCATTCCGCAACCTTCGCCCCGCACCATCCCATTTGCACTTGCATCAAAAGTTTTGCAGCGTCCATCCGGTGCAAGCATATGAGCGCGACTTTCAATTAAGGAAATCACCGGAGTTAAAATAATGTTGACACCACCAGCCAACGCAATCTCACACTCTCCATTCCGCAAAGCATTGCAAGCTAAATGCACTGCTACTAAAGAAGAAGAACAAGCAGTATCAACTGTCATTGATGGCCCTTGCAAGCCCAGTACATAGGATAAGCGACCAGCAGCTACGCTGACAGAAGTTCCAGAACCAGTATAGGCATTAATCGCTTCTGGAGCATAACTCAACTGGGCATAATCTTGAGTCATCGCCCCCACAAAAACCCCAGTTTGACTGTTGCGTAACTGCTGGGGATTTTGTCCCGCCGATTCCAAAGCTTGCCAAGTAGTTTCTAATAGTAAGCGTTGCTGCGGATCTATGGCGACAGCTTCACGAGGAATAATCCCAAAAAATTCGGCATCAAACTGATCTATTTGCTCCAAAAATGCACCGTAAGGAGAATAGATTTTTCCTGGTGTATCTGGATCAGGATGATACCAGGCTCGACTATCCCAGCGATCGCCCGGAATTTCTCCTACCGCATCTTTCCCCTGCTCTAACAGTTTCCAGAAAGATTCCACATCATTCGCACCGCCAGGAAATCGACAAGCCATCCCCACAATTACAATTGGATCTTCTTCTTGTTGTGGTGTTTTTGGGGTAGATTTTTCAACTTGGATTTGGGGGATTTCTGGTATTAGCTTTTGTACAGGAATTTGTACCTCAGAGATATTTAAAACTTCCCGCAGGAAATAATCTGCTAAAGTTTCCACATTGGGAAACCGAAAAGTAATTGTTGAAGGTAGAGAACAATTGAAATCTGTTTGCAAAAGATTGCGAAGTTCTGTGGAGGTGAGAGAGTCCATCCCCATATCAAAAAAGCCTTGTTGGGGAGAAACAACTTCATCGGTTGATAATCCTAAAACAGTGGAAACTCGCAAACTAAGATGGCGGATGAGTAAATCTCGACGCTGTTTGACAGATACTGTTTGCCATTGTTCCAAAATATTTGATGCAGTATCAGATTTCGTTTCTCCTTTGGGTAAGAAGTTTTGATAAAAGCTTTGGTTGATGTAGGGGAAACGTTCCCAGTCAATCGCAATCACACCAGCACGTACAATCTGATTCAACAAAATTTTTTCTAAAGTCTGGAGTGCTAACTCAGGTGCGATCGCATCATAACCTTTCGCGGCTAATCTCTCTAAAACATTGCGATCGACTGCTGCACCAATTTCGCTCCATGGCCCCCAGTTAACGGCTGTTGCAGGCAAATTCTGTGCATGACGATAATAGATAAAAGCATCCTCAAAAGCATTAGCCGCCGCCGCATTCGCTTGTCCCGCCGAGCCAATCAGCGATACAGCAGAGGTATAACAAACAAAGAAATCTAAAGGATCGTTGAGGGTAAGTTGATGCAGTAGCCAAGTTCCTTTCACCTTGGGTGCTAGAACATGGTTAAAACTTTCTGGCGTCAGTCGCAATAATGTAGTATCGTCTAAAGTACCAGCAATGTGAAAAATTCCCCGCACAGGATACTGAAAACGGCATTCTTCTAGCAATGTGTGCAATTTTTCAGCATCTGTGATATCAACATCTTTGATTTGGATATCTGCGTTAATTGATTGCAGACTTGTCAGGATTTTGGTGTTGACAGCTTTTGCACCATTGCGACTGCACAATACCAAATGACGAGCGCCACGTTCTATCATCCATCGAGCGGTAGCTAAACCCAATCCGCCTGTACCACCAGAAATTAGATAATAGCCATCTTCACGAAAATTGATATTACCATCTGCTAGTTTGCGCTCTACTAAACGCGGACAAAAGCGTTCTTCCCCGCGCAAAGCTATGCGAGTTTCTTGTGTATTATTGTAGATTTCTCGAAATAAATTTTTCCCCACATCTTGTGTCTTGGGATCTAAATCAATCGCTCTAAAATTAAGTTCGGGATGTTCTAGTATGAGGCTCAGAGCGATTCCTAATAATGAAGATTGGGCTGGAGAAGTTAGGGTTGTGACTGCTTTAGCTGGTACAGATCCTTGAGTGACAAGAATCAGTTTCGGCAGATTTTCTTGTTGTAATAATGCTTGGATGAGAAATAGAAAACGTCTACAATGAATTTCTACTGTTTGATAAATTTCGCCGGCGATTTCTTGTAATGGCCAGAGATAGATTATTTCACGAGTTTCTGGAGTTAATAAATTTTGTAATAGTGATAGATATGTGTCGAGAGAATCAGTATTAATGTCTTGAGGGAAGATGAGAGAACAAGCAACTCCTCGCTGTTGTAATGGAGTAACTAAACTTTGAGCAATTCCTTTTGAATCGGCAAATATGATTTCATGGGAAACAGATTTACAAACACTATTTCCTTTAGCAACAATCACACTTTGTCGTAAGAGATTGCGTGTCTCTGGGTTGCTGGGTTCAATAACATTAATTTCTGTAAATTGATGATTTGTTAGTAAATCTTGCCAACGTTCTGTATCTACTAAAGGATAATCATTACGGAGTGAATCTTGACTACATAACCACCATCCCTCTGTTAAACCAAAGGTTAAATCTACCCACCGACGCGCTCCTGTACTTTCTAACAATATTAATAGAGCGTTGGGAGCGATGAGAGAACGAACATTTTCAAGTGTTTTATTAATATCTGCTGTAGCATGAAGGACGTTGGCAGCGATAATAATATCAAAACTTCCAGGAATAAAGCCTTGAGTAATGGGGTTCTTTTCAATATCTAAAGTTTGATATTTAACGAAGGTATAATGGCTAAAGTTTTCTTTAGCTCTGGTTAAAAAGCTAGAGGAAATATCGGTAAATATATATTCAATTTGGTCATTCACTAAATGTGGTAAAATTGCGGCAGTACTTGAGCCTGTTCCGCCTCCAATTTCGAGAATTCGTAGCCGACGATTTGTAGGTAAATTTGCTACTGCACATCTAATTGTGGCTGCAACTAGCTCATTCATTAACTTAGCTCCAGCCGCATCAGCATACACAGATGCGATCGCATTCAAATCACCTTGAGGAAATAGTAATTCTAACGGCTCAATTTGGCGACGCATTACCTCAGCTAAAACAGAAGCACAACGTTTTATGAGATTAATTTCTGCTAGATAATCAGGAAATTCACTGCAAAGGTGTTGGATTTGCAATTGAGATGAAAATATTTCTGGTTCTTTAATTAATAACCAGCCATTTTGTTGCTGATTCAGAATCCCTTCTTCGGCTAAGATAGCTAAACATCGCGATAATAAGGGACGATAAAAATCAACTACTCCACCTTGAACAGCGATCTGTTCTTCTTGATAAATTTGACCTAATTCTGGTTCCCAGTTAAGCTGTTTTAAACCTTCCCAAATATAAGTTACACTCAAACTTTCCATTTCCGCGAGCAAGCATTCATATTGGCGTAATTTCTCAGCCGATTGCTGTTCTAATTGCTGTGGTTTAATTTGAGTTTTAATGACATCGGGACTAACTAAAGTATCTCTACCATCGGGTAATAATGGTGCTAAGGGAATCCATTCTTCTATGTAAGATTGTGGTTGAATTTCATGGTGAAGGATTTCTTGGCGTTGAACAGCTTTGAGTTCAAACCCGATAATTGATACTAATAATTCTCCTTGTTCGGAATAAATATCAATATCAGAGATAATCAAATTATGAGAACTTTCAGTGAGTCGAGCCGCACTGATGACACAATCACCCGGAGACTTGAAGAATTGGAATTTAGCAATGCGAGTTGGTACATAAGTTACAGATGATTCTTGCTGAAATAAAATCGCAGCTATCGCCTGAAAACAAGCATCGAGCATCGCTGGATGAAAATGATAATTTTTCGCTTCTATAAGCAAGTTATCTGTTAACTTAATTTCAGCAAATGCAGTATTTTGACTACACTGAAGTTGATTGATTAGCTGAAAACTACTACCGTAATTGACTCCCGATTTTTGATATTTTTGATAAAATGAATTAATTTCCAGATGTTCTGGAGAATTAGCCGCTATTTGTTCTAGATTTTGGAAAGTTGTATTGACTGATTTTAATTTCTGAATCTCTCCAGCAACGAGTAGATCCCAATTATTATCAACTTGATGATAGATTTGTAAATTATCTTGATTAAGAATTACTTGTAAAATATCTGCTTTGTCTTGCAGTATTAAGGCTTTTTTAAATTCAATATTTTCTACAATAACCGCTTGTCCTTCTGTCGCAGCTAAAGCCATTTCAATAAAAGCTGCACCAGGAAATATCGGTTTACCAAAAACTTGATGTTCTGCTAAAAAAGCTGGGTTGTGCTGACTAATACTAGCTTGATATTGAATAGAAGATAGAGGAGAAGGAAAGCGATCGCCTAGTAAGGGATGTCCAGAATGATCATGATGAGATTTAGTAGCAGAATCTACCCAGTAGCGTTTGCGAATGAAAGGAGAATTGGGTAAACTGATTTTTTGTCCTGAGTAAGAGCGATGAAATTCTTGCCAATTAATATTCACTCCGCGTACATATAGTTCAGCTAGGACAGTTTGGATTTGCTGATCATTATTACTGTCTTTTGTTAAACTACACAACCACAGGATTTCATTTTCAGATAAATTCCTCTGATCAACATTAGTTAAAATCGGCTGATTGCCAATTTCTATAAATATTCGATACCCCATTTGCTTCAGGGTAGAAATTCCTTGAGCTACATGAGCTGATTGATGTAGATGTTGCACCCAGTAAGCAGCAGTTTTAATAGAGTTACTAGCTACTTCACCATTTAGAACATCAATCAAAGTGAGTTGTGGATTGCTATAATTAATTTCTTCAGCTACTTTTTTAAAAGCTAAAAATCTTTCTTCATCAATATTTTGATTTTGACTAAATAAACGAACACGAGTTGCAATCAACTTAACTGCATCTTCCAGAGCCAAAACTCCAGCTTGTTGAGCAGCGAGATACTCGCCAAAGCCAGTACCTAAAACCGCAGCAGGACGAATTCCCCAATATTTCCAGAGTTCACAAACAGCATATTGTAGTGCAAATAATGCTGGTTGTACAGATAAATGATCATCTATATTTTGATGTTTATAAACTAAGTCTTCGATAGAAAAATCCAAATAATTTTGGAATAGGCGATCGCATCGCTCAAAAGCATGATGAAATACAGGCTCATTCACAAAAAGCTCTTTTGTTATTCCCGAAAATATCGCTTGCTGATCATGAAAGAGAAAAGCGATTTTCGGATTTACTTGCACCTCGCCATGAATAATATTAGTTTCTCGGCTATTATCACTAGTGAAAGCCCGAAGTTGTTCCTGAAAATCCGCAGCACTAGAAACCAACAAAGCTAGTCGTTGTTTATAATGAAAACGACCTGTATTTAAAGAAAAAGCGATATCAGTTAAGTTAACATCAGATTTTTGATCAACATAATCAACAAACTTATTAGCCAGCAAACGCAAACGTTCTTCATCTTTTGCAGACAGAGTAATCAGTACAGGAAGTCTATTTTTAGCCGTGGATTGTATTTGCGGAGGTTCACTCAAAATTACATGAGCATTAGTTCCCGATGCTCCAAAAGAACTGACTCCAGCTGCTTTGATCTTGCTATTGCTAACAGTCCAAGGGCGAGTTTGTGTCACTACATTGATGGGTAAGCTATCCCAATGGATGTGAGGATTTGGTGTTTGCAAATTGAGATGAGCCGGAATTTCCGAATAATAAATAGATAATACAGTCTTGATTAAACCAGAAATTCCCGCCGCCGCCGCTAAATGACCAAGATTTGTTTTGATCGAACCGACTAACAAAGGTTGGGATTGAGAACGATTAACACACAAAGCATCAGCGATCGCTTTAATTTCAATCGGATCTCCCAAAGATGTACCCGTACCGTGAGCTTCGACGTAATCAATGATATCTGCATTGAAACGAGCGTCAATCAAAGCCTCACGAATTAAATCTGTCTGCACAGGGCCGTTCGGAACTGTAAATCCGCCACTCGCACCATCGTTATTAACTGCTGTTCCGCGAATTAACGCCCAAATGCGATCGCCATCTGCTAAAGCTTCGCTCAACCTTTTTAAAACGACGACTCCGCAACCTTCACCAATCCCAAATCCATCCGCACTGGCGTCAAAGGTTTTGCATCTACCGTCAGCAGCTAACATCTGATTCTTGCACAATGCGATCGGTACTTCTGGTGTCAGAATCAGGTTTACTCCTCCTACCAAAGCTTGACGACATTCCTGTGCGCGTAAAGAACGACACGCCAAATGCACCGCCACTAGCGAAGAAGAACAAGCCGTATCCACAGCCAAGCTAGGGCCATTGAGATTCAAAAGATAAGAAATGCGTCCAGCCGCAGCATTGGTATGGTTGCCAGAGATATGATAAGCCCCAATTGTGCTATAATTTCCATCTGGTGCAATCAAACGAGCATAATCATTATTGGTAATCCCAATAAACACACCAGTTTTGCCAATTCTAGTGGTAGGTGCAGCCATTCCAGCATTTTCTAAAGCTTCATAAGCAACTTCTAAGAGTAACCGTTGCTGGGGATCAATATGCAAAGCTTCTCGTGGTGCAATCCCGAAAAAGTGCGGATCAAACATTGAAACATCATCGAGAAAACCACCTTGAGAAACATAGATTTTCCCAGGTTTACTTCTGTCTGAGTCATAAAAATCAGAAGTATTCCAGCGATCGCTAGGTATATTTGTGAGCGTATTTCCACCAGTTTTGAGAAAAGACCAAAATAATTCAGGAGTGGAAACATTTTTCCCAAAACGACAACCCAAACCCACAACTGCGATAGGTTCGCTTTGTTTAGCTTCAACAGCCTTTAATTTCTCTTTTGCTTCGTTGAGTGCTTTAAAGACTCTTGTTTGGATTGATTTGTCGTTATCTGATATATCCATAAACCTGAATTAATTATGAATTAAAGGTTTGACCCTACACCCCACACTCTTAGTTTTTGTAATTGCGATGGTTAAGAATTACCTAGAAAAGCTTCTAAATCCGCCAGTTCTTGCAAAATTAAATCTTCATTAACTTCTACAACATCAACAGTTGTCTCCACATTAGTATTTACTTGCCAACTAAAAACTTGCTCAATTAGATAATCAGTTAATTGTCTCATATTAGGAAAGTCAAATATTAAAGTAGCGGGTAAGCTTATTTCTAGTCCTTTTTCTAAACGATTTTTGAGTTCAATAGAAAGCAAAGAGTCAATACCCATTTCTATAAATCCTTGTTCCGAATCAGGTATCTGTTTAATTCCTAGAATTATCCCTATTTGCTTTCCAACATATTCTAATAATTTTTCTCGACGTTCTCCTGGTGGTATATCTTCTAAAAAATAGCGTTTAGAGTTTAATTGTTGAATATATTTTGCTGAAACTTGCGATTTCCCTAACTTTTCTAGTAGTGGTTTCTTACCTTGAAATTGATAAATATTTTTGAACTGTGTCCAATCCACATCAGCTAATAAAATCTGCGTTTCGCCAGATCCTATAATATCATCCATCGCTTCAAAAGCTTTATCTAGATTAATTTTCTTCAAACCAATCTGTTTAAGCCAATCTTCATACTCTTGGGAAACTATGCCATTTCCAGCCAACAATGCCCAATTTAAACTAGTAGCTGGTAATGCTTGCAGACGACGTAAATGAGCTAACGCATCCATCAGATGATTAACAGCATCGTATAAACCTTGTTCTTTCGCTCCCCAAATTGCACCTGCGGAAGAGAACAATACAAAGTAGTCTAATTTAGTTTCTAAAGATAACTGATGTAAATTCCAAGAACCGCGAACTTTAGCTTGAAAAACTTCTTCGAGATCATCTAATGTAGATTCGCTTAATCTTGCTTTGCGTCCTGATATTCCGGCGAGATGAAAAACACCCCGTAGCGGATAAGATGTTTTTTGGATGTTAGCAAAAATGCGGGACATTTGCTCAAAATTTCCTACATCTGCTTGACAAATTTCTACAGATGCTCCCTTTTGTTCTAAAATTTTCAGATTTTGGATAATTTCTGCAAATTCTGTGTTTGACTCCCATTCTGTTTTTGAGGGAAACTGACGGCGTGTTGTCAAAATCAAATGTTTCGCACCCAAATCAACTAGATGGTGAGCAAGTTGTAACCCTAAATGACCAATACCTCCTGTAATCAAATAGGTCGCCTGAGCTTGGATAGTGACTGGTTTGGTCGGTAGAGATTCTACTGAGACTAGACGCGCTACATAAGTCTGATCGTTGCGGAAGAGTAGGTGGTCTTCTGTAACTGAGTTTGTCAGTCCTGAAAATAAAAGGTTGGTATTTTGAGTAATATCTGCATGGGGGTCGAGATCAATCATTCCTCCCCATAATTCTGGTTCTTCCAGAGCCATAACGCGCCCCAACGCCCAAAGAGGAGATTGAGTCACGAAAGATGGTTGCTCTAGTCCAAAGGGTTGACCACCTTGGGTGACAAGGAATAATTTAGGAGGTGATGGTATGTTTTTAATCGCTTGGAGCAAATTCAAAAAATAGCTACAGCGATTAAATAAAGTTGATTCATATTGATGGTTGTGATCAGCATCCAAAAGATAAATAATTCCACGCACAGATGAAGAAGTAGCTAGCCATGTTTTTAGTTCAGAACTATTTTCGGGATTAGCGATCGCACAACAGCCATGATGTTTGTTGAGTTGCTTTTGAATTGCTAGAGCTAGATTGTCGGCTTTATCGGTAAAAATTAACCAATCTCCCGAAATATCACTGTTTTTTTCGGTATTTTGGGCAACAATAATACTTTGCTGGAATAAAGCACTACCAATTTTTTGGTCAGGAGAAACAAATTCAACTTCAGCAAAACCAGATTCTAACAGGATAGATTGCCAAGTCGATGCTGTAATAATGGGATGATCTGGGCGGAGATGGCGATCGCTAAATCGCCACCAACCTTGAGCTACACCAAATATTAAATCAATCCATCGGGACTGATTTGTCAGTTCTAGAAGTAACAAATGTCCACCAGGACGCAGTAAATTGCGAATGTGGGGTAAGGTTTCTGCTTGTAAATCCCGCGTCGAATGTAATACATTTGCCGCAATAATTAAATCATAAGTGCTGGGTGAAAAATCTTGCAATGCTGGGTCTTTTTCTATGTCCAGAACTTTGTATTCTATGAAGGGGAATTGAGCAAAAGTATCTTTAGCAGTCTCTAGAAAGAATGGCGAAACATCAGTAAATGTATAGGTAATTTGGTGAGAAGTACAAACTTTGAGAATTTCATGGGTAGTTCCTCCAGTTCCTGCGCCAATTTCGAGAATGCGAAGTGGTTCTAATGACGAATAGTTGGATAATAAAAGTTCAACTGTTTGAGAAATAGTCAGGTTGAGAATTTTTGCCCAAGATGTTTTTTTATAAAACTCGGCTGCACCAATTTGTCCATCTTGTGGAAACAAGATAGATAAAGGAGCAATTTTACCTGTAAGTATTGCTGCTAAGTTAGTAGCAACTCGCCTAAAGAATGTTAGTTCTATAAGTGCATTTGGATACTGAGAAATCAAACTATCTATAATGACATCAGGCTGAGATTGTCGCACTTCACTGATAATTTTCCAGTCAGCACCGTGCTTTTCTAAAATTCCTGTTTTTGCTAATATTTTTAAGCAATGATCCCATAGCAATCTATACTCTTCTTTCATACCAGCTTCACGAAAACTGGTTTCAGGAGAAAGAATAGTATTGAGTTGAAATAATTGCAAATCTTTTAAAGCTTTGACAATAAAGTCTGCACTCAGTTCTTCCATCTCCGCAAACGCTAGAGAAACTCCTGTAAATTGTGCAGATTTTATTTGTTCTCCCAAATAAGCATCTAAATCAGTTGTAATTTTTTCTAAATTATGTATTTTTTTTGAAGATAAAGCATAAGGTAGCCATTCTAATTTGTAGAGTAAATTCTTAAGATTAAAATTATTCGTGCTTTGATGATGTAGATTAATTAATTGTTGAATAATTGCTGATACAGTTTGTTTTTCGGCTTGCGAATAATTCCCTGTTTCTAGTAGAGTCTGCATCAAATTGTTTGTATCTTTTTGAGATAGCATCTTGACAATATGCGATTCTTTTGATGCAGTTGATAATTGAGTTTTTAAGGGAATCCAATGTCGGCGTTGCTGAAAAGGATAAGTTGGTAAAGCGCATCTTCTGGGTTGATAATCTTGCTCAACGCCAAACCAATCTATATTTACACCGCGTACATAAAGCTTACCCAGACTTTCTAGTAAAACTTCCCAGTCAGAAAATCCTGAGCGCAAACTCGGTAAGCTTAAAGAGTTAGATAAAGCTATTGATGATTGGACAATTCCTAGTAGAACAGGTTGGGAACCGATTTCAATAAAAGTATCACATCCTAGAGATTGTAAAGACAGAACTCCTTGGTTAAATTGCACAGTGTGCAACAAATGTTGAATCCAATATTCAGGAGTCACAATGCTGTCATCAGCAATTTCTCCTGTTAAGTTGGAGATAATAGGAATTAGAGGTTTGGTAAACTTAATTTCCCGCAGAGTATTTTTAAATTCTTCGCAGACAGGTTCTATGAGTGGTGAGTGAAACGCATGAGAAACTTTGAGTTGACGAACTTTAATTCCGATGTTGGTAAAATGTTCGCACAGTTGTTTAATTAATTCTTTTTCGCCAGAAATGACTGTATGCTGATCTGTATTGATCGCTGCGATCGCAACTTTAATCCCCTGATTCTCACACACTTGGCGCACAGATTTTTCATCAACAAAAATCGCCGCCATCGCTCCTTGCTCTGCGGGTAATTCACCAATTAAATTTGCTCGCCGTATAATTAGTTTTAAGCCACTTTCAATATCAAAAATTCCTGCAAAACAAGCAGCAGCATATTCTCCCAAACTGTGTCCTAAAACAGCAGTCGGTTGAATACCCCAAGAATGCCACAATTGAGCTAGTGCGACTTCAACAATAAATAATGCTGGTTGGGTATAAGATGTATGAGTTAAAGCTGCATCAGAATTAGCAAATATAACTTCCAGTAAAGATTGACCAGTTAATTCTTGATATATTGTTTCACATTGGTCTAAAGTTCGCCGGAAAGTTGGTTGGGTTTGATAAAGTTGATGAGCCATTCCCGCATATTGAGAACCCTGTCCTGTGAACAAAAAGGCAATTTTAGGAGGCTGCTTTTCATCAATTTGAGCGTGAATGATTGACTCTTGATCTGACTGTCCAAACTGACGCAATTTAGTGATCAAATCACCAGTTTGAGAACCAGTCACCGCTAAACGATTTTGGAAGTGAACTCGGCTAGTATTGGCTGTGAAGACAACATCGCAGATATCGCTTTCGGGATGATTTTCGAGAAATTCTGCATAGCTGTTCGCCAAGTCTACCAAAGCCTGTTCTGTTCTGGCAGACAGTGTGAGTAAATGGTGGGGACGCTGGCTGTCATGCTGCTGAGGAATGATGCTGGGAGCTTCTTCTAGCACAACATGGACATTGACGCCACCAATTCCTAAAGAGTTAACCCCGGCGCGTCGAGGTAGTTCTTTACCATCTCGTTGTTTTGCAGTCCAGGGTATCGCTTGGGTATTGACGTAAAAGGGAGTTTTGGAGAAATCAATTTGGGGATTGGGTGTTTGGAAGTGGAGAGTCGGGGGAATAATTTGATGTTTAAGAGCCAACGCAGTTTTAATCAGACCGACAATTCCGGAAGCGATTTGCATATGTCCGATATTTGTCTTCACAGACCCCAAAGCACACTCTCCCTGATCAGCAGCACTATATGCTCTGGCTAAAGCATCGACTTCGATGGGATCTCCGAGTTTTGTACCCGTACCATGAGCTTCTACAAAACCAATAGTATCAGCTTCGACTCCTGCAAAAGCTAGGGCTTCGGCTGCTACTGAAGTCTGACCTTCTCCTCCCGGTGCTGTAAATCCCAGTTTTGTCCCGCCATCGTTATTGATCGCCGAACCCTTGATGACAGCATAGATATGATCGTTATCTGCTAGAGCATCTTCTAATCGCTTCAGCAAGACAACCCCAACCCCACTACCAAAAATAGTCCCTTCAGCTTGAGCATCAAAGGCGCGACAATGACCGTCAGGAGAAACAATCAACCCTTCTTGATATAAATAACCTATCTTTTGGGGAGAGTTAATGGAAGCAGCTCCAGCCAGAGCCATGTCACTTTCTCCACTCAACAGACTCTGACAAGCCATATGCACAACCACTAATCCGGTAGAACAGGCTGTTTGGATATTAACACTAGGGCCACGCAGATTCAGTTTATAGGAAATGCGCGTTGTCAAATAGTCTTTATCGTTAGCCACCATCGTTTGAAACCCTCCCAGCGAATCTAATGTGAAGGGTTGCAACTCATCATTAGCATCTAATTGACCGCGATGGGGATAACAGTTATTAATCAAATAAGTGTTCATACTAGCCCCAGCAAACATCGCGATCGCTCCCTGGTAGGAGTGAGGATTATAGCCGGCGTTTTCTAAACACTCCCAGCTAGATTGCAGTAGTAAACGCTGCTGGGGATCGAGTAATTCTGCTTCCCGATCTGTGTAGCCAAAAAATTCGCTATCAAAACATTCAACGTTGTCAATAATTGGTCTAGCTTTGACATAGTTAGGCTGATTGAACAGTTCAGGTTCAACCCCCGATTCGAGTAATTCTGCTTCCGAAAAGAAAGATATGGTTTCGATACCATTTTTGAGATTTTCCCAAAAGGTTTCTAGATTGTTAGCACCAGGAAATCTCCCAGCCATGCCAATAATGGCAATGTCATGAGTTTCATGACTACGACGCGAACGATTTTCGGCACGCTCGCGGCTCTTTTGTGATATGTTTGTGGTAGAATCTGATTCTTCAGTTAAGAAACGAGCTAGTGTGGCAACTGTAGAATTTTTAAACATTTCAGCCACAGGTATCTGGCGATGAAAAAGTTTTTCTAGTTCGTTTTGTAGACGAATTAGATGGA
This sequence comes from Pelatocladus maniniholoensis HA4357-MV3, assembly GCA_019359115.1. GTDB lineage: Bacteria > Cyanobacteriota > Cyanobacteriia > Cyanobacteriales > Nostocaceae > Pelatocladus > Pelatocladus maniniholoensis. Next base: position 38,477 of record JAHHHW010000078.1, read on the forward strand.
GAGAATGACCTCCCAACTCAAAGAAGTTATCATGTAAACCAACTGATGTCAGTTGCAAAACTTCACACCAAACTGTTGCGATTTGACGTTCAGTTTCAGATTGAGGTAAAGTTTGATTTTTGCTGCGATCGCTCGCTAAACATTCATTGATTTTTTGGATGCGATCGCTAAATAATCCCTGGGTAAAATCTTTTTTTAATTTAGCTTTTTGTACCTTACCAATAGATGTTTTTGGAACTATATCAACTTCTAAGGGGATCACATGAGTAGCCGCAATTCCCACCTTTTGTGTCAAATGGCTGCGAATTTTTTTGACTAATTTCACCCACTGCTCAAAATTATTTGATTCGGGACTAAAGGTAATAATTAATAAATCTGTTTCTCTATTTTGATCAAAAACTGCAAAAGCAGCTGTGTAGGAAATAGCTACACCATCTAATTCTTCTATCGCTGTTTCAATTTCATGGGCAAAGTAATTAATACCGTTAATAATAATTTCTTGTTTTTCTCTGCCAGTAATAAATAATTCCCCATTGTATAGATAACCCAAATCTCCTGTAGTAAACCAACCTCCATTTTGAAAAACTTCTTGATTGAGTTCTGGGTTATTGTAATATCCTTCGGTTACAGAAGGGCCTTTGATCTGAAGTCTGCCAATTTCGTTTTCTGGTAAAATATTATTCTGCTGGTCAACAATCCTAATAGTCGCTCCCAAAATAGGTCGTCCCAGAGAGACAAAACTATTTTCTTGTGTTAATTCATCTTTGCTTAAACCTGCTGACCAAGTGATTCCAGAACAAGATTCAGTCATTCCGAAGGCTGGTTTAATTACTCTATCTCGTAATTGATGTTTTTCCAGAAGTTCTAAGAATGAGCAAATCGTTTTGACTGAAACTTGTTCTCCTGCATTCACTAAAAATTTCATTGAGGAGAGGTTATAGCAAGAATCGTTAAGTTCTTCGCTGTGTTGATTAATTAAGGAGAATGCAAAGTTGGGCGCCCAAGAAATAGTAGCTTGATGCTTTTGAATCAAATCTAACCATTTGAGTGGTTGACGCAAAATCAATTCAATTGGTACATGGATTTGATCACAAGCCAAATCCATAGCCATAATTCCTAAAAATACTATCGCGCCCACATGGTCTAAGGGCATCCAATTTAGTGTAACTTCTTGCTGAGTAAAATTATTCATCCGCACCGTACCGGCGGACATGGATAAGAGGTTGCAATGAGTCAACATCACACCTTTGGGAAGACCTGTACTACCAGATGTGAAGAGTAACAACGCCGGATCTTGTGGTGCAAGATCAACAATTACATCTGACTGTTGATTTGATAAAAATTGATTAGTTCGTAGATTATTGACTGACACTACTCGCAATCCCTCTAGATCAGGTTGAGTAGCTAATTTTTCTATATCGCTAATTAACTCGCAATCCGATAAAATAATAGGCTTATCTAAAATCTGCCAGACATTGTAAAGTTTTTTGACTGCGGCGTTTTCTAGATCATAATTAGGCGCTACGCTCAGAGGTGCAGGAATGATTCCACCTAAAAAACAAGCCCAGAGTGCGGGAATAAAATCTTGATTTCTGCCAATTTGCAATATGACTTTATCTCCTAGCTTGAGTCCGCACTGATAAAGTCCATTTAAAATAATTAGAGCATCTTTATATAAATCTTTATAATTTTGAAAATATTCTGTTTCATCATTTTGGATGTATGTAATTCCTTTGCTTTCATGTTTGGCAGCATCAGCTAGTACATTTGGAAGAGTTTGCAAATTCTCTTCTAATTGTCCACCAAAATATATAGAACTTTTGAGAATTTCTTCTTGAAAATGCTCACCACAAGATTCTTTATGAAAATAAGTTTCGGCTAGTTTTCTGTTCTGAGGTATATCCATATATCTTAATTTTTGACAATTGATTCAAGCTTTATTGACTAAATAATCAATTTTATTTCTACCTGAATATTTTCATAATGTCTTTTTAACTGTTTACGGAAAAAGCTTGCCCGACTACTCATTCGTCTGTCATCTAACATCAAGTCTATAGTATTGCCTACTGAATAAACTGCTCTTTGTAGAAAAGAATATAAATTTTACTATTAATTTTTTATATATATTTATACATAACTTAACGCTATTACTTAATTCTATGGGTAGTCTTGAACTTTATAATGTTTTAACATAACTACACTATTAGAGTAAAGATGAAATAGCAAATAGATTATTTTATCTTAACTGTCTTAACTGTCTTAACTGTCTTAACTAAAGCTAACTATTCTCTTAACTGTCTTAACTGTCTTAACTGTCCTTAAATAATTGCTCACAATTATCATAGTTGAAATCGCTATTATGCTAGAATTAGCGTGGTTTGAAGAATATTTATACTCAAACTAAAAGAACAATAGCTAGTAATTCGATTAGCATGAGTAAGGAGGCTAATTACTAAAGTATTTATGAAAAATAAAATATTGCATGAGTAAAAGTGGCGATCGCATTCCTATTAAAAAATTTTACAAATAAATTAAATGTATGAAATTCTATTTATATAAGCATTCTGGCTGTTACTTTCATCAGATCGTGAAAAATAGATGCAATTTGTTGTTAATGACTTATTGTGTCCCAAATGCTTATGGTGTAAATTGAATCTCTATGGTTCCGGTAGTTACTACTGTTCTAACCCAACAAATAATTGACTATTTAATTTAGCTCAATAATATATTGAACTATACACGCCAACTTATGTATTATTGATAGCTTTATTATGCAACACCATTTATGGAGAAATTTATGGAAGTGAGGAAAGCAAATCTTGTTGCCATAGATTATCAAATTAGACAAATTCGAGAAATCCAGGCAGTCACACCTTTATTTAATATTAACAATGTAACTCAGAAGCAAACAAAAAATAAAGATAAAATAATTACTGCTATACCTGCCAAGTCACGTAATCGAATATACAAGTTAACTACTAATTCTTCTGTTAATAAACTGGCTTTATATCTATCAGCTATTAAAATTTTAATATTTAAATATACGACTCAAGAAGAATTTGTTATAGCCACGGGAGCTTTGAACCTAGACAAATCTGATAGCCTGATATTCTCCCAATTTCACCACCAAAAAATTATTACATTTAAAGATTTACTCCAAATAACCCGTAATCATCTGCAAGAAGGGTATCGTTATCAAAACTATGATGTAGACACTCTGATAGAAACGTTTTTGGCTAGAGGTGGAAATCCAGCAGCAATTTTGGATATTGCTCTCATACAACAGGGATTGTGTAGTCGTAGTTCTTTGTTAAACAATTTTCAATTAGTTTTTGAAATTGATGCTCAAGATACTTCTGTGGCTGTAACTTTCTCTAAGGATGCCTTTCATACAGATTTTATCCACAGAATGACGGGGCATTTTCAGCAAATCCTGGAAATTATTACAGCAAATCCTGATTGCGAATTGTCAGCAATTGACATCCTCACCACCGCAGAACGTGACCAGTTACTGACACAATGGAATAATACAGCCATTCCATATCCCCAAGACAAATGTATCCATCAGTTATTTGAAGAGCAAGTAGAGCAAAGCCCAGATGCAGTAGCAGTAGTATTTGCAGACCAAAAATTAACCTATAAACAGTTGAATGAGCGAGCTAATCAGTTAGCTCATTATTTACAAAAACTAGGGGTGAAACCAGAGGTACTAGTAGGTATTTGCATAGAGCGTTCTCTAGAAATGGTCGTAGGACTATTGGGAATTCTCAAAGCAGGGGGAGCTTATGTGCCATTAGACCCTAGTTATCCAACAGAACGCTTAAGTTATCTGCTTGAAGATACAGGGGTGAAAGTGTTGCTCACCCAGCGATCGCTCACACAATTGTTACCAGAGCATCAGGCAATCGTGGTGTCTTTGGATACAGATTGGCAAGTTATTGCTCAAGAAAATCAGAACAATTTCAACAGTGGAGTCAAAGGGGAGAATCTAGCTTATGTAATTTATACTTCGGGTTCTACAGGTAAGCCGAAGGGAGCAATGAATACCCATAAAGGTATTAGTAATCGCTTGCTGTGGATGCAGGATACTTATCAGTTAACACCAAGCAATACCTACGGTGGGCAAAGCCAACGCATTCTCCAAAAAACTCCCTTCAGTTTTGATGTCTCAGTGTGGGAATTCTTTTGGCCGTTATTAGCAGGCGCAACTATGGTAGTGGCGAAACCTGAAGGACATAAAGATAGTGCTTACTTAATCAAATTGATACAACAGCAGCAAATTACTACTATCCATTTTGTGCCTTCAATGCTGCGAGTGTTTCTGCAAGAATCAGAGTTAACAGATTGCAGTTGCTTAAAGCAAGTCATTTGTAGTGGAGAAGCACTACCCTATGAACTGACACAACGTTTCTTTGAGCGTTTCAACTGCGAACTACACAATCTCTACGGCCCAACAGAAGCAGCAATTGATGTTACATATTGGCGTTGTTTACCACAGATTCAACAGCAGATAATTCCCATTGGTCGTCCCATTGCCAACACCCAGATTTACATCCTCGATCAATATCTGCAACCAGTTCCTGTTGGTATAGCGGGAGAATTGCATATTGGAGGTGTGCAGTTAGCTCGTGGCTACCTCAATCAACCAGAATTAACTGCCCAAAAATTCATCTCTAATCCCTTTGGTCAGGGTAGTTTATATAAAACTGGAGATTTAGCTCGCTATCTAAGTGATGGCAATATTGAATATCTTGGTCGCATCGACAACCAAGTGAAGATTCGTGGCTTCCGCATCGAATTAGGAGAAATTGAAACTGTACTCAGCCAGCACCCAGCAGTAGAACAGGCTGTAGTCCTAGCTCACGAGGCAGAAACTGGAAATAAAAGTCTGATTGCTTACATCGTCCAGAATTCTCAATCCAGCACTTCTGTTGAGCATAACCAAGAAGTAGAGTTATTCGACGAACAAGTATGGCAATGGCAGATGCTCTACAACCAGACTTACAGTCAAGTTAATGTAGAGCCAGACCCGGTATTTAATATAGTTGGTTGGAACAGCAGCTACACAGACCAGCCCATTCCAGCAACACAAATGCGTGATTGGCTCAACGACAAAGTGGAGACAATTCTGGCCCAGCAACCAAAGCGAGTCCTCGAAATTGGTTGCGGCACAGGACTAATATTATTTCAAGTTGCTCCCCACTGTTGCCATTATTGGGGTACAGACATCTCACCTGTAGCACTAAACTACATTCAGCAGCAATTGAGCCAACTAGGATCAAACCTAGATCATGTGAATCTACTACAACTTGCAGCAGATAATTTTGAGGGTTTAGAGGCACAAGGATTTGACACTATCATCCTCAACTCGGTTGTGCAGTACTTTCCTCATATTGATTATTTGTTGCGGGTCTTAGAAAGTGCAGTGAATGCGGTTGCCCCTGGAGGCTGTATTTTCCTGGGAGATGTGCGAAATCTGCAATTACTGGAAGCTTTCCACGCCTCTGTAGATCTGCATAAAGCTCCGCCTGATCTATCTGTAGCCCAGTGGCAACAGCGTGTGCAGAGGCAAATTGCCCAAGAGAATGAACTGCTCATTGACCCAGCCTTCTTTACGGCTATTCAGCAGCGTTTTCCCCAAATTACTCATGTGCAGATTCAGCTACAGCAAGGTCAGCACCACAATGAACTGACTCAATTTCGCTACAACGTCCTACTGTATGTGGGAACTGCGATGGATGTCCCCCAGAATATTCAGTGGATAGATTGGCACAACCAACAACTCACATTGTCTGCGGTGCGACATTTGCTAGTAGATACACAACCTGAAGTACTGGGGTTTACACGCATATCTAATGCACGATTAGTTACAGCCTTAAAGAGCGCAGAATTCCTGAAAAATCCCCAGGAATACCAGACAGCCAGCCAATTACGTGCAGTCATAAATGCGATCGCTCCAGAAACCGGAGTAGAACCCCATGAATTTTATGCTCTAGCTGAGGCTTTATCTTATTCTGTAGTTGTTACTTGGTCAGATAGCAGTGTTTTAGACTACTATGATGTTATTTTTGTGCAACGCCAAACTCAGGGGCAAGTCCCTCTAAGAGTATTTGCTCCCAGCAAGAAGCAAGCCAAGCGTGAGGCGCGATTTTATGCCAACCAACCTTTACAGCCAAAGCTGAACCGTCAACTCATACCCCAACTGCGTAGTTATCTAGAAACGCATCTACCAGAGTACATGATGCCAAATGCTTTTGTCATGTTGGATACCATCCCACTGACGGCCAATGGCAAAATCGACCGTCGTGCTTTACCGTCTCCCGAACAAATCCGTCTGGAGTTAGCAGATACCTTTGTCGCGCCATGTACTCCTATTGAGGAAATGTTAGCTCTGATCTGGGCTGAAGTTCTGGGGATTGAACAGGTGGGTATCCACGACAACTTCTTTGAACTAGGGGGAGACTCAATTCGGGGTATCCAGGCGATCGCCAAAGCTAGGCAAATTGGTTTCGATTTTTCCCTACTACAGCTATTACAACATCAAACAATTCAAGAGTTGGCTAGTTTAGTCAGCAGTGAACTTAGTTCTTTAACCACACAGAAGACAGAAGCATTCAGCCTGATCTCTGAAGAGCAGCGTCTAAATCTACCACAGGGTGTGGAGGATGCTTATCCACTCGCGGCACTACAAGCAGGGATGATCTTCCACAGTGAGTATAGTACTAACGTTCCGATCTACCACGATGTCTTTACTTATCACATTCGAGCCACTCTCAACCTCCAAGCTTTACACAGTGCCATTAAACAAGTAGTTAATCGTCATGCAGTGCTACGTACTAGCTTTGCTCTGACTAATTACCAACAGCCACTACAACTAGTTCATCAGCAAGTGGATGTTCCCTTAAACTTAGATGATCTAAGTCATTTATCGACTACTGAACAAGAAGTAGCTCTGGATACTTGGATTGAACAAGAGAAAACACGGCATTTTGATTGGAATGTTCCGCCGTTACTGCGCTTTCATGTGCATCGCCGCACTTCTGAAACCTTTAATTTGACCTTGAGCTTTCATCACTCTATTCTTGACGGCTGGAGTGTAGCCTCATTGCTAACTGAATTATTGCAACAATATCTGTATCTTCTCGGTAAAAAAGTTCTGCCTCTGTTAGCACCACCCACCATTACCTTTCGAGATTTTGTAGCATTAGAGCAAATAACTCTGAAATCTCAAGAGTACCGAGGGTATTGGCAACAGAAACTCAGCGATATTACTATTACTAAACTGCCACGGTGGTCGGAATCGAACCATGCTAATAAAAATTGGGAGTTGTCAGTTTCCATATCTTCTGGGGTTTCTCAAGGTTTAAAACAGCTCAGTAAAGCGACGGGAGTACCCCTCAAAAGTGTTTTGTTAGCCGCTCATTTTAGGGTATTGAGTTTATTAACTAACCAGACAGATATTCTCACAGGTTTGATATCTAATGGCAGATTAGAGGATACTGACGGAGAAAAAGTATTAGGATTATTTCTCAATACTTTACCATTGCGTTTACAACTCCTTGGGGGCAGTTGGATAGACCTAGTGCGTCAGACCTTCGATACTGAACGGGAATGCTTGCATTTACGAAGATATCCCCTAGCTGAATTGCAACGGACTTTTGGTGGACAGCCGTTGTTTGAAACTGCGTTTAACTTTGTTCATTTCCACGTTTACCAAAGCATCATAAACGTTAAAGATTTAGAAATATTAGGTGGAAAGTTTTTTAATCAAACCAACTTCACTTTACTAGCAAATTTTAGTCTCCATCCCATTTCTTCGCAAGTAGAGTTAACTCTGAAATACGATGCCAACCAATTAGGTGAAGAACAGATCAAAATGATTGGTGGATATTATCGGGAAGCTCTGACAGCAATGGCCAGTCAATCGTCAGAACTATATGAACAGCATTGTCTGCTTACAGATGCACAACAGCATCAGTTGTTGGTGAAATGGAATCACACCAAAGCTGATTATGTTCAAAACAAATGCCTTCATCAGTTATTTACACAGCAAGTAGAGCGTAGTCCTGATACAGTAGCGGTAATATTTGGAAATCAACAATTAACCTACCGCCAGTTAAATGAGCAAGCTAATCAATTAGCTCATTATTTGCAAACCAAAGGTGTAAAACCAGAAGTACTAGTAGGTATTTGCGTAGAGCGTTCCCTAGAAATGGTGATAGGACTGTTGGGAATTCTCAAAGCAGGTGGAGCATATGTACCATTAGACCCAGCCTACCCAACTGAGCGTCTAGAAATGATTTTGGCTGACTCCCAGGTATCAGTGCTGCTCATACAGCAGAAGTTGTTGGCAATATTACCTAAAACTACAGCTAATGTAGTGACATTAGATACAGATAAAACTGCCATTTCCTTGGAGAGTCAGAAAAGTCCCATAAGTCAGGTTAATCCTCGCAACTCTGCTTACGTAATTTATACTTCTGGCTCAACAGGTAAACCCAAAGGCGTAATCATTGAACATCAAAGTAGTGTAGCTCTGCTGTATTGGGCTAAAGAAATATTTACTAGTGAGGAACTAGCTGGTATTTTAGCTACAACTTCGATTTGTTTTGATTTGTCAATCTTTGAGCTTTTTGTACCTTTGGCTTGGGGAGGTAAGGTAATTATTGCAGAGAATGCCTTAGATTTACCTAGTATAAAGGCTGCTCAAAAGGTGACATTAATTAATACTGTTCCAACTGCGATCGCGCAATTGCTGAAAATTCAAGCTATACCGAGTAGTGTGCGGACAATTAACCTCGCAGGTGAACCTTTATCAAATCAACTAGCACAACAGCTTTACCAACAAGAAAATATTGAACGCGTTTACAATCTTTATGGGCCATCGGAAGACACAACCTACTCTACATTTAGTTTAGTGACAAAGGGGTCAACTCAGTCACCAAGTATTGGGCGACCGATTTCTAATACCCAAATCTATATTCTCAACCAATATCTCCAGCCTGTCCCCATTGGTACTATCGGGGAATTATACATTGGTGGCGAGGGTCTAGCCCGTGGCTACCTCAACCAACCCGAATTAACAGCCCAGAGATTTATTTCTCATCCCTTTGGGGATGGCAAATTGTATAAAACAGGTGATTTAGCTAGGTATTTACCTGATGGCAATATTGAATTTCTCGGTCGGAGCGATAATCAAGTTAAACTGCGTGGTTTCCGCATTGAGTTAGGAGAAATTGCAGCAGTTCTAGAGACATATCCTCAAATCAAACAAGCAGTAGTGATTCTGCGGGAAGATATCCCTAGTAATAAAAAGTTGGTAGCTTATTTAGTCACACAAAATCAATCAACAAATATTAGTGATCTGCGCCGTTTCTTACAGCAGAAATTACCAGATTATATGATTCCTTCAGCCTTTGTGTGCTTAGAAGCTCTACCATTAACTCCTAATGGTAAAGTAGACCGTAAAATTTTACCTGTACCAGAAGCACAACCGACACGAGAACAAGAATTTGTCCATCCCCAGACAGCTATTGAACAGATTTTAGCGACTATTTGGCAAGATGTTTTGGGACTCAAGCAAGTAAGTCGCTACGATAAATTCTTTGAAATTGGTGGTGACTCCATCCTCAGTATTCAAGTAGTCGGTCGCGCTCGTCAAGCAGGAATCAAAATCACTCCCAGACAGATATTTCAATATCCTACCCTTGCTGAATTAGCTGCTGTAGCTGATATTGCTAAATCGATATTGGCTCAACAGGGTTTAGTTACGGGAATTGTACCTCTGACTCCGATTCAACATTGGTTTTTTGAGCAGAATCAGTCTCAGCCTCACCATTTTAACCAATCGGTACTACTGCAAGTTTCCTCGCATCTGAAATCGGAGTTATTGTCCCAAGCTATTGGTAAATTACTAGAACATCATGATGCTTTGCGTCTGCGGTTTAACTTTGAGGATGGTAAATGGCAACAAATAAACTCTGGAGTTTCTGATATATTACCTTTGCAAGTGATCGACTTATGCCAAACTCCTGAATCACAACTGGCACAAAGTTTAGAGCAAATAGCAAATACCCAACAGACTAGCCTAAATTTGTCGGCGGGCCCGTTGATCACAGTGGTATTGTTTAAATTAGGTAATAACTACGTTAGCCGATTACTGATTATCATTCATCACCTAGCCGTTGATGGAGTCTCCTGGCGGATTTTATTAGAAGATTTGTTCACAGCTTACCAGCAGCTAGAACAACAAGAAACTATACAATTGCCACCTAAGACCTTGGCTTTTAAAGATTGGGCTATTCTTTTGCAAGAATATGGACAAGCTGAGGTAATGCGATCGCAATTAGATTATTGGTTAAAGCAGCCTTGGTCTGAAGTAAATTCTTTGCCAGTAGATGATCCGATAGGAAAACACAATAACTCAGTAGCTAGTGCTGTTAATGTATCTGTTTCTCTCAGTAAAGAACAAACTCGCGCTCTCTTACAAAAAGTTCCCTCTGCCTACAATACCCAAATCAACGATGTGCTACTGACAGCATTAGTGCAAACTTTGACACAATGGACAGAAAAATCTACAGTCTGCATTGACCTAGAAGGACATGGCCGAGAAGATTTATTTGCAGATGTGGACATATCTAGAACAGTAGGCTGGTTTACTAGCATATTTCCAGTAATATTGCAACTACAAAATCAAAATCATCCGGGAGAGGCTCTCAAATCAATTAAAGAACAGTTGCGAGCCATTCCTCAACGAGGTATCGGTTATGGAATTTTACGTTATCTGAGTCAGGATCAAAAAATTTGTTCTCAAATAGCCGCACTACCTTTAAGAGAAGTTAGTTTTAACTACTTGGGTCAATTCGACCAGGGAGAGTTACTTGGAGTTGATTGGAAATTGGCTGCTGAGTCTAAAGGATCTAATCAAAGTCTGGAGGGACATCGTACTCATTTATTAGATATTACTGCCAGAGTATTAGAAGGGCAGTTACAAGTTAACTGGAGCTACAGTCGTCACGTCCATCAGCATTCTACAGTGGAATCACTAGCTCAGAAATATCTCCAAGCTTTGCTAAAACTGATTGACCATTGTCTGTCTCCTGAGATTGGGGGATACACTCCCTCAGATTTTCCAGTGGCGGACTTAAATCAACAAGAACTAGACGAAATTCTGGCGGAAATTGACTAAGGGAGGATAAAAACACGTGATAGCCGAAAAATCTCAAAAAAGTAAAAATGTAGAGTCAATTTATCCTCTCTCCCCCATGCAACAGGGGATGCTCTTTCATAGCATATATACTCCAGACTCAGGAGTTTATTGCACCCAGACGCTGATCACCATCTCCTCCCCAATTAACATTGTTGCTTTTCAGCGAGCTTGGGAAAAAGTTGTAGAGCGGTACTCAGTGTTGCGGACGCTTTTCCTCTGGGAAAAGCGTCAACAGCCTCTACAAGTAGTGCGAAAGCAGGTGGATTTACCCTGGAACTATCAAGATTGGTGCAACTTCTCCCCTACAGAGCAACAAGAGCGTTTAGATTCATTGTTGCAAACTGAACGCCAAACCGGGTTTCAACTTAACCAAGCACCTTTGATGCGCTGCCATTTAATTCGGCTATCTGACCAAATCTATAAATTTCTCTGGAATCGGCACCATATTATATTAGATGGTTGGAGCTTACCCATCATTTACCAAGAAGTTTTAACTTTCTATACCTCTGAAAATCAAGGTCAAAGCTGCTATCTTCCTCCTCCTCGTCCCTACCAAGACTATATTGTTTGGTTAAAACAGCAAGACTTGTCTGTTGCTGAAAATTTTTGGCGGCGAACCCTTGAGAGCTTTACTGCTCCTACTTCACTGATGGTAGACAGACCCCAGGTAAATGGTTCTAGGGTACAACCAACTTATCAAGAACAGGAAATTCATTTATCCCGTGCAACCACTCAAGGATTGCAATCCTTGGGGTTGCAGTATGGTCTGACTTTATCAACTTTGATCCAAGCAGCTTGGGCTATCCTACTCAGTCGCTACAGTGGAGAGTCTGAAGTTTTATTTGGTGTTACACTTTCCGGTCGTCCTGCTAATTTGCCGATGGTAGAAAATATGGTGGGATTGTTTATTAACACTTTACCACTGCGAGTATCCATCCCCAAATCAGAATTAATTATACCTTGGCTACAAAAATTGCAGCAAAAGCAAGCGGAACTTCAGGAGTACGCTTATAGCACTCTGGCGGAAGTACAAAGGATGAGTGATGTGCCACCAGGAGTCCCCTTATTTGAAAGTTTGGTGGTGTTTGAGAACTATCCTATGGATAGCTTGTCAGAAGAGCCAAGTCAATTATTGTCAGTCAGGGAGGTGGAGAATTTTGAAGAGACAAACTATCCTTTGACTGTGGCAGCAATACCCAAAAAAGAGTTGCTTATAAAATTTGGTTACGATACTAATCGTTTTACAAGCGACACAATTGTGCGGATGGCTGGTCATTTGCAGACCTTGTTAACAACCATTGTCGCTAATCCTCAGCAGCAGGTGGCTGAACTACCGCTATTGACACAAGTAGAACGACATCAGTTATTGTTAGAGTGGAACGATATTCAGGCTGACTATCCTTTAGATAAATGTCTGCATCAGCTATTTGAAGACCAAGTAGAGCGTAGCCCCAATGCAGTAGCAGTTATATTTAAAGACCAACAATGGACTTACAAACAGTTAAATGAAAAAGCCAATCAATTAGCTCACTATTTGCAAACAAAAGGCGTAAAACCAGAAGTATTGGTGGGAATATTTATTGAGCGTTCAATTGAGATGTTAGTCGGACTACTAGGAATTTTAAAAGCGGGAGGAGCTTATGTGCCTTTAGATCCTAGTTATCCGAGCGATCGCTTAACTTATATGCTCAGTGATGCAGCAGTACCAATTTTACTGACTCAGCAATCTCTGGTAGATTCTTTACTAGCAAATCAAGCCGAGGTAGTTTGTTTAGATAGTGATTGGCATGTAATTGCTAATTATAGCCAGCATAATCTTGTCAGCCTGGTGACATCGGAAAATTTAGCTTATGTGATTTATACCTCTGGCTCTACAGGTAAACCCAAGGGAGTGATGAATATTCATCAGGGTATTTGCAATAATTTATTGCGAACGATGGATGCTTACCCAACTACAATAGGCGATTGTATCCTGCATATAGGTCTTTTAAGTTTTGACGTTTCAGTGTGGGAAATCTTCTGGTGTTTAACATCTGGAAGTACTCTAGTAGTAGCTAAACCTGAAGGTCATAAAGATATTGCTTACTTGATTAATTTGATTGCCAAGCAACAAGTTACTCAAGTATTTTTTGTTCCCTCAATGTTGCGATTTTTTTTGCAACAACCAAACTTAGAAAGTTGTCGTTGTTTAAAGCGAGTCTTTTGTGGTGGAGAAGCACTATCTTATGAACTCAATCAACAATTCTTTGAGCATTTCAACTGTGAATTGCACAATCTTTACGGACCAACGGAAACAGCAGTTGATGTCGCTCTCTGGCAGTGTCAGCCACGGTCAAATGATCAGATAATTCCAATTGGTCGCCCTATTGCCAACACCCAGATTTACATCCTCGATCAATATCTGCAACCAGTTCCTGTTGGTATAGCGGGAGAATTGCATATTGGAGGTGTGCAGTTAGCTCGTGGTTACCTCAATCAACCAGAATTAACTGCCCAGAAATTCATCTCTAATCTTTTTGGTCAGGGTAGATTATATAAAACTGGAGATTTAGCTCGCTATCTAAGTGATGGCAATACTGAATATCTTGGTCGCATCGATCACCAAATCAAATTGCGAGGTTTACGGATTGAGTTAGGAGAAATTGAATCAGTTTTAGACACTCATCCGCAAATAGAACAAACTGTTGTTGTTTTACGAGGAGATACTGCTGAAAACCAAAGGTTAGTAGCTTATGTAGTCAGCAAAGACAACTTATTAACACCAAGCGAACTGCCGCGCTTCTTAAAGGAGAAATTGCCACTTTACATGATACCTTCGGCTTTTGTGATCTTGTCAGATTTGCCATTAAATCCTAATGGCAAGATAGATTATAAAAAATTACCTCTACCAGATGAGGCGTCGATAGTAGAATCAGCATATTTAGCTCCACGCAATCAAACAGAAAGCATCTTAGTAAACATTTGGCAACAAGTTCTACAAGTTTCCAAAATCGGAGTGTATGACAACTTTTTTGATTTGGGAGGACACAGCCTCAAAGCAATTGCTCTAGTCAACCAAATTCAAGAAAAACTAGTCCTTCCCTTTCAATTAAAACAAGTCTTTTCACACCCTACAATTGCAGAACAGGCAGAGTTATTAGCCGCTTGTGCATCTATTTCGGTTCCGCTAATTCCTCATTTGTCTGAGCAAGAAACCTATGAAACATCTCATGCACAAAGACGCTTCTTTGTGCTGCAACAGATGGATCTAAATAATGTGGCTTATCATATTGTTTCTACACTCAAACTAAAAGGAGATTTCGATCCTGCTGCTTTTGAAAAAGCAATGCAGGTTTTGATTGCTCGCCATGAATCTCTGCGGACATCGTTTGTATTAGTCAACGGTGAACCAAGGCAAAGGATACTCGCAAATACTCATTTTCATGTCGGATTTGAAGATTTGAGTCATGAACCCAATGCTGAAAGCTACATCTTAGAAATTATTCAACAACAAAGAGAACCTTTCGATTTAGAAAATAGCCCATTATTGCGGTCTGATATTTATAAATTACCAGATAAACAATATATTCTTGTTCTGGAAATTCATCATATTATTTGTGATGGCTGGTCAATGGATTTGTTAGCTAAAGAATGCTTAAAATATTACAATTATTTTGTCAAAGGCTTACAACCAAATCCAGATAAATTGCCTGTACAATACAAAGATTATGCAGCATGGCAAGCCAACATTTTACGCAGTGATGAACATAGAAAACACTTAGATTACTGGCGACAAAAACTGGATAATGGGCAAATACCCCGCGTTCACTTACCTACAGATTTTCAACGACCTTCTATAAAGAGTTTCAATGGTTCACATCTAAGCTGGACATTCAAATCACAACTAGTATCTGGGTTGAGAGGGATTTGTCAACAAACAGAAAGCACTTTGTTTATGGCACTCTTAGCAGCAGTAAAAGTCTTACTCTATCGCTACAGTGGTCAGCACGACATTGCTATTGGTACAGAAATTGCTACTCGCAACCATCCTCAGCTACAATCTTTAATCGGCTTATTTCTGAATACACTAGTTATCCGTGACCAAATAGAACCAGAACAAGGGTATGAAAATCTGCTCAATAAAGTTCGCCAAAGTGTTACTGAAGCATTTGAACATGCTGATTACCCGTTTGATATTTTGGTAGAAGAATTAGCAATTTCTAGAGAAATTAACCGCACACCATTATTTGATGTATTAGTGCTGCTGCAAAACTTTGATCAACCTGTAGTCACAGAAGAAGTACAAATCAAATCTCTGGATTCACTAACGTCTAGCAGCAAATTTGACCTGTCTTTTGTATTTAGTGAACACAACGACCAACTCAGGTTGTATTTAATTTACAACACAGATCTATTCCAAACAAATAGGATGCAAAAATGTCTGAGCCATTTCGATAAATTGCTCACAGAGATGGTACTTAATCCTAGTCAGTCAATATGTAAATTTTCTCTTTTATCACCAACAGAAACCGCTTTAGTCGAAAACTTCATCCAACCAATTCCCCGCTTAGAAACACGCACAATCATACATGATTTTATTGAGCAAGTAAAAGCCACGCCTGACAAAACATCAATTGTTTATCCTGGAGGAGAATTTAGCTATCAGAAATTAGATACAATCACTAACTCTTGGGCTAATATCTTTAAATATTTAGGTATTCAAAAAGATACTATTTGTGGCGTAATTCTTGAAGGAGATTATCGTCAAGTATTAGCAATGCTAGCGATATTTAAGGCTGGGGGAATTTATTTACCTATGCGTTTAGATGAACCGGAAGAACGCTCTTCACGGATGATGCTCAAAACATCCCCCGCTATTATAGTGGTCGATGACGAAAATTTAGATACTGTCAAACCTCGATTAGCAATATTACCAAAACCACCTCAAATATTGGTAGTGACTGCCCATGAAATTCAGCAATACTATCAATGGGATGGCACAAATTATCAATGCTTGCCTGTAGTAGCAAGTAATGATGAAAAAGCTCTAATTATGCCTGATGCTGATGATTCTAACTATATTATGTTTACATCTGGTTCAACAGGTGAACCCAAAGCCATACTTGGTAGTCATGGCAGTTTGCGCCACTTTATCAACTGGGAAAAACTAGAATTTGGGATTAATCAAAATTGGCGTTGTCTGCAAATTGCAAAAATTAACTTTGATGCTTATCTTAGAGAAACTCTCGTCACTTTATGTTCTGGAGGAACTCTTTATATTCCTGATAGCACAGATCGCGAAGATTCGGAGCGTTTATTACTGAAGTTAGGAGAATGGCAAATTAACTTACTGCACACTGTACCTTCAGTAATGCGCCTATTTTTGAATGTTGGTCGCAATTTAGTCAATGCTGATCAATTGCTCAAACATTTACGAGTTTTGATATTAGGAGGAGAACCTTTATTTGTTAAGGAACTGTGTGAATGGCATCAAATTTTTGGTTCTAAGACAGAATTTGTGAACATTTATGGGGCGAGTGAAACCACTTTTGTCAAACATTTTCATCGGATTCCTGACCCGAATAAAATTACTTATGCACGAGTTCCTGGAGGTAAAACATTACCAGAAGCGGTGTTTGCAGTCATTGATGGGACTCGTCCCTGTGCGATCGCAGAAGTAGGAGAAATTTTTGTCAAGTCACCTTATTTAACAAAAGGTTATTACCAAGATGAAAGTTTAACCAATTCCGTTTTTGTACCCAATCCTTTGAATAACGGCGCTGATTTAGTTTACCGCACAGGAGATTTAGGACGACTGCTACCGGATTTAACGGTGGAGGTCATAGGACGCAGTGATAACCAAGTGAAGTTAAATGGAGTACGGATTGAGTTAGCAGAAATTGAAGATGCACTGGCTGCTATGGAGGGTGTAAAAAAAGCACTGGTAATTGCAGAAAAACAAGATGAATCAGTGACAGTCATTGCATATTATCAGGGTGATAAAAATATAAATAATCAATATATCAGCAGCCAATTAAAACAAGTATTACCAATTTATATGCAGCCAACTTTTTTGATGCACTTGGTAGATTTTCCGTTATTACCGAATGGGAAAATCAATCGTCTAGCACTACCAAAACCAGAAATCAATATTACCCAAACAAGTAATAAGATTACTAAGTTTAATCAACAAGAAGCTTTATTAGCTTCTATTTGGGGAGAATTATTAGAGGTAAAAGTGAGTAACGCAAATCAATCATTTTTTGAATTAGGAGGAAATAGTTTAAAGGCGATGCGCTTAGTATCACACATCCGCAATAACTTTGGAGTTACACTGCGATTGCGGGAAATTTTTACTCATAATACTTTAAAAGCACAAGCTCTTTTGATTCAATCACGACAATAAAAATGATAGTCCAGTCACTACCAAATCGAAAATATTACGAAGTATCCCACGCGCAACGACGGATGTGGATTCTGCACCATATAAGTGAATATTCCAGTGCTTATAATATTAGGCTGGCGATGAGAATCAATGGTAGCCTAGATATTGCCGCATTTGAAGAAGCTTTTCAACAAGTTGTTAATCGCCACGAAATTTTACGTACTTCTTTTACAACTGTCGCAGGTCATATTCAGCAAATTGTGCATGAAAAATTACCTACAGAAGAATTAATACTTTTTAAAGATTTAAGAGAACAAAAAAATGCTGAGAATATAGCTGATAGATTAATTCAAGAGTCAGCAAACTCGCGCTTTGATTTGGAGAAATTACCTTTGATGCGAGTTTTATTAGTACAAATCAAATCAGAGGAATTTTTGTTTGGCTTGACTATACACCATATTGTCGGGGATGCGCGATCGCTCGATATCCTTTTTCAAGAACTCATCACTTTATACTCTGCTTGTACGCAGCAAAAAACTGCCGATTTACCTCCACTACCGTTGCAGTATAAGGATTATGCTGCATGGCAAAATCAGTGGTTAGAAAGTGACGAGATGAAAGAACAACATCATTATTGGTGCGATCGCTTTGCTGAAAAACCACCCATACTCAACTTACCAACCGATTTTCCTAGACCGCAATTTAAATCTTCTCAAGCTGGTGTATATACTTATAATTTCAGTCAGAGTCTGAGCGAAAAATTACACTCTTTTGCTGCTGAGAATCATACAACTCTATTTATTACCCTCTTAACTTTATTTAAAATATTACTCTACCGTTACACTGGACAGCGTGATTTAGTTATTGGTATACCTATTTCTGGACGCAATCATCCAGATTTAGAAAACCAAATTGGATTTTATGTTAACACCCTGGCTTTAAGAACTTTACTCCCAGAAGCAGGAAGTTTTCAACAAGCATTGGAAGAAGTAACAAACACCTGTCTTGATGCTTATGAATATAGTGATTATCCTTTTGATAAATTGGTATCTACCCTGGATTTAGAACGTGATGTTTCCCAAAATCCGTTATTTGATGTCATGTTTTCACTGCTCAGTCAAGAAAGTAAAGCAGTGATGAAAATTCCTGAACTTACACATCAAGAATATCCTCTACAACCACGAACTGCTCAATTTGATTTAAGTTGGAGTTTCTTTGAAGATAGTAATAATTTAAGATTAATCATACAATACGAACCTGAACTTTTTCGAGAAGAGGCGATCGCCAGAATGAGCGGTCATTTTTTGCAAATAATTCAACAAGTAGTCAAAAATCCTCATTGTGAATTATCACAAATTAATCTACTAACTTCTGAGGAACGTAATCAGTTACTAATAGAATGGAATAACACAGAAGTTGCTTATCCTTTAAATAAATGTCTGCATCAGCTATTTGAAGACCAAGTAGAGCGTAGCCCCAATGCAGTAGCAGTTATATTTAAAGACCAACAATGGACTTACAAACAGTTAAATGAAAAAGCCAATCAATTAGCTCACTATTTGCAAACAAAAGGCGTAAAACCAGAAGTATTGGTGGGAATATTTATTGAGCGTTCAATTGAGATGTTAGTCGGACTACTAGGAATTTTAAAAGCGGGAGGAGCTTATGTGCCTTTAGATCCTAGTTATCCGAGCGATCGCTTAACTTATATGCTCAGTGATGCAGCAGTACCAATTTTACTGACTCAGCAATCTCTGGTAGATTCTTTACTAGCAAATCAAGCCGAGGTAGTTTGTTTAGATAGTGATTGGCATGTAATTGCTAATTATAGCCAGCATAATCTTGTCAGCCTGGTGACATCGGAAAATTTAGCTTATGTGATTTATACCTCTGGCTCTACAGGTAAACCCAAGGGAGTGATGAATATTCATCAGGGTATTTGCAATAATTTATTGCGAACGATGGATGCTTACCCAACTACAATAGGCGATTGTATCCTGCATATAGGTCTTTTAAGTTTTGACGTTTCAGTGTGGGAAATCTTCTGGTGTTTAACATCTGGAAGTACTCTAGTAGTAGCTAAACCTGAAGGTCATAAAGATATTGCTTACTTGATTAATTTGATTGCCAAGCAACAAGTTACTCAAGTATTTTTTGTTCCCTCAATGTTGCGATTTTTTTTGCAACAACCAAACTTAGAAAGTTGTCGTTGTTTAAAGCGAGTCTTTTGTGGTGGAGAAGCACTATCTTATGAACTCAATCAACAATTCTTTGAGCATTTCAACTGTGAATTGCACAATCTTTACGGACCAACGGAAACAGCAGTTGATGTCGCTCTCTGGCAGTGTCAGCCACGGTCAAATGATCAGATAATTCCAATTGGTCGCCCTATTGCCAACACCCAGATTTACATCCTCGATCAATATCTGCAACCAGTTCCTGTTGGTATAGCGGGAGAATTGCATATTGGAGGTGTGCAGTTAGCTCGTGGTTACCTCAATCAACCAGAATTAACTGCCCAGAAATTCATCTCTAATCTTTTTGGTCAGGGTAGATTATATAAAACTGGAGATTTAGCTCGCTATCTAAGTGATGGCAATACTGAATATCTTGGTCGCATCGATCACCAAATCAAATTGCGAGGTTTACGGATTGAGTTAGGAGAAATTGAATCAGTTTTAGACACTCATCCGCAAATAGAACAAACTGTTGTTGTTTTACGAGGAGATACTGCTGAAAACCAAAGGTTAGTAGCTTATGTAGTCAGCAAAGACAACTTATTAACACCAAGCGAACTGCCGCGCTTCTTAAAGGAGAAATTGCCACTTTACATGATACCTTCGGTTTTTGTGATCTTGTCAGATTTGCCATTAAATCCTAATGGCAAGATAGATTACAAAAAATTACCTCTACCAGATGAGGCGTCGATAGTAGAATCAGCATATTTAGCTCCACGCAATCAAACAGAAAGCATCTTAGCAAACATTTGGCAACAAGTCCTACAGGTTTCCAAAATCGGAGTGTATGACAATTTTTTTGATTTAGGTGGTCATTCATTACATGCTATGAATCTCATGGCATTAATTTATCAAGATATTGAGATAGAAATTCCTTTGTCGATGATTTATGAAAAACCAACATTAGCAGAATTGAGCGAGTATATTATCTACGCTCAAGAGATGAATATCCAACCTAAAGAACGTGCTTATGTGGTTTTTAATAAACAGCGAGAAAAAGCTGCGTTTTTGTTTCCTCCAGCCCTGGGATTTGCCGCAGCTTATGCAAATTTAGCTGATTATTTAAGCGATTATGCTATCTATACTTTTAGATATATTGCCGATGAAGCAAGTTTAGAAAAATATGCAGCATTGATAGATCATCTAGCAACAAATCAAGATATAAAATTGATGGGACATTCAGCAGGTGGTTTTTTGGCAATGTTGATGGCTCAAAAATTAGAAAGTCGCGATCGCGTGGTTTCTGATGTCATTTTATTAGATACTTACAGAGGCGGTCGTGAAGCTAAACAAGCTGAAATGTCAGAAATTATAGAAGGTGTTGATAGTTTCTTGTTAAATCCCAAACGTCAGGAATTAAGACGTTACTTTATGGAGAATCAAAAGTTACGCGATCGCACCTACAATCAAGTTTGGGAATACTTTAATTTCCTCTGGCATTCAGACATAAAAAATGTGCAAATTAATGGAACTATTCATCTCATCCGTGCTGAGGGCAATTATGATGTTAAAGATGATTGGATAAAAGCGACAAGGAGTAAACTAATCAATCATTATGCTTATGGTGTTCATCGTGAGATGATTGATCCTCCCTATCTCAATCAAAACGCTACTATTATTAATGAGATTCTCAGTCATAATTAAGAATTGAAATATTTCATTTAAATCTATCTTGATGGATTATTTGCAAATGGCACATTTATGGAGTATGTAAGTCCAGATAAAGGAACTTCGTTATGGCTTATCACACCTACAAATCTCCGCTTTTATGGTTAGCATCCACAATCAAAGACAGTCGAGTGAGTGTTACGGTGCAACCATTTTGTCAGGAGTTAGGATTGGTAACGGAGCAGTCATTGGATCTCAGGCAGTTGTTGCAAGTGATATTCCTGATTATACTGTTGCTGTAGGCAACCCAGCCAAGGTCATCCGCTCCCCGTTCCCTCTAAAGAGCTTTTTTAAGTACTCAAGCAGAATTAATTATACACAAAGTTCTCAAACGATCCCTTTAATTAAGACCTGCTTGCTCAAATAGCAAGCAGGTTATTTTTATAGATATTTTGTTCTACTTTAGTTGCCTATAAGCAGCTAAAATAATCTCTTCTGTTTCGTCCCAACCAATACACCCATCTGTCACAGAAACACCATATTTTAATTGCTGTTCTTTGCTAGGAATCACTTGATTACCTTCATATAAATTTGATTCCAGCATCATGCCAACTATTGATGTATTACCATGAACTATTTGTTGAATAACATTTTCAAAGACAAAAGCTTGTAATTTATAATCTTTATTTGAATTACCGTGGCTACAATCGATAATAATTCTTGGTGATAAATTCGCTCCTTTTAATTTTTCTTCCACTTGTTTAACACTGTCTACATCATAATTTGGTTTACCATTACCGCCTCGTAAAATAATATGACCGTAGGCATTTCCTCTAGTTTTAAAGATGCTCACCTCTCCTATTTGATTAATTCCTAAAAAATGGTGAGGTTTTTTAGCTGATTGGAGAGCATTCAAAGCCATACTAATATTACCATCGACACCGTTTTTGAAACCTACAGGCATTGAAAGCCCACTCGCCATCTCACGATGAGTTTGCGATTCGGTCGTGCGTGCTCCAATTGCAGACCACGTAATCAGTTCGCTAATATATTGAGGTACTATAGGATCGAGTGCTTCTGTACCGACGGGTAATCCCAATTCAGCAATTTCTAGCAATAAGCTGCGTGCCATTAATAATCCTTTTTCTATATGGAAAGAATCATCCATATCAGGGTCATTAATTAGTCCTTTCCATCCGACTGTTGTTCTTGGCTTTTCAAAATATACTCTCATCACAAGCAAGAGTTTATCTTGAACTTGTTCTGCTAGACTTTTGAGCTTATGGGAATATTCAATTGCTACTTTTGTGTCATGGATAGAACATGGGCCAACTACTATGAATTTTCTCCTATCTTTAAAATCTAAAATGTTTTCTATTTCTTGCCTATATTTGAGAATTTTTTGTTGAATCAAGTTTGTTAAAGGTAATCTTGATTTTAACTCAGTTGGAGTTAATAAAGGGTGATAGCTTTCAATGTGAGTATTAAATAATTTGTCTTGCATGGTAAATGGAACACTGACATTGTGTATAACATAAATTATTATAAATCAAAATTAGTGGCTTCTTTTTTTTTGATTTATAATTTTTGTATGTATTAACTTAAAAAAGATTAAATTATATTTAATCCAGAGTTGAAATTATTTTTTAAATTAATTGTTTAATTTAAAATTATTATTTTGTACGGTTCAGTTAAGTTCACAATTATTTATAGAAAGGCGTAGTTTGCTTCCCCCAGGATAATTTCACCTCTCTACATACCATTTTTTGTGTTATTACTATTAGCAAACGACGAGTTTTAATTACAAAGAAAGGCAGAGGGCAGAAGGCTGGAAGTATGAATAAAAACTTCAGTCGTGGGTATAAAGCCCAATGCGCGAAAAATAATTATACCTCGCGCTACGCGTCTCGGTATAAAGCGTCCTTGCTTCAATCCCACGTTTTTAAGCAGCAGGATAAAGCTGTTTTCATTGTTAGCTGAGTTCTTCCTTGACAAGATTCAGCAGGTACTCGTGGGTGGATTCAAGAATAGCCTTGCTTAGGCTCGGATCTGCAGCCGCTCGTGCGAGTGACACCGCTCCAGCCATGGCCGCGAACATGAAGCTGACCTTGCCTCGTTTCTGCGAATATGTTGTCTCAGGCAGATGTTTGGCAATAGCATTGAAGACCTCCGACAATTTTTCTGTGAAAGCTTTTCGCGTTGATGGGGATCGTCGCGCTACTTCGGCTGAGAGTGGAGGGAGCGGACATCCCGATGCCGGGTGATCTCGGTGATTCTCGCTCAAATAAGAGTCAAGCATGGCTGGGAAACCCCCTGCTTCCAGGGCAACTAGCATGGCATCCAAACTTTGGTTCAGTGCCAACGCCAACGACTCTGCAACGAGATCCTCCTTGTCGGCAAAGTGGGCATAAAATCCACCGTGCGTCAGGTCTAATGCGCCCATGAGCTTGGCGATTCCGACTTCTTTAAATCCGTGAGTCCGAAATTCCTTCGACGCGGATTCGACGATCCGCCGGTGGATTTCTATTTTGTGTTCGTCTTTGTAGCGCATAGGTCAATATGAGTAAATGATGGTCATCATATAACAATGATGCCGGATTGTGAGGCATTTGTACCAAGTATTTGGTCGTTGGAGATTGGGAATGTTGACTTGGAAAGGATTACATCCAATTTTGACTTTCAGTAATACTGCTTAACTGAACCGTATTATCTTATAGTTATCCAAAAATATATTGCTTTACCTCTTGTCATACAAGATTCCTTCTGATAACATTGCAATATTGACTAAAGACCAAACGGTCTGTGAATAACGATGCCAAATGTCCAAAGCAAAAATTACCAGAGAAAAAATTCTTAGAAAGGCAGCAGAACTGTTTAACCAGAAGGGTTATAGTGGTGTTTCAATGTCAGATATTATGCAGGCTACAGGATTGCAAAAAGGAGGAATCTATAATCACTTTCAAAGTAAAGAAGAGTTAGCACTACATGCTTTAGACCTTGCCTTTAACCTTGTCAATCAGCGTTTTATTGATGCTGTTAAAGGAAAAACCCATGCGATTGAACGCCTACAAGCTATCACTTCTGTATACCTAAGTTTTGTGCTTGGTGAGCCACTTATTCCTGGTGGATGTCCGATTTTGAATACAGCGATTGAAAGTGACGATACAAATTCTGTTTTACGTGCAAAGACACAGGAGGCAATGAACAGTTGGCGACAACTGATTTGTCAAATTATTCAAAAGGGAATTGCTGAACGTGAAATTTCTCAGACTGTAGAGGCAGATGTAGTTGCAACCATTGTCATTGCTAATCTTGAAGGAGCGTTGATGATGAGCCAACTCTACAGAAAGCGTATTCACATGCAAAGAGTGATTGAGCATTTAAATCAGTACTTGATAAGCCTTATTTCTCTACAAGACGAACTTGAACACAGATAAATTTTTTTGCTCTTTTAAAGACCGACTGGTCTAGTTTTTTTGAGATTTGGCAAATTTCAAGAGAGCTTAAAAAATTGATAGGTGCAAGTTTTCAGCAACATAATCAACATAATTATTTGTAAATGAGGTCTAAATATGCCCCATTCCAAATGCAAGCAAGTAGTGGATCGAGGCAATGTTGCGATCGCTATTGAAGGATAAGAGCCATGAAAACTAAGTCATCTGATGAGCTTGCGTTTAAACAGGTAATACCTCACTTCAAGTCAACAACCAGAAGGCTAACTCTAATAGGCAGCATCCTTCTGCTATCTGGCCTGACTATTGGTATCACACGCTTCTCAATAGAGAAGCGAAATGTAGAAAGTACTTCAGATGTCAATCTTCTCACTGTCAAAACTACAAATGTCAAGCCAGTAAAGTCTTATCAAGTCTCACGAACCTACACAGGAGAAGTAGAGGCGGTTCGAGCCAGTGAACTAGGTTTTGAGCGAGGGGGAAAGCTAGTTTGGTTTGGTGTTGATCGGGGGAATCGGGTCACTACTGGAGCTGCTTTAGCCAAGCTTGATACCACCAACTTAGAAGCTAAACGCCAAGAATTAATTGCTCAAAAAGACCGATCTGTAGCTGTATTGGAAGAATTCCAGACTGGACCTCGCAACGAAGATATAGCAACTGCTCGTGCTCAAGTTAAAGAAATAGAAGAACAATTAAAACTGGAACATCTAAAACGTTCCCGACGCAAGTATTTATATGAAACAGGAGCAATCTCAAAAGAGCAATATGACGAAGTAGCCTTTAATTCTAATGCCTTGTTTGAGCGTCTGTCGGCAGCTAAAAGTAATTTAAATGAATTATTGGCAGGAACACGTAAAGAACAAATAGCAGCTCAAAAAGCAGCAGTCAAACAACTAGAAGCCAGCATTGCTGATATCGAAATCACCATAGCAAAAAGTACTATTAAAGCTCCTTTTGCTGGGATCATTGCGGCTCGACGGTTGGATGAAGGAACTGTTGTGAATGCAGGTCAAGCAGTGCTGCGCCTCATGGAAGATGTTAAACCTGAATTAGAGATTGGTATTCCTGTATCATTGCTTTCCCAAATCAAAGTAGGTAATAAGCAAAGTGTTCAAATTGGGGAAACAACTTACGGAGCGAAAGTATCATCTATTTTGCCAGAAATTGATCCAGCTACCCGTACTCGTACCGTCATTCTGGCATTAGATCAGTCGGCAAAGCAATCAGTGGCACCTGGACAAATCGGGCGATTAAAAATTGCTCAAACCATCTCAACTACTGGATATTGGTTGCCAATCTCAGCACTTGTACAAGGAAAACGTGGCTTGTGGTCTTGTTATGCCTTAACTAAGATAGAAAATTCTCAAAAGAATTTATCCTTAGCGAATGCGAATGCAAATGCAACAAAACCTTATCGCGTCGAACGTCGGGACGTGGAAGTTGTGCATACCGAGGGCGATCGCGTTTTAGTTCAGGGAGCAATTCAGCCTGGTGAGAATGTGATTATTGACGGAATACAAAGAATTGTACCTGGTCAGCTAGTACATATCGCAGGCTCTTAGGACAAGGGAAGACAGACAAGGGAGAATAACCAAATTTATTTTAGAGAAAGCGATCGCTGACTGGTACGCCAAACAATCCAACATGACTCAGGTATTGTACACATATTCAATTCAGCAAACAGTACTAGCCGCAGTTATCAGGTATACGACGCAAGATTTAAACCCACCAACACTCACCAACAATGTGAAATGTTACCCAACCAAATTGGTAACTGATAACTGTTAAAAAAGGGCGTCAGAATTATGTCAACTCTGTTTTACCGCAATGTCCAATTACTACTTCTGACAATTTGCTTGATCGTTGTGTGGGGAATCTCTGCTTTTCTGACTATGCCCCGCCTTGAAGATCCTGTATTAACTCAGCGCAATGCTTTAATTAAAACTGCTTTTGCTGGAGCAACTGTCGAGCGTGTGGAAACCCTAGTAACTGATAAAATTGAGGAAGAATTATCTGATATTGAAGAGATTAAAAACCTTGAATCTACCTCACGTCCAGGCTTCTCAATTATCTCCATCGAACTGAAGGACACAGTCAAGGGTAAGGATGCTGACGAAGTTTGGTCACGTGTACGCAATCGCATTACAGATGCGATTCCACAACTGCCGTCAGAATCCTCACGACCCAGGTTTGAAAAACTAGAAATTAAAGCCAATGCTTTGATTGTTGCCCTGACTTGGAAGCTCAAGCAATCCACAGACTATACAATTCTACGTCGTCTGAGTGAGGAACTTAAAGATCAACTACGCTATATTCCAGGCACAACAAAAGTAGAAATGTTTGGCGATCCCAATGAAGAAATCATCGTTGAGATTAGGCCTTCAGATTTAGCTTCTCTTGGTCTGACAGTGCCAGAATTATCAAGGCAGATTCTTTCAAGCGATGCCAAGGTAGCAGCTGGTCAGCTACGTAGTTCAAATAACGATCTGTTATTTGAAGTTGAAGACGAACTTGATTCGCTAGAACGAATTAACCGCATTCCTATTCGTTTTGGCAACTCAGGTCAATTTACTCGCTTGGGTGATATTGCTCAAATTAAACAAGCAACGGTTGAGCCGCTTGCCAGTTTGGCTTTAGTCAGTGGTCAGCCAGCGATCACCCTAGAGGTGCTGGTGGAACCGGAGAAACGTCTTGACGATTGGAAACATGCTGCTGATCAAACTATAGAAAAATTCCGCGCCCAGTTACCAAGTGGTATTGGTTTAAAAGTTCTCCTTGATCAGAGCAATTATGTAGCAGCCCGCATTCGTGTTGTCCTCCAGGAATTGCTAATTGGTTCAGTCCTGGCGATGATTGTCCTCTATTTTATGATGGGCTGGAGATCTGCACTGGTTGTTGCTGTCACTTTGCCTCTGTCATCTTTAATAGTATTTGGAGCAATGCAAGTATTAAAGGTGCCATTGCATCAAATGTCGATTACAGGACTAATTATTGCCTTGGGTCTTCTGGTTGATAACTCCATTGCTGTGGTTGATGAAGTGCAAGTCCGCTTGCATGAAGGGATGGCTCCAGAACAGGCGATCGCTGATAGTATTAAGCACTTAGGTGTTCCACTTTTGAGTTCTACTATTAGCACTGTTTTAGCTTTCTTGCCCATTGCTTTAGCTCCTGGGGGTGTGGGGGAGTTCACTGGTACTATTGGTTTGAGTTCAATTTTGGGACTTATCGCTTCCTTAATTACATCGTTAACTATTTTACCTGCGGTGGCTGGAAAGTTGCATGATTGGACTCATAGGGGCCATACTAGCCGGGATGTTTGGTGGGAAACAGGCTTTTCTCATCCTCAACTCACGCGAGTTTACCGTTGGACTTTGGATAAAGCTCTTGCTAGACCAGTTATAGCAATAAGCATGTCTCTGATTTTACCGATAGCTGGTTTTGCTGTAGCTCCCCATTTAGATATGGAATTTTTTCCACCTTCAGGTCGGGATCAGTTTTACATTGAGTTAGAGCTACCAATCCAAGCATCATTAGAAAAAACTGAATCTAGTGTTCTACAAGCACGGCAGTTAATCCAAAAGCACCCAGAAGTCACTGATGTTCATTGGTTTATCGGTAAAAGCGCTCCTAAAATTTACTACAACATCATCAACAATCGTGATAATTCCTCTAATTATGCCCAAGGTCTAGTGCAACTGCAACCCAATGTGTCACCATTGCCAGTGATTCAAACTTTACAAAAAGAGTTGGATCAGGCATTTCCTTCAGCTATAGTTTGGGCGCGACAATTGGAGCAGGGTCCACCATTTGAGGCTCCAATTGAGTTACGGCTTTACGGCCCTGACTTGCAATACTTGCGAGAATTGGGAAACCAAATGCGGTTAGTATTAGATCAAGTTCCTGATGTACTCCACACTCGCGCCACTTTAGCTGAGGCTTTGCCGAAACTGAGCTTAAAAATTGACGAAGAAGAAGCAAGATTAGCAGGACTTGATAAGAGTGCGATCGCCCAGCAGTTAGATAATAGCTTAGAGGGTGCTGTGGGTGGCTCAGTTTTGGAGGATACGGAAAATCTGCCAGTGCGTGTGCGCTTGTCAAATTCCAAGCGTGGGAACCTGGATCAAATTTCTTCCTTAGATTTGCTATCAAACAACACTCCAACATCAGGTCAAGAACGTGCCAGGATTCCCCTCTCAGCTATGGGTGATGTTCAACTTATGCCTGATGTGGCAACTATTTTTCGACGCAATAGGCAAAGGGTAAATAAATTGCAGGGATTGCTGAGTGCTGGGGTACTACCAGCAAAAGTTCTAGCAGATTTCCAACACCGTTTAGCAGCTAGTAACTTTCAGTTACCCCCAGGTTACTCATTAGATTTTGGAGGTGAGGCAGAAATACGAAGTACAGCAGTTACGAATCTCTTGTCAACCGTGAGTGTATTGCTGGTGCTGATGGTGGGGACGCTGGTGCTAACTTTTAATTCTTTTGCGATAGCAGGGGTACTCGGATTAATTGCTATACTTGCTGCGGGTTTTGGGTTAGGCTCTTTGAGTGTTTTTGGTTATCCGTTTGGATTTACTTCTATCCTTGCCACGATTACGCTCATAGGTATAGGAATTAATGAAGCCACGGTTGTTTTGGCCGCTTTGTTAGAAGACTCCCTTGCTCAACAAGGCGATCGCCAAGGAGTGCGTGAGGTTGTGGTTCATGCCACACGTCACATGATCTCTACCACTATTACCGATATGTGTGGTTTTTTCCCTTTGCTTTTTGATAGTACAGGTTTTTGGCCACCTTTTGCGATCGTCATGATTGGTGGTTTGGTTGGCATTACTCAATTATCCCTTTATTGCGTACCTCCTGCCTTTTTGGTCTTGGCACGCAGACGTTCTAAAATCAGTTCTTTTGGCAGCAAACTGTCAGAGTTGGATGCACAAGCTTGAGTCTGAACTCTGCTTTTGCTAATTTGATTAGTCAGCTATTAAATCAACTGAGAGTTGTAAAGTTAACAGTGGCAGGAAGTTTTACTCTATCTAAAGCACTGCCTCTGTCCAAAAGTGCTACCAAGCAAGATATCTGGAGGCAAACTGTGAAAGTTGAGCTACTTGACCGTGAAGCATCTAGGAAGCAAACTGTGAAAGTTGAGCTACTTGATCCTGAAGCATCTAGGAGGCAAACATCATATTATACAAGCAAACAAAACACAGTAGATAATTTAGAGTTAGCCCAGTTAAAATTAGAGCAAATTAGCACTTTATCGCTAACACTTAATCAGCAGATTTTGATAGAGTTAGATAACTCTACAAGAGAGCTTTTGAAGAATTGTAGTATTGATGCTTGTTTTTGGCCTCAAAACAGTTTTATCAGAATTGATTGTGATAATTCGCAGCTTTTTTCCTACCTAAAGCGGCATAGAAAATGGTTGTTTTATCTTCATCAAGTCGTTCATAAATTAGTAGCAGAAATTAAGAAAATTGAAGTAATTTATCAAGAAGGAGATAAAATAGATATATTTTATAGAACATTAGATTAATTTAAAAATTATGTGAATATAACTGCATCTGAATTAAAGTATATCAAGATTTTTATCTATAAGATATTTATCTTTGAGAAAAAAATGAGAATATAGCGCTTCTCGTTTGAATGAAGTACAGCTTAATCAGTGTGCATCTGTTTCTGTTTTTTATATTGTCCTGAATCCAATTGCAAACTGCTATATGAAATCGCTCATATATTGTCGTCAGTTAGCTCAATTTTAATTAAAATAAATAATAACAGTTTATAGTTTTTATTTATTTTGATGTCTTCGTCTAACCTACTACCTATAGCTATTGATGCCCATGCTCCTCTCCCAATTGCTGTTCAGGTTTCTGAACAAATTAAGCTATTGATTGCAATAGAATATTTAAGAGCTGGAGATTCCTTGCCAACAGTTATTCAACTAGCACAAGACCTGAATATAAATCACAATACTATTGCATTAGTATATTCAGAATTAATAGAAACTGGATATCTAGTAGCTAAAAGAGGAAAAGGAACTTTTGTTGCTAAAAGTGAATTGTTGCAAAAGTCTATTAGTCGCAATTCTCTCTATCGAGTTTTAGAACAAGCTTTTTTGATTGCAACTCAAATGGAGTTAAGTGCATCTGAGTTTGGATTGACTGCTTATGCTGTAGCAGTAAGTTCACATGAGCGTAAACAAGTTGTTCCTTTGAAGATAGTATTTGTAGAATCTCTTCAATCTGAGGCTGATTTATATTTTCATTCTCTTCAATCAGAAATCAGTCATCCTCTATCCTTGCTGTATTTAGAAAATTTGCAAACTGGTCAACCAGTAGATTTGAAAGAATTTCATTCCTCTGATTTAGTGATTACAAATTCTCAGTACGTATGGGATTTGACTCAAATCACAACTCCAAAACAGGAGGTGATTGGGGTAAATTTTGAACCAGATTTACAACTTCTAACAAAAATTTCAAGTTTAAATCGTGGCAGTCAGGTGTTGCTTGTTAGCCAAAAATCTGGCGAAGGAAAAAATATGAAACAGATGTTAGAAAAATCTGGCGTTTCTCACTTAAACTTAAAGTCAGTAAATATTGAAAACATTGAATCATATTTTCAGTTGTTCAATCATGCTGATATCATCTGTGCTTCTAAATCTGTGTGCGATTATATATGTGAAATTAGCCCTCAATCTGAAAAGGTTATAAATTTTACTTTCATCATTAATAGAGCTAGTCTCTCTGTTTTAAAAACTCGCTTAGTTGCTGTTCAAATGAAAAATTAAGTTTTCGTTAATTTATAACCTACTAGAGCAGGGCAAACGCACCAAAATTTCCAAAAAGCTGCAATATGTTTCTGGAAGCTTTCGTCCAAAATATTTCAACTAATTAAACTTCAAGATTTGATTAGTAAAAATTTGAGAGAAGGATATTATTAATA
>JAHHHW010000079.1 GCA_019359115.1 Pelatocladus maniniholoensis HA4357-MV3
TCAATTGAAGAGCTAGAATATTTATTACATCAGCTTTTAAATGAAGGAGAGTTAATTATTAAATGGGGGCGAAAACTCAAAAATAAAGGCGACGCTGTCATCACAATTTAAATGCATAACAGCTTACTGGGTTCATTGATTGCGGAGCTGAAACCGGAAAAATCTAGTGAATAAAAATGAAGATATGCAAAGATCATGCTGATAGTGAAAGCTGCTTAATAACCTGATTCAAAAGACTAAAGCTGCTAATACTCTTTGATTAAGTACTCAGACGCTATTAATTACTTAGCCGTTGAAGCTTGGGAAGATTACTGATCACTTGAGCAGCTTCTTTTAATTTGTTTTCTTGAATCAAAGTCTCTGCTAAACCTAACCTAGCAACAGGTATAGCCGGATTAAGTTGAATCGCTTGTTCAAAAGCATCTCTAGCGGCTTTATATTCCTCTTTTTCTAAGTAAATACGACCCAACTTAATATAGGCAAGCACAAATTTAGGGTTTAGACTCAAAGCATTATTGAGTTCTGTGACAGCTTCTGATAACTTCCCTTTGTTTTTATATGCTTCTGCCATAAGCAAGTGAGCTAGAGACATTTGAGGATTTAAGCTCAAAGCAAATCTCAATCTCTGTATGGCAGTATCATATTGCTTTTGTTCTATACACACTTGAGCAATACCCACCTGAGCTGGCGCAGACTTAGGATCTAAATTGAGAACATTCTCAAATTGTTCCAAAGCATGACTTAGCTTACCTTGTTTTAAATAAACACGTCCGACATTTAGTGGAGCCTCAGCCATCAGAGGATCTATTTGCATTACCGCCAAAAAATGATGCAAAGCGTCCTGGTAATGTTTCTGTTTCAGATAAATATTTCCAGCAGCTAAATGAGCATGAACTGAGTCGGAATTAGTTTGTAAAACCGTTGTCAATTCTGCTAAAGCTTCATTAAAACGTCCTTCTTTTGCTAAAGCCGCACTCAGTTGCAATCGCTCTTGCTCAGTTAAAACTGTTGGTTCATCTTGCTTCAACCGTTTGATGCTGGGAGTAAACTTGTACATAGCCCTTCTGTTCTAGCTTGATCAAAACTTTAGATATACTTTCTTCTAAGCTTTCTAAATCGGTTCTACACTCTATATCTGCATTTAATGGTGGTTCGTAGGGGTCATCAATCCCGGTAAAGTTTTTAATTTGCCCAGAGCGAGCCTTTTGATAAAGCCCTTTAACATCTCTGCGTTCACATACATCTAACGGTGCATTTACATAAACTTCAACAAAATTGTCAATACGCTGCCGCATTTCTTCACGAACGTCTCGATAAGGTGAAATCGCTGAAACTAGGACAATCACACCATTACGAGACAGCAGACTGGCAACGAAACCCACACGGCGCACGTTTTCATCCCGATCTCTCTTGCTGAATCCCAAATCCTTGGTGAGATTTCGACGCACTACATCTCCATCTAACAGTTCAACTTTATAACCTTGGGAACGCAGTATTTTCTCTAAAGTACTGCTAATTGTGGTCTTACCTGCACCACTTAAGCCGGTAAACCATACGGTAACACCGAGGTGCTGACGCTTACTCAATTCCATACTATTGTTGGTAACTACCTGATTCATCCTCAAAACCTTAGAGTTATTTCAGCAAGTTTGATAACTTGGTGATTTTTAATACTTTTGCTGTGGATTACCAACACCTGAGTTTTTAAATTTATATATTTTTTTGATTTTTTTGACAAAAAGATCACACATACTTTAAAAACTAGGTTTCAGTAACAGTATATACTGTAACCTCGAAACGTTTTTGAAATTTTTAGTTTCGATAAAGTTTTGGTTAAGTATTTATACGAGACTTTTTTGACATTTGGCACTATATTTTGTTCAATGCTACAAAATTTATTAGTAATCAGGGGTGTCTAAGTTTGCAAGAGAGTAAAGTAACCTAAGCATTTTTACTAGAGTTACTATCAATACTTACTTATCCTGAAATATATATCATGAGTCAATTTATCTGTCTATCTATAAGTCCTATTGACCTCGCCCATTCTGGCATAGCTGTCGCTACCAGCCGTGCAGGTGGTATTGGTATTCTAGACAGAGAATTTTGTCAGAATTCAAAACAAGCAAGTGACAATTTAGACCAACTATTGACTTTAATAAATCCTAGTCAATCTGTAGGGCTACGTTTATCATCTGCTCAGGTTGCTTCTAGTCATGCACTGTTAACACGTCTGAGCAATCAACCTCATTGGTTAATCCTGTGTGGCTGGCATCCAAAAACATTAGGAGAAGTTGTAGGATCACTACCAACAGGGCGATCGCGTCAACTTTTATTAGAAATTACAGATGTCGAACAAGCTCAAGCTTTAGATTCTCACGCACAGCAAATTAATATAGATGGCTTAGTTGCTCGTGGACATGAAAGCGGAGGATGGGTAGGTGAAGATTCCGCTTTTATTTTATTACAGAAACTCTTAAGCATTCAGTCACGACCAGTCTATGTACAAGGTGGAATTGGAATTCACACAGCAGCAGCTTGCCGTGCCGCCGGAGCGGCTGGTGTAGTATTGGATGACCAACTGTGGCTGATGACAGAATCACCTCTACCCCAGGAATGGCAACATCATCTAAGTAATCTCAATGGTCAAGAAGCGATAGTAGTGGGCGAAAGGCTCAATGCTGGTTGTCGTGTATTGTCCCGTCCAAGCTTTCGAGTCATTACCAATCTACAGCAACTTGCCGAGCAAATAGAAGTAGAAAACGACGGTTGTGCTAATGGTGTTCAAAATTGGCAACAACAAGCGCAACCATTAATCGGTTGGGGTGAACCAGGAAAACTTGCTTGGCCGATAGGACAAGCAGTAGGATTAGCAGCAAAATTCCGCGATCGCTACTCCACAATTGGCAAACTGATTCAAGCATTATTCCAACAAACTCAAGAACAACTCAAAATAGCCCAACAACTGCGTCCCTTGGATGCCAAGTCACCTTTAGCAATATCCCATAGCACAGAATATCCAATTGTTCAAGGCCCGATGACACGGGTGAGCGATACCGCAGAGTTTGCCAATGCAGTTTCCCAAGCCGGAGGACTGCCATTGTTAGCTTTGGCACTGATGCGTGGTTCGCAAGTACGCAGCTTACTGCAAAAAACCCAGCAATTATTAGGTAATCGACCTTGGGGAATTGGAATGCTGGGTTTTGTTTCCCACGCCTTGCGGGAAGAACAAATTCAAGCCGTGAAAGAATTTCAGCCGGAGTTTGCTTTGATTGCAGGTGGACGCCCTGATCAAGCAGCCCATTTTGAAGCCCAAGGAATTGCTACCTATATCCATGTTCCCGCCCCACGCCTCTTAAAAATGTTTCTGGAACAAGGAGCAAGACGCTTTGTATTTGAAGGTCGCGAATGTGGTGGTCATGTTGGTCCTTTGAGTAGTTTTGTTCTTTGGGAAAGCATGATTTCCACTTTGTTAGCAGATGTAGAACCAGGTAAAGAATCAGAGATACATATTCTATTTGCTGGCGGTATTCATGATGCCCGTTCCGCAGCTATGATCTCTGCCATGACTGCACCTTTAGTAGAACGAGGGATGCGGATTGGGGTGCTGATGGGAACAGCATATTTATTTACCCAAGAAGCAGTTAGCTGTGGTGCGATCGTCCCGAAATTTCAAGAACAAGCCCTAGTATGTAACCGCACAATCAACTTAGAAACTGGGCCTGGACACGCTAGTCGTTGTGTTGTCACTCCCTTTGCCCAAGAATTTTACACCACACGACGACAAATGCTTGCAGCAGGTAATCCACCAGAGGAAATCAAAGACACCTTAGAAAATTTAACTCTAGGACGGTTACGCGTTGCTTCCAAAGGATTGCAGCGCACAGCAGATGGTCAGGTGCAAACTGTGGATGAAGCACAACAACTGACTGATGGCATGTATATGATCGGGCAAGTCGCGACTTTACGCCACCAAGTTTGTACTGTGCGGGAATTGCACCAAGATGTATCGGAAATTGGTACTAAGCTGTTAATGTCTGCATTCGTAGAACAAGATGTAGAAGAAGTCAGTACTCGTCCTTCAGATATTGCCATTATTGGTATAGGGACATTGTTACCCCAAGCTCAGTATCCTGAAATCTTCTGGAAAAACATTCTCCGCAAAGTCGATGCGATTACAGAAATTCCTACCCAGCGTTGGGATTGGCGACTATACTATGATCCTGACCGTAACGCCAGAGATAAAATTTATTCTAAATGGGGTGGATTCCTAGAAGATGTACCTTTTGATCCACTGCGTTTTGGAATTCCACCCAAATCTTTAAAATCGATTGAACCAGTACAACTACTGGCACTAGAGACAGTACGGCGAGCCTTAGAAGATGCAGGCTACGAATCTGGTAGCTTTGATCGTGAGCATACTTCTGTGATTCTGGGAGCAGGTGGTGGAATTGCAGATTTAGGTCAGCAATATGCTACCCGTTGTGAAATTCCCCGGATGGTTGGTAAAACTTCACCAGAAGTCTGGGATCGCTTACCAGAATGGACGGAAGAATCTTTTCCCGGTTTGTTGTTGAATGTAATTGCAGGTCGAGTCGCCAATCGTTTTGATTTTGGTGGTTACAATTTCACAGTTGATGCTGCTTGTGCTTCTTCTTTAGCAGCGTTGGATTTAGCAGTCAAAGAACTCGAAAGTGGACGTAGTAATGTAGCGATCGCAGGTGGAGTTGATACCGTTCAAAGTCCCTTTACTTACTTCTGCTTTAGCAAAACTCAGGCTCTTTCACCACGGGGAAAATCGCGGACATTTGACAAAACAGCAGATGGAATTGCTATTAGTGAAGGTCTAGCCGTCGTTGTACTCAAACGCCTCGCCGACGCCGAACGAGATGGCGATCGCATTTACGGCGTGATCAAAGCCGTCGCCAGTTCCAGTGATGGTAAAGCTTTGGGGATGACAGCCCCTTTACCTGCTGGACAAATGCGGGCTTTAAGACGTGCCTACAACAAAGCTGGCTTTTCACCCAATACCTTGGGGTTATACGAAGCTCATGGTACAGGTACAGCAGCAGGTGATCAAGCAGAGCTAGAAACTGTGATCAGTATCTTAAAGGAAAATCAAGCTACTTGCAAATCCTGTGCGATCGGCTCAGTCAAAACCTCCATCGGTCACACCAAGAGTACGGCGGGAATTGCTGGTGTGATTAAAGCCGTTTTGGCACTACATCACAAAGTCAAACCCCCACACATGAATGTTGATACACCCCTCGACCCAATAATAGATGGTGAAAGCCCAGTGTATCTACCCAAAGAAGCCCAGCCTTGGCTAGCCCATCCCGATTACCCCCGTCGTGCTAGTGTGAGTGCTTTTGGTTTTGGTGGCACAAATTTTCACGCAGTTTTAGAAGAATATCAAGGTAATTGGCAAGCGATCGCCCCAGGAAGTCATACATGGCCGTGCGAATTATTTGTCTTCCGTGGCGAAAACCGTGCAGCATTGACTCAAGTAGCCAAATCATTGTTGACAGCCTTGAGTAATGGTGCAGAGCCACGTTTACAGGATCTTGCTCACAGTTATGCTCAACGCGCCCAAGCACAAAACAACCAGAGTGCTTGTTTGGCAATTGTAGCTGAGAGTTTGTCAAACTTACGAACAGATTTGGAAATAGCGATCGCCTACTTAGAGAATCGTCACTCGCAAACCTTACCACCTCATATTCAGTTTGGCATGGCAGACCCTCAAGCCAATCAGCAGATTGCCTTTTTGTTTCCAGGACAAGCGTCACAATATTCTGGCATGGTTCGAGAAGTCGGGATGTATTTCAATGAAATGCGTCACACTTTCGAGTTTGCAGATCGCCAATTGCGCCACTGCTTCCCTAAGTTACTTAGTGAGTACGTATATCCACCCAGTCCCTACAGCGAAGACGCAGAAAAGCAAAACAATCAACTGCTAATGGACACCAGTGTTGCCCAACCTGCAATTGGTGCGGTGGAAGCAGGTTTCATGGATTTGGTAGCTAGGCTAGAACTAGAGCCAGTGATGGTTGGTGGACACAGCTTTGGCGAGTACGCCGCCCTTCACGCGGCGGGAGTTTTATCCAGAGAAGACTTTTTTAACTTAGCTGCAACTAGAGGACGGGTGATGGCACAAGCCTGTGCTAATTCTATAGGAGCCATGGCCGCAGTTCAGACTAGCCGCGAAGATTTACTCGTACGGCTGCGGGATTTTGAGGGAGTAGTGATTGCTAACCAAAATTCTCCCCGTCAATCGGTAATTTCTGGAGACAAACGGGTTGTCCAACAGGTAGTAGATAGTTTCAAAGCTGCTGGGATTACAGCTCGGATGTTACCAGTTTCGGGTGCTTTTCACTCGGCTTTCGTAGCATCTGCCCAAGCTGACCTAGCAGTACCAATTGCTACTGTCACCATGCATTCTCCCCGCATCCCCGTTTACTCCAACTCTACAGCTTGTCCCTACAGTTCAAATATTCATGAAATCCGTAGCCAGTTAGCCGGACATTTACTTAAAACAGTAGAGTTCTTGAGTCAAATTAATACCATGTATGCCGACGGAGCGCGGATTTTTGTAGAACTTGGACCAAAAAATATTCTCACTAACCTAGTCGGTCAAATCCTCGCACAAAAAGAACACACTGCTGTGTCCTTAGATGGACTAGGTGGGGGATTGCGTGGTTTATTGATGACTTTGGGGACATTGTTCGTTCGTGGTGTCCACATTAAGTTAACAGCTTTATTCGATGGTCGTGATGTCAAAGACCTAAATTTATCCAAGTTGGTCGAATTAACACAAAAACCCGTTTTACCTGCAACAGCTTGGTTAATTAATGGCGGTAGTGCTAGACCACAAAATCAAACAGTTGGTTACACAGGTAAATTACCACCTTTGAATCAACAAACAGTTGCGATCGCATCATTATCTGAATTAGCAAAATCTCCAGTCCCTACCAAAAAACCAGAAATCCCAATGAATCAATCGGCTATACCATCCACTCCAAATAACGTTCAGAATTTAAATAGTAATTCATCGCATTTTTCCGCTCCTGTAAACACACCTCAAAATCAGCCAGCTATAGGATCAGGTATCTTGCAAGCCTACCAAGCTTACCAAGAAACTATGCGTAAGTTCTTGGCAGTCCAAGAACAAGTGATGAGTCAGTTACTGGCGACACCCGCACCTTCTACTACTCCCATCCCACAGCGTAGACAACCAGAAAATCATTTACCAGCAACTCCACAACCTGTCGTTGTTCAGTCAAAAAACGGTTACACCCATCCTTTGACACCCAACACTAACGGTAAGCAAGAGCAGATTTTACCTGTCACACACCCTACCACACCTGTTGCACCACCACAACCAGTAACCCCAGTGCAGGAGATAACAGTTAAACAAGTACCAGCACCCTTATCTTCTACTCAGTCCTTGAGCGATCGCACCAGTTTAACTCAGACTTTATTAGAATTGGTCAGTGAACGTACAGGTTATCCCGCAGAGATGTTGGGACTTGACCAAGATATGGAAGCAGAACTGGGTATTGACTCAATTAAGCGAGTCGAAATTTTGGGAGCATTCAACCAAGCTTTACCAGCCAACCTTGCAGAGAGCGTTCGTCAGCAAATGGAACAGTTGACTAGAGTCAAATCTCTCAACGGTATTGTCGATCAAATCTTAGAAAATCTCCAACCTGCGGTTGCAACAACTGCAAGTATCTCGACTAAATCTGTCGATAAATCGTTAAATCAAGCCGAACTCACTCAGACTTTATTACAACTAGTGAGCGATCGCACAGGTTATCCCATAGATATGTTGGGATTAGACCAAGATTTAGAAGCAGAATTGGGTATTGATTCGATTAAGCGAGTCGAAATCTTAGGCGCGCTACAAAAAAGTTTACCTCAGTCCCTAGCGGCTAGTGTCCAGACACGCATGGAAAATTTGACCCGTGTGAAATCCCTCAACAGTATTGTTGAACAAATTCTGGCAATCTCAGCACAGGAGAACAGCCTGGGAAAGTCTCTAACTCAGTTGCAAGCATCCCACGCTACGTGATGCAACCACAGTTAGAAGCTTTACCCTTACAGCAGCTTACTTCACTTACAGGTTTATTCTTAATTACTGAAGATGGACTATCAGTAGCTTCTCATGTTGCCACAGCATTGCAACAAAAAGGAGCCACCACAGCCATTCTCAACACCTCCACCTTAGCTGAACCAGAAAAA
The DNA here is from genome assembly GCA_019359115.1 of Pelatocladus maniniholoensis HA4357-MV3. Lineage (GTDB taxonomy): Bacteria > Cyanobacteriota > Cyanobacteriia > Cyanobacteriales > Nostocaceae > Pelatocladus > Pelatocladus maniniholoensis. The sequence goes on from JAHHHW010000079.1 coordinate 8,239, forward strand.
CTAGAGAACGCGATCGCTCAATTACGACAACTTCACGGTTCTGTCACCGGAATTGTACATCTCGCTCCCCTCGCTACCATTGATCTACCCGAAACTCTACCTGACTGGCGACAAATCACCCAGATTCAGTCCAAGAGTCTATTTCAATTACTACATCTGTGTGCTGCTGACTTACAACAAGCAGGACAAAAACAACTCGGTTGCGTAATAGCAGCTTCTTTACTGGGAGGATATTTCGGTCGCCAGGGTGAAGACGATTCTGGTTTACCTACAGGCGGTAGTAATACTGGTTTGCTTAAAACCTTGGTGACTGAATGGCCTGGGGTTCGAGCCAAAGCCATTGACTTTGACACCAGCCTATCTCCTGCTAGTATTGCCGAGCAGATTGTCAATGAGTTACTCAGTAGTGGTCGTTTAGAAGTGGGCTATCCCCAAGGTGAGCGAACCATTTTCCAAACTGTGACAGCGACTTTGACGAAGGGAAATCTACCCGCACGGCTAACTCCCAATAAAAGTTGGGTGATTTTAGTTACAGGTGGAGCAAGAGGAATTACTGCTGAAGTTGCTCAGGATTTAGCAAAATATGGCTTAACACTGGTGATCACAGGAAGAACCGCAGAGCCAGCAATAGAAACCGCAAAGACAGCAGGTATTGAAGATATTACCGTACTGCGGCAAGTATTACTGCAAAAAGCGCGGAATTTGGGTTTAACCCCGACACCAATGCAGATAGAGCGACAACTACAAGATTTGTTACGCGATCGCGCCATTGCTAACAACCTCAAACAGTTTCGCCAAGCTGGCGCTCAGATAGAGTATTTAACAGTGGATGTCAGAAATGCGGAAGAGTTTGGTGCTGCAATTAACAATATTTATACTCATTATGGTCGCTTAGATGCGGTGATTCATGGTGCTGGTATCATCGAAGACAAGCTCATTGCTGACAAAAGCTTTGCATCCTTAGAGCGGGTTTTTGATACCAAAGTAGATAGTACCTTTTTGTTGTACCGCTATCTCAGACCAGAATCCCTGAAATTGCTTGTCTTGTTTAGCTCTGTTGCGGGGCGCTATGGTAATCGCGGTCAATCTGATTATGCTGCTGCTAATGAAGTGATGAATCGCTTTGCTTGGCGTATGGATCGCTCTTGGTCAAATACACGGGTTGTAGCGATCAACTGGGGACCTTGGGATACAACTGGTATGGCTTCAGAAGAAGTCAAAAATCAATTCCGAGAACGTGGTATAATTCCTATCCCCTTAGCCGCAGGTCGTCAGTTATTTGTTGACGAATTGTATTATGGACGCAAAGGTGAAGCCGAGGTAGTTGCAGGGGAAGGACCTTGGGAAGCCTACGAAGGAGCGGGGAAAGGGGATCGGGGAACGGGGAATAGGGAACAGATAAGGGATAAATATCTGTATCTTTTATTACCATCTCCACCACAACTGCAACTCAACGGTACTGTCACTCTCGAACACACCTTTTCTCTATCAAATGACCCCTATTTAGAAGATCATTGCTTAGATGGTAAACCCGTTCTCCCTGCGGCGGCGGCTTTGGAGTGGTTCGTTGAATTTGTCCAGTCAGCTTGGCCGGAATGGCAAGTGAATGAAGTTTGTCAACTCAGAGCTTTGCGGGGTTTAGTACTAGATACAGAAGCAGGTAAAAAAGTTTTGTTTCAGGCTCGTGCTTCTAGCCATGCTGATTCTGAATCCTTACAGGTAGCAGCAGAAATCATTGATCTAGAACTCAACCTGCCATTTTATCGAGCTTCGGTGATTCTGCGTCCCCAACTAGAAGAACCATTGGCAAGCGAAATTTTACTATTATCTTCCGGACAAAAGTTACAACCTACTGTAGCGTATGATACGTACTTGTTTCATGGTCAACGTTTCCAGTTAATCACAGCCATTGATCGGGTAAATAATGTGGGTATTGATGCCCACGTTATACCTAGCCGACCGACGGCGTGGTTAAACAGTCAACCAGTGGCTAATTGGTTATTTGACCCTGGCTTGATTGATGTGGCTCCTCAGTTAGCGATTGTGTGGGCGCGATCGCAACGGGGAACTACTGCTTTACCTACCCGATTTGGTAGCGTCAAGCGTTTTGGTCAATCAATACCCCATAGCCAACTCCAGATTGCTTTGCGAGTCAATCACTTTGATGATCACAGCCTAAATTACGATGCTGTTTTTATCGATGAAAACGGCTATGTACGCTTCCATCTCAAGGACATTGAGAGTACTTGCAACACTGCTCTGAATCGTTTAGGGAAAACTAGGGGTGTGGGGGTGTAAGGTTTAGTAGGAATTTTGGGGGTGTGCGTAAAAAATTTCGGTCTACTTTAAGGATATAGATTTCAAAAAACTCTTTTTTCCTCTTACCCCCCTACACCCCCATACCCTCTACGGATAGCATAAATGTTTAAGCGGACATTATATGATTGTGTCAAATTCATCTCCCGATATTGCCATTGTTGGTATGTCTGCCTTATTTCCTGGAGCCAAGGATCTGCGTACATACTGGCAAAATATTTTAAATCAGGTTAATGCTGTTCGGGATGCACCTGATAAGTGGGCAAAGCCTTATTTTGACCCTGATTCAACAGCAAATGACCGCATTTACACTCGTAAAAGTGGTTTTTTAGGAGATTTAGCTGAATTCAATCCTCTAGAATTCGGGATTATGCCGAGTTCGGTGGATGGTGGGGAACCAGATCATTTTCTGGCTCTTAAACTTGCGTGGGAAGCACTGCAAGATGCTGACTATATTGATCGCCCCTTCAACCGAGAAAAAACAGGTATTATTCTGGGTCGTGGGACTTACATTAATCGAGGCTACAACACACTGTTGCAACATGGTCAGATTGTAGATCAGACCTTGGATTTGCTGAGGCAATTGCATCCAGATTTAGATGAAAATACTTTAAATGACATTCGCAAACAGCTAAAAGCCAGCCTACCACCTTTCACACCGGAAATGGCACCAGGATTAGTGCCGAATGTAATAACAGGCCGCATTGCTAATCGCCTCAACTTGATGGGGCCTAATTACATTATTGATGCAGCTTGCGCTTCTTCTTTGATTGCTGTAGAACTGGCGATGAAAGAGCTATTAAGCGATCGCTGTGACATGGTTTTAGCGGGGGGTGTTCATGCTTCAACCCCACCACAAATTAACATGATTTTCTGTCAGCTAGGCACTTTGTCTCGCAGCAGTATTAAACCTTTTGACAGCAAGGCGAGTGGGACGCTGCTGGGGGAAGGTTTGGGAATTTTAGTTTTGAAACGGTTAGGCGATGCACAAAAAGATGGCGATCGCATTTATGCGGTGATCAAAGGTGTTGGTAGTTCTAGTGATGGCAAGGCTTTGGGATTTTTAGCGCCGCGTTTGGAAGGAGAAGTACTAGCCCTCCAACGCGCCTACCAAGAAAGTAGTGTTGATCCGACTACAGTTGGCATGATCGAAGCACATGGTACAGGAATTGCCTTGGGAGATCAAACAGAAGTACGTTCCTTAACCCAAATTTTTGGTCAACGCCAGGAGCAACTACCCAAGTGTGCTTTGGGTTCTGTGAAATCAATGATTGGTCACTGCATTCCCGCATCTGGTGCCGCAGGGATGATTAAAACTGCGTTGGCATTATACCATAAAATTTTGCCACCTACACTGTGTGATGAAGTTAATCCTGCGCTAGAAATCGAAAAAACTCCTTTTTATATCAATACTCAGGCTCGCCCTTGGATTCATGGCGATCGCTCTACACCGAGAAGGGCGGGTGTCAATTCTTTTGGGTTTGGTGGTATTAATGCTCATGCAGTTTTAGAAGAGTATCCCAGCCAAGCTGTACAATCAACTAAGTTATTGCACCAACAATGGGCTACAGAACTGCTATTGTTTTCCGGTGAGCATCGAGCAGCTTTGCTAGAGTCTATTCACCAAATTCAACAACTTCTGCAAAATCATCCCCAAGTAACTCTGGCGGAAATTGCCTACACTCTATCAACTCAATCTATCGCTTCCCATCGTTTGGCTGTAGTCGCCAAAGATATTCCAGAATTGCAGAAAAAACTTAGCCAAGCGGCGGAGAAATTACAAAATTCTGCAAAAAGCCGATTACAAACTCGCAACGGTATTTACTATGCAGAAGTTGATGCCAATGTCAATCCTGGTAAGACAGCCTTTATATTTCCTGGTGAAGGATCGCAGTATCCCCAAATGTTGGCTGATTTGTGCCTTTATTTCCCGCAAGTACGCGAGTGGTTTGACTTCTTAGACGCGACCTTTAGTGAGAGACGGGCTTGTTTACCCAGCCAGCTAATTTTTCTGCCACCCACCAGCTTAACCCAAACAGAACGTCACCACGCCCAGCAACGACTATTTGGTATGGATGTCGCTTCGGAAACGGTGTTTACTGCCAGCATGGCATTATACGAATTGCTATGTAATTTGGGTGTTCACTGTGATGTCATGGTGGGACACAGTACAGGTGAGAATGCAGCATTGATTGCTTCTGGAACAGTTCGCCTGTCTGATCGGATGGAATTAATGTCCAAAATGCGCCATCTCAATCAGATTTACCTAGATTTAGAGGTGGGAAACAATATTCCCAAGGGCGCACTTTTGACGGTTGGGGCGATCGCACCTGAGATTTTGCAACAAGTCTTAGATGAGTTTGATGGTCGTTTACATTTGGCGATGGACAATTGTCCAAATCAGGTGGTTTTATTTGGTAGTGTCAATGATATTGATGCAGTCACCAGTAAGTTACAAGCAATGGGTGGTATCTGTACCCGTTTGCCCTTTGATCGTGCCTATCATACATCCTTGTTTGCACCTGTAGGGACTGCTTTTCTGGAATTCTACAACGATTTGGAGATCAATTCTGGTTATACACCTCTTTATAGTTGTGCAACTGCGGCACCATTTCCTGATGAACCGGGAGAAATTCGGGCGTTAGCAGCACAACAGTGGTCTAGTCAGGTGCGTTTTCGAGAAACAGTTTTCCAACTTTATGAACAGGGAGTGAAAAACTTTATTGAAGTTGGACCTAGTAGTAATCTGACTGGCTTTGTCAGTGATATTCTTCATGGTAGAGAACACCAAGCCATAGCCAGCAACAGTCAACGACTATCCGGCTTGGAACAGATTCAGCATTTGCTAGGACGGCTATTTGTTAATGGTAATGGTGTGGATACAAGCGCGTTGTACTTGCATCGACAAGTTAACCTTATAAGCTTAGATACGACAATGCAAGTTGGCGAAACTCCAAAACCTAGCCCGGTTCTGGAAATGACAATGCCGATCATGCAGTTGCAACCCGATTTTGTCAATCATGTCCGAGAAAAGTTGCAAACAAGCAAGAGTGAATCTGTTTCTAATTTGGGTGCGATCGCATCAATTCCACCCAACCCACCCACAAAAGTTTCTACAAATGCAGAGGAAACCAATTTAAAAAATGATTACGACAGATCGATTGACACAGTCCAGACACACCAAGCAATTCCCAATCCAAAATCGGATCAAGAAGATCAGCGCTTATCAATTGTTTTAGATCACTTTAACTTGATGCAAGAATTCCTTGATAGTCAAGCACGGATGATGAGCGCGCTACATTCTCACCTGGCTGGTGTAGACAATGGGCTAATTGATGATTTTGTCAATAGGTCTTTAGCACTACCAGATATAAATAATTGGCAATTATCCAGGTTTGATGAAACTTTTCCCCTATTAGGTGAGATTCTTCAGCATGATAGCCAGTATCTTGAGTGCCAACGTCGCTTTGATATGCAGCGAGATATTTTTCTCTACGACCATACTATTGGCGGTCAAGTATCTCAAAGACATTTAGACTTGTTTCCCCTACCTGTGATTCCGTTCACTGTGAGTATGGAAACCCTGGCGGAAGCAGCAGTTTATTTGCTGGGTCAAGATAAAGTCGTGGTTGGACTTTATGATCTGCGTGGTTATCGCTGGCTAGCTCTTGATCGTGGTGAACTAACTCTCAAGATTAAAGCACAATTACAACCCCAATCAGATCTGCAAACTTGGGAAGTTAAGGTACAACTGTTTCAAGTTGGACAAAGCACTACTATCGATCACTTGGTATTTGAGGGTAATGTCCGTCTAGCATATCAATTTCCAATATTCCCTGCACCACAACCTTTTCATCTTGAACGACCTGCACCTTCCCGTTGGTCTGATACCGATTTGTACTGCACTGGGATGTTCCATGGCCCGCGTTTTCAAGGTGTGAAACACATTCGCCAATGGGGTTTGCAGGGTATCGAAGCTGATTTGGAAGCGATCGCCATTCAAGATTTCTTTAGTCATACCCAACAGCCAGTTTTCCAAATTGATGCAGGTTTACTTGATGCTGCTGGACAATTAGTCGGGTACTGGGTTTCAGAACAGTTTGGCACTGATTTTAATGTTTTCCCCTTCCAAGTACGCGCATTCCATCAGTATGTCTCACCTCTACCACCCAACAGTGCGGTATTATGTCGCGGCTTAATGCATTTTACTAGTGAGTGGCAAACTGAAGCTAGCTTTGATTTTCTTGATACCACAGGTCGGGTCATCGCTCGCTTGGAAGGATGGCAAGATCGTTACTTCAGTGTGCCACACAAATATTACCAATGTCGCTTGCATCCCCAAACTGCTTATTTATCAGACGCTTGGCTGCAAGCAGAAACTCAAATGATCATACGGCGGATTGAACCGTTCCCAGAGCATTTTCTCGATGATTCTTGGAGTATTTGGAAACGTGTTTTAGCACATTTGATGCTTAATGATTCAGAACGAGATTTCTGGTACAATCTACTACAAAAAGGTACAGAACGCACGGATTGGTTGATTAGTTGTATTGCTGCTAAAGATGCCATCCGTCAATGGGCAAAGCAAAACTTTAATTTGCAACTTGCCCCTATTGATATCGAAGTTATCAGCACTACCACAGGTAAACTTGTTGTCCGTTGTCCAGAATTAGAGGCGATGGCGGGAGTTTTGCCAAATATTGCCATTAGTCACGATCAAGGTTTTGTCGTCGCAGCGATCGCGCACTCAGGAAAATCCATCGGTATTGTCAATACGAGGGATCGGGGAGCGGGGAACGGGGACAAGGGAGAAATTTCTCCCAATGACCAATGACCAATGACCAATGACTAATGACCAATGACCAATGACCAATGACCAATGACCAATGACCAATGTCTTATGCAAGTCATAGATTTTTCTGTTCAATCAACAATTCTTGAGATTCTCCAAGACATTATCCAAGACTGGGATTTGGAAGCAGATGAGATCAGTCTCGAAACCGAGTTAGTCGCAGACCTCAGTTTTGCTTCTATCGATATCATTCATTTTGTTGTTGCGATAGAAGACCATTTCAAGCAGAAATTCGGGTTTGCTCAATTATTGATGCAGGATGGTCGCTATGTTGATGACCTGAGTGTAGAGCAAATCGTGAATTTTGTTTCTAAGCAATTAAATGGAGGGATGCGATGACAAAAACACTATTTATTGGATTAGACGGCGCGACTTTTACCGTGATCAATGAGATGACTCGCAACCTACCGGATGTAGGTGTGACGATGCCTTTTTTGAAACAATTTATTGAAAAGGGTGCGCGGGCAAAATTGCTTTCTACTCCCAATCCTCTGACTCCTCCAGCTTGGGTTTCGATTATGACAGGTCGTACACCGGGAAATCACGGAGTATATGATTTTATCCGCGCTGAAGAAAAAGCTGGAGATGTTTACTTTACGCTGTATGATGCCAGAGATATTCGTACAGAAACTATTTGGGCGATCGCTAGTCGGCAAAATTGCACTGTTGTAGCTTTAAACTTCCCCTTCACTGCTCCACCCCTACCTATTAATGGAGCTTTAGTCCCAGGTTTTGTACCGTGGAAACACTTACGCCGCAACACAACTCCAGCAAATTTGTACGATCGCCTCAAGGAAATTCCAGATTTTGACCCCAAGGAATTAGCTTGGGATTTTGACCGTGAAAAACAAACTTTGGAGGTGATGACCGATGAGGATTTAGAAAACTGGGTTCGCTATCACATCCCCCGCGATGAACAGTGGTTCCGAATAGCCGAAAAACTTCTCAAAGAAGATAATCCTGATTTGATGGCAGTATTGTTTGATGGTGTAGACAAACTCCAGCACCAAATCTGGATGTTTCTCGATCCTGCTTTGATAAGCGCTAATCCTTCTCCTTGGCAAAAACGGATGCGGGAACTATGTTTAGAGTATTTCCGCAAGTTAGATACTTATATTCAACGCTTGGTAGAACTTGCTGGTCCTGAAACTCAAGTATTTATGGCTTCAGACCACGGCTTTACAGCTACAACAGAAGTGGTTCGCATCAATACCTTTCTACACGAAAAAGGTTATCTAGTATGGAAGGAAACAGACGATTCCCAAGCCAGTAATAGACGTGAATCAAGTTGGTTTGCCAATCTAGATTGGGATAAAACTCTCGCATACTGTCGTACTCCCTCCAGCAACGGTATAACAATTCGTGTAGCTGAAAAACCAGGAAATCCAGGTATTCAACCTTCACAATACCAAGCCTTCCGGGAAAAACTAATTCGTGATTTGGAGAATTTCCGAGATCCAAACACAGGAGAAAGGATTATCCAAGCAATTCATAAACGCGAAGATATTTATTCAGGTGCTGCTATGCATGAAGCACCTGACTTGACTTTAGTGCTACGCGACTATGGTTTTGTCTCCATCAAAAACTACGAACCTCCAGTTGAACCACGCGAGACACCAGCAGGAACTCACCATCCTGAAGGTATTTTCTTAGCAGGAGGATATGGAATTAAATCCAACTATGAGGGAAAGCGCCAAAATGTTGTAGATGTGCCAGCAGCTTTATTATATAGTCTTAATCTTCCTGTCCCAGCAGATTTTGAAGGTTATGTACCTGAAGATTTTTTTACTGAATCTCATATGGATTTCAAACCAATAAAAATTGGTGTGTCTACCGTTATAGGTGAAGAAATAAATTCAGCAACAGGTGATATTAGTGAAGACGAAAAGGAACAAATTATTGCTCAATTACAAATGCTTGGCTACATGGAGTAAAAATTATTTTTCGCGAAGTCGGAAGTAGGAAGTCAGAAGTTGGAAGTAACTACTTTCGATTTCTGACCACTCATTTTTGGATGGTACAGAGCAAGCAGATTTATCTGTAGAGTCAATCCACAATCCAAAATTATTTAATGGTATAAGCACTCATATTTATCGGTGAGGTCAATCTAAAATCTAAAATCTAACATCTAAAATCGACTGACTTACTACTTCTCATGTATAAACCATCAGAAAATCGTTGGCGTCAAGATTTAGAAATCAAAAGAATTCCCCAAGTAGGGAAAAAACCTGTATGTTATCAAGTTAAAGTTCCAGACTCTGAGCAAATTTTTGAATTTGGTTTAGAAGAATATTTTCTCTGTCAATCAATGAATGGAGTAGTCACTCCTGCGGAAATTGTAGATAAATTTAAATCGCGTTTTCATGTTTTGATTACGGAGGCAGATTTTTTACAATTTACTCATCAAATCTCAGAGTTTAATCTGCTCGAATCATTTGCGATCGCAGAAAACATACAAGATGGTTTACAGAAAAAATTACCATTCCTAGATATCATAGGTCAAGAATCTGGTAGAGCATCATCTAATTTTAAATTTCATAACAGAGAAAAGAAAAATAAAAAAGAGCAAATTTATTTATGGTATACTACCCATCCTCATCGTTTTTTTGCAATACTGAAAAATATTTTTCAACCTTTCGGCATATTATTTAAAATCTTAATTTGGGGATTAATTCCCGGTATTCCTATCGCTTTTTTAACTTTATTTCATAATCAATTTGACTTTTGGTCTGATTATTTTGATGTCAGCAAGTCATGGTCTTATTTAGCAACTTATATATTTAATCTCATTTTTGCATCCCTAACGGCTAAGGTGGCTCAGGGGGTTGTTTTTACATCTTATGGTGGCACAGTTAGCAAGTTTGGTATGGTTCTTGCTGGTGGATTTTTACCCCGCTTTTATATTGATAGAGAGGCGATATGGAAACTCCAGCGATCAAAACAGCTGTGGACATTAGCAACTCCTGTAATTGCCAGACCTGTTTTATTTGTTTGGAGTATTTTGATATGGTACTTTCATCGTGAAACAGGAACACAATTAAGCAATTATGCACTTCTACTTGCTCACGCCAGCTTTATAGATTTTTTACTAGATGCAAGCCCTCTTTGGCCCTCTGATGGTTATGTATGGACGGCTGCTTATTTTCGCTTACCACCTGATTTATTTCAAAGGTCTTTTTTAATTTGGCAAATGCTGCTTAACCGTCGTCCTTTGCCCAAATCATTATCTAATAAACAAAAACTAGGACTGCAACTATTTTTTGTCGGATCAGCAATTTTTACATTATTAATGTTCTTTATTATTATATCTTCTACTGCCCATGGTTTAGCAGTAAACTTTTTAGATATTTTCGGTAATGGTACAGGTTATATAATTTTATTCACCTTGTTGGTGCTAGCTTTACGCCAACCAGTATCTAGGTTTTGGAAAAACAAAAATAATTCACTAACAAAAAATATGATTACATCAGCAAAAGAATCAACATATCCAAATGAAAAAATCGGTAAATCATGGTTGAGTACAGTTTTAAAAGGACTAACAATGGTTGGTGGTGGTGTAGTTCTTCTATTACCCTACCCTTACCGTTCTGGTGGTCAAATTAAATTAACAACTTCCAAACAACAGCAAATGCAAGCTGAAGTAGATGGAAAAATTACACGAGTTTTTTTCAAGGGTGGTGACGGTAATTGGGTAAAAGCCGGAACTGTAGTTGCAGTGATGGAATCTCCTGAAGTCAACAATGAATTCTCTCAAACACAAGAGCAGATAAACTCTCGACAAGCCGATTTAAGAAAACAACAAGCTGAATTAAGTCAACTGCTATCTACTCCTAAAAAAGAAGATGTAGATTTAGCTCAACAGCAAGTAGAAGTTGCTAAACAACAAATGGAAACTTCTAAACAAAAAGTAAAAGTTGCCGAACAACAAATAGAAGTATCTAGAAAATCACTTCGGACTGCTATTATTAAATCAGAATTTAGCATTCGCGAAGCTGAGAGATTTAAATATTTATTACAACAAGGTGCTTATTCTCAACAACAATATGAGGATGCTGATAGGCGTGCTACGACAGAAATGAACACAGCAGAAGAAATTAAACAGGATATAGAAAAAGCAAAACAAAGTTTACAAGAAGCCAAAGAAGATGTATTAGTAAAATTACAAAATATCAGACAAGTAGAGGCAAATTTAAATCTAGTGAAAAGTGGTCCATACCCACAGGAAATTGAAGCTGCTCGTGAGGAAGTAGTCGCTACAAATGCAGAAATTCAGCGCCTCAGACAAGAACTAAATTATCTCAATAATAAGATGAGGCGTACTATCTTAAAAATGCCATTTGATGGATATATAGCAACTTCGGAATTGCAACAAAAAGTGGGTAGATACCTGGAGCAAGGTGATACATTTGCAACTGTAGAAAATTCTCGTAATATTTATGGAGAACTGCAAATACCCGAATATGAAGTCAGTGAAATCATATCTAATGGGAAAGTTGAAGTGAAATTATCTGCATATCCAAATGAATCTTTGATTGGCCGTGTAGTTTCAATTCAACCTGTAACAACAACTGATGACTCATCAAGCAAAACTTCTACTAGTGCAGAATCAGGTAAAACAGTAGAATCTTCAAACCCACATTCTGGTCAAGTTGTCAAGGTAGTAGTAGAGATACCTAAAACAGACAAGATATTAAAATCTGGAATGTCTGGATATGCAAAAATTGAGGGTAGAACTATGCCAGTTATCCTCGCTTTTACTCGTCCAATTGTGCGATTTATCCAAATTGAAATGTGGTCATGGATACCTTAAATTTTTTATTGTAATTTAAAGTTTTTTCTAGAAAATCAGGTAAATAAAATTTCGGAGATAGCTATGAATGTCGAGCGAATTTATGGTTCGAGTAGCTTAGAGGAGATCAAACAACGACAAGCTCAAATGGAATATCGTAGACTCTGGCTGAAAAGTTTAATAGATGAAATTCAACTAGAAATTGAAGCACTTCCATATCTGAAAGAGCAAATATCTCAAGAAAACAAAAAAAATACTTCTGTATCCAAAATTTTAGGATTTATAAAAGGAATAATCTCTAATCCTGAAGCAGAGGTGATCGAGGAAAACAACAAGATTTTTCATCGAGGTACTATGCTGGAATTTATTGATAGGCTATCTGATTTTGCTCTGGAAGTTGACCTGAACTTGACAACATTAGCAGATATTGAAGAACGTGAAGAAAAACTTCATTACCGTGCATCTTGGTTGAAACATTTATTAAAGATAACAGAAAGAGAATTAAATTTAATTTCTATGACGGAGGAGCAAGAACAAAATAATGAAAATAATGTCCCTGACATTAGTGGTAGCTCGAAAACAATATTGAAAATGCTGAGTCCCTAATCTCGGATTTATAAAGATTTTTATAAACAGCTAAATTTTGTCAGTATTTTATCTATTTTATTAAGGAAATCAATGTGAAGAATAAAAATTTATTCAAAGTGCCAATAGCTCGATGTTTTGCCCTATTTATGCCAATAGCTTTATTGATATCTCCGACTGTGACTGCTTGTTCTTCTAAATGGAATAATAATCACGTGTTTGCCCAATCTTCGCCAACATCACAAAGCGATGCTCGCGATCATATAGCATCTACATACACATCTAATCAGCCTTCTTACAATGTGGCGATCGCAGATAACCTAATACTCAGAGATTTACGGCGTCAGCGTCAAATACCCATTAAAGTTTCTTACCCAGAAACACAAGGCAAGTTTCCCATAATTATCTTTTCTCATGGAACCGGAGCGTCCAAAGATGACTACGCTGCTTTAACCAGTTTTTGGGCTAGCAAAGGATATATCTGCATTCAACCCACCCATGCTGATTCTATTGCTTTGAAAAAGCAACAAGGAGAATCTACTAACTTGAACGAAGCTGTTCGCGAAATTCTCACCGATTCCCAAGGATGGAAAGATCGCGCTGCTGATATATCTTTTATTATTAGTGCTTTGAACAGACTGGAGCTGAAAGTACCTGAGTTGAAAGGTAAAATGGATGAGCAACGTATTGGTGTTGGTGGTCATTCCTATGGCGCTTATACCGCTCAGTTGATTGGCGGAGCTACCATTGATATCCCAGGAGGAGCGAAAGGGCAAAGTTTTACAGATCGGCAAGTACGGGCGATCTTGTTACTGTCTCCTCAAGGAAGCGGTCAGCAGGGACTGACTCGCAACTCTTGGGCAAATCTCAAGTTACCAATGATGACGATGACTGGTTCTAGGGACAGAGGCGCTCAAGGACAGGGGCCAGAATGGAAAGAGGAACCATTTAAGTATTCTCCTGGGGGTGATAAATATCTTGTTTTCATCCAAGGAGCTACTCACTTCTCCTTTAGTGGTAGACTTGCTCAAGGCGGAGGCAAAACTCAAACTCAAGCTCAAAGGCGACCCGGTTGGAGATTACGGGAACGCTTCGGTGGTGGACAAGGTGGTGGTTTGGGCGATCGCAGACGCTTTGGTGGCGCTCAACAACAAGAAGAAAATATTTTCAATTATGTGAAAGTTGCCAGTGTGAGTTTTTGGGATGCGTATTTGAAGCAAGATAGTCAAGCCAAGAATTACCTAAAGTCTGATGAACTGAAGACTGACAGCAATGGTGATGTTTCCATTTCTTCCAAGTAATGTTATGATAAGAACATCGGGTGCTGTTATTTGCTTGATAAACTCCTTGTCACAGCATTAACACACCAGTAACAAACTATTGGCACACCAGGGTGATATTACTTGTATTCGGTGAGTGCGATCGCACCTATCAAATACATAATTATTTTTCGTAAAAGTAAATCTCTCCTGGAAATATACAGGGGAGAATTTTTTATCTTAAGTTTGTAGTCTAGACGCTCTTACGAGCGTCTTCCCGAAGGATGGATTTTAGTCCTCAGAATAAGGGCTGAAGCCACTTACTCATATCCCAATTCTTGAGCCATCTTGATTACTTCAGGCGAAAAGCCTTGATTATCTAGACGCCAAGGTAAAACTCCCTCAAGATAGCTGGGTTTGATGGTAGAAGCACGATAACCAGGCGATTTGAGAAAATTGGGGTCATTACCTAATTGAGCGCCGTAGGGGCCTAAGCAAGCATAGGGAGAATTTTCAGGATGCAACATGACCTCATAGATTGAATCATCCCAGGAAAGATTTAACCATTTGCATAATTGTTCAAAATGTGAGCGAGGATCACTTAACATATCTTCTCCTCGCAAACACATTTGTTGCTGAACAGGAATAGTACTTAAAAACTCCAAAATATTGCATTGCATTTTGTACCACGAAACTTGAGGATCAACAGTGGGTGGATCTGTAGAATAGTCAATAGAATTAGCTAGTATAGCCATTAACCCATCAGCAATATTCATGATTGATTTTCCTTGAGTTCTGGGATGACGCACAAGATGCAAATAATAAGCATTGGGAAAATAGTGGCGCATCCGGTTGAGAATATCTAAGTCAGTTGAATATGCCGGGCTTTTATCTACAATACGTAGTGGTGCTACTTTACGACTCAGTTCTAGATATACTTCCCCTGTAGTCCAATGCAGTCTAGTCAATACCCAACGCCGTGCCATTTCTACTGATAGAATAGTTTGCTCACCTGCGTAAAGTTGAGCTACAGTACGCAACAAACCATGCATCTGAAACTGACGTACTCCCTTCAATCTATCTAATAGTTGTTCGAGAGTTTCGCTAATGAATAAATTTAATTCTGGCATCCCGTAAGCTTCGGGATGCTGACCTAGCATAGCGCAAATCAAAGACGTAAAAGAACGTGGAGAACCCAGAATAAATAGAGGTGGAGGTACGGACATCAACGCAAATTTAATTTGGTACTACTGGTTCTCTAGAAAGCTTCAAAGTTTCAGTAGGAATATTATTATTCAAAGCTTGAGATGGAGTGTCTAGTTTCAAATTATAGTAGAGTAATTTTTGTTTACCATCCATAACAAATTGTTGAAGAACCGGAAGCCATGATCCTACTCTTGTTGGTGCTTCAATTCTTGGACGTGTAAAGTCTGCTGATGTGTTAAGAGACTCTTGTTTTGGGTGTGCTAATAATGTACTAGTAGGGAAAGTTTTACCATAATCGGAGCTTTGCAATACTTTCACAAAAGTCTGTTGGTTATATGAGATCAATAATCTATTATCACCTGATACAGTTGCTTGCACATAAGCAACCGAAGAATCATCTGTAAGTATTCTTGGAGTATCCCAGCTTTGATTTTGCCGATCAAACCTTAGATATAATAACTGTCCTTGATCTCGTGTAGGGACATGGATATTTTCGAGTTGATCAACAACTACGTTGAAATGACTAGCGTAAGGGTCTCTATCAGAGCCTGGTTGATGCTGAAATAACAGCTGTTCTGACCAAGGTGTAGTTAATGACCAGTCATTCATCCGATATGCCCAGTTAATTGTATCTTCATTTGTATAAACGACACCCATTCTATCTGATAATCTGACTAGCTTTGCGCTTTTTGCTCTTGAAGAACTTACTGTTCCCAGAGTTAATCCAGTATCTTCCCATGATGCACCATTAGTTGTGCTATGCGAAGTTTTTATTTCAAACTCATTTGTAGTTACATTCTGCCGAATAAAAGCAATCCAAAAGCGATTATTCTTGTCTACTGCGATGGTTGCATTGCTAGCAATATAATTGGCATCTTCATACACTATATTTGTTCTAATGGGTTGCCAAGTCTTATTTGTTACGTCGTAACGCAGGATGGAAAAGTATATTTTACCTGTAGAGGAACTATAAGTTAAAAATAGGTTACTGTTATACAAAAAACCATCAGGAGTTGACTCTTCATTCGTTTCACTGATTGTACTCATAGCTTTCCATGTAGCACCATAGTCAAAGCTAGAATAAAGCACTAAGCTACTATTTGTAGAATTATTACCCTCGTTAATTATTAAATGCATTCCACCATCTTCAGTGAACCACATACGTTCTTGATGTCTGTAGGAAATCATTCGTTGTGAGGAACTCTGAAGATTAGTAATACCACCAGTAACAACATTCGTATTATTCTGTGATTGTTTTGTTTTATCTAGTGAATATTTATGGTTTTTAGTAGAACTAAATGCTGGATGATAAGGAGATAAGAGTAGTAGTAAGCTGACAAAAACTAACGTATTTTTAATTTTCATTTTTGGTTTTCATTGTGTCAATTTTTAGGTCTATATAGGAATCCGGTTTGATGTATGAACTTACTCGTGAGGACTCTTAACTCTTAACAGAAAGTGTACCTAGCTTCGCAAAAATCAAATAGGAGTCCTATATGTAGCTACACCTGAGTAAAATTCTGTGTTGATCGATATTTTATTTGATGGTACAAACACCCAGGTTTATCTGTCGAATCGATCTAAAATCTTTCGACTGAGCGTCTCGCACTGAGCTTTCCGAAGTGTCGAAGTGTCACGACGAAGTCCAAAATCTAAAACCCAAAATAGTTTGATGCCTAATACCATTTTCATATGAAGATGCATAGAAAAAACCCCACCGCCTTTGGCACCTCCCCTTGGTAAGGGGAGGTTGGGAGGGGTTAAAATAATGTGCAGCTTCATATTTAATTGGTATAACCTGATCAATGCAACATCTAATACAAGCGATCGCACTGAAGTTTCAAAACACTTAAATGATGCTACTGCAAGATTGCATGTTGCTTTACACTGTTTAATTTGGAGCAAATTTTATATTTTGCTCTTTGATGATACAGTTTATACTGAATTAAACAAAATTTCGCTAAAGCTTTCTTGAGAGTAATAAAGATTACATAAACTTTTCAGTTTTGAAGCTTTAAATAAATTTGTTTGTTTATGTTTGCACAGAGCGTTGGAGATTTCTATTGGATGATTCGCTACTTAGCCCCACTTGTATCCATAATTTTCTTGATCTGTCCGAATCTTTGTGCTTGTTCATTCGGAACTCTACAAAAAGATGTATCAAGAGATACTAATAATCAATCTAGCTCAGGAGCTGCGATCGCTCAAGTCACAGATAAAGAATGCGCTAATGCTGTTTTACCAATCACAACAGGATATGGTAGTGATGGTTCTAGCCGCGTAATTACAGAAACTTTTGTTCATCCCCAATGGCCAAGAGAAAAAGTTTATGTATTTCATCCTGCTAATAACTCATCACCTGCTCCAGTGATATTTTTTTCTCATGCTTATGGTGCAACTTCTCCGCAATACTACACAAAGCTTATAGAACATATTGTTAGTCGGGGTTATGTAGTAGTTTATTCTCCATATAAAACTTTGCGAGCAAGTCACTCCCAAAGGTATACCCTACTTTGGAGTGGATTTGCAGCCGCTAGTGCTAAATATGGCAAATTTATGGATTTAACAAAAGTAGGTTTTGTTGGACATTCTTTTGGTGGGGGTGCAACTCCCGCTATGGCTTATAAGGGATTAGTAGAAAAACGATGGGGTAGCAAAGCAGCATTTATTTATATCATGGCTCCTTGGTATTCCTTTGAGATTACCCAGCAGCAAATGAAACGTTTTCCGAAACAGACTAATCTCCTGATTCAGGTCTACCAAGACGATAATGTCAATGACCATCGCATGGCGATCAATTTATTTAAGACTATTAGCGTGCCTCAAAAGGCTTATATTATCCTACAGTCTGCAAGTTCTCAAAATTGTCAGCTAACCGCAGATCATTTTGTGCCTTTGAGTTCTGGAAACAATGGTAGAGTCAACGGACTGGATTATTTTGGGGTGTACCGTATATTTGATGCGTTAGCCGATTATTCATTTAATGGTAATCAAAATGGGAAACAGATAGTTTTTGGTAAGACAAGTAATAATACTGAACAACAAACTACAGTTAATTCAAATGATGGCAAATTAGTCATGAAGCTCACTTACAGTAACAATCCCCAACCCATCAGGAGTGAAGATTATTATAGATTTCCCCAAGATCAACAATCTCGTTACAGTAACACCACCGAAAGTGTGATTGATTCTACTCGTAATACACAGAATAACGACACTCCCAGAAGAGGTCGAAGACGGTTATTTTGTGGGTTTATTAGAAGCTGCAATTGACATGATATTACTGCAATTTAGTTGTTTGTGTACGTCTAACAAAGTCAGTGGGTGTTTGATCAGTTATCAGTGAACAGTGATCAATAACTGATAACTGATAACTGAATTTAGCCGAGATATTTTTGCACTTGCATTACTAGTTCATTTGTCCAGTAATTAGCAAGATCGGCTGCTTCTGCTTCTACCATGACTCGGATCACTGGTTCTGTGCCGGAAGCCCGCACTAAAATTCTACCAGAATCACCCATTGCTGTTTCAGCACGAGCAATGGCCGCTTGCAGAGGTTGACATTCTTGCCACGCCATGCGTTTGCTACGATCTTCTACTCGTACGTTCCGCAATAGCTGGGGATAGGTATGAAAGCTTTGATCTACCATTTCCGCCAGGGAACCACCCGCCTGCTTTACCAACGCTGCTACGTGTAAGGCTGTGAGTAATCCGTCTCCTGTAATGCCATAATGACGGCATAAAATATGACCGGATTGTTCTCCCCCCAGCATACCACCAGTTTTCTGCATTTCTGCTTGCACGTATTGATCGCCTACTGGTGTGCGAATCAGTTTACCACCGTTTTGTTGCCATGCTCTTTCAAAGCCCAAGTTTGCCATGACGGTGGACACTATTAAGTTATCAGGCAATGCTTGCTTTTGCTGTAAATGGTGTCCCCACAAATAAAGAATGTAATCACCGTTGACTTGTCTACCATGATTATCCACTGCTAACACGCGATCAGCGTCGCCATCAAAGGCAAAACCCAGATCAGCATTGTGTTCCCTGACTGCTGCTTGCAAAATATCGAGGTGAGTGGAACCGCAGTTGACATTAATGCGATCGCCATCCGGTTGATGATGCAAACAGATAACTTCTACACCCATTGACTCAAATACTGACGGCGCTAACCCAACTGCTGCACCCCAAGCCAAGTCTAAAACTATTTTCATGCCTTGGAGATTAACTGTTTCCAAAGGCTGCGTTAACGCATTTGTATAACTCCCCACTAATTCTTGGCGTGAGTAATGTTTACCACAATTGCTAATACTAGCTGATGCTATCACACCACGCAGCCCAGCTTCAATTTCTGCCTGCAAAGCTTGAGATAACTTTAAACCATCAGCACCAAAAATTTTAATACCGTTATCTTCTGGTGGGTTGTGGCTAGCAGAAATCATTATCCCACCAATGGCATCACTCATACTTGTAAGATAGGCAACGCAGGGAGTGGGACATAAGCCTAAATACCAAACTTCTAGCCCTGCTGCTGTTAACCCTGCACTCAAGCCCATAGCCAGCATATCACTGGAGTTTCTTGAGTCCTGCCCGACAATCACCGATCCTGAGTCAGCAGCACAACACCGTAATACAGTACCCGCCCAATAACCAATTTGCAATGCTAAAGGCGCACTTAACAATTCCCCCACTCGCCCACGAATACCATCTGTGCCAAACAAAGGAGTAGTCGGTAATGAGATACTAATGGGCGCAAGGCTACCCTCGATAATTTTCTGCAATTTCTCAGGTTCGGAAGCAGAACTACCACCCAAGCCTTGAGTCCGAGTTATTGATGAGACCATAATTGTAGAAACACTCCACACAGACACACAGAAGACTGTTACTAATCTCCTATGAATTAGGTTGTATCACGATATCTAAAATTTATTTTTTTCACAAATTTATTTATTGTTCAGCTCTAGTTTAAGCAGAAACACTTAAAACTTATATTAAGCTTCTGTAAAATTAATCTCAAAATTTGAATTTAGTCAATTGTCAAGGGGGATTGGGGTCAATACGCTTGGTGTTAAGCCCACAATTCTTTCGTACCAGACGCGTAGCAAGATCCCCCAGGGTAATTTCGCGTCTCTAACACCAATTTTCTGTACCAAAAATCCTTAACACCATTTGATAAGCACGACTGAGGTTGAGACTTACCGAACAAGTTAAAAGTTAAAAGGCACTCATAAAGAAGAAATAAAAAAGGGTTTAAAGCCCCTAAATTTATTTATGAAAAAAAAGTAAAAATACTTTTTGAGAGACGCGCAGCGCGATAAAAAACGCGTCCGTTTTAAATCCCCTTAATTTATTTATGGGGATTTTCTTTTTACTTTTTACTTTTATCTTTTTACTTTTTAAAGATTGCAAAACCGTCGATGCGATGAAAGGGCTACTCGAAAAGGCTTTTTAAACCCTGTCCCTTGTAACAGTCTTGGGAGAGCAGAGGGATAACCTGCAAAACATCCCTTTGTCTCCCTTCCCTTGTCTTAATGATGATGGTGATGATGATGGTGGACTGCTGCTAACTCTGGGTTAACTATCATTGCTTCTTCTGACAACAACTCAGCAATATGAGGATTCGCCCATTGGGCTACAGTTGACAAGAAGTCTGGGTGGTCGTTGACACAAGCCATTTGCACGTAGTTAACTTGAGAATACTTTTTCTCTAGAGCATGGATAATGTGATGTACGTCTAAGAGAGTTTCATGGTTTTCTGTAGCAAAGCCAATGGGCATAAACATAACGGCTTTTGCACCCAGTTGAATCAGGTTTTTTGCAGCTTGTTCGACATTTGGCTGCGTCCATTCAATCATTGGTGTATCGTGATTTAACCAACCGATGGAAATCAGAGGATAGCGGTTGATTAATTTATCCCGGATCAAGTCGTAGAGTGCTTGACTTTCGGTGATTCCAGAAGTGAAACCTTTGGCTTTGTGGGGACAACCATGATTCATCAAGATAATACCGATTTCTGCTGGTAAATAGGCAGTAGCTAATTCACTAGCTATTTTTTCTTCTACAAGACGCACCATCATATCGATGTAGGCAGGTTCGTTGTAAAAAGAAGGAATGTAGCGCAGTCCTTTTATCCAGTGTTCGCTACCATCAGCCAATTGGGATAAAGCTTTATTTACTTGCTCGATCGCAATCCCACTGGTAAAGATAGAATCAACTACCAATAGTGGGTAAATCAAGAGTTTATCAAAACCTTGATTTTTGATTTCTGCTAAAACTTGATGAGGAAGGAATGGGGCGCAGAAGTTAAAAGCTTTGAAAACTTGGACGCGATCGCCCCACTGCTGCTGTAAGCTCTTCTCAATACCAGCACGCTGCTTTTCAAAGATGGCGTTGTGGGGAGAAATAAAATCATTGTGTTGATGACCCCACTCATGACGATCAAATAAAGCCAAAATCTTAGCTAAAGGAGGATAAATCCAAGCTGGTACTGGTGCGAATTTTGCTGTGAGTAAATGTAATGCTTGTTCGTTATAGTTAGCAAAATCTTCGTAGCTTTCGACTTCGCCATAGCCCATCAGCAATACAGCTACTCGCTGTTGACCTGATGATTGTTCGTGGCTATGTTCTATTTTTTCCGGTGTCGCAACCACAATTTTATCCCTCAATAAATTTTAGCTTGTTGTTTTTCTTACTTGTTTATCTATTATCCTATCCCCCTGGATAGGATATATACAAAACGAAATACATTGATTTAATGAATCGGTGTTCTAGTATGCGATCGCGTTTTCTTCAAATAGACATCTCCAGAAATTAAATATGCGTTATCCAGAAACCTTGTAGAGACGTAGCAGTAGAGACGTAGCAGTAGAGACGTAGCAGTAGAGACGTAGCAGTAGAGACAGTAGAGACGTAGCAGTAGAGACGTAGCAGTAGAGACGTAGCAGTAGAGACGTAGCAGTAGAGACGTAGCAGTAGAGACGTAGCAGTAGAGACGTAGCAGTGCTACGTCTCTACATTCATGTTCGGAGATGTCTAATGAACATGATATTAATTTGCTCCTTCAATCGGCGCAAAACCTTGGCGTTGAATGTTCTCCGTTACCGTACGCGGTTCTAGAAATTGCAGCAAGTAATCAGGCCCACCAGCTTTAGAACCAACTCCAGAAAGTTTGAAACCACCAAAAGGCTGTCTTGCAACTATTGCACCAGTGATAGTGCGGTTAATGTACAAATTCCCGACTTCAAAATCTTCCTGAGCCTTTTGAATATGCGATGGTGTGCGAGAATAAAGTCCTCCAGTCAAAGCATAGTTAGTACCATTGGCGATTTCTAAAGCCTCCTGGAAACTGTTCGCCCGAATTACTGCTACAACTGGGCCAAATATTTCTTGTTGAGCAATTACCGCATTTGGAGATACATCCGCAAAGATAACTGGACCAATAAAATACCCATTATCCGGTGCTGGCATTTCCAAAGCAACCTTTGCTTCGGCTTTGCCTTTTTCGATATACTCACGAATGCGATCGCGTGCATTTGCATCAATCACAGGCCCTACCTGAGTACTCGGTAACTCTGTTTCTCCGATGTTTAGCGATTTTGTGGCTTCTACGAAACGCTGTACAAAGCTATCATAAATAGCTGTGTGAACAATCACCCGTGAACAAGCAGAACATTTTTGCCCGCTATAACCAAATGCTGATTGCACAACGCCCATGACAGCTTGGTCTAAATCAGCACTTTCATCTACAATAATTCCGTTCTTGCCGCCCATCTCAGCAATTACGCGCTTCATGTGCTTTTGACCAGGTTTAAGAATTGCTGCTTCTGCATAGATTCGACAGCCGACTTCTTGAGATCCAGTAAAGGCAATTACATGAGTATCTGCGTGATTCACCAAGTAGGCTCCAACCTGAGAACCCTTGCCTGGGACGTATTGAAATACACCTTTGGGGATGCCAGCGTCAACTAAGACTTCTGTTATTTTCGCTGCAATTACCGATGATGTTTCCGCAGGTTTGAGCAGAGTACAGTTACCAGCAACCAAGGCTGCGACTGTCATTCCTGTGGCGATCGCTAAGGGGAAATTCCAAGGAGAAATTACCACTGCGATTCCCCGTGGCTGGTAAATATAACTATTTATTTCGCCAGCAACGTCGTAATTGTAACCTTGATCCAGCCGTTCCATCTCTACAGCATAGTAGCGACAGAAATCAATCGCTTCACTGACTTCTGCGTCTGCTTCGCGCACTGGTTTACCAACTTCTAACACGATCCAAGCTGCAAGTTCTGCACGGCGCTGTTCCATTAAGTCAGCAGTTTTATACAAGATACCAGCACGTTGTTTGACGGGTGTTTTGCGCCAACTAGTAAACGCAGCTTTCGCAGCTTGCATAGCTTGTTCTGCTTGTTCGACGCTGAGAAGACCTATTTTACCAACTACTTCACTGTAATTTGAGGGGTTAACAGAATTGATAATTTCTTGGGTGTTAACATATTCACCATTAATTAACGGCAAATAGGTTTTACCAAGTTGTTGACGCACAGTTTGGAAAGCTTGTTGAGATTCCTGTCTGGATTCTGATTCAGCATAATCTGT
The DNA here is from genome assembly GCA_019359115.1 of Pelatocladus maniniholoensis HA4357-MV3. Lineage (GTDB taxonomy): Bacteria > Cyanobacteriota > Cyanobacteriia > Cyanobacteriales > Nostocaceae > Pelatocladus > Pelatocladus maniniholoensis. The sequence goes on from JAHHHW010000079.1 coordinate 31,841, forward strand.
ATCTGCTGCACCTTGAAAAGAGGACGCAAAGAAAGGTTGATGGTTTACATCTTCTCCGCCTACTACTCCAGATTGTGTACTTATAAACTCTCTTCTCCCGTCTCCTCTTGCGACTTTGTTTTGTGTGTTTGCTACAAGTTCTCTTCTTCCATCTCCTCTTGCGACTTTCTCTTTGTCTGGTTGTCTTAAGGTTGGGGGTGCTAGTAGTTCTTCGACAGGACGATTTTCCAAATTTTGCCTTAAGAAAGAACTATTTGCAGTATTTTCTAGCAAACGACGAATTAGATACGCCATTCCGGGGAGAAGTTCGCCGTAGGGACAATAAACACGAACGCGATAACCTTGAGCGACTAAAGCTTTGGCGAGTTTGTCACCCATACCGTAGAGGACTTGCATTTCAAAGCAACGACTAGGGACTTGCAAACTTTGAGCGATCGCCATTGCAAAACTTTGCGATCGCACGTTATGGCTACCAATGGCAGCGTACACATATTGGTGATTTTCCAGCAACAATTGGGTAATATTTTCAAAGTTTGCATCTGTTGCGGCTTTGTCGTTGTAGACTGGCTGTGACCAATGTTTCTGTTCTGCTTTGATGGTTTCCTGGTCCCAGTACGCACCTTTTACTAGGCGAATTGTAATTGGATAACCACGCTGTTTTGCCCAGTCAATTAATGCTTTGGTATCTTGCTCGCTGTCACGCAGATATGCTTGGATAGTCATACCAATGTCTGTGCGAGTGCGAAACTCTGCTTCGAGCAAAAGTTTTTTGAGAATACTGAAGATTAAATCTTTGTACTCATACTGTTCCATATCAAAGTGAACAGCAACACCTAATTCCTTCGCACGACGTAACAAAATACGGATGCGATCGCTTACTCTTTCTTCACTACCTTCAGGATCTAATGAATCAAATTGGGAATAAAACGCCGTTAATTTCACAGAAACCTGAACTTTAGATAATGGTTCCCCATCTGCTTGATCAATCAATGGCACAGTTGCCCAATTCTTCGCTGCTTCTGCTAATTGTTGCATTAAATCAAGATAGCGTTCTAGGTAAGACTGTGCTTCTGTTTCGGTAATTACCGCCTCACCCAATAAATCTACGGTGAAAGCCATCTTGTCTTTACGTAGTCGCTCAATTGTTTTGAGTACCTGTTTGAGATTTTCTCCAGCAATATATTTATGAGCTAATGTTTCTACTGCTGTGGATACAGTTGTGGCAGCAACTTGCCCTGGCATAGAATCAGGATTGGCAAAATTTAACATCCCCTTCAGGGCTGCTGGTAATTCTACTGTTTCATCGCCTAAATATTCTTGTAAATGTGCGGCAATTTCTGCTTTGCTATGTAAAGCAGGTAAAGTATCTATAAAACGAAATAACTGCACCCGTAATCCAGGATTGCTCATCGCCCAAGCCAGCATTTTATCATCCCAGCGCATCTGGTCACGTAACGCCGAAAAGAAATTACGATTTTCCTGTGTCGCTCCTAGCAAGACTTTGGCAATTTCTTGGGTTTTTGCTTCGTAGGCGCTAGTTTTTACTTGTAAAACCACAGATAACAAACTCCTTATATGACAGTAATCAGTTACCAGTTACCAGTTACCAGTAATCAGTTAGCTTGTTCACTGATAACTGATTACTGATAACTGATTACTGACCCGTGTATTCTATTTTCGCTCTTTGATTTTGTCGCGACCACATCCAATGCGGTTCGGTTAAGAATTTTTCGTCATAATTTTGGTTATGTACCAGACGCGATATATCGCGTCTCTATAGGATTTAAATGTCAATCTATTTGTCTTATCTGAACCGTATTGCGACCACATCCAGATTGGTAGGATATTGCACAATTGTGAACAAGTAAGTTACTTTCTGGTGGTATTTGCTGTGTTTATACAATCTGAGTCCGGTATGACTGGATATACTACGACAGCTTAGGTAGCTCAAATCATAGAGTAATTTCTAGTACTCTGCTTTTTGCTGCATAATATGCGCCTGATTTCGATTTTTTTGTCAACAAGATTAGTAATTAATTAAAATTTTCACAAATTTTGCTCAAATTTTGCTCAAATTTTTTATTTTTGAATTGATATTTTGTTTTTATACTACTTCGTTGGGAGTATAATTTTTGTTCCCACTTAATTTGTAGTTAATCACGACTTCTCGAATAGATAAAAATGTATGATTTGAATCGTCTAACAAAAGAGAACTTGTTAAATTTTGCTGTGAAACTACGTAATCTGGATACAGATGCTGCCAGTATGGAGGCGATGGCAGTAAGTATGGTAAGCTATATATACAAAAATTTTGTCTTACCAGATGGTAGTCCTGCTTGTAGTTTAGTCAGATTTTTTAAAACCCATCCTTATGATGGTCTACCTGAAGATATTCAATTGGAAACAAAATCAATATTAAATGGACGTACTATAAATAGCGATACAAAGTGTCTAACATTGTTGGCAACAATGGGAGAAAATCCGCAATGGAACTCAAGGAAATTATCTCTAGGACATCAGGTGATCCCATTAATAGACCAAGATACTGTTGCTAAAATTCCGATGATTTCACAACTTATTTGGCAATTTGGTCTAGAAATAGAAAATGTTATTAAGCCAAAACCAGAAATAATCATAAATTTGGGCAAGAAAAATTTTAATGTATTTTATATTCCAGAAGCGATTAATAGTCCATATATTCCAGCCCAAACTCAATTTGTTATTCCCTATCAAATAAAATCTGTTTTGGGATTGGGAGGTATGCTGCCATCGGGTAATATTTTTGTCATGATTTTATTTTCTAAAGTCCAAATTCCTGTTGACTTAGCATACTTATTCAAATGGGTCGCTGTGTATGCTAGAGTTGCAGCAACTTCTGTTGAGAAGAAAGGAATTATTTTCGATAATACGCCAATAGATATTACAAATGTTTCCAAAAACTCTTCAAATAAACAGATACATCAAGTAATTAACTTCCAAGGTGCTAATCTGCAAGGAGTTAACTTCCAAGGTGCTAACCTGCAAGGAGCTAACTTCCAGGGTGCTAACTTGCAAGGAGCAATCATGCCTGATGGCAGTATTTATACAGCAAAATAGGGTCGGGGATCGGGGACAAGGGGACAAGGGAGCAGGGACAAAGGAGCAGGGAGAAGCGGAGAATAACCAATGCCAGATCCTCAATACCCTATTTTCATTCCCCGTTCCCTGTTCCCCAATCCCCGATCTCCCAATTCCCTAGCTTATGCATAAACATAGCTTTATGGTACTTTAAACTTAAGTACACATTTTGCAACAAATCACTTTGACCCTGATGACTGGAGAATAAAATCTTGGGAGTAGAACTACGCAGTTTCGTATTTCTCGATAGCTTGCAACCTCAACATGCAGCATATATGGGAACGGTAGCTCAAGGTTTTTTGCCATTACCTGGGGATACATCGCTGTGGATTGAAATTTCTCCTGGAATCGAGATTAATCGGATTACAGATGTCGCACTTAAATCAGCTTCTGTTCGTCCGGGAGTGCAGGTAGTAGAACGATTATACGGATTATTAGAAGTTCATTCTGGCTCTCAGGGTGAAACACGAGCTGCTGGTCAAGCAATTTTGGCGACACTCGGAGTTAGAAGAGAGGAATGTCTCAAACCGCGTGTTGTTTCTAGCCAAATTATCCGCAACATTGATGCTTATCAAACACAACTAATTAATCGCACACGCCGGGGACAATTATTACTGGCGGGACAGACATTATATGTGTTAGAAGTCGAGCCTGCTGCTTACGCCGCCCTCGCAGCCAATGAAGCAGAAAAAGCAGCAGCAATTAATATCCTAGAAGTTCAAGCTGTAGGTAGTTTTGGACGGCTTTACTTGGGTGGACAAGAAAGGGATATTCTTGCAGGTGCAGCTGGAGCATTAGCAGCAATTGAAAATGTCGCAGGTCGGACAAATCCCCTCGCAGTGCGTCAGGAATAAAGGAGAGAAAATGGCAAATCAAGAGCATCTGGCTTTACTGAAAGCTGGTGCAGTCATATGGATGGAGTGGAGAGAAAAAAACCCCAATATTGAACCAGACTTGAGTGGTGTTGATCTATATGAAGCAAATCTTATTGAAGCTAATCTGAGCTTAGTTAACTTCAGTGTTGCAAATTTAAGTTATGCCAAACTGACACAGGCGAACTTGAGTCAAGCCAATTTGATTGGAGTTAACTTAAGTCAAGCCAATCTCAAAAATGCTGTGCTTGCTGATGCTAACTTGATTGGGGCTGAGTTGAAAGGGGCGAACTTAAGAGGTGCTGATTTGGGTACAGCCAAGCTGCACCGCACTAACCTTTGTTTTGCCAACTTAATTGAAGCTAACTTAATTGAAGCAGATTTGAGCAAAGCAAACCTACACGAAGCAGAACTAATAGCAGCTTATCTTTATAAAGCTAATCTTTACCAAACAAATCTCAACAAAGCTCATTTGAGTGGTGCATACTTATTGCGGGCTAACCTAAGTGAGGCTGACTTGCGAGGTGCTGACTTACGATGGAGTAACCTCAAAGGAGCAAATTTAGCCGGGGCTGATCTCACAGGTGCTATTCTCACAGGAGCGCAGTTAACAGGTGCTAACTTCACAGGTACTATCTGTTAACTACCTACACTGATACCTTCAGGTACATTTAATTTATCGCGGCGTTGTTTTTGAATAAATGACCTAACAAAATATTTCATTTATTATAAAAAAATGGTGTCAATAGACACCATAAAAACGTTTCCAAACTGAGTTCTAAAACTCAGCATTCGCGCTTTACTTAGCAAAAACAGCGAATGCCGAGTTTAAGTACGTTTAACTTCACTTGTTTTTAAAGACACTGATATCAAGCGACCGCAAAAAGGTAGCAAACCAAAGGCGATCGCTTCTTTCTTTTGTTGCAACAATAGCACTGCTACTGTTTTATATCATAGCTCATTTAGCAGATAATTAGAATCTATAAAGCATCTTAAAAGATGTTTTTAATAGACTAGCGAATCTGAAGGCGTACTATAGGATGCGAAAGCGATGATGAATGGTAACGTGAGCAAACGATTTACAGTAACTCTTCCAGACTCAGTATTTGAAGATTTAGAAGTCTTGGCAGATGCACAAGGCAGACCAACAGCTAATCTAGCAGCTTTTTTGATTGAGATTGGGATTAGACAGGCTAAAGAAGGTGGCGAATTTCCAGAAAAACAAAAATCCTCTAAAGCTAAGAAAGCTAAAGAGGACAAATGATACATAATGGCAGCAATCTTAACAAGACACCAAGTCGAATGCTGATTAAATCAATATCAAGTTTTACAAGTTGTTTTGAAAAAGTTCTAGAACATGTTCCCAAGCATCAGGAGCAGCTTTGGGATTATAACTTGGGTGCTGCTCCATAAATGGGTACTGGTCTTTGAAAAATCCATGAAAAAAACCGTGTCCGGCGTCGTATCGAAATACACGATGATTGATGTTATGTTTCTTTAATTCTGCCTCGATTTGCTCGTTTTCCTCCTGAGAAACTAATGCATCTCTTGTACCAAAAAATACATAAATAGTACCTTTAATTTCAGAGGTGCGATTAATAGTTGGAGTTTCTTCACCATAACTAGAAGTAGTAATTCCGCCACCGTAGAACGAAGCTGTGGCTTTGATATCCGGTAAGGTTGCAGCCATGTAAGCAACATGACCACCAAAACAGAAACCAATGACACCAATTGCATCATCTTTGACATTGGGTAAAGCTTTGAGGTAGGCGATCGCAGCTTGAATATCACTAAGTATTTCTTGATACTTGACTTGTTGATAATATTGCAAACCAAGTTGATAGCCTTCTGGACTATAGCCAAAATCTTCTGGGCTATAATCAACCTCAAAACCAGGAGCAATACGTTGATAAAGCGCAGGTGCGATCGCTACATAACCTTGTTTTGCTATGAGTTCGGTAATCTCTCGAATGTTACTGTTGATTCCAAAAATTTCTGGAAAAACTATAACTGCGCCAAAGGTTCCTGGACTTGTTGGTTGAGCTAAGTAAGCATCAATTTCTAAGTTATTGTTGGGTACTTTGACTTTTGCTGTGTTAATTTCAATGTTTGTTTTTTGTATCATTTTTGTTCCCTCAGATATTGCACTAGCTCTGTCAAAGTGTAACGTTAGCTCACTCTTCCGCTTCCTCGCTCTTCTGGATAATCACTATTACAAACTGTCTCGAATAGTAGTCCTTTGTAGCAACTATCCTGAGTTAGTGATAGAGGCTGTAGCCTGATAAGAGTATGTCTTTTGAAAAATACGTACTTAAGTATTTTCACGGTAGATGCCCTATCTGATACTAAAGACATTTTATAGTGCTTCTTGACCGCACACTATCTAGCTTTTTCCCAAATAAAGAAAAAATGTTACATAATATTGTCCAGATATACTATCTTAACGTTGGTCAGGACAGTAATAATCAAGACTTTACTAAACAATCAATTGCTTTAAAATAGTTATGTTTTAAGCCAAGCTACCAAAAGGCTTGGAACAAAACCTCAAAAAACTAACTCAGGATTTAAGTAGTTTTAATAACTTAGTATATTTACTTAAAAAAAACTACTTTGATCATTAATAAATTTAAATAAGACTGCATCAAAGAATCTATATGAGTAGCAGTATTTACATTCGGTTGGTGAGATTTTTTCATTAGGACTGCACTAAAGCTACGTTGATCTAGCTGCAATCATGTTCACAAAAGTTATTCACCCTTTTGGGTGAATACGATCGCACCCAGAAAAATCTACTCTGAAAGCAGAAGACTGGTTTGAAGTGCAAGATTCAGATTTAGCAAGTTTATTTATTTGTAGAGACAATTTAAAATCAAGTGACCAGGATGCTTATATAAATAAAGATTTTCCCAATTTTTTATTTTTAATTTCTTATTTTGAATTATTTACTTGGGATGGATTGCAGATGAAGACTACAAATCGCAAGCTAAGGGAGGAGGAATTGCATCAGGCTGAGGCGCGTTATCAGGCGATTTTAAATGCGATCCCTGATACGATGTTTTGTATCAGCCGTGATGGAGAGTATTTAGATTTCAAGAGTGAGTGTATCACACAAGAGATTGTTGGTAAAAACTTGTGGGATATTTTGCCTGACAATGTAGCCGTGATCAAGCAAGAAGCGATCGCTAAAACTTTGGCTGCGAACACTTTACAAGTTTGTGAATATCAACTGTCAACGCCTTTGGGAATGCGAGATTATCAAGCACGGTTAGTCAAAATTGGTGAAAACGAAGTCTTAGCAATAGTCCGAGATATTACCGAACCTAAACAAACAGAAATTGCTTTGCAAAGTTTGGCTGAAAAATTTTCTAAAGCTTTTCGTTGTAGTCCCGATCCAATCACAATTAGCACACTTCAAGAAGGACGCTACATAGAAGTTAACGATAGTTTTGTGCTACTTAGTGGTTATCAACCTTCAGAAGTGATTGGACGTACAGCTTTTGAGTTGGATATTTGGGTAAATCCAAGCGATCGCACAAATTTACTGCAACAGTTGCAAAATCAAGGATCTATTCGCAACCAAGAAATTAGATTTCGGAAAAAATCTGGTGAAGTAATCTTAGTACAAGTTGCGGCAGAAGTGATTGAGTTAGATGGTATCCCTTGCTTACTTGCAATCAGTCGCGACATCACTGAACGTAAACAAACCGAGGAATTATTGCGCCTATCTTCTCAACGCGATCGCTTGTTAGCAAAAACATTAATGCGAATTCGCCAATCTCTCAACCTAGACGAAATTCTGCAAAATACTGTTAGTGAAGTTCGGCAATTTTTGCAAGCGGACAGGGTATTTATTGCCCTTAATGATAGCCATGATTTATTTAAGATGATAGCCGAGTCAGTCGATCCGCAATACCCATCTGTTCTGAGTTGGAAGAAAAAAGATCAAAGTCTTTTGCAAGAATTAAGAACCAAACTCTTAACAGATCAGGTGCGTGTAGTTGAAGACATTACCCAAATAGCAGTATCTCCACAACTAGCAGCACTATATCAGCAATTTCAAACTAAAGCTAGCTTGGCTGTACCGATTATGCTAGGTAAAGAATTGTTTGGTGCGTTAATTGCTAACTCTTGTGCTAAACCACGCTATTGGCAAGAAATAGAAATAAATTTACTCCAACAACTCTCACAACAGCTAGCTATTGCTATTCAGCAAGCGCAACTTTACCAACAACTCGAACAACTCAATAATAATTTAGAACGGCAAGTAGAAGAACGCACTGCTCAATTACAGCAGAAAATGCAAGAACTGCAAGAAATTAGCCGAGTCAAAGACGTACTTTTGCACGCAGTTTCCCATGATTTGCGAACTACCGTGATGGGTAATTTAATGGTACTGAAGAATTTGCTTAAAAGTCAGGGAGTGAGGGAACAAGGGAGTAGTTTTTCATTTTTGTCTAGTTTGTCTTCTCCCAATCCCCAATCCCCATTCCCCAGTTCTCAATCTCCAATCCCCAATCCCCATTACCCCTTATCCCCAGAGGGGGCCCCACCTGCCCCTTATCCCCAAAGGGGACCCCTACCTTCCCCAATCCCCATTCCTCGTTCAATTATTGATCGCATGATTCAAGGTAACGATCGCCAACTACGAATGATTGATTCATTACTGGAAATACATTCAACTGAAGTAGAGGGAATTACTCTAAATCAAGAAATCATCAAATTTAATATATTTATTCGAGAAGTAATCAAAAATATCGAGCCAATGTTAAGGCAGAATCAGTCACAATTAAAAACATTGTTGGCTAGAGATTTACCGTTAGTATCTGCTGATTCTGTAAAATTACATAAAATATTCGTCAATTTATTTACTTACATTCTCCAAAGTAACCCACCAGGTATAAACCTCCAACTTACTGCCAAAGTACAAGCAGATATGATTCGTTGTAGCATTAAATTTAACGGTACTCAAATGAGTAAACTGGAGTGCGATCGCCTATTCGAGTTATATGTTCACGACCCACAAGCACGGTTTTCTACAGGTATTGGCTTAAAGATGTATCTGTCTCGACAAATTATTAAGGCACATGGTGGCGAAATTGGCGTTGAGAGTCATCGTCAGCGTGGAGTAATTTTTTGGTTTACACTACCAATGATAAAAGACAAATGACCTATGACAAACCTCACTATATAGTTAACTTTATTTGTGCCAAACTACTTATAAGCGATTTGGTCACAACTAATGAAGACCATATGGAAAATATTGCGGAAATGGCGAAAAAAAGTTGTTTTTCGGCAAAATCAAACGCCAATAGCAGATTACATTGCCAATGAATATCAAAATTGGTGCAATAATTTTTTATGGCAGAGATTAGGTTTATTGTTATGGCTGGGTCTAATCTGCATCTTAACGTTTACATTGCGAGACGTTTATAACTTTTTCTTCCCTCTCAAAGAATTGCAAAAGCTACCAGAGGTATTCAGAACTCAAGCGCTATTCATAGATATTGCTATGTTTCTGAGTCTGGGTTTGTGCATGGCTTTACGTCAAACAAAATTTGGTTGTCAGCATCCAGGAATAGTATTTTTAATTTCATCTTGGTCAATAAATCTCATTCCCCAAATTTTTGCTACTCTCAAAGGTTTTGCACTACCTGACACTTTGGGTTGGTCGCTTTTGTTCCTCAGTCAAGCGACATTTTTACCTGTACGCTGGATTCTACATTTAACATCTCAACTAGGGTTATTTATTTACTATTTTGGTCTAAATACAACACTGGGGCTAAAATTACCACTACCAGAACATACGGAGTTATATAATGTCACCTTTATTTTATATTTGTTCTGGTTTTGTGCTATTTGTAATCTTGGTGTTTATTTATATGATCGCTTACAACGCTCTGAATTCTATGCTCGTAAAGAACTGGAATTTGCCTATCAAAAATTAAGAGTGACGGAAGCAAAATATCGCAGTATATTTGAAAACGCTGTTGAAGGCATTTTCCAAAGTACTCCCGATGGACGTTACATTACTGCGAATCCGACATTAGCAGGTATTTATGGATATTCATCTTCAACAGATGTAACAACAAATTTCACTGATATAGAACATCAGCTTTATGTTGATCCCCAGCGACGTGCAGAGTTTGTGCGCTTAATTGAACAATACGGAAAAGTGTCTGAATTTGAGTCACAAATTTATCGTCAAGATGGTAGTATCGTTTGGATTTCGGAAAAAGCATACGCAGTTCGTGACGAAAATGGGAAGCTACTTTACTACGAAGGACTAATAGAAGATATTACTAAACGTAAGCAAGCTGAGGCAGCTTTACAAGAACAATTAGATTTTTTACAAGTTTTAATTGATACTATTCCGACACCAGTTTTTTATAAAAATGCTGAAGGTTTTTATCTAGGTTGTAACAAAGCTTTTGAGGAAGTTTTAGGACTCAAGAAAGAGCAAATTATTGGCAAAACAGAATCTGATTTATCACCTAAAGAATTAGCAGAAAAATATCAACAAGCAGATACAAATTTATTTGTACAACGAGGTGTGCAGAGTTACGAAGATTCAGTGATGTACAAAGATGGTAAAAAACACAATGTGATTTTTTACAAAGCAACTTTTTGCAAAGCAGACGGATCTCTTGGTGGTTTAGTGGGAGTAATTTTAGATATTAGCGATCGCAAACGCACCGAAGAAGCACTACGAGTATTTGTCCATGCAGTTTCCCATGATTTACGCAACCCGGTTTTGGGTACACTCATGGTGTTAAATAATTTACTTGCACGTCCATCCTCTATTCCTGTTCCTCGGTCAATTTTAGAACGGATGCAACAAAGCAGTGAGCGACAGTTAAATTTAATTAACTCACTGATGGAAGCTCATATGAGTGAAGTGCAAGGTATTGTTTTGCAACGTCAATCTGTAAGATTGCACAAAATTGTCGAAGATGCGATCGCTGATCTACAACCAATGTTGGCAGAAAATCAAGTCACTTTGACCGACTTAGTGAAAGATCAACTACCCTTAGTGAGTGGTGATCCAACGCAATTATGGCGAGTATTTTCTAATTTAATTGTCAATGCAGTTAAACATAATCCTCCAGGATTGAGTATAACCATTAATGCGATCGCCCAGGAAGATAAAATTTATTGCACAGTTACCGATAATGGTGTGGGTTTGAGTCAAAAACAGTCCGAAAGATTATTTGATTTATACTTCCGGAGTAGCAATAACCGCAATTCTCTCAGCTTAGGATTAGGATTATATCTGTGCAAGCGCATTATCAATGCTCACAACGGAGAAATTGGTGTTGATAGCACACCAAATACAGGCGCAACTTTTTGGTTTACGTTACCCGTTAATCAAGAATCTTAGGGGTAAACAATACGTGCAGACAAATCCCTTTTCTTGGAATGCAGATCAATTGCATCCCAATCATCTTTTCAAATGCTAAAGTACACACAAGTCAAAATTTTTCATGTTGAAACTGTATCCCGCCTAGAACTAAAGTTCCAGGCTCATAGCGAAAGTCCACTCAAGTGGACTGGAACAAACTTTTTTTGAGTCCTCTTCAGAGGACTTGCGCTATGAGACTCGGAATTTATTCCGAGGCGGTACAGATGCGCTCAACCTAGATTTGTGTGTACTTAGAGAGACAAATTAATCAAGCTTTCAAAAGTCGAGTTCCGAGAGGAATTGAAAAAGACGCCTCAAGCTAGCTATTGATTTAAAGCGCAACATGGGGGAAACCCCCATAGACGCGCCTTCTTTGGGTTCCCGTAGGGTAGACCGCGCTGTCCCACTGCTTGTGCGTATACCCGTAGCGTCTCCTCTGGAGAATCCCCGATCCCTCAGAATTTCACATCTAAATCAACCCCCAATGCTTCTTCAATTTTGCGAAGATTCTCAATGGAAAGCGCTCCTTTGAGAGTTTCCTTTTCGATGTCATACCAGTAGGTGCGCGACACACCAACCTCATCACATATCTGTTCGAGAGATTTCCTGGAATCTAGTCGAGCTTGCTTGATGCGATCGCCCAAACCTTCAATTTCAATTTCTTTGACTTGTCTTATTCGCATGATCGCACTTATTACAAAACGACCTAAATAGAGTAAAAAATTAACTCATTATTTTATATTAAACCATAAATTTTTAGCTTGCTAACTAAGAATTTTTAGTGCTATATAAAAAATATAGAGAAGGCGCTCCGGACTCACAATCTCAAGCGCCTCTCTATCCCAAAACAATTGTTCATCGTTTTGATTATTCAAGATTGTAGCAATGACACAACCATTTTTTTGCTAAACACCTACTAGAGGCTTTGTAAATTTAGCTTACGCTCGCAAAGTTTGCTTTCGGAAGATAAATTATAACATGCTTTGGCAATTTTCCTGCGTCATCATTTATATCTATCAAAACAAAAATAGCTGATGTCTTGGCTCCTGTATGGATTTTGCCAAAATCAGCTTGTAGATAACTAATCATTACTCCTCAAAAAGAAATCAAATGTCGAATTTTGAACTGGTTTTGAAACTACTGCTGCAATTGACAGTTATTTTAGCGGCTTGTCGCATCGTCACTATTCTGGGAAAGCGTTTTCTTGGACAAACAGATGTAGTGTGTGAAATGATCGCAGGGGTAATGTTAGGGCCATCACTGTTTGGGGCGATCGCACCTAGTCTACAGCAATGGCTATTTCCTAAAGCACCACTGATACTAGCGACTGGAGAAAAGATTCCCAACCCTTCAATGTCAATTCTCTTTGCGATTAGTCAGATTGGGCTAGTGCTATATATGTTCTTGATTGGGGTAGAATTTAACACCGATCTGATTAAGCAACGAATCAAAAGTGCAGGTTTGGTTTCTGGAGCAGGGATACTTGCACCCTTTAGTTTAGGCGCGATCGCAGCTTTCTTTTTATACGGTCAAGCTGAACTTTTTAAAGTAGGAGTTACACCTTGGGCGGCTGCATTATATTTGGGCGCTTCGATGTCCATCACAGCTTTTCCGATGTTAGCCCGGATGTTGTATGAACGTGGGATCGCAAAAACTCGCTTTGGGACATTAGCCTTAGCAGCAGGTTCAATGGACGATGCAACTGCATGGTGTTTGCTAGCGATTGTATTGGCAAGTTTGCAAGCTGATGCAAGTATTGCAGCTTTTGCCATTGGTGGTGGTTTAACCTATGTTTTACTGACTATTTTTATTGGGCGACCGACATTAAAGATTTTTACGCGGATGACAAAGCGTGATGGTGGCTTAAAAATCCAAACTTTGATTTTAGTATTGATAGTTTTAATGTTCTGTTCCTGGTTAACAGATGCAATTAAATTGTATGCGGTTTTTGGTGCATTTATCTTGGGTACAGCAATGCCACGGGGTGAATTTGCCGAACAACTTCGCGATCGCCTCGAATATTTGACCACTGCATTTTTATTACCTATCTTTTTTGTGTTCTCTGGATTAAGCACTCAACTTGGATTGGTAAATACACCATATTTATGGGCAATCACAGCTTTAATTGTGGCGATCGCTATTTTTGGTAAAGGTATCGCTTGTATGCTTGCAGCCAAAATCGCCGGAGAAACTTGGCGTGAGTCTGCAACCATCGGTGCTTTGATGAATGCGCGGGGTTTGATGGAGTTAATTATTCTCAATATTGGTTTAGAGCAAGGTATAATCACTCCAACTTTATTCACCATCATGGTGATTATGGCTATTGTTACTACTTTAATGGCATCACCATTAGTTAACATGTTTTTAAAAGGTACAGTATACGAACAATCGTCAGTTCAACAACTACCAAATGTATAAATAAATTTTGTTGGTTGTTGATACTTGTTGGGAGAAATTGATCAACAACCCTACCTTACTCATAATAACGAGCATAATTAATCTTACATTTCGTCATTCGATTTTTGATTTTGGTTTACCCTTCCTTGAAGCTGCTATCGCCTCTATGGATTTTGGATTGACTCCACAGATAAATCTAGAGGATTCTACCATCAAAGAAGTATCAATCATCAATTAACATGCAATATTTCTGTTGCTATTTGATTTTTTAATTGTAATAACAATTAACATCACATTTGAACAATAATTGCATCTATGTGAGCCATAAAGGTTGACATTTTCAAGCGATTTAAAGAATTATCTAAGGGACACCGGATAGTCGCTTGTGAGGTAACTATGCACACAGTTGTTCTCGTTTTAATTGAGGTGCTGATTGTCATTGGACTGTCTCGGCTAGTAGGATTAGGATTCCGGTGGATTAACCAACCATTAGTCATCGGAGAGATTGTAGCCGGAATTATGCTCGGTCCTTCTCTATTTGGTTTGGTTGCTCCAGAACTATCAGCTACCTTGTTTCCCCCTGAAACAGTTCCTTTTTTAAATGTTTTGTCTCAGGTTGGGTTAATATTTTTCATGTTTCTCATCGGGCTTGAGTTAAATCCCAAATACCTTAGTGGTAATTTGGAAGTTGCAGTTTTGACCTCACATGTCAGTATTTTAGTACCGTTTTCTTTGGGAACTCTATTAGCGGTACTGCTTTATCCGTTAATTTCTAACGCCAGTGTCTCCTTTACCGCCTTTGCTCTATTTTTGGGAGCAGCAATGTCAATTACTGCTTTTCCAGTTTTGGCGCGAATCATCACAGAAAATAACCTCCAAGGAACACGCTTGGGGACATTGGCGTTAACTTGTGCTGCTGTGGATGATGTAACAGCCTGGTGCGTTTTGGCTGTCGCGATCGCAGTCGCACGCACAGGTAGTATTACTGGTGCTTTTCCTACTATCGTTGAAAGTTTGCTATACATCGGCGTCATGGTGACATTGGGAAGAAGTTTTCTCTCTCGCCTTGCTACTTACTATCGCCGCAATAAACGCCTCAATCAATTGGTTTTAGCGTTAATTTATGCAGGAGTAGTTGCTTCAGCCTTAATCACCGAATTAATTGGTATTCACTTGATTTTTGGAGCATTTTTACTAGGAGCAATAATGCCAAAAAATGCTGGTTTGGTTAGAGAAATAGCGGTGAAAACAGAAGATTTTGTTTTGATTTTTCTTCTGCCAGTGTTTTTTGCTTATAGTGGTTTGAGGACGCAAATTGGTCTACTCAACAGTCCGGAATTGTGGTTACTATCCGTATTGGTGCTAGCAGTAGCGATCGCAGGCAAATATGTTGGCACATATGTAGCAGCTAGAGTTAGTGGTATTAACAAACGAGAAGCATCCGCACTTGGTTGGTTAATGAACACTCGCGGTTTAACTGAGCTAATTGTACTCAACATTGGTTTGGAGTTGGGAGTAATTTCACCGTTACTCTTCACCATGTTGGTAATTATGGCTTTAGTTACTACATTTATGACCTCACCACTATTAGAGTGGACTTATCCCAAAAAGCTCATCAAGTTGAATTTAGTAGAGACAGAACCAGAAACAGATATTGATGCTGATATTTCTGATCGTCCCTATAGAGTTCTAGTGCCAGTAGCGAACCCAGATACCCAAAAAGGTTTATTACAATTAGCAGTAGCGATCGCAGTGAATTATCAACAACCTGCTATTGTTAATCCCCTTTGTCTGATTGAACTACAAGAAGATTATGCTTATGAGAGTACACCAGTCGAGGCAAACCGATTAATTCAAGAACGACATCAGCTTTTAGATGAATTGATTCAACGTCTGGAACCACCAGCAGCACGTTCTTATGTTCATCCCATAGTTCGTGTCTCCAACAACGTTGCACGGGAAACCATACAGATAGCTGCACTCGAACAAGCAGATTTAGTAGTTGTCGGATGGCACCGTCCCGCTTTTAGTAATAATCGCTTAGGTGGACGAGTTGGTCAAATTCTCACAGCTGCCACGGTTGATGTTGCAGTATTTATTGATCGAGGGCAAGAACGATTAGAAACTTTGTTAGTACCCTATTCTGGTAACATCCATGATGATTTGGCACTGATTCTGGCTTTGAGATTATTAGTAAATCGTGATACTTGTAATTTGCAAGTATTACAGGTGCTATCAGCTCATCAAGTCAAAGACGAATTAAGTTATGAACTGCAAACATTAATGGAGCAAATGCCTAGTAGTGTGAGCGATCGCATTAGCATCAATACAATTGAAGCCACAGATCCTATGCAAGCCGTAGTTGCAGCTTCCCAAGGCGTTGACCTCACAATTGCAGGCGCTAGCCGTACCTGGGGCATAGAACGCCAAACACTGGGAAGATATACAGATGAACTAGCGATCGAATGTCGTTCCTCGCTGCTCATTACCCGTCGTTACAGCAAAGTCATTTCTCATCTTACCTCTGTTCTGACTGAGCCTAAGTCAGAAGTTACAACTTAGAAATTAAGTAGTGGTTATTTGTCCTTGGTCATTGGTTATTAGTAATGTGGGACACTGAAATTTACGTTTCGTAACTCGTGTTCTGTTTACTCCCACTGACTTAGAGGTTGTTTGAAAAGTGATTGGCTGTAATTTTAATTACATTATTACCCCCCTTAATCCCCCCTTATAAAGGGGGGAAACAAGAGAAATCCGGTTCCCTCCCCTTTACAAGGGAAGGGTTAGGGTGGGGTAAAAAATATTTGATACATCAATCATGACTTTTCAAACATCCTCTTAACTTATAAATTATGAATGATGAATTACAAAAAGCTTCATCATTCATAATTTATAATTCATAATTTATCTTAAATTATTACTATATAATTATTTGTATGAATCATTTACATTTCAAATCTCTAACTTTTTATAGTGTGACAATATGTTCAGTCTTATTATTATTTAAAACAGTAACTACTTATGGAGAAAATAATTTAAAAGCTCCTCCCTCTCTCAAAGAAAGTTATAGTCTGGCTTTTGGAGAAAAATTGCCTAATTGTAATCAACCAGACACCGTTATCTTAAATATTCATCAATCAGGTGTGTACTTAAATGGAGTTTTAGTACCAGCAAATATTAATTTGCAACAACAATCTATTATAGACGACCATCCTACTCTCACTGGTAGATATAAAAACAAAAATATTAGCTTTTCGGGACAAATTCCTAATTATATCCTTTGCAAAAATACAGATGCAACAGATAAAAAAACTCATAGAATAATCAGTCTACAAATGCAAATAGAAAAACAAGATAATTTAATTGGGCAGATGTCAATCAGTGGTATTAATAAAGCTATTAAAGTTAGTGCTGTGCCTCAAAAAAATCAAGACAAGCCAACAAATTCAAGTAGCCATTGAAATTTTATATAGAGCGCATCTGTACCGCCTAGAACTAAAGTTCTAGGCGGGATACAGTTTCAACATGAAAAATTTTGACTTGTGTGTACACCGTAGCGCTACGCGTTTTGAAAAACATCTTTTTTTAAACTGGGCTTTAGACTCAGAGCTAGAGTATCAATTAATACTTTTAAACCTAAGTGCCTTCTGCCCACCTACGGAAGCCGCTTCGCGTCTACGATCCTCTACCTTTCTTTGTAACAACGAAAGTCAGAGGTAATGTATATATTTCGTTGATGAGATATTCAAGACTTTTTTCAGATGTTGGTTCCTGATGGGAATCCTAATATGAAATAGACATCTCCGAAAAAGAATATAAAAGCCTTGTGCAGTCAGGGTCGATACCTCATTTCTGGAGATGTCTAATATATAGCAGTTCTCGGTTGTGTCCAATACGTACCCCACCCCTTAATCCCCTCCCCGCTTGCGCTTAGGGGAGGTTTTGCGTCAGCAAAGCCGGGGTGGGGTTCCGACTGTATTGCATGCAATCGAGTGAGAAGTGCTATATTTCTAGCGCTTTTATCGAATTAATTAGAGCAGTAAAGGCACAATTACACCATCACGGCTAGGAGACTATTATGGCATCAGGAATGATGATCGCAGGTAAATGGATAACTGATGGGAATGAGCAAAATCAAAGCGGTGAGTTCCATGAGATACCAACAACGTTTCGCGATCGCGTGAGTGCAGATGGAACTAGCGGGTTTAAGACAGAAGTAAGACGCTATCACCTCTACGTTTCCTTGGGGTGTCCGTGGGCGCATCGTACCTTAATTATGCGAGAACTCAAAGGATTAAATGATGTAATCTCAGTCTCTATCGTCGATCCGATTATGAGTGACAAGGGTTGGATGTTTTCTGAAGCACCTGGAGCTATTCCCGATTTTGTAAATCACGCACAGTATTTACAAGATATCTACCTAAAAGCCGATCCCAAATATACAGGGCGAGTCACTGTTCCAGTGTTGTGGGATCAGCAAACTCAAACCATTGTCAACAACGAATCTCGCGAAATCATGCGGATGTTTGATGTAGAGTTTGCTTCCTTAGCAACGCAGAAAATAGATTTATACCCACGCGACCTACAACAACAGATTGATCAAACGATTGATGCAATTTATCTACCAATCAATGCTGGTGTATATCGCGCTGGTTTTGCGACTTCACAAACAGCCTATGAAGATGCGGTAACAGAACTCTTCGAGAATTTAGACCGATGGGAAATCATTCTGAGCAAGCAGCGCTATTTATGTGGGGAGCAACTTACAGAAGCTGATATTTGTATGTTTACAACACTGTATCGCTTTGATTCAGTGTATTACGGTCACTTTAAGTGCAATTTGCGGCGAATTATCGACTATCCAAACCTTTGGAATTATCTAAAGGATCTATATCAGCGTCCTGAGTTTAAAGCGACATGCAATAACGATTATATCAAGCGCGGCTATTACATGAGTATGACCGATATTAATCCCAATCGAATTGTGCCGAAGGGTCCAATCATCAATTTTGACGAAGGACACGATCGCTTCGCACTTAGATAAAAATGGTGCAATAATAGTGTCTCGATATTTACTAAAATAAAATAATGAGAAATCGATTAAAAAACAAGCTTTTATTTCAAATTAGCTTGTTTAGCCTATACACAGCATTGACTCTCGAAGCTGGTAGTAGCAACGCTGTACCAGTATCGAAATTAAAAGATTGGCGTTTTGACCCACAAACATCACAGCTAGAAATTACTCTCTCCGCACCTTCACAACCGCGCTACTTTTTTCTCTCCCAACCCTCCCGCATAGTTGTAGATTTACCAGGTACTAAATTGGGTTATGTTTCTACTCAACAAAATTTCTCTGGGGCGATAAAAAGTATTCGTGTCTCGCAATTAAATGCAGATGTGACTCGCCTTGTTATGGACTTAACGCCAGGTACTTTTATAAATCTTAATCAGGTGCAACTACAACCTGTTTCTCCACAAAATCCTACACGTTGGGTTCTACGTCCTGTTAACGTGAGCAACAATACATACTCAACACCCACAAACCTTTTTCCTGCATATCAGCAGACACCAAATCCAGGTTTATACAACCCACCTCCACCTTCTAACAATCAGCCTCTTCCAACCACAAGTTACTACAATCAACAACCAACAACTAATAACCAACTACCAATTATCAATAATCAACCATCAACAACTAATAACCAACTACCAATCATCAATAATCAACCATCAACAACTAACAATCAACAGCAGCCTTTAGTAACTGTTCCACCCCTGCTTCCGAATAACTCTTCTCAACCGCCAAATTCTACTCTTCCTCCGGCGATTTTTCCTAACCAGTCTGGTAATCTCAATAATATTCCTTTTTTCCCCACACCAAACTTACCAAACTACCCACTTCCTGACGCCTCTAATAGTCAAATTATCAATCCTAATTCACAAACAATTGAGTTTGGTCAACCTCTACCTAATAACACTCGATAAAAACAAATAACAAATGACCAATGACAAATAACTTCTTACTAAAATCTGTCTGTTTCTATAGATGGTGCAACTGCTCCTGGATCAGTAACAAAGAAGTTTTTAGCCGCATCGTTCTGGTAAACACAATTAATATCAGGTTTTTCACTCAAGTTACCCGTAAAACCAAAGGTATTCAAACGGTTCTTGCAATCTCTTACCTGGTCAGATGTCACTAGATTTCTTTGTCTTAAAATCTCCCAGTTACTGGTACGTAGAACGCATCCCGGACGCATACTCGGTTGAGAAACATAAACATTAAAGGGGTTGAGTGTTACAAATAACCTAGTATCCATGACCATAGCACTCGCTCCGTACTGCACACAAATCTCAGGGTTTGGTGCTTTGGTATCAATAAATTCACGCGAAGCTACGTTAGTTGGTGTAAATGTCGCTGTAGAGCTAAAAGCAATACCAATCCCTATACCCAAAACAAACACCCCTCCCAATATTGCTATGGTGGTGAAATTAAACATTGGGGATTGGAAAATAGAGGGTTTAGGAGGTGTATTTGTTCTACCAGCAGGTTTACGTCTCATTGTCGCTTTATTCTCTTTACATTTTGGACGGTCGGGAGTGGCTTGAGTTCCTCTCCTTATATATATCAGTATGCCTATTCTTAGCTCTTATTGTCTGTAAATCAAGTTTTGGATTCGTAAATCAGGTTTTTGAGTTTTAAATCAAGTTTTTGAGTTGGAAATCAGGTTTTTGAGTTGGAAATCAAGTTTTTGAGTTGGAAATCAGGTTTTTGAGTTGGAAATCAGGTTTTTGAGTTGGAAATCAGGTTTTTGAGTTGGAAATCAGGTTTTTGAGTTGGAAATTAGCTTCACAAGTATCCCCAATGCTCAAAAAACCCGCTTGCTATTGAAATCGCCGTCTGATAGCTAATACCATTTCACAAAAAATCTGATACAAATACAGACCCTGTAGAGACGCGAAATTACCCTGCGGGATTTTGCTACGCGTCTCTACATCTGGTGGAATGACGAAAAATCGTTGATGAGGGGTGTCACCCCTAATTCGCCAGCTGCATCCTATAAGAAGTCGGGGATCTTGTCTTTTACAAATAATCTAGGAATGCTATAACACCTAATCTTTGCATTACTTAAAAGAAAATTTAATAATTTGCTAGAGCGTTACTGGTGGGAAATTTAGTAGAATTTGCCAAATATTTTGATAAAAAATGGTGTGAGCAAAAAAATATCAGTGGCGATCGCCTTTTCTGTTGTATCTAATTTATTACCTTTCAAAGCTTTAGCAGGAGATTACGATCAACTTTTTATTTTCGGTGATAGTTTATCTGATAATGGCAACCTATATAGAATCACAGGAGGTACAATTCCCCTGAGTCCACCTTATTTTAAAGGGCGTTTTTCTAATGGGCCGATTTGGGTGGAAGTATTAGGTTCATACTTAAATATTGATGCGAATAAAACTACTAATTATGCTGTTGGTGGTTCCACATCTGGAAATACTAATGTCCTGAGTGAATCACTAATCATACCCCTTCCATCTTTGTCATCTCAAATCAACGATTTTACTTCTGCACCAATAAACCCTAGTCCGAATGCTTTATTTATTTTATGGGCTGGTGCTAATGATTACCTAATTCAGCCAACAGAAAAAAGAGCAACCAATACACAAATAGTAGTCAATAATTTATCTAATGCGATTACAACACTAATTAATAAAGGCGCTCGTAATATTATTGTGCCTAACTTACCAGATTTAGGCAAAACTCCACAAGAGCGATCGCAAGGTACTGCTGACACCACCACTGCTTTAATTAAAAGTCACAATACTAACTTAAATTCTGCTCTTCAAGAAATAGCCAAAAACCACAACATAAACATTGTTCCTCTTGATATTAATGCTTTATTTAACGAAGTTATTGACCAGCCTGAGCGATATGGTTTAACAAATATAAATGACCCTTGTTTTGATCAACAAGCAGGTACAATTTGTTCTAATCCTGATGAGTATTTATTTTGGGATCAAGTTCATCCTACAGATCGCGGACACCAGTTTATAGCAGAATACACTGAAGCTGTGTTGAATGCTCCAGCAGCGATCGTCCCACAAGCGGAAATCGCCTTGCATATAGCCCAAACACAAGCGCAGCTGATCGATGATCGTTTGTTAGCACTGCAAAATACTTCGCAAACACAATCAACAGATCGCTGGGGTGTATTCGTTAACGGTGATGTCAATCTTGGTAGTCAGCATTCTGATGAGTATCCAGATTACGACTATACAACAGGTGGTGTCAGCGCAGGCATTGATTACAGTGTCACAGATCAACTTGCTGTAGGAGTAGCATTGGGTGTTGTTAATCATGAAACTGACCTGCATCAAAATCAAGGTGACATCAAAATTGATGGCTATGCTGTTTCTATCTATAGCAACTATGTTGAGAAAGACTTCTACACTAATGCTGTGATTAGCTACGGTAATAATGACTTTGATATCAAACGCCAAATTGATTTCGATCACCGCAAAGCTAAAGCTAATACTGATGGGACACAGTTTTCGGTAAATATCGACAGTGGTTACATTGCCAGATCAGGTAATATTTCTTATGGCCCCACCCTTGGCTTGAAATACGATCGCGTCAATATCAATGGTTACACCGAAACAGGTGCGGGTAGTCTGAATATGAAAGTAGATGATCAACAAGCAGAATCATTAATTTTGAGTGTTGGCGCACAAGCTGCTGTAACGGTTAAGACTAAAATTGGTTCCATCATACCGAATATCCACGCCAGTTATGAATATCAATTTGCACCCACACACCGCATCATTACTACAGAACTTGTGACTCAACCAGGTGTACCGATGCACGCCCAAACAAATGAATCTGATCGTGATTATTTTAAATTGGGTGCGGGAACACAGATACTTTTTTCTCAAAATTTTACAGGTGCGATCGACTATGAAGTGATGCTGGGGCGAGAAAATTTTAGCAACAATGTCATTAAGGGAGAGATTCGCTATCAATTTTAGCTGAAACAGACTACTTGATTTATTTGAGTCGTATAAAGACCATTTGTGCTAGTTACCGCCAAAAAGTCGCCTTTGCAACAATGTAATTATAATGATGACTGTCGCCAATAGAAAAGCGATCGCGGCTGCATACCCCATTTGTAAGTTACGAAATACTGCTTGATATATTAGTAAAACTACGGTTAAGGTAGCATTGTTGGGGCCGCCATTACCATTTGAGAATATATAAGATTGGTCAAAAAGCTGAAATGTCCCTATTATCCCCATTGCTACTACAAAAAAGGTAACAGGTTTGAGCATAGGAATTGTAACGTAAATAAACTTTTGCCAGTCATTAGCACCATCTAATTCCGCCGCTTCGTAGAGTGGTTGGGGAATATCTTGTAACGCTGCTAAATAGATGACCATGTAAAAAGGTGCTGTTGACCAGATATTCATGATCATAATACCTTTGAGTGCTACAGCTGGATCACCTAGCCAGTTGTAAGTAGGTAGTCCCACAAAAGCAAGAAAATCATTAAGTAATCCATCTGTGTTGTAGATCCACATAAAAATTAGCGTCAACACAGCAGAAGAAGTAACTGTGGGTAAAAAGTAAAGGATGCGCCACCAGTTTTTTCCATGAATACCAGAATTGAGAGTCACAGCCAGAACTAATGCCAAAATAGTTTGCATGGGTACGACAATAGCAACGTATTCCACGGTATTCTTGAGGGCAATCCAAACCCGTTCATCTTCCACCAGGCGCGTAAAGTTGCGAAAACCAATGAACTCGTATTGAATACCGCCAAGAAGTTGGACTTTTTGTAGAGATAGGAAAATTGCCCAAATAATTGGTAAAACTACAAAAGTTAGTAAAACCAAAATAGCAGGGATCATAAATAGATACCCAGCCAAATCTTCTGCAATATTCCCTCTAGCTTTACGCCGTCGCCTTCTGGCTTCAAACACGAAAAAATCTCCAGTGATCGCAAAGGGTTTAAACCCTTTGCTCATAGCACAAGTCGTATGAATACGACTCAAATAGATCAAGCAGTCTGCTTAAGCAGACTTTAGCTATGAGACTGCGATTTCAATCGCAGCGAGTTTTTTGAACATTTGGGATGCTCCCTTTATAAATTATCTCGAATTACAGGGTGATGTGATTAATTTTCAGCGATAATTTTGCAAATATCATCTAAAAGTGAATCATACTCAATAAATTCTTCTGGATGAAATTCCAAGTAAATTTGATTGAGATTGGGGTTAAGAGACAATATACACACCTCAATATTAAGCTTGCCTTTCCGCCAACCTTCGCTGCCAATTCTTAGTACCTGGCAATTAATAGCATAATTAAATTGAATTTCACTAAGTTTAATATGATGTTCTCCCAAAGATATTAAATTAAATAACTCCAACATTGAAACGCCGGGTTCAAGAGTATTAGATTCATAAACTCGTCGCTGTAATCTATGTCTAATTTGTTTCTCTATTAACTCTTTTAATCTACTTACTTTAAATGTATCTTTTCCTAAAAGTATAACATCATCACAATCTAGAGGTATAATTTTGTCGTTCATATCAGATAAATAGAGGAAGTTGATTTATGATGGACGCTAACCACCATAATTTAAATACAACTTCTAGGATATTCTGCTAATTAGCTGACATCAATTTAGTTAAAAATTTGAGAAAATAACCTCATAATCTGACTTTTGATTGTTCGCCCGTAGAGCGTCTATGTGTGTGTCGCCGCGAATTATATATATAATAAAATTAAAAATATTTACGTTGTTGCACATACTCCAAAAAAACCTCGGCGAAAGCAACCGAGGTGAAACAGAAGTACGAATTACAATTAGAGATAGAGATATCGATACAAGAAGCAGAGAAATGAAAATTAGAGTATTGATTTTTATTCGACACTAGAGATAAAAAGTGTCGATATTACAGCGTAACCAGCCAAAAAAATGACAGCACTAAGCATATAAAGCTCCTTTGTTGCTCTAGAAATTAAGTAATAATTAATGCTTTCAATGTATGGCTATTATCCAGTACAAACATCTACTAAAAAGACTATTTTGCTAAATATCTCTTGGATGATCTAGTATACAAAAAGTTGATTTTTAGCGAAAATGAAATATGTCTAGAGAATTACATCAAAGTACGTGAGGTTAAGAGGATGTTTGAAAAGTCCTTCATGATGTATCAAATACTTTGAGATCCCCCTAAATCTCCTGAAAAAGGGAACTTTGATTCTATTTCCCTTTGTAATGGAGCTTAGGGGGGATCAATTAGTGCCTAAAGTCACAGCCAATCACTTTTCAAACAACTTCTAATCACTACTTACTTGTATTTAGTTAAATTTTAAACAGAACTATGAGAAAATCTATTTTTCTGATACTGCCTGTTACGTTTATCCTCTTCTCTAAGCTTGACGCGCAAGCCCAACAAGTAGAGTCTTTAATTGATCGGCCATATTTAGCTCTGGTTAAAGGAGATACTGCTAACAGTTGTAGCTTTATTTCTGCCGATCTCCTACAACGGACAGCAGATATTGTTCAAGCTTTAGTTTTCGTCCGCCCTGGTGATTCCTTAGAGGAAGTCAGGTATAAAATGCGTTTCGTTCCCGATCAGCCTAACGCGACTAATACTTTGCAATGGACAGCAGTTGCAGGTGGAAACTACACAGAGGCGATTGTAAATCTCCGCAACAATAGCGCTCAATCTCGCAGTTTCACGATGGCAATTAATTACAACCAACCAAATGAAAGAAGATGTGAGTGGCAGGTAAGAGATCCACAACAGGAAATTCCATTAAATTCCCCAACTTCACCTTTACCCACTGAGCAGTAATTTCAGGGCTATGAATTTAGTAGAGCTACCGAGAAACGTTGAACGGTAGCCTACTTTTAGATGTTGTCCTATTTTCTCAGTTATGCCTCAGTGTATTTGTCGATTACCTTGGCTAAGTCTGGTACTGCTTCTTCTACGTGTTGCTTGGCTGAACCACGAAGCTTTTCATAAGTTCCTCGAACGATTGGGCGATTGACGTTCTTGGCTTTTTCATCAGTGACGCTCAATAGTGCGTTTGCTGTGCGATCGCGGCTTGCAACCAAATATCCAACTGGATCGCCTTTGTCTACGCCTTCGTTCCAGATGGGATCAAGTGCTTCAAAGCACTGTGGCAAAATCATTTCAACAACATAAGGAATATACCCTGGTTTGACTCCTTTAAGAGCGGCGAAGGCTGTTTTCAAAGCCATACCACTTATACCTGATTTAGAAGCAAGTTGCGCTTCTATCATGTTGCAGCAATCTTCTACAACCATAGCTTTTTTGTCTGAGTCCAACAGTCCGTCGCTAAGTTTCATTTCACTCCTAAATTTATTGTCAAACTACTTGATTTCCATTCCACTCATTTCCACAGCTAGCAGGAAATTATAAAAAATGATATGGGAAATGGAGAATTTACATAGATTTTAGTTATAACTTGGCAGATAGAGAGCTAAAGATCTCTGCTAGTACAGCATGGCGGAAATAAACCTACCATTTATAAAAGGTCAAAGCCATAAAATAGAGTGGTTTTGAATGCGTGACTTTCAAGGTGGCGGTACTAGCTTAGTCCAGGCGATCGCACACCACGAATACCTGGACTTGTAGCAATTGTATTCACTAGCAGAAATTGTCTATTCTAATATCGCGCCAAATATCAGAAGCTTGCCATCCTGAATTGCCAACCGATTGGACTACCGGATAATCACGTACCGAAATATAATTAGGTTCTTGATAACTGATGTCAAAATTTTCTTCTTCAATATCAACACTAACGTTGGGAAAGTTTTGTGGTTCTGGTTGCTCTGTGTTTTCTACTTCTTTGAGAATAGGCTTTTCAATGAGTTTTATTAGTTGTGTATCCATTTGATTTTTTGAAGTTTACAGATTGATAAAAGAACAAGTGACTATTAATTCATAACCAGACAAATGTGATCTTTTTATAAATTTTCACAAGAAACTACAAAAAGTTTTTATAAAGTCTGATATGAAAAACTTGATTCAGCCAAACTAGAATACAATAAATTCCCTAATAATACGAGTATTTATTGAGAACTTTATGAGTTTAATAATTACAAAGGACTTTTTTGAATGCTGATGAGTGAACACATGGCTCTCATTATGATGTCTGTTTAATGAACACCATACTCACAACCGCCAAGTTTTCCATCAAATATATCAACTAACTCAAAATTATTACCTTGCGATACATCTGAAATGCATTTAGCGATCGCGCCAATTCAGAAGCACCGCAACCCACACTATAGGACAATATTCCCTATGGCAGATGTAGTGAAAGACAATATTTCTCCTTGCAGGGTTGCAATATGTAACAACAATCTGAGAAAATGAGAAGAATATGAAAAACAATTAGATAAAAATACTGCCTGTGAAACTTGATTCCCTACCTGTAAGTGCCGCTAGCACATCTCTATATTCTAAAAGCCAGCAAAAAACAGCAGAAAACATTACTTCACCATCACCTGCTGTTGCCGACTCTGCTCAAAAGCAACCACCTGTAGCTATTTTCGTCACTACTTTCTTAACTATTTTTCTAGCGGAAATCGGTGATAAGACACAGCTATCCACTTTACTAATGAGTGCAGAATCACATTCACCGTGGGTTGTTTTTCTCGGTTCCGCAGCAGCACTGATTACCACTAGCTTGTTAGGTGTACTTTTAGGTAGTTGGATTGCTAGTCGTCTTTCTCCAAAAACCGTAGAAAAAGCAGCCGGAGTAATGCTGCTGTTGATTTCCGTAATGCTATTTTGGGATGTAATTCATTAGAGTTAAGTGGGTCGAGACACTGAAATTACTTGGTGAGAGTCGTCATTTGTCATTGGTAAACTTAACTTAAACATTGATTAAATTACTCACCAGCCACATCTACGCGCGTCTAAGCCCCTACCAACTAATAACTAACAATCAACAAAATTTATGAATTGGCATCTTTTAGGATTAACTTTTATTACAGTTTTTCTCTCTGAGTTAGGTGATAAAAGTCAGCTAGCTGCGATCGCTCTTTCTGGTCGTAGCCAATCTCCTCGTGCTGTTTTCTTGGGAACTGCTGGTGCGTTACTTTTGACTAGTTTGTTAGGAGCATTAGCAGGTGGAGCTGTGGCAGAATTTTTACCGACAAGATTGTTAAAAGCGATCGCTGCTGTGGGATTTGCTGTACTTGCTGTACGCTTGCTGTGGTTTAACAATGAAGCTTCTCAAGATGAGTTGTAGAAGACGCACATATGTATACGGTGTATTGTGCGTTTCTACAAATTTTATTGCCGCCAGCACCAACTTAAAAGCGTACCACCAGCTACCAATTTGATAACTTCCAACAGCCAATAACTACCATGCAATAAATTCATATTGCCTGGTACTTCTGCTGTTGTCTGAAACAGGTTTAGTTGCATTCCGACAGCAGACATTTCTGGTGTTAAGCAATATGTAGTAGTGAATGATATTGCTAACAATAATACCGATAAAATCAGGCTACCAGAGCGCCACTTAGACTGGGTTTGATTGAGAGCTAAGACACCAGTTAATACTAAGCCAGCAGCCAATAATTCTATACGATTGAAATTCCAGAAAATAACATAGCCTGCTGTGGCAAAACTGGCTTGTGTGATCATGCCAGACACATAAAGACTAGGCATAATAACCCAGTCTAAAAGCAAACTAGCACTAAGCCAGAAGCCTAAAGTCAGTATCACAATAGATTGCCAAATCGGACGTTTAAACCCGAAGCTAGAAACAGTATTCATAGTGAATGAATGATTGCTTGTATTTATAATTCTAGTTTCTAACTTAACAAGGTAATTTGACAACTAATTTCAATTATCTTTTACATTTATTTGTAAAAAAGTATATATACTTACGTACTAAGTCCTGAGAAGATGTTTGAAAAGTCTTAGATAAAATAAAATAAATAATAAAAATCAAACTTTAACGTAGTTTTATAACCTAACTTAACTACAGTCAAATCAAGCAATGCGCTTTCCATTTTTATTAGGTACAGCACTAACTTTGGTTATAGCGATCGCACCAGATGCTGTCCTCAAATCTCAAGCAGTACAGCTAAGAGACGGTACAGTATATTTTGTGCAACCTCCTTCGCTCGAAGGAGCAACTACTACTTACAAAACAACATATGCTTGGGGTGCAACCTATTATTTCACAATTGATTTGCCCCAAAAAGCTGGAGAACCACTACAAAAAATTACAATTAACCAGCACGAAGGAGTAGACCGGGTTCGCTTTAACCTAGAAGATACCGTCGTTTTTGTCGGTACGCCTGACCATAAAGGAGAAAAACTGCAAATTAAAGACGCGACAAGCGAGCGCAAAACGAGAACAGTCTCACTGACATTTGATCCACCAATATCACCAGGTAAAACTATTACTATTGGTTTGAAACCCGTGCAGAATCCAGGAGTGAGTGGGGTTTATCTGTTTGGTGTCAAAGCTTTTCCTGCGGGTGAGAAAAGTTATGGGCAATTTCTTGGTTACGGACGCTTGCAATTTTATAGCCCCGATTTTCTGTAAATTACAAAAACGCGATCGCTCACTGCGGGCGTTTAAACTCAGGCTAGGGCAACGAACTGTAACTAAATTCCTTCTCACGTTGTTGTGCCAAAGCCGTCACCATGTTGTACCGCCTGTTAATCAGACAAATAACTTAACAAACTATCTTTGGGAGACACTACTCAGCTACAGTGAAATCAATTAGCCTTAATACGTTGGCAATTGATAAGAAAAAAGGAAGAAACTCATGGTTCAACGTGGTTCTAAAGTACGTGTTCTTCGTCCAGAGTCCTACTGGTTTCAAGATGTAGGTACTGTTGCATCTGTTGAGCAAAGTAGCACAATCAGATACCCAGTCATTGTTCGCTTTGAGAGAGTGAATTATGCTGGCGTTAACACAAATAACTTTGCTCAAGACGAGTTAGTAGAGATTGAAGCACCAAAGGCAAAAGCTAAAAAAGCCTAAAGTGTAGAAATTTCTAGAAAAACTTCATGGGGTGATTTTCGGGAGTAAGTGGCAAGAGGGTAGAGAGTCAAAACTTTGATTCAATACTCGCTGTTGACTACTCCCGATTTTAATGTCTGCCAAAAAATCACAGTAGTTGTCAGAATATGTTTGTTGTCAATAATTAGCTTAGATGCCTGAGTTGCCTGAAGTTGAAACAGTCCGGCGGGGTTTAAATCAATTGACCCTCAACCAAAAAATCACGGGTGGAGACGTGCTGCTGCATCGCACGATCGCTTATCCGGTTTCAGTAGATGATTTTGTCAGCGAAATTAAAGGAAGTGCGATCGCCACTTGGTACCGTCGCGGTAAATATCTCCTCGCCGAACTTAGTTGCACTACCCACACCTCTTACTTGGGTGTTCATCTCCGCATGACTGGTCAATTATTGTGGTTGAATCAAGATGAATCTTTACATAAGCACACGCGGGTGAGATTATTTTTTGAGAATGGGTGGGAATTGCGCTTTGTCGATCAGCGTACCTTTGGTCAAATGTGGTGGGTACCACCAACTCAAACCCCAGAAAGCATTATTACAGGTTTAGCAAAACTAGCAGCAGATCCCTTTTCACCAGAATTTACAGTTGATTATCTAGCCAAGAAACTCAAAAACAGGCGTCGTCCGATCAAAACTGCCTTACTAGATCAATCTGTAGTTGCGGGATTAGGTAATATATACGCCGATGAAGCATTGTTTATGAGTGGCATATTACCAGAAACAATGTGTGTAGATTTGCAGCCAGAACAAATCGAAAAGTTGCGATCGCAAATAATTAAAGTCTTGGAAACCAGCATCGCAGCGGGTGGAACCACTTTTAGTAATTTCCTCAACGTTAAGGGCGTTAATGGTAATTACGGTGGTGTCGCATGGGTTTACAACCGTACTGGCGAACCTTGTCGTGTTTGTGGAAATGTTATTCAACGGACAAAGTTAGCTGGCAGATCCAGTCATTTTTGTTTGCAATGTCAGCGATAGTTTTTAGTGGTTGGTACTGATGCAAGGCTTTGCACCCCTACAGTAGTTCATGGTTGATAATTCCAAACAACAAACACACTTCCCAAGATAGAATCCTGTATAGCAATCGATACACTTGCGAGGGGAATATATGCCTGTAAAACGTGGAGATATGGTTCGGGTTATTCGTGAGAAGTTGGAAAATAGTGTAGAAGCCAAAGCTAGTGATACTCGTTTTCCTGATTATTTGTTTGACAGTAAAGGCGAAATTGTAGATGTCAAAGGTGATTATGCTTTTGTCAAGTTTGGCAAAGTACCAACGCCGAATATTTGGTTACGTTTAGATCAACTAGAAGAGTTTAAGTAGAATTCTAAGTAAAAATTTATGTATAATCCCCTTTCCTCCTCCATTGTGTGCTACTCGCCCCGGATCAGCGTTATTGGTGCTGGTAGAGTTGGCAGTACCCTTGCCCAACGCATCGCGGAGAAAAATCTTGCTGATGTAGTGTTGTTGGATATTGTTCAAGGAATGCCCCAGGGATTGGCGCTAGATTTGATGGAGGCGAGGGGAATTGAAATGCATAACCGTCAGATTATCGGTACTAATGACTATGCCGATACAACTGGTTCGGAGATTGTGGTAATCACAGCAGGGTTTCCTCGTAAACCGGGTATGAGTCGGGATGACTTATTAAAGACAAATGCCAAGATAGTTGTGGATGCAGCCAAACAAGCGATCACTCATTCTCCAGATGCGATTTTTATTGTCGTCACCAATCCATTAGATGTGATGACTTATTTGGCATGGCAAGCTACACAATTACCA
The DNA here is from genome assembly GCA_019359115.1 of Pelatocladus maniniholoensis HA4357-MV3. Taxonomy (GTDB): domain Bacteria; phylum Cyanobacteriota; class Cyanobacteriia; order Cyanobacteriales; family Nostocaceae; genus Pelatocladus; species Pelatocladus maniniholoensis. The sequence goes on from JAHHHW010000079.1 coordinate 63,495, forward strand.
CGCGATCGCATCATGGGTATGGCAGGCGTGTTAGACTCGGCCCGCTTTGAAACTTTCATTGCGATGGAATTGGGAGTATTGCCTGGTGATGTCAAGACGATGGTACTCGGTAGCCACGGTGATTTGATGGTTCCTTTGCCGCGTTTTGCCACTGTCAACGGTATTCCCCTGACAGAATTGCTAGATACAGATACTATTCAACGTTTAGTAGAACGCACGCGTCACGGTGGTGCAGAAATTGTCGAACTGATGCACACAGGTGGTGCGTTTTTTGCTCCAGCTTCTGCTACTTGCATGATGGTGGAATCAATTTTATTAAATCAGTCGCGTTTATTACCTGTAACTGTGTCTCTTCAGGGAGAATACGGTTTAGAAAATGTGGCGATCGGTATTCCCTGTCGGTTGGGATGTGGCGGAATTGAAAGTGTATTGGAATTGAATCTCAGTGATGAGGAAAGAGCTGCTCTCTATAGATCGGCGGAATCGGTGCAGAATAATATTGAACGAGCGCAGGAGATTTTGAAAGAGCATCCCAATTTTTGAAAAACAAGAGCGAATATAATTCGCGGCTACATAAACATAGACGCCCGTAGAGCAAGCCTACGCAGACTAGATGCGGATTTCTTACTTTTGAGAAATCCGCATCTTAATTTCTTAATGGAAGTAAATATTGTTTTTTTATTTATAAATACACTTATTTTTTCTAAACTTAACATAAATTTTCAGTAAAATTACCATCAAGCAACTATATTTTTATTTAAAATTTAAGAGTAATTTCTAATACTCAATATGAAATCACTAAATAATCATTTAGAAGTTACCCAAGCACAAACTCGTATACTTTTGGCTTTGTGGGACTTGGGAGGAGAGAAGCAGGAAGTTAAGAGAACAGAAGTAGTAGATCGAGCCAAACGCAGTAGTGAAAAAAGTGGAGATTATAAAAGCATTTTGCAGGAATTAGAAAAAGCAGAGGTTCTCAAAATAGCAAAGAAAAACAAAGCAGAGACTGTTTTTCTCACAAGTAAGGGCTTACAGATGCTACATGAGGGACTTAAAAACCCTGAGTTTAAGTATGAATCTAATATAGGAGCTAAGACTGCAAATGCGCTGCTGAAGTGGATACGAGAAATGGATGATACTGGTAAATTTGCACCAGCTAATGGAGTAAAAAGTGGGGTTCAATCTTACGAAGAGTTTGAGAAAATAGCGCTAGATGTATATGAAAAGCTAAACAATGATTATAGCTATAATCATCTCGTTCCAATTTATCGGATTCGTCGTGAGATAGGAGAACGAGTTAGTCGTTCTGATTTTAAAGAATGGCTATTAGAAATGCAGGCTAATGATATTTTGCAACTGCAAGGTGGAAGCGTTGAAGATAGCGCACCAGATAAGATAGAAGACTCAATTACTACAGAACTCGATGGGTTACGCTGCTACGCCAAACTTTTGAAAGTATAAAGTTTATTTTGAGTATGAGAATTAAAGCTCATAGTCAGGGGTTTAGTCCTTAAAGTTTATGGTGAGAGTGAAATTATCTCAATAGAAAAAATCTCTATACTTAAACTTTATTTTTCACTGAGTAAAACAATGACAGATAGCAAAATTGATGAATTAATTAGAGAAAAAAATCCCTTTTCAGGAAATTTTGTTGTTAGACCATCCCAGATTTGGGGAAAAAGTTTTCCTGATGTAGCTTCTATTAATGCTCATGCTTCTAATGCAGTGTTTGATGCTATCGAAAAAATTCGTAAGGGACAGCGTGAAACAGTCGGGATCACAATTACTGCTGAAAGAGGGCTAGGAAAAAGTCATATTATTAGCCGGATTCGCCACCGCATACAAGCAGAAAATGGCACTTTATTTATATACATGAGTAAATATGATAACCTGAATCAAATTCAATATCAATTTTTACAAACAGTCGCTTCTAGCTTAAGAGCATTTACTACTCAAAAGATTATGCAATGGCAAGAAATAGCCGCAGCTTTAATTAACGAAGTCAAACATTGGAACTACACACCACAACAGTATATTAATGGGTTTCCTAATTGGTTGATTAAATCTTCAAATAAAGTAGTTAATATTTTAACAGAAATAATTATAAAATCCAAACCAGAAATCACGAATCCTTACATAATTAAAGCGATTTTGTGGACATTATCTTCTGCCCATAGTACCTATGCAAACTACTGGCTATCTGGATTTGAACTAGCACCTACACAAGCTGAGGACATGGGTTTACCAAATCACAAAAAAGAAGATATAGAAGCTGAATCATTAAAATTTGTTCGGCAAATTTTGGAAATTACCAGTGATTATAAAATTCCTGTTATTTGCTTTGATGAACTAGATATTGCTGATATTGCTGACAACGGTTTTACCGCAGCACAAATTGTCGCCAGTCTAGCGAAGGATTTGTATAATAATCTCAAAAAAGGCGTTTTGTTACTAGCAATGTATCCTGATACTTGGAATTATCAAATCAGGAGTTTACCACAAGTTGAAGCAGTAGTTGATAGATTAGTTAGTGACCAATCTGATAGACAGCCTATAGCATTAAAATATTTAAATTCCGATGATGTTGTTGCTGTTGTGCATCAATGGCTACAAGATTTTTACGAAGAGTATAAACAAATTCCACCACATTTTCTATACCCATTTAATGAAGCTAAACTAAGAACTCTAGGCAAAACTAAACCTACTGTTAGGTCACTTTTAAAATGGTGTGCAGATAATTTTATTCCTGATAATAAACATCCTGTAGAAGCATATTTCCAACAAGAATTAGCTAAACTAGAAGGCTCTATAGATTGATTCACTGTTAGAAGATGAAGGAAAAATTGCCAATTCACTGAGGATTGCATTCAGTAGCTTAATTGGAGAAACAGTAGAACAAGTTACGATTGAAGCTGTAGAAGACGTTAAAACTAATGCAGCAGATAAAGGTTTTATTGATTTTAAAATTGTGGGTAATCAAGGAAAAGTCAAAATAGGAGTAGATGTCATACAACAATCTGGTGGTAGCTATGTAGGAGCAGCATTAAAGCGCTTAATAGAATACAAAAAGTTTGATTTAACACGGGGTTGCTTAGTGCGTTCCAAGAAAATTAGTCCGTCTGCAAAAGTTGCAAAAGATAATTTGAAAATACTTTTACAGCAAAAAGGTGGAAAACAGGTAAAGCTGCAAACTCAAGATATAAAACCTCTTTTAGCTATTTATTTTCTTGTTCATAGCGAAGATGATAAGCTAACAAAAGCAGAAGTGTTTGATTTTATGAAACAACAAAAATTAGCAATTGATAATCAATTAATTAGAGAAATCATCAGTGAACCTTCTAGTCAAAACTCTAATAATTTAACTGATGATTAATCTATGAATGCTCCTCAAATTATTTCTGATTTTACTGATGACATTAGTTTTAAATCGATATTGCTAATTTCAATAAATTAGATGGCTAAAATTTCAATAAATTTGTGTCTACCTGTTCCTGATATTGAAGCATTAATACAAGGACGAATAATTACTGCTTTACCCAGATATTTTATCCATCCTGGACAACAGTTTGCTCTTTATCCTACAGAATTTATTAATATCCCACTGACAATTGAGCAATATTATTGCTCAAGTTTTTTACCTATTGCTCATAGTGCGATCGCACATTTACAATCATCGCACTTAGTTTCTGATACAGTTACAATTCAAGCTTGGGCAAAATGCGAATTCTGCCAAATTATTAATCATACTGAATCATTAGCTGCTTTATCTTCACTAACAATTTGGACTCAACAAGCCTTACAAAGCATACTTGCACAAAAGCAAAACATATTCATAGCGTATTTACGAGTTTATCAACTGCCAAAAGCAATAGAAATATCTGTTAAACATAAGCAAAACAGCCAGTTTGTTGCTTTACCACAACCTTTGAGTGTTACTGATGCAAATCCTGTATTGAGCGATCGCATTTTTCTTAAACGTAAACACCAACTTGAAAAACTCGAACCACCCCTACATCCTGAGTTGGAAGAATTACAGAGTAATTTAGCCTCTTTTGCGATCGCCAACTCAGCAGCTAGAGCATTAGAGGAAGATATTAAAGTATTTTTGGGTTGGAGTAGTAAATCGCCTAGCATCAAAGCAGATTCACATTTAACTTGGATCAATAATATTGCAGCTTTGGGTAATCGCAGTAAACAACTAGACGAAGGTAAAAGCAACTACCAAGCTGGAACAGATTTTGAAAACATAGTTCGTCAGAGTCTAGAATTTTTAGGCTTTACGGTTGATTATTTTCATAAAGGTGGTGCTGGTGGGATAGACATATTTTGTTCACAGCCTTATTCTTTAGTTGGAGAATGTAAAGCTGGTAAAAAAATTCCTAACGATACCGCAGTACAATTATTGAATTTGGGAACACTACGTTTAAAAAGTCAAGAAGTATTCAAACAAGCAACCAAATTAATTATTGGCCCTGGTGAAGCAACAACTCAACTGCAAGATGCTGCAAAAGTACATGATATGGCTATTATTAACCCGGAAACATTAGAGAAGCTTGTCAAATTACAAAGCACTTATCAAAACTCAGTAGACTTATTTAAACTCAAACAATATTTAAAAGCAGGTCAATCTGATCAGGAAGTTGACAAATATATAGACCAAGTTAACAGAGAAATTAGTTTGCGATCGCACCTTGTCCAACTTGTTAAAACTTATCTAGAAAACACAGGTTCAGATAACACCGGAGTTGAGACATTATATGGTGTTTATTTTGGTTCCAAACCACCACAACCGCTAAAAATCGAGGAAATGCACGAAATTATTATCGAACTCTCATCACCCTTAACAGGTTACTTGGGACGAATAAAAGGAAGTAATTGGAAGAGCGATCGCTTTTATTTTCTGCGTGATTTACCAATCAGAAACAATTATATGTGAAGAATTAAGGTAAATGATCGCTATCCTCAAAATTTAATGGCAATCAACTGTATCTAAAAATCATACCTATAAAAAGGTATAAACTAATTATTAAGTGAGTTAGTGTAATTTCAGCGTGGTAAAAAATGGCAACTGATTATGACACCATTGCCCAGCAGTATAAAAAATCTAAAGAATTGCCATTTCGTCTACACATTGAGACATATACATATTTGAATTTGCTTGGTGATGTGACTGGAAAGTCCATCCTCGACTTAGCTTGTGGAGAAGGATTTTATTCTCGAGAATTTAAACGAAAAGGCGCTACACGGGTTATCGGGGTAGAAATTTCGGAAAAAATGATTGAACTAGCGACACAAGAGGAGGCCAGAGAATCGCTAGGTGTCGAATATATCCTTAGTGATGTCCTCGAATTAGGTAAAATTGGTAGCTTTGATTTGGTGGTAGCTTCATATTTGCTAAATTATTGCCAAACTCCAGAACAAGCACTCAAAATTTGCCAGCACATATTCGCTAACCTGAAACCGGGAGGTCGTTTCGTCACTATCAACAACAATAGTGAACAGTCTCCTGCATCCTATCTCTTAGGGACTTCCAAAAAATAAATCATACAAAAAAACTTAAGAGAGGACATGGAAATAAGAATGATAATCATTTAAGAGAGGCGAGAGTGGGCGGTTGCCCACGGCAACCGCCCCCACTCAAAAATTATG